>NZ_CAJXNK010000002.1:0-733590 GCF_913057185.1 uncultured Altererythrobacter sp.
TCGGCTCATCACATCCTGGGGCTGGAGCAGGTCCCAAGGGTTTGGCTGTTCGCCAATTAAAGTGGTACGTGAGCTGGGTTCAGAACGTCGCGAGACAGTTTGGTCCCTATCTGCCGTGGGCGTCGATACTTGAAAGGAGTTGCCCCTAGTACGAGAGGACCGGGGTGAACATACCTCTGGTGTACCAGTCATGCCGCCAGGCGTGCCGCTGGGTAGCTATGTATGGACGGGATAACCGCTGAAAGCATCTAAGCGGGAAGCCTCCCTTGAGATTAGGTATCTTCGAACCGTCATAGACCATGACGTTGATAGGCTGGGTGTGGAAGCGCAGTAATGCGTGAAGCTAACCAGTCCTAATAGTTCTGATCACGCTTGAGAGTTCGCACTATCAACGACAGTCCTGCGACTGTGTGTTGAGGAGGAAGACTCTTCGGCCAGATCGTCGCCCGCTCGAATATTTCGAGCACACTACATCGATTTAGACCCGTATTCGCTGGCTCCATTGCTTGGTGGCCATAGCGCCTGTGACCCACTCGATCCCATCTCGAACTCGGCCGTGAAACCAGGTAGCGCCGATGGTACTAACGTTTAAGCGTTGGAAGAGTAGGTCGTCGCCAGGCATTGAAGCCAGCGATTGCGCGGTAATAAAACCCATTCACAAGTCGAAGGGCTGACCCACCAGGGCGGCCCTTTTGGCGTCTCTAGCCTCCGCTAGAGGTTCGCTTTCCGGGATATTTTCGGGAAGTTGCCAATACCCTGAACGAAGCTCGCAGAGTTTTGCATGGGGATAGCCCAACGGCCGGTTTGGCCGAATGCCAGGCGGATTGAATAGTTCGCAATAGGTAATCTTGGGCGTCAATAACTAGGTGCCGCGGGGTGGAGCAGTCCGGTAGCTCGTCAGGCTCATAACCTGAAGGTCGTTGGTTCAAATCCAACCCCCGCAACCACCATCTCTCTGACATATATGATATATTCCGCCTCACTGTTACCAGTGGGGCTCTTTCTGTTTGTGACTGAAAGCATTTAGGATGCACAAACTACGGTTGGGGTTGCCCACGTCTGCAGTGCGCCCCAAATGCGGAAATTCCGGCTCGGCTCTGAATAGTCTGAAAGCCGACTGACCGCCTTCAGGAGCCGAACTCAATCGCTAAAACCTCTGAGATTGGTGGCGAACCTTCCCGCGCTCATGTCAGTTAGTCAGATTTCCAGCCCTCGATGCTGTCCTCTGTCTCCAGCACGGCGGCCATGGGCGTTGTTCGCGGCAGGCTTTGGAAGACCTGCTGTTCGCTTGCTGGAACAGCCGAACGCACTACGGTGCGCCAGATACCGAAAATCGCTGCGCCAGCCGCAAGGACTCCGATCATCGCAAATAAACCGGCCGGACCGAACGCGCTCATGGCGCTTGACCCAATCATCGGCCCAGCCATCGCGCCGGCGGAGTACGTCAGCACCAGGCCGCTGCTCGCACCCACGCGTTCTTCCTCTTCAAGATGGTCGTTCGAATGCGCGACACAGAGCGGATAGAGCGCAAAAGCGAAGCCGCCAAAAATGCTGCCCATTGCGATCATTCCAACGGTTGGCAGCTTTAATGCTGCGATCGCAGCGCTGACACCCGCGGCTATTGCAAAACAGGCGATGATCACGCGCCGCCGGTCAAACCTGTCAGAAAGTCTACCAAGAGGATATTGTAGCGCTACTCCGCCTGCAATCAAAAATGATGTAAACAGCGCGACCTGTGACAGATCCATTCCAATCCGCTGAACGTAGACCGCGCCCATGGCGTAGAATGCGCCCAACATTGCGCCGGTGGCAAGCGTTCCAACGATCCCGAGCGGAGAAGCTGTATAGAGCTTGCGGATGGAAAATGGCGTGAACGCCTCCACCTGCGGTTGCTCCATGCGAGTGAGCAGCACTGGCAGCAATGCGACAGAGAGCAAAACTGCCGAGATCATGAAGGGAAGGTCTGGTGCATTCTCGCCCAAATTGAGCAAGAACTGACCAGCAGCCTGCCCGCAATATAACGCGATCATATAGGAGGCGAGCACCATGCTCCGGTTGGCAGGTGTGGCTTGCCGATTGAGCCAACTTTCAAGACAAACAAACACGCCGGCCATGGCAAAGCCATCGATGAAGCGCAGCACGACCCAGACGGTTGGCTGTTCAATGATGGCGTAGGTCAGACTGCTGGCAGAAAAGATCGTCACAAATGCAGCGAAGGCGCGAATATGCCCGATGCGTGCGATCAGCGGCTCAACCCTAAGTGATCCGAGAGTTAGTCCGGTGAAATAGCTCGTCGCTGCAAGGCCAATGATGAGCGAAGGGACGCCCGCGCTCTCAAGACGAACTGCAATAAGCGTTGAAAGAAACCCGCTGCCCGCCATCAGGATGAAGATCGCGCTGAGCAATGCGCGCACTGAAAGAGCAGATGCAATCATTCCAGCCAGATAACGCCCTTATCGGCCAGCATCAAAATATTCCTTGATGCGCGTGAGTGATCGAGTGTGGTCAATGCGTTCCGGCCAAAGCCTGTTTGAGTGGCTTAAGCCAAGGCTCGAACGGCTTCCAGGCATCCTGCCCCTTGCGATTGATCGGCTGACGCACTTGTTCGCTGCTCGCGGTGCGAACAGCGCGGTCAGTCTTGTGGAATTCAAGACAGGCATCCTCGAACGGGACACCGATAAAATCGAGCATTCGGCGCGTCTGCGCTTCGACATCGTCGAGCACATCTTCATGTTGTACGCGCAAGACCTTGCCTGGCAGCGCCGCATCCCAATGGTCCATCAAATCGACATAGTCGGCATAGTACCGGCCAACTTCTTCCAAGCCGTAAGTGAACTCCTGCCCCTCGGCAAAAAGCTGCTTGAAGCCCGAGAAACAGCAATCCATCGGATCACGGCGCGCGTCGATAATCTTCGCATTCGGCAGAATCAGATTGATCAGCCCGATATGCCGGAAATTGTTGGGCATCTTGTCGATGAAGAATTGCGCGCCTTGGCGGTGGATACGCGTTTGCTCGATGAATTGCTCACCGAAAGTCGTCAGTTGCTCAGCCGTGAGTTCATGCAAGATTTCCGGGTACCGTGACTGGCCTGCCTTGCGCCCGCGCAACCGGTGCGCGAGCGCGAGGATATTGGGAAGCTCGAGCGTCCCATCGATCTGCGAGTGACTGGCAAGGATTTGCTCGAGCAATGTCGAGCCTGCGCGCGGCAGGCCAAGTATAAATATCGGATCAGGCGCATCATATCCCGTGCCTTCATGCTTTGCGAACAGGTCTGCTGTGCATGCCGATTTCTGTGCCGCCAGCTCGCGACTCATCGCATCGGCGCTGTAGCGGGTTTGCGCGCGCTTCAAGGCATTCCCTTCATCATAGTGCTTGAAGCTCGCTTCGTAGTCTTCGCGATCTTCCAGCGCCTTGCCAAGCGCAAAGGACAGGTGGACCCGGTCCATAAAGGCAAGATCAGGCCGCGCAGCTTGCGCGCGCATCGCGTCAATCTCTGAATTCTCGAACTTGTAGGTCTTGAGATTGGCGAGCGCATAATAGGCGTCACCGTGATCAGGCTTCGCACTGACTGCCGCTTGGTAACTCGTGATCGCCTCGTCTGTCTGGCCCAATGTTTTGAGCGCATGCCCTTTGCTCGTCAGCGTTGCCGGATCTCGCGGCAGCTTCACAAGTACCGCGTCAAACAGTTCGAATGCGCGATCGTAATCACCGGTCTGCATGCTTTCGATTGCAAGTTGTGATTGGAACATGGGATTGCAGGGATCGCTATCGTGCAGCGCCTGAGCTTGTGCCCGCGCCTTGCCGAACTTCTGGCGGCGGCGCAGCACATCGGTGTAGTCGAGCTTGAGCTGAATGTTGTCAGGCTCGAACGCGACTGCGCTTTCCAGCAGGAATTCGGCATCATCGAGAATGCCAAGTTCAATTCCGATCTTAGCGAGCAGTCGCATCCCTTCGACATTCTTGGGATTGCTGCGCAGGAAATGGCGGCAGATTTCTTCTGCCCTTAGCAGCCGCCCTTCGTGAAGATGGTTGGTCACCGCGATCAGCTCGCGCGGGAGCGAAGAAAGCCGTTCCAGCTGCGCATTGGCTGCGGCCGCCTCGGCATTGCGACCTGTCGCACTCAGCAGCTTGGCCTGTTTGCGCCAACTGGCAGTTAGCGCCGGATTGAAGCGCGTTGCTCTGGCAAAAGCCTCCAGCGCTTTGGTCTTGTCCCCAAGAGCGAGTGCCAGGTGCCCCTCTTCCTGCCACGCGCGCCCATATTCGGGCATTGCCTGATGGAGAGCGCCAAGATGCTTCTCGGCATCACTATGTTTACCGAGATAGCGACTTGCGACAGCGGCAAGATACAGCGCTTCTGGATCGCTTCGCCGCTCTGCCAGCAGATTTTCCGCTAGAGCCAGCCCTTTTGCGAACTCGCTGGCTTGCAATGCCGTTTGGGCTGCCTTGAGCTGTTCTTCGCGTGTTGCCATTGCTTGTCCCTACATAGCAAAACGGTGGAGGTGAACCCGTCCAGACTCACCCCCACCGCTCGTTTTGCCAAACTGCTGGATCAGTAGTCGAAGCTGACGCGCATGCCGATTGTCAACGGACGGTTGGTGGAAATGCGTGCACGGTCGAACACGAAGTTGCCAGAGATCTGTGCCCGTGTGTCGAACAGGTTCTCTCCGTAGACGTCGAACTTCCAAGGGCCGCTCTTAACGCCAGCCGAAAGATCGAACACCGTGTAGCTTTCCAGTTCGAGCTTGTTGATCTCGATAATGTCCGTGAACTTCGATGCCGAATGCGACACTTGCGGCTGTATAAAGGCCTCCAGCGTGTTGCTCAGATCCCATTCATAGCGCGCACGCATGTTGCCCTGGAATGACGGTGCAAATGCGAGCTCTTCACCGACAACAACGTCATTGGTTGGCGTAAGCACATCCGTGATCTCTGTGTCGAGAACGGAAAATGCACCGGCTACGGTCAAGCCCGGCACCGCATAAGGTGCGAAGGTGAAGTCTGCTTCCACACCCATAATCTCGGCATCGGCCGCATTGTCCGAGAAGAACAGGTTAGTGATGCTCGGATCGAAGATAGTGGTCTGCAGGCGGCTGATATCGACGAAGAAAGCACTGCCGTTCAATCGCAACTGGCCGTCAGCCAGATCGGTTTTCCAACCGATTTCATAGTTCTTCACCTCATCGGTATCGAGCGCATAAGGCACGGTAAAGCCTGCGCCGTTGCTTGCACCACCTGGACGGTTGAGCAAACCCGGGCGGAAGCCTTCCGAATAGGTCGCATAGAACATCAGGTCGCTATTTGGCGTGTACGTGAGTGTGCCTTTGAAGATGAAGCCATCAGTCGAAGCGGTGTCGGGCGCACCCACCGCATTGTCTGGCGCAAATTGAGCGCTGATGTTGGTACCAGCAAGCTGGGCATCTGCCCCTGTGCCAGGTGCCGCACCCGCATTGGGGCCGAAAATAGCCGAATTAAGGTTGAAGAAGGACGAGTTCGCGCTGCCTTCCAGGTCAACCTCGGTATCATAATATCGCGCGCCACCTGCGAGCGTGAGCGTATCCGGAATGATATCGAAAGCAACTTCACCGAAGATGCCCAGCTGCTCGTCCGTGCGGCGGATATCGTTGCGGAAAATCACAACAGTCGGGAATGGTCCGGCTTCCTGGAAATAGCCAGTCGACGAATTGCCGCCGCCGGCCGCGCTTGCGTTGGTCAGCGGGAAGTTAGGCAGGAAGCCGGTCGTCACGCCATCCGAACCACGCACAAACTGCGAGCCGGGATAGGCGAAGTCATTGAGTTCCTTGAGCTCCAGATCGCTATAGAACGCGCCTGCGGTTGCGCGGATGCGCGCATCTTGCGGCGTGCTGACGCGGAATTCCTGCGTGAACACGGTGGTATCGGTATTCGATGCCACGAACAGATTTGGTGCCTGGCAGGTCGGATCAGCCGGAGCATTGGTCACATAGCCGGAATAGACCACGGCTGTGTCACAGATGTAGTATGGCAGGTATTGGCCGACAAACAGATAGTCCGAGTAGTCGACCTTCTGCTGCGTTTCCCGGTCAGTGTATGCGCCGCTATAAACAATATCGAGCGCGCCCAAGCGACCTTCGACGGTCCAACTGGTGTTGGAGAAATCATCTTCGATACGATCGTCTTCGAAGCGCTGGATTTCCAGATCATCAAGACCATCAAGCTCCGGATCGGCGAAGAATACGCCGTCGCTCTCAACGCTTTGACGTGAGTGCGCTACAGTAACTTTCCAATCAGGCGTCACTTCCCAAAGTGCAGTGGCGCGGAAGCCGGAGTACTGCGTGTCGTTGAAATCCTCTTCAACAAGCGACGCATTGTCGGCATTGATCAGATTGACTGCTGAAAGATCCGCCCCGGCTTGGAAACCGGCGCGACCTGCGCTGACCGGCACGCCATTGTCGCGCACGGTGCCCGCGGTACGGAAACGTCCGCTCTCGCCGGCATTGCGAGTGCCAGCCACATTGTCGATATAGCCGCCCTGATCGTCGAGATAGACTACGCCGCGCAGCGCGATCGTGTCAGTGACCGGCACGTTGACCATGGCTTCGGCCTTGTAGCTGGTCTCACCGCCTTTAGTGAACGAGACGCCAGCGGAGGCGCTGGCATCAAAACCCGACAGGCTTGGCTTGTTGGTGATCAGGCGCACAACACCGGCTTGCGAACTTGCGCCGAACAGCGTGCCTTGCGGACCGGACAAAACTTCGATCCGTTCCATATCGGCCGCATATACGTCCAGGTTGCGTCCTGGCTGAGACAGCGGCTGCTCATCGAGATAGAGAGCGACGTTTGGTGCAAGGCCGGCAACGCCAGCGGTGGTGAGGTTTGGTGTCGTTGAAGCCAAGCCGCGGATGTAGATCGTGCTCTGACCCGGCCCGGAACCGCCGGCGGTCACAGTCGGCAGTTGCTCAAGATAGTCTTCAAACGTATCGATATTGAGCTGCTCAAGACCTTCCTGTCCAAGCGCCTGGACAGAGACAGGAACGTCCTGGAGGTCTTCACTGCGGCGCTGCGCGGTAACCACGATTACCGGAACACCGCCGGTGCGCTGCTCTACTTTTTGTTGTTCTGGCTGTGTCTGATCTTGCCCCATGGCTGGCGTGGCCATGGCCACTGCGACCGCGCCAAGCGATACACCTCTTGCGAATTTTCTCATTATTGCTGCCCCTTTGTTTTACCCGATTGGACGCACGAAAGGGATGCGCGGAAACGCACATCGCCAATATTCGCGATCAAAACGGAAGGAAATAGAATGAAGTCATGCCTCTAGATGCGGGCAGTACCAATGCTCGGAGGAGTCCACCACAGCAGCGACAGGGATTTTTTTTAAAATAATTCCAATGTTGCCCTAAAGCAACATTGAATCTTAGATTCAAATATAACTCAAATATTTAAAAAATTATATCAAGTATAGGTAATATAGACTTATTATACACTATCTAAGTCAGTGTATATTTTATAGTATAATCAAGAATACTAAAATATTGAGAAATCAATACTATGGCATCGCTAAGTCCGAGTGATTTTAATCATTTACCTCTACTTGGCTGCTTCCCATTCCTCGCAAGCCTCTGCGGTTGTCGGAACACCGTGCTTCTTGCGGATAAGGTCGAAGATGATCGCCTTGATGATCGCGATAGCCATTAATGCGAGCACGAATGAGAATGGCAATGCTCCGATCATCATGGTTATCCGGATCGCATCAATTCCACCCAGCACGAGCATGCTGCCGACCATGAACGCCAACGCTACACCCCAAAACAAAATGTGATAGCGGCGCTGCCCTTCATCCTCGCCAGCACCATTGATTGTGTTGACGATCAGTATCGCGCTGTCCGCAGATGTTACGAGGTAAGTCATAAGCAATACCACGACTAGGATCGAGACGATCTGGGCTGCGGCCGGATCAAGCACCACTGCGAGCGTTGCGTATAGCTGGTCAGAAATGCCCGCTTCGGCAATCGCGCCTTGCGCGGCACCGCTCAACTCCAGATCGATCGCGGTGCCGCCAACAATCGCCATCCAGAAGAAGCACATCAGCGAGGGAACAAGGATCACGCCAAACACATATTCGCGCACTGTACGGCCGCGTGAGACCCGGGCGATGAACATGCCGACGAAAGGCGCAAAAGCGATCCACCACGCCCAATAGAAGATGGTCCAGTCGAGTTGCCACTGCATCAGCTCTTCCGACACTTGGCTTCCGTCGCTGGTAAACAGCGTCAGTGTCTTGGCAGGGAGGGCAACAAGGTAGTCGGTCAGTCCAGTCCACATCAGCTCCAACCCGTACAGACCGGAACCAACGATCACGAACAATGCGATCAATAGGAACGACAAACCCATATTGAGGTTCGAAAGCCACTTGATGCCTCGCCCAACGCCCGACAAGGCGCTGATTGTTGACGCACCCACCAGCACCAGCAGCGCGGCAATAATCGCGATTGTGCTCGCCGTCCCCTCCGAATTGACAAGCCAATCGCCCATTCCGACCCGATAAAGACCTGCCACAAATTGCTCTACGCCCAGACCCATGGTCACGGCGACACCCAATATCGTGGCGACTACTGCAACCACGTCAACCACGTGGCCTGCAGTACCGGACATCCGCTCTCCGAACAGCGGCACCAGTGCAGAACGGATTGTTAGGGGCAATCCCCGGCGATAGGAGACATAACCAATCGCCAGCCCGACCAGTGCATAGGTTGCCCAAGCCGCAAAGCCCCAGTGCAGGAAGGTGTAGACATAGGCCGGCCGAACGGCTTCTGCAGAACTCGCTTCGATCGCGCCACGGATGATCTCCGGATTGTTAGAGAAATGAGCCAGGGGCTCGCCCGTCGAGTAGGTCAGCATGCCGATCCCGATCCCCGCGCCAAACAACATGGCAAACCATGAAAATCGAGAGAATTCGGGCTTGTCATCGGGCGCCCCGATCCGCAAACGCCCCGATTGTGGCAGCGCAGCAAGGACTAATGCGATTACCATCAGCAGCGCTACCAGATAGACATACCACCCGCTAAAACTCGAGATGATATTCTCATTCGCGGCACTCAAAGTCTCATTGGCACGCACCGGGAAGAAGATCGCCCACATGATCAGCAGTGAGACTATGATCTTGCCCGGGATCGTCACTTCACGGCTGAAGCCATCATAGAATCCCCGGTCATGGGTTTCGATGGGTAGGTCAATTATGGGTGGATCAATTGGTAGGTTGTTGCTTGATTGCATGTCTGAAGCTGCTGCGTCCATGTATTTTCAGGGAAATGTTCGCATGCTCGCTCAACGAGCGAGAGTGCGTCTCTTTGCGTGGGATGAGCTCAAAGCATAGGGCGCGGGCCGCACAATGCAAATCGTTGGTCGTTGCGGCCGTTCAATGCTTGCAACTGCGCGAAAAGCCGAATGTCTGCTCAGCTTCTCAATGGCACCGAAATTGGACTTTCCGCAATCGGCCAACATAGCGCCGTCGCTGAAGGCCGTTTATGGGGTAGAAGGCGGACATCCGGTCGAATTGGGTTCTCGGCTAATCTTGGGCTGTTAGCGGCCTGTCTGCTTTCAAACTAAGCACGAAAACCGGACTGGCGGCTAATGAGCCAATTGCGGATAGTTGACGCTACAGCTGCAAATGCTCAAAGCGCCTGCTTCGTCACGGACACGTCATAAATTGAGGGCAAACTGGGTTCGAACCAGGGGCCAAGTTGTATGTCGGTTGTCAAGATTCTGCTCACACATCCAGACGCTGATGAGTTCGAGCCATTCGCTCATGATGACGCGCAGTATGAATTCTCGAAGATCACTTCGCGCGCTCCTTCGCAGATATTCGAAGGTCCGATTTGGATATTCATCGACTGGGTGCTCGATGACCTTGCCGGCCTGGAGCTTTGCCGCCGGTTGAGGGCGGATCCCCAGACAGCAGGCGCGCACATTACAATGGTCTTGAACGATGACGATTTCGCAGCGCGCAAGCGTGCACTCGATGCCGGGGCGGATGACTATATGTCGGGGCCAATCGACCGGCGCGCGGTGCTGGATCGTATTTTTGCGTTAAAGCCCATGGCGGCGAACTACACTACCGAGAAACTCGACTATGGGGCGTTGACCATCAATTTGCCTGCCTACCGCGCTTACTGGCGCGATGAGCCAATCGATGTCAGCCCGAACGAATTCAGGCTGCTCCGGTTTCTAGCCGAGAATGCCAACCGCACTTTGTCACGCCCGGAAATAATGTCCGGACTGGGCAAGAAGGAAGAGATGATTGACGAACGAACGGTCGATGTATGGATTGGCCGATTGCGGAAAGCTATAAAGGCTGCGGGGGGCGGTAACCCCCTGCGAACCGTGCGTTCAATCGGCTACGTCTTCGACCTTGAGCTTCGGCGATAGCCTAGGCGGCCGCCCCGCCCGAAGACGGGGCGTGCCGATATCTAGAATTTGGCAGTAAGGCCCAGCGAGAATGATGTGCCGACATCGTAGCTGTTGATTTCAATGCGGTTGTCGCCAACCTTCTGAAATTCAAAGTTCCCCCGCCCAAAAATGTTGCGCGCTTCAGCCTTGAGTTCCAGCGGAACTGAGAACAGCTTTAACTCCTGGCGCATCACCAAGTCGAATGTCAGACCGGGATCTTCAACAATGTCAGGCAAGCCAGCCGTACCACGGCGCGTAACGCGTTCGCTGGCATAGCTAAGCAGGAAAGTCAGCTGTTGCAGCTTGTCCTGATCTTCGATGCCGAGCTGAACATTGACCAAATGATCCGACTGACCGGTGAGCGGGTCACCATCGTTGAAGAACAGTGCTGCATCGCTCTCAATCGCACCAACACCGGCGGTGAAGAGGCTGGTGGTATCGCCTTCGCCTACTTTCAACTCGGATTGGGTGTAGGTGTAGTTTGTCGCGAAAATGATCTGTTTCGTTTCAAGCCAACCGGTCGCGCCCCAATCGAACAATGGCTTGGTCAACTGGAACTCGAACTCACCGCCGAACAGTTCGGCTGTTGGCGCATTGGCAAAACGCGTAGTGAAGCTCGTATCCGCGCCAATCGAAACATAGGGCTCGATCGGGTTTTCGATTTCCTTGTAGAAACCAGCTGCAGAAACACGATTGCCTCGACCGAAGTAATATTCGGCGCGAACTTCTGCGTTGAACAGCTCTGAATCTATCAAAGCCGGGTTGCCGATGTACTGACGCTGATTTTCAGGGTCAGTGTAGGGCTGGAAGATCAGTTCGCGGAACTGCGGACGTGCGATCGTTTTGGATGCACTCGCCCGGAATTGCAGCGAATCCGTCGCTTCCCACGTAATCGTTGCGCCGGGTAAGAAGTAGTCGTTGTTGAGCGCTGTCGTCGCAAGCGAAACGAACGGATTCTCGAACCGGCTTACCGTGCCAACCGACTGTGAAGCATCTTCATATCGGACACCAAGATCCAAACTTACACCGAAGGCCGGAACAATGTTAACCTTCGCATATCCGGCCTGAATCTCCAGATCAGCAGCAAACGCAGGATCAGTCTGGGTTGGTTCACTCAAACCAATGCCGAAGTAATCGATGATTGCATCGCCGAGCAAAAGATCGGGGCGAAGTGCCCCAACGCCTGGTGGAATATTATCACCGTCGATCAAGAATTCGCGACGCTCGGAATCACGGCTGGTGTCTGTGTAGGCATAGCCAACTGTAGCCGTCAGCCACTCGGTCAGCGGATAGCTCAAGTCGAGACCGCCGTAGAGGAGATCTTCCTTCAGTTCGGAAAATGCAACTGATGCGCTGCCGCGTTGGCGGTCCAGAACGTTGATGAAGATATCGCCCGTGTCCTGGTTGTCCTGATTGGTGCGGACATAGACAAACTCATATTCGTATGGCGCTTCGCGCTGGGTTTGCGCGTATCCAAGGCGCACATCGACAGAAAGATCGCCGAACTCAAGTTCGCTAACCAGCTGCGTATCGATCAGCTGCCGCTCATACCAGCCTGTGTTCTGGGTAATCAGGCTGTCTCCGTCGAGCAGCAGCTCACCAAACCCCAGCCCTGACTGCTTCAGCGTGTCCCGGATGAACAGATTTGTCCAACGGAACTGATGTTCGCCAATCTCGAGACCGACACCCAACATGGCGTTGGCCAGAATGCGGTTGTCGGTGACAAAATTTCGCGAGTCACGATCGAGCTGAAGATCAGTCGTGAACGGGTTCTGCGACGTAATTACCTTCGTGCGCAACTTGTTGCTGAGCGACGCAGTCGCGATCAAGCCAAGCCGGCCGTCTGAACCAACATCAAACGCGGTGCCAGCCGTGATCCCGCTAGAGAAGTTCGGCCTCACGTCGCCCACTTCCTGCAGCACCACCAGATTGGGGTTGCCCAACTGCTTAACGATTGCGCCTTGTTCTGCAGTTGTCAGGTCACCGATGCGGCGGCCGCTATTGAAGAAATCCTGGAGCGCTGGCGGCACATCACGTGTGCCGTCGTCAAAGCCAGACCAGTCATAGTCTGACCCGTAATAGTCGAGGCCATTGCTGAAAGTGGTTTCAGTATCGCCGCTTATGCTCAGGCTGATATCGAGAAAGCTCTCATCTGGCACAGCGCGAGTGGTTAGGTTGATCACACCGCCGCCGAATTCGCCTGGGAAGTTTGCCGAGTAGCTTTTCTGGACCAGCGAGGAGGCTACGATGTTGGTCGGAAAAATATCCAGCGGAACGACGCGGCTGAGCGGTTGTGGAGATGGCAGTGGGAGACCGTTGAGCAATGCCAGCGAGTAACGGTCACCAAGGCCGCGGACAAACACGTTGCCATTGCCCACAACAGCCAGTCCGGTTGTGCGCCCAAGCGCGCCCGCAATGTCACCTTCGCCGGTTCGGGCAATCTCTTCCTGCGACAGAACAGAGATGACCTGGCTCGAGCTGCGTGTAACATCGCGATTGCGTCGCCCGGTGACGATGATGGAACCGCCTGGAACTGAGATTTCGGGCTCCTCGAAGGCATCATCCTCCGGATCGACCTGATCCTCCGACTGTGCAACTGCATCGGTGGTTTGACTATCCTGGGCATGTGCAACTGCAGGATATGTGAGAGCGGTTGTGAGGAGGAGCAGCCCCGTCAACTGCTTGCCAGTGTTCATTTTCGAAGACCCTTTCATAGAGGCCTGAGTTTGATTCATGCAGCGAAGCTCCTGGGCGATCAGCGAGAGAGGTGCTGACCGCCCAGGAGCAAATGGATCATCAGTAAACCGGCAGCGAGGTGCAGGCGCCCGAGTTGTTTCCGAAAGAGATGGTCGCTGAGTCGCAAGTCCAGCCTTCGAAGCGCGTATCACCCGATTGTGCTGCACCAACGTAACCAGCATTGTCGAAGAAGCTGGAGATGCCCGTCGCGTCGAAGGCCACCAGTGCGTCCTCGTTCGAACCGTTGATATAGGTCATCGTCAGAGTGTTGGTCAGCGCAGTGGTGTTGTTCGAGCCGCTCTCGAAAATTGCCTGTGTATCAGCGGCAGTTACGCCGCTGCTGCCATCACGGAAAGGTGTCGCACAATCCATTGCCACGGACTCGAAGCGCGGCGGACCGACATCATCAAGTCCAGCATTCGCGGCACGAACTGTTTCCGGCAGGTCAATACGCAAGCACGGCGTACCATTTGAAGAATTGTCGAAGATGATGGTGTTGAACAGCGAATAATCTGTTCCCCCGCGGATACGGATGACCTGGTCATCGTTCTTGCGCTGAATGAAAGTAGCGTTCGAAATCAATGTGTTCTGGCGAGGCGTATCATCAACCAGAGCGTTGTTGCTGTCGGCTTCAATGATCGTGTCACCGACATCGGAACGCTGCACTGCGACAACATACTGCAGTGTAGCCTTCACGCCTGTGTCGGTGTCGATCGAGTCGTCTTCTGCGCCGACAACCACGAGACCCTTCATATTCACCACGCCACCAAAGAATTCGACGCCGTCATCCGCGCTGTTGAACGACTGGATGTTTTCGAAGGTGGTGCCTGAGCCAACGCCGCCTGTCGTCAGAGCCTGAAGCTCGTCACCATTTGCAAGCACAGTACCCGAAAAGCGCAGCTGGACATTGCGAACGGAACCCGAGCTGTCCGAAGCATCGTCGCCGCCATAGCGCGGCGGCGTGGTTGTACCTTCGACTTCGCGTTCGCATTGGGCTGTGCCTGGCGTAGCTGTATTCGAAAGGCAGTCCGTAATCGGAGCGCGGCCATTGAGAATGAGTCCACCCCAATCGCCCGAAGAACTATCAGTGTTCTCGCCGCGAATATTCTGCTGGCTGGTAAAGATAATCGGGCGGTCGGTTGTCCCGTTTGCCTGTATCTGGTTGCCGCGATTGACGTTCAAGTAAGACGCATCAAGACCTGCCAGGATCACACCTGGCTCAATAGTCAGGACAATATTGGTGTCATCGAGGCCGTCAGAGTTATCAGCAGTCGGTCCGCCATCAGTGCCGACGTCAACCTGACCGTCGATCAAATAGATGACCGCAGAATCAGACGCCGTAAACGGAAGCGTGGTTGAACGATTGAAGCGAGCCGGAAGCTGGCAAAGGCGATAAGAGCCAGTCGGGCCAGAGATTGTACCGCGGCTTGTTAGACCCTGCGGATCCTCAATAAACGGACAGTCGGCCGCCGCTGTAGTGGTCGTGGTTGGCGTTGGCGTTGGTGACGGCGTCGGGGTGCCACCACCGCCACCATTGATAATGACATTGCCCCCCGTGCCGGGCGAGGCGATTTCATCCGCGCCGCAACCAGCGAGTGCGATCAGGCTTGCGCCCATTATAAGCGAGCGATTGAGAGTTTTCACAGCGAGCGGTCCTCTTAAAAATCCGGAGTAAAAGTTAGTCACGCATCAAGCGCGCTCCAGTGCTATTAAGGACGGGCAGTGACTCTTTGTGGTCGGAAACAGCCAAAATATCGCAAAATTGTCACATGACAAAAAATGTCAGGTATATGACAAATATGACATACCAGAGGCTCTCCAGCTAGCTATTGTTACAGCCTCTAACCAGCTGTTTTATATATAGAACATGTCTAAATGCTGCTGTTTTATGACAATGTTTCATTTTTGTTGCAGCCCGAAATACTTTTCCACACTATGCAAGCTCTTTTGGGAGATGGCATATGTTTCTAACCGGTACTGCAGCTTTGATGATGCTTGTTAGTGGTGCACCGAGCGATATCGGCTACGAACCCTTGCTGGATGGTCATGACGCAATCGCGGTTGAAGTGATTGAGGCAAACACCGAACTTGCCGCAGATGATCCTGCCAAACTGATCAATCTTGGCATCGCATACGCACGTCAGGGTCGCACTGAGGAAGCGCGCGCCATGTTCGAAGCGGCGATGCGTGGTTCTGACCGTGTTGTTCTGGAGACTGCCGAGGGCGAATGGAAGGAATCGCGTCATCTGGCACGATTGGCTCTGCAGATGCTCGACCGTGGAGAGTTCCGGGCCGAACAGATGGCAGCCCGTTAAAGCCCTAGTCTTCGAGCTGCACCAGCAACTCGGTTATCCGGCGGCGGCTGAAATCTGCAATCTGCGGATACTGCGCCCGCAGGTTCGCATCGGCCGACCAGTTGTGAAGCTGCACCCACGCGCTTTTCTCGATTGCGGTTAATCGTTGCGGGTTGGCGATGGCGTTTCCCAATCGCGCGGGGTCATGATCTCCAGCAAGCGCAAGCTTGAGGGCTTCCGCTAATACGGATCGCGAATCGTTCTTGTTCATCGTGAGCGGAATAGATGCGATAAGCCAAGTGATAGCAATCGATAGGCACACACCGTCACAATTCTGAAAGATTGGGATTCTCGAACCGGCGCGTGAACAACAATATGAAAGTTGGTGTCGGCGACTCACTTTCCGGCTTCTTGGATGATCTGACGGACCAGAGTTATTCAAGCCATGGTCCATTCCTGAACTTGCTGAGCAAGTTCTCATCAACGATCTCGGTTCAATAGGACCAACTCCTTGAGGTGCATTCGAACTCGCTGACCAATTGGGGAGGTGGAAGCTGGCTCGTGGTCGATTAGGTCCGCACCAATACCAAAACAGGATGAGTTTGAATGGCCCACTATACGTCTGAAGCCGAACAGATCGCGGCTAGAGTTGAAGAGTTTGTTCGCACGGTCGTCGCTCCATACGAGGCAGACCCACGTTGCGGCAGTCATGGGCCTTCCGATGAACTTGGAGCGGAACTGCGGGGCAAGGCCAAGGCGGTAGGCCTGCTAGTCCCGCATATTCGAAAGGACGGATCGCATTTCAGCCATGCTGATACCGCATTGATCCTGCGCAAGAGCGGCATTTCGCCGCTTGGTCCGATTGCCTGTCATGTGATGGCTCCCGATGAAGGCAATATGTACCTGCTCAGAAAGGTTGGCAGCGACGAGATCAAGCAACGTTTCCTGGCCCCCTTGGAGTCAGGGGATGCTCGTTCAGCCTTTTTCATGACCGAACCGGCCGAAGACAACGGCGCAGGGTCTGACCCGTCATTGATGCAAACAACCTGCCAACGCGATGGCAACCACTGGGTGATCAATGGGCGAAAGGCTTTCATCACCGGTGCAGACGGCGCAAAGGTAGGGATCATCATGGCCAAATCGGTTGAGGCTGATTCCGAAGGCGGAGCTTGTATGTTCCTTGTCGATCTACCCGATCCATCTATCCAGATTGAACGCGTGCTCGAGACGATTGATAGTTCCATGCCGGGCGGTCACGCTGTTATTACCATAAACGATCTGCGTGTACCGGCGAACCAGATGCTTGGCGAAGCGGGTGAGGGCTTCAAATACGCACAGGTCCGTCTGGCGCCTGCACGTCTCACGCATTGCATGCGTTGGCTTGGCGTTGCGGATCGGGCTCAAGAGATTGCAACCGACTATGCTTGCAAGCGAACGGCGTTCGGAAAGCCGCTGGTCGATCATGAGGGAGTGGGCTTCATGCTGGCTCAGAACAAGATTGATCTGAAGGCGTGCGAGTTGATGATCGACTGGTGCGCCAGCGTGCTGGACACCGGTGAAATCGGAACAACCGAGAGCTCAATGGCCAAGACCTTTGTGGCTGAAACGTTGTTTCAGATTGCCGACCGGTGCGTACAGGTGATGGGCGGCACGGGAGTAACAGGCGATACGATTGTCGAACAATTCTTTCGTGAAATCAGAGCGTTTCGTATCTACGACGGGCCGACTGAAGTCCACAAATGGAGCTTAGCCAAGAAGATCAAGCGCGATTGGCGTAAAGCTCAGCCTTAAACCGGCCGATGCCGTATCTACGCCGCCCTGATCTTGCTCAAGAATGCCTGCATTTGCGTGCGCAGTGTCGAGGCTTGCTTTTCCAGATCAGTCGAAGACGAAAGGACCTGGCTAGCCGCCGCGCCTGTCGACAGGGAGAGCTCTCGCACGTCGTCGATATGGCTGGACACTGCGTCCGTCGCTTGTGCCGCAAGCTCGATGCTGCGCGCGAGATCCTGGCCGCCTTCGATTGCGGTGATCATGTCAGATATTCGGTCAACGATTGCCAGAACGGCTGGCTATCTGCCTCGCGCCTATCGTTGCGTACGTCGGCCAGTGTATCTTCGGCAGCATGGCTAAGCTTTTCCAGCCGTGGGAAGTCGAAGAAGCCGCAATTGCCCCCAAAGCGTCCGCGCCCAGCTGCCCGATGAAATAGGCATCGACCAAGCCGATCGACATGACTGCAGCAACACCGACAATGGCTGGCAAAGTTTGAGAAACGAGATGGCCACGTATCGAACCGCGCGTCAGTTTGGCATTCTCGCTCATGGCCAACCGACTAACGCAGGATCAACACATAACAAGCGCAATTTGTGTTTGCATCCACACAGAGCGTCTTGTTAGCCAACATAGTGCATGCGATAAGTTGTCGCATGCCGCGCATGACCGTAAATGAACGTCCGCTCGAGTTCGATATGGATCCGGACACCCCCTTGCTGTGGGCGCTGCGCGATGCGGCAAACCTGACCGGCACCAAGTATGGCTGCGGCAATGGCGATTGCGGATCGTGCATGGTTATCGTTGATGGCGCAGCCTTACGGTCATGTCTGGTGACGATCGCAGAGGCGGAAGGGCGATTCATCACCACTATCGAAGGCTTGTCGCGTGATCGGTCCCATCCGGTGCAGCAAGCCATGGTCGCCGAACAAGCAATCCAATGCGGTTTCTGTACGCCGGGCATCGTGATGGCCGCGGCGGCGTTGCTTGAGCGGAATGCCGATCCCAGCGAAGCGGAAATCAAGGCGGCGATCCCGAACTTGTGCCGCTGCGGCGTCTATCCCCGGCTGGTGCGCGCGATCCAGCGGGCGGGGCGCGTAGCGCGGCGATTGGAAACGATCAGCGCTGCACCTGCTCCGGGCATAAGCAGCGAAGATGCAGCGCGCGAAGTGCCTGCGATCCGGCCACCTTCGAGCTCCGAAGAGCCCGAAGGCTAGCTGCCTTTAGAACCGGCCTGTGATGGCAAAGCGCGCATTGAGCGGCGCGCCGACCGAAGCTTCGTGCCTGGCGTGGCTGTTGGGGAAGTAAAGCTCGTCGGTCAGGTTCTCGATATTGACCTGCACCCGAAGATTCTCCGACACGTCGTAATAGGCTGATGCATCAAATCGCGTGAAGGATGGCAGCACAGCGGTGTTGCCATTGTCGATGAAGCTTTCATCCTGGTGCGTCATGCCGATGCCAAGTCCCAGTCGATCGGTGACTTCAAACTGGTTCCAGATCGAGAACATATTCTCTGGCAGTTCGCGTGGGCGCAGACCTGTCGGGCCCGTGCGGCTCTGCTGTTCTCCGTCCAGGAAGCTGTAGCCCGCTGAAACGGTCCAGGCTGGCATCACTTCACCTTGCAGTTGCAGTTCAAAGCCGTCGATCTTGGAATCGATCACATCCAGCGTCGACGGGTCATTGTCATTGGGTTGAGGGGAGCTTTGCTCGATCTCGAATATCGCCGCGGTGAAGCTGAGGTGGTCTGCAAAATCCCACTTTATGCCGGCTTCGAGATTGGTGAACTTGTCCGGGTCCAGTGCGTTGTTGCTGCCGTTGATATTGGCGAATTGCTCACCCGAACGCGGCAGGAAACTCTCCGAATAGCTTGCGTAGATCGAGATGTTTTCCCGCGGCTTGAAGATCACGCCTCCACGTGGAGAGAATTCCTCATCCTTGCGCGTGCGTAGTTCGTCGCTGGGGACGTCGAGTACTTCGATATCGAAGCTGTCGAAACGCCCGCCCACCACGACATTAAGCCAATCGGTCAGCTTGATCTCATCCTGAATGTAGAGCGAGACGACATCGATCTCCACCTGCGTGAAGTCATTCAGATCGCCGAATGTGACTGAGGTAATGTCGCCTGATGCGTTCAAACCTACGCCCCCGCGCAAGTTCAGCAGGCGGGTAATTGCGAAGATCTCGTTGTCATTATTGGTCTGATCCCAAACCGGATTGAATCGGTCCTGATCAGACGACGTGTTGATGTATTCTGCGCCAAACAGCAGCGTATGCGCGACCGCGCCCGTGTTGAACTCGCCGACCATATTCGCAGACAGGATCAGGTTTTCACGCTGGGTCGCGTCGATGTAGCCATCGGTGGTCACGACATCTGGCGAGTTGGCTTGGTCATAGCCCGAAGCATAGAAGTTCGAATAGACCTTGTCGTAATTGCCGTAGAATGCGCTGAACACGCCTTTCCAGCTGTCCGAGAATGTGTGCTGAAGGTTGGCGCGCAGCAGATGCGCTTCCAGATCGTTGAAGTTCAATTCCGGATCGCCAAAGGTGATGTTTTTGAATTCCTCGATCGGGCGGCCATCCGTGCCGGTTGGAATGCCGCGATCAATGAAGCGATCGTGATCGGCATATTCGTAGGACAGATCCAGCGTTGTATCTTCGCTCAATGCAAAACGCACGGTCGGATTGATGCCTATGCGCTCGCCATCGTAGAAATCGCGGTGATTGTTGAGGTTTTCGTACATCGCATTGATGCGGAACGCCGATGCATCGCCATTTGAGAGATTGATATCGGCCTGCACGCTGTATGCACCAAAGGTATCAATGGCGATCTGGCCGCCGCCGAATGTGTCGCCAATGACGCCCTTCTTGGTGACGCGGTTGAGAACACCGCCAGCGCCGCCCCGTCCAAACAGCAGCGCGTTGGGCCCGCGCAATATCTCGATCTGGTCCAGATTGTAGAGACTGCGGTAATATTGCACGTCATCGCGCATGCCATCGATGAAGAAATCTGCGGTTGAGCGCACGCCGCGGAAGACGATCGAATCACGGTGCCCTTCGCCCTGCGATGTGTTGACGCCGGGTGTGTAATCAATGATCTGGCCGATGCTGGTAAAACCGCGATCAAGAATCGCTTCCTCGGTCGTGATGCTGAGGCTTTGCGGGACATCGATGATCGGGGTGGGTGTCTTGACGGAATTGATCTGGTTGGATTGCAGCACCGTGCCGGTAACAATGATTGTGCCCTCGTCAGGGTCAGGCGCCAACGCCTGGCTCTCCGCGCTTTCTGCTGTCTCTGCCAAAGCAGCGGTAGCAGGAGCGAAAGTGGCTGTGCCAGCAAGCAGGAGGGCTTTGCCGAGAAGCTTCATTCAAGGGTCCAATCTTTTGTCGAGTCGTGATCCGTGCCGTAGTCGCTATTGAGAATTATTCTCAAAAGCAAGAAGCAAATCTACTTGTCGCGAAAAAGACGTTTGGTTAGGGCGCATCGCACGTCATACAGCCTTGGCGGTAAAGGAGTTCACGGCGTGAAAGCGACCATCTGGCACAATCCGAAATGCGGCACATCGCGCAAGACGCTGGCTATTCTTGAAGAAAGCGGTGCAGACGTGACCGTTGTGGAATATCTTAAGGACGCGCCATTGCGGGATAAGCTGGCGCAGCTATATCGCGATGCCGGCATCACCCCGCAAAAGGGCTTGCGTATTCGCGGCACAGACGCGGCGAAGCGCGGGTTGCCAGACGCAGACGCGGACACGGTCCTCAACGCGATGGCAGCCGAGCCGATCCTGATCGAACGCCCGTTGGTTGAAACGGACAAGGGCGTGCGCCTGTGCCGTCCGCAGGATGTGGTTCACGAAATTTTGTAGCTGCCGACCGGCTGCGAAGCAGCGGCTTAGCGCCTGTCCCGCGTCAGCACCTCGTCTAGGGAGAGCTGCTTCCAGCCCACAGCGAACACGACCGAGCAAAAACCGATCACCAGCCCGAAGGCAAGTGGCTCTGACAGATTGTAGAGCAGCACGCCCAGCGCCGGTGCAAACACGAACGCAGCACCCGCAACGGATGCCACGATACCTGAGGCCTCGCCTTGTTCAGCACGGGTCACGGCGAGCGATGTGCCTGAGGTCGTGCCGGGCCGGAACAGCCCGAAACCGAGGCTGGCAATGGCATAACCAAGCGCAATGGTGTGGATCGCGTCTCCCAATGCGAAGACGAATACGCCAAAACCCGCCAGGACGATCCCGCTCAATGTCGCGGCTCTCGGGCCTAGATTGAAGCGCGGAATTACCCCCCATTGCGCCACCAACGAAGCCAGCGCGCCGGCCATCAGGACTAGACCCACCGGACCGGCGCCCGCGAGCGGGTCAGCCCGTAGCCCCAGCCGATCAAGCACCAGAAAACCGACAATCCCGAGGATCATTGCTTGCGCATGGCCGCCAAGCAAAGCGGCAATCACCCAAGGGCGCACCCGCGGCTCCCACCATGTCAGTCGCTTCGGTTCGCTTTCGCTTGGCCCATCCACGCCAACGTCTTCATCGTCTTCGGCGTCATGGTTTGATTGGGAACTGGCGCTGAATGGCTCGCTGAAAGTCTTGCCGCGCGCCGCATACCGAGGTTCGTCATCTGGCAGCCGCCAGCGCAAAGCGACAAGCGCGACAACGCCGATTGCTGCAAAGGCGAGGAAAGGTCCAACCAAATCAAGTCCCGGGAGAATAAGCAATGGTGCGAGCGCCGGGCCCAACACCGTACCTAGCCCGAAGCTCGACGCGATAAGAGAAAGCGCATTGGTCCGCTCTGATCGTGCTGTGCGCGATGCAACATAGGCTTGCACCGCAGGCGGCGCGGCCGATCCAAAACCGCCGTAAAGGCTGCGCGCAGCTGCAAACAACAGCAACGTCCAAACGGCGGGCAGCAAACCGGCGAGGCCAAACCACAGGACCAGACCACAAAAGCCCATGCTGGTGATAAAGCCGGTCATGCCCAGCGCCATCATCGACTTGCGTCCGCGCTTGTCAGATCGCCGCGCCCAGAATGGTGCGCAGGTGACCCACAGCAGTGCTGACCATGTGTAGGCGAGACTGATCCATACATCGGCCACACCAAGCTCTGTGCCGATCGATGGCATCACGGATTGCATGGCTGTATTGCCCGCCGCAGTGACCAGCATAACGGAAAACAGCAACGCCATTCGGCCACGCGAAATGCCGTTGCCGCTAGCAGCGGGCGGGGCAGTGTTCTCAAGGAGTGGATCGCGATCAGCCATGACAAACTGACCGCTAGGCGAGGCGAGCTGTGCTTGCAATGCAATCGCGCATCTGCGATTCGACCTGCTAGCCATCCCCCCAGCGAGTTGACGCGGAGCGCGATTCCCACCTCATGACTACCAAAGCCATTGAAATCAAACGGCGCTTAACCGAGCGCTTCTCCCAATATGCCGCGCAGTGCGCGGTGTTTTTTCGCGGGTTTGTGGAGTATCCACAGATGGTCGGTTCGATCATTCCCTCCTTACGTTTCACCGTGCGCAAGATGCTGGCACCGGTCGATTGGGCAATTGCAATCTGTTTGTCGAATATGGTCTCGGGATCGGCACGTTTTGCCGTTCTATGCTGGAGCGGTTGCGCGGCGATGCGACATTGATCGTTATCGACACCAACCCGCTCTACATTGACTATCTGCGCAAGACGATCCGCGATAAACGTTTCATTGCGGTCCACGGCTCTGCTGCTGATGTGGAACAGATCATCGCCGAGCATGGATTTGAGAATGCTGGCTATATCCTGTCAGGACTGCCGTTCTCGACACTGCCGGCTGGTGTTGCTCCGGCAATTGGCGAAGCAACGCACAAGGCTCTGCGTCCCGGCGGCGCGTTTCTGGTTTATCAGTTCACGGCTGCATGCCTTGATTATATGCGCCCGCACTATGCGCGCATCGACAAGGGCTTCGAATGGCTGAACATCTTGCCGTGCAAGCTGTTCTGGGGCTGGAAGGCAGATGGCGAGGGCTAACGCCTAGTCAAAGGTCTGGCTAAGGCTTTGTGGGCTTTCACCGGCCAGTTGCCTGTGCATCGCTGCATAGACAGCCAGGAATACTGCTGAACCAACTGCCCCGATCAATCCTTCGAAAATGGCGTTTACCCAGATCGTAACGGTCCCGCTGGGCACCAGCGCGCCGATCACGCCGAATACCATCCCGATTACAAGCGACAGGACAAGCAGTGCAATGACCAGCAGGATCATGAACGCAGCCACATAGCGGGTGTTGCCTTTTACCAATGTCCACGAGCGGCGCAGAGCTTCAATCGGGTTGAGCGTCCCTTCAATCGCCATAACCGGGCCAACCAGAATCAACCTGAAGGCAACCAGCAGGATGCCGATCAGCACCACAAATCCAAGCAAAGCGGCCACCGCAGGGCCAGCCGCCGCGCCGATCGCAACAACGACACCAGCTACAAGGCCAATGCCTGCACCGATAATCAGCGATGCGGCCAGATAGGGCAGCAGGGCAATAGCGCCGATCTTGATTGCTTCACCAACGGTGGGTTTTTGATCTCGGCCGAGCAAGGCGAGCAATGCCAGCGTCCCGATGGTGCTCGCTAACGCATAGATTACGATTATCGGCCAGCTTGTGCTCAAATAAGCCGCCATCGCCGCTTGCATCTGTTCGGAGCTGCCCGCTGCTGCGGCCTCAAGTTCTGTGCTAGGCGCAAACACGCCCAAGACCAGAGAAGGCAAGAACAGAAACACGCCCGCCAATATCACGATCAGTCTGCTATTGTTGGACAGCAACGTCATCGCGTCTGACCAGGCCCGCCCCATATCGAACTTCATTGCCAATTCTCCCGCGCGGCTTGATCGCCTTTTCTCTTGATAAGCGCGTTGATAGTCCCCACGCAATTGGCAATGAGCAGTGAAACCACAGACGCGATTGAATGGCAGCGAGACGAACGGCAGGTTCCGTATCGTGAAGCGCTGGCAGCGATGGAGCAACGCAACGCCGCGATTGCGGCTGGAAATGCGCGCGAACTGATCTGGCTGCTGGAACATCCGCCGGTTTACACCGCTGGGACCAGCGCCGCGCGCGACGAGTTGCTCGACCCACGTTTCGAAGTGGTCGAGGCCGGGCGGGGCGGACGCTACACTTATCACGGTCCGGGACAACGTGTGGGTTATGTGCTGCTCAACCTGACAGAGCGCGGCAAGGATGTACGCTGTTTTGTGCATGGCATCGAACAGTGGGTGATCGAAACGCTCAAGACATTCGGTGTTGAAAGCTGGGCGGTGGATGGCCGCGTGGGTATATGGACCAGGGACATTGATGGGCGCGAAGCCAAAATCGGTGCGATCGGCGTGCGTGTGCGCCGGTGGGTGACGATGCACGGCTTCTCCGTCAATCTGGACCCTGATCTCTCGCACTTCACCGGTATCGTGCCGTGCGGGATTGAGGGATTTGGCGTGACCAGCCTCAAACGCTTGGGACTGGACATCAGCCCTGCGCAATGGGACGAAGCCCTGATGACAACTGCCCCTGAATTCTTTGAACATTTGGCGCGTGTCGCCCGGAGACGATCATGCGAGGTTTGACAATTGCACTTTTGCCAGCGCTGGTCTTTACGTCAGCTTGCAGCGGAGATGTGCCCGATAGAGCCGATGATGCGCGCGAGGCCGAAGGCGAGGTTCTGGGAGGATCGATCAGCGACGACATGTTGCCGCTAGATCAATTGCAATCCCAGTCTCCGCCGATCCGCGAAGAACGCACGGTAACGGTGACTGAGAATGAAGATGGTTCGTCCAGCGTCGAGACGAGTGTCACTGTGACTAGTGGTGACGGTGCGGACAATCAGCCCGCGCCGCCACAACCGCCAGAAGGCTAGGCCGCTTGCTCTTCAGCCAGCGTGGGATAGTCGACATATCCCTCTGGGATGGGGAAGTACCAGCTTTTGGGTACATCCTTATTAGGGTTCCAATGCGCGCCCTGGCGAATGCGATCTTCCAGATCGGGATTGGAAATATAGGGCCGACCAAAGCTCACCGCATCGCATTTGCCTGAACTGACATCTGCCTCTGCTTCTTCCGCGGTGTAGTCGCTGTTGAGGATGAGCGCGCCCGAGTAGATTTCGCGGATCAACGGGCTTTGCTTGGGCACATCGGTTTGTCCGAAAGTGCCGTCCGGTCCCGGTTCCCGCAGCTCGACAAAAGCAAGGCCCAGATCTTCGCAAACCTTGGCCGCCGCACCGAAAGTTGCCGCTGGATTGCTGTCGTCAGTGCCTTGGCTATCGCCATTGGGCGACAAGCGGATACCCACGCGGTCCGCACCCCACACGTCGATCAATTGCTCCAGCACTTCGCGCATGAAGCGGGTGCGGTTCTCCGGCGATCCACCATATTCATCGGTCCGCAGATTGGTCTTGTCCCTCAGGAACTGGTCAACCAGATATCCGTTCGCGCCGTGCAATTGCACGCCATCAAAGCCTGCAGCCTTGGCGTTTTCCGCGGCACGGCGATAGTCAGCAATCGTGCGCTTGATGTCCTCATGGGTCATTTCCCGCGCGGTCGCATATTCGCTCTTGCCTCCGGGCGTATGTGCCTCACCGGGCGCCTTGGTCGCGCTGGCAGAGAAGGGAGGCTCGCCGCCGAGGAAGTATGGGTGAACAATCCGGCCCATGTGCCACAATTGCATCACGATCAGGCCGCCGCGATCATGCAAGGCCTTGGTCGAGGCTTTCCACGCCTCGGTCTGCTCGTTGCTCCAGATACCAGGGGCGGAAGGCCATCCAAGTCCCTCTACACTGATGCCTGTCGCCTCGGTCAGGATCATGCCCGCGCCTGCGCGCTGACCATAATATTGCGCCATCAGTTCGTTCGGAACGAACATCGGCTCTGCAGCGCGTCCACGCGTTAGCGGCGCCATGAAAATCCGGTTCTTCGCTTCGAGTGCACCCATTTTGAGCGGCTGGAACAGCGTGTCGTGCAATTGAATTTCCTTCGTCTTTGTCTCTTTGTAATAGGCACTTGGGGGCGAAGCAGCTAGTGCGCAACCATGGAAAATGATGGGGGTATGCCAGCAGAACTTTCCCGTCCGCGTGGCTGGTTGCTTTTGCTTGCCTTGCTTGCGGGCAATGTCGCATTGGCGATGGGGCCGTGGTTCGTGCGCTTGGCCGACACCGGTCCGGTCAGCGCAGGCTTCTGGCGGTTGCTCTTGGCTTTGCCCTTCCTGGCCGTGTTTGCGCGGTTTAGCGGCCAAGCTCTAACTGGAATCCCGCGCCGAACTTTGATGTTCGTGGCGTTGGGCGCGGTGGCATTCGGGCTTGATCTGGCAAGCTGGCATGTCGGGATTGAGATGACCCGACTAGGCAACGCCACGCTGTTCGGCAATGCCGGAAGTATCGTGTTGTTATTATGGGGCTTTATCCTTTCGCGCAGCCTGCCGCGCGGCACGGAATGGACCGCGATTGTCTTTGCGCTTGCAGGCGCGGCAATTCTGATGGGGCGTAGTGCGGATATTTCGACCACTACGCTGATCGGGGACCTGTTCTGTTTGACCGCAGGTCTCCTGTACGCGGTGTATCTCATCAATCTTCAAGGTGCGCGGCAAACGATTGGCGGGTGGAGTTTGCTGGTCTGGGTCAGCATTTTCGCTTGCCCCCTTCTGCTGGCAATTGCCTTGATCAACGGGGAGCCGGTTTGGCCAAACGATTGGACCCCGATCCTGATTCTGTTCATATCCAGCCAGCTTGTCGGACAGGGATTGCTGGTGTTCAGCCTGCGCCATTTTCCGCCATTGGTGATCGGGTTGGCGCTTTTGACACAGCCAGCCGTTGCCGCATTGATCGGCTATCAAGTCTTCGGCGAAGTGCTCACACTGCTCGATATTGCTGGCATGGTGCTGCTCGGCAGCGCGCTGGTCCTGGCTCGCGGTGTCGCAAGGGTGAGAAGTTAAACCTTCCCCAAATCGCCCTTGCCGACTGCTCCGCTGGCCATTTCCAACATCTTGTCCAAGCTCGCCTTGGCCTTCAGTCGCAGTTCTTCCTCAATCTCGATGCGAGGCTCCAGATCGCGCAGCGCGACGTAGAGCTTCTCCATCGTATTGAGCGCCATATATGGGCAGATGTTGCAGCTGCAGTTACCGTCTGCGCCCGGTGCGCCGATAAAATTCTTTTCCGGCAGCGCCTTTTCCATCTGGTGGATGATGTGCGGCTCGGTCGCCACGATCAGTGTGTCACCTTCAAATTCCTGCGCGAATTTCAGGATGCCGCTGGTTGATCCGACATAGTCTGCGTGATCGATAATCGTCGGCGGGCATTCGGGGTGCGCGGCAACCGGTGCGCCGGGATATTGCTCTTTCAGCTTGAGCAGCTCTGTCTCGCTAAACGCCTCGTGCACAATGCAAACGCCTGGCCACAACAGCATTTCGCGATCAAACTTGCGGCTGAGATAGCCGCCCAGATGCCGGTCAGGCCCGAAGATGATCTTCTGGTCGCGCGGGATCTTTTGCAGGATCGTTTCCGCGCTGGAACTGGTGACGATCACGTCCGACAGCGCCTTCACCTCGGTGCTGCAATTGATGTAGGTCAGCGCGATATGATCGGGGTGTGCCTCGCGGAAAGCCTTGAACTTTTCCGGCGGGCAGCTGTCTTCAAGCGAACAACCGGCATCCATATCGGGCAGCACGACGATCTTTTCAGGGGACAGTATCTTGGCGGTGTCCGCCATGAATTTCACGCCGCAGAATGCGATGACATCTGCATCCGTTTCCGCCGCCATTTGCGACAGTTGCAGCGAATCTCCAACAAACTCCGCGATATCCTGAATGTCCGGCGTCTGGTAATAATGCGCCAGAATTACCGCATTCCGCTCTTTACGCAGGCGGTCAATCTCCGCGAGTAAGTCTGTGCCAGTAGGGACTTTGGTTTCTACGCTCATCAATCATATCCGGTAAGATCAGAGAATTCGCTTCCCATATAGGCAGAATATGGCATTTTGCGAGTGCTTTAGGTCGCAGCTATGGTAGCCAGATTGGCGGGAGATGATTGCGATGTACAAGCTCAACCTCACTGAAGCATACTGTCCGGCGCAAGCCGACACGCCGATGCGCGAACGCACAATCGAAGAAATGCTGCGCGAACAGGTGGAAACGCACGGTGATGGATTGGCACTGCGCGAGATGTTGGCCGATGGCACTGTGGGGCGCGAATGGACCTATGCCGAGCTGTTGAGCGATGCCGAGCGTTGCGGGCGAGCTTTGGCGGCGCGCCACCCAGCCGGCACGCGTATCGCGATCATGGCGGGTAATTGTCCCGAGTGGATTATTGTGCAGCTTGGCGCGGCATTGGCGGGTCTCACCATCGTCACTGTAAACCCGTCGTTCACACCGCGCGAAGTGCATTATGTATTGGAGCAGTCAGGTTCGGCTGCGGTTTACTACCAGCCGCATGTCCGCGGCTCAGCCTTGAGGCCGATCGTGGATGAAGGTGCCGCCGGGTTGCCCGCGGCGGATTATGTCATCGATATAGAGGATCACGCTGACCTGTTCGCGGGTGCAGGTGATGGCGAACTACGCGAAACCATACCGCATGATATCTGCATGATTCAGTACACCTCTGGAACCACGGGTTTCCCGAAAGGCGTTTTGCTGCATCAGCACGGGCTATTGCAGAGCAATCACGACGTGTTCGTGCGCTGGAATCTGGCGCCGGGCAAGCAGGTGCTATGCCCTTTCCCGCTGTTCCACACGGCCGGAAGCGCCGTATGTGTACTGGGCGCGCTCAGCCATGGAGCGACAATTCTATTGGTCACCGTTTTCGATCCCGCGGCGGTGGTGAGTGGAATTGCGCGCGAGAAACCCGAGGTTATCGGCGGCGTCTCGACTATGATCTTTGCGCTTATCGAAGCTGCCAGAGCAACCGGAACGGATGTGAAATGCGTAGAGACAATCGTCAGCGGCGGAGCCATGGTCCAACCTGAGCTGAATCGCGCCGCGCAAGAGATTTTCGGGGTGCCGATCCTGATCGTTTACGGCCAGACCGAGACTTCGCCGGCGATCACAGCTGCATGGCCAACCGATACCGGGCCTGATTTGACGGAGACCATTGGCCAACCATGCAGCCATATGGAAGTCGCGATCCGCAATCCGTCGGACAATTCAATCTGCGCACCGAACGAACAAGGCGAGATTTGCATGCGCGGATTCAACGTGATGGCGGGCTATAATGACAATCCTCAGGCCACCGCGGAGACGATCGACGCGGACGGCTGGCTGCATACCGGTGACTTGGGCAGCATGGATTCACGTGGCTATGTGAAGATCACGGGCCGTGTGAAAGAGATGATTATTCGTGGCGGCGAAAATCTGTTTCCCGCCGAAATCGAAGCCGCCTTGTTGGAACATCCGGTGATCGCCGAAGTCGCGGTGGTAGGTGTGCCGGACGAAAAATGGGGCGAGATTGTTGCCGCGTTCTTGCGACTGGCAGAGGGCGCTCAGCGACCCGATGATAGCGAGTTGCGCAGCTTTATTCGCGCGCGATTGTCACCTCAAAAGACGCCTGCGCATTGGGTATGGGTCAAGGAATTTCCTCTCACCGGATCAGGCAAGATCCAGAAGTTCGCAATGGCCGAAGCCTTTGCGAAGGGGGAATACGCCTAAGTCCGCTCACGACCCAATGGCGGAAACAAATGGCCAAGTAGCAAAATTGCCACCGCTTCTCGGGGATGGGGCCAAATCCAGCTGGCCATGTAGCGTTCTGTTCGGGCGACCATCCCTCCCGTTAGGCATCGCCCAAATTGCGCTGCATTGTGGCCAAGGTAGACTTGAATGCTTCCAAGTCCTCGTCCTTTATTCCCTCAAGCAAGCGCTCATAGACCTGATCCGCCTCGACCCGCATTTTTGGAAGCAAGTCGATTGCAGCGGGCTGGAGGTGCACCTGCCACACGCGCCGGTCGTCTTCGGCGCTGCGCCGCTCGACCAAGCCCAGATTTTCCAGCCGGTCGATTGCTTGCCCGATGCTTGCCCGCTCCAGTTCCAGTTGCCCAGCCAGTTCGGTCTGGGTCATGCCGGGTGTGCGGTAGAGATAGGCCAATGCACGCCACTGGGTACGAGTGAGGCCAAACTGTTCTAGTGAGGTGTCGAAGGTGCGACGCAATCGTCTTGTCAGCTCTTCCAAGAGAAAAACCAATCGGTCTTGATCGGTTAGGAAGGCTGCTGCCTTTTCGTCGGCATCATTTTCGAGCTTGGTTGCCATGCGGAGCACCTTAACACAGCATCGATTTAGATAAAGCTATTTACTGTAAAGCAACTTACAATATAGTGGGTCGCGATATGGAGAACGTGACCACTAGAAACGAGGGATCGGGAGGACTCTCCCTTGCCGCAGAAATGGTCGGTGACGACAGCGCGTTGCCCGTCCTGCTCGCCAGCGGTAGAGGTGCCTACATATGCTAGCGCGTCTTGCTCTTGGTGGGGTGGCTGTGTTTGCGCTGACCCTGGCTGGCTGTTCGGGTGAAACTGAAGGGGATGAGGCTGCGCCAGAAGCTCAGACAGAGCCGCGCGAAGTTACGACGACAATCGTCGAACCCCAACCGTTCGCTGAACCAGTTAAGGCATTCGGCACGATTGCAGCCAAACAGCGCAGTGCAATTGGTGCGCTTACCGAAGGGCCGGTAGAACGAATTTTCGTCAAGGTCGGCGACAGGGTTTCTCGCGGACAACCGCTTTTTCGTATCCGCCAGGCCGACTATCAGCGACGCGTAGTTGAAGCGCAGGCAGCAGTCGATCTGACAAGCGCGCAAGCGATTGAGGCTGAAAGGCGTTACGATCGCGTTATGGCCCTTGCCCCAAGAGGTTTCGTTTCGAAAGCACAGGTTGACGCGGCTGAGACGGAGCTGGCTGTAGCGCGGGCGCAGAAGGCACAGGCTCAGGCGGCCCTTGGCACCGCACAGCAGGCATTGGCCGACACAATCACGCGCGCGCCATACGATGGGGTTGTAACCGCGCGGATGGTCGATGAAGGTGTATACCTGAACAATCGCTTTTCGATGGGACGGCAATCAGCCGCGCTGGAATTGCAAGAGCTCGGGATCGTTGCCGCCATCGTCAACGCGCCGCAGGAATATGTCGACGCGTTTCGACGCAACATGCCAGCGCGGGTCTTCATCGAAGGATTCGAGCAGCCATTCGACAGTACCGTGTACATCATCAACGACCGGGTCGATCCTGAAAGCCGGATGGTCGAACTGCGGCTGCCGATCGCCAATCCCGATTACCGCATCAGTTCAGGGCTGGCAGTCAGAGCCGAGATCTCGGTGCCGCCAGTGCAAGCGATCGTTTTGCCCCGCCCAGCAATACTCGGCGACAGTGCTGCGGCCTACGTCTTCGTGGTCGTAAACGGAAAGGCACAGCGCCGGGAAGTGGCGTTTGAGAGTATCGATCTCGATCAGGTGCGTATCCGTTCAGGGCTGGAACCGGGCGACGAGGTTATTCTCGATCCTCCGGCCACATTGCGGAATGACGAGCCGCTCAAATCACGCCGAACCCGCGGCGCAAGCTGATATGTGGCTTGCAGACGTTTCGATCCGGCGACCGGTATTCGCGACGATGCTAATCGCTTCGCTCGTCGTACTTGGCTTGGTCTCGTTCAACCGGCTCGGGGTCGACCTCTTTCCTGAGGTAGAGTTTCCATACGTATCTGTAACGACAGCTCTGCCCGGCGCTTCGCCGGGCACCATGGAAACCGAAGTCACCGACGTCATAGAGGAACAGCTCAACACGATCTCCGGCTTGCGCCAGATGCGATCGATTAGCGCCGAGGGTGTAAGCATCGTCAATCTCGAGTTCGAGCTGGAGGAGGACGCCGATCTCAAGGCGCAGGAAGTACGCGACAAGATGTCGCGGCTCGCGGCCGATCTGCCGGACGATTCCGAACCGCCGGTCATCGAGAAAGTCGATCCCGATGCCGCGCCGATCCTGTCGGTTCTGTTGTCAGGCGACATGCCCATCCGCGACCTGACCACTTTTGCAGATGAGGAGGTGAAAGAGCGATTGCAGCGAGTGCCCGGCGTCGGTTCGGTCGAGCTGGTTGGCGGGCGAGAACGCGAAATGCGCATATGGCTCGATGCGGCTGCGATGCGCGCGCGCGGAGTAACGGCAGAGGATGTGCTCGGCGCAATCCAACGCGAGAATGCTGAGCTGCCGGGCGGGCGCCTGGTTACCGAGGGGCGTACGCGCCAGTTCGGCATCCGCATCCTTGCCGAAGCACGAACGGCGGCGGAATTTGCCGCAATACCGATCCTTTACCGGCCCAATGGACAGACTGTTCGGATCGGCGATGTAGGGCGGGTCGAGGACTCCATTGAGGACGAGGAGAGCTATGCCCAGCTCGATGGGGAACCGGGCGTTGTTCTCGAAGTCCGCAAGCAAAGCGGAGAGAACACGGTCGCGGTGGCAGAACAGATCCGCGCAGAAATCGAAAGCATCCGGACCACCGCTCCCAAGGGTATCAATTTCATCATCGCTCGCGACACGTCTCGCTTTATTGAGCAGGCCATCGGCGACGTGCTGTTCGACCTATTCATTGCCGTGGTGCTGGTGGTGGCGGTGACCTTCCTGTTTCTCCTTAGCTGGCGCGCGACGGTCATCGTGCTGCTTGCTATTCCGACCTCGATTGTCGCAACTTTTGTTGCCTTCGCGGCTTTCGATTTTACCGTTAACATGGTCACGTTGCTGGCGCTGACAGTCGCTATCGGCCTGTTGGTCGACGATGCCATCGTTGTGGTTGAGGCGGTCCAGAACGACGTTGATGAAGGGAAAAATGCGACCGAAGCCGCCCACACCGCAACCAGACGAGTGGCCTTGGCCGTGCTGGCAGGCACATTCGCAACGCTGGCGGTGTTTGTGCCGATCGCCTTCATGGAAGGAATTGTTGGTCGTTTCTTCTTTCAATACGGTCTGGCAATCGTCTTTTCGGTCAGCGTGTCGATGCTGGTCGCCTTCACGCTTGCACCTGCACTATCGGCGAGGTTGCTTCGCCCCGAACACGCGGAAAGTGGCTGGTTCGGACGCATTGAACGGTTCCATATCGAGATGCGTCAACTCTACGAAAGGCTCGTGTCTTGGGCGATCAACCGCCGTTATCTCGTGCTTGGCGGCGCGCTCGCAAGCGTCCTGATCGGCGGATTTTTTGCAGCGCTCGTTCCAAGCACCTTCATGTCCACAACGGATCGATCCGAATTCCTTGCGACGATCAAGCTTCCTCTTGGGACAGGGGTTTCCGAAGCGAAGAAGGCGGCAGAGCAGGTCGATTCCTCACTGCGCCAGAATCCGGAAGTCGAACTCGTTTTCGTGAGTGCGGGCAGCGGAACCAATCCCAAGATCAATGAGCTGGAAGTCTATATCGGGTTGAGGCCCAAGCGGTCGCGCGAGGCGACGCAGGACGACGTGATGACCTTCGCACGGAACGAGATAATGGGAGATGTTCCGGCAGCACAGGAGGTGTCCGTGGAGGAGGTTCCGTGGGTATCGGGTGCCGGGGTCGGACAGACTGCAATTGAACTGATAATAACCGGACCGGACACCGCAGCCATCAACGACTACGCGCGGTGGCTGGAGGGCGAGCTGGCCGCACGATCCGAATTTGTCGACGTGCGCTCGTCCTACGAAGGTGGCAGGCCGGAACTGCAGATCGCCTTCGACCGCGACCGGGCCGCCGATCTCGGGATTTCGGCGCGCAACCTGGCCGCCGCATCGCGAACGCTGGTCGGCGGAAGCGATGCAGGCACATTCGAGGCTGATGGACGTCGCTATGACATTCGCGTGCGCCTCGAGGAAAGTGGACGAAAGGGGCTTGGCGACGTCGAGGCACTTCCGCTCAGGACCGGACAGGGCACCCTGGTCGATCTTGCTGCGATTGCCGATGTTGACGTTGCATTGAGCGCTGCGGAAATTGAGCGCATCGATCGATCGCGCCAGATTTCAGTGCTCGCCAATACGGCTCCCGGTGTGGCGCTGAGCGTTGCCGTGGCTGATGTGGAAGAGTTGCTTGCCGCCAATCCGCCACCTGCCGGCTTGGCGACGCGAATGGAAGGCACTGCCCGTCTCCTCGCCGAAACCAGCGAGGCGATTATCTTTGCATTCGCGCTCGCAATCGTCGCGCTCTACATCGTGCTCGCCAGCCAGTTCAATAGCTTTGGGCAACCCATCATCATTATGCTTACGGCACCACTGTCGTTCTCCGGCGCCTACTTCCTGATGTGGGCGGCGGGCCAGGAAATGAGCCTGTTCGCGCAAATCGGCATGATCGCTTTGATGGGGATCGTGATGAAAAACGGTATCTTGCTTGTCGATCTCGCCAACCGGTATTGCGAAGCTGATAAGGATGCGGCTTCTGCAATGCGCAACGCCGCGCCAAAACGCTTACGACCCGTCCTCATGACCGCGCTTGCTGCCGTATTCGGCATGCTGCCGGTAGCGCTGGCGCAGTCAGATGCAGCAGAGTGGCGCAATGCTATGGGCTTCATCATCATCGGCGGGCTGACCACTTCCACTTTCCTGACTCTGCTGGTTGTCCCAGCAGCCTACGCGGCAGCCTCGGACTTACGAAGTGTCGTGACCAATTTCCGACCCCCGTTTTTGCAGAGACCGTTGTAGGAAGGAGCGCTGGCTTCGTCGTTACCCGTTTTTGTGATCAGCGCGCGGTCGAACAGATATTGTCCGCTTTCCACCCCAGTTTCGGACTTTCCGGCTCGCAGTTAAATCTCGCTAGTTTGTCTGCCAGACTTCGTTCTCACCCTGAGCAACGAGCCCGCGTTTCTCCAGATCGAGCAGATGCGCCATCACGCTCATTTGCGCGGCCTTATGCAGGCGCTCGTCCAAGCCCTTATACATCACCGGAATGAAGTCCGGGATCGTGCGAGCTTGTTCGCCCAATAGCCGCAGAATCTGGTTCTCGCGCTGGCGGCGATGCCCCATCATCCCGCGTACCAGCTGGCGCGGCTTTTCGATCGGCGCCCCGTGCGCCGAATAATACACCCTGTCCTCGCGTGCCTGCAGCCGTTCAAGGCTCGCCATATAGTCGCCCATATCGCCATCAGGCGGGATCACCACGCTGGTTGACCAGCCCATCACATGATCTCCAGTGAACAGCGCGCCGCTCTCTTCCAGCGCGAAGCAGAGGTGGTTTGATGTGTGCCCCGGCGTATGCACCGCGCGCAAAGTCCAACCTTCGCCGGTCATCGCTTCGCCATCTTCCAACACGCGGTCTGGCGCATAGGTAGTATCGAAAGCTTCGTCACTGCGCGGCAGATCGCTGTCGATCACAAGCGGAGCACAGCCCACAATCGGCGCGCCGGTGCGCTCTGCCAAGGGGGCGGCCGCAGGCGAGTGATCGCGGTGTGTGTGCGTGCACATGATCGCGGCGACTTTGGCATCACCAATCGCAGCCATTATCGCGTCAATATGGTCAGGTTCGTTTGGCCCCGGATCAATCACCGCCACATCGCCAGCACTGCCCACTATATAGGTCTGCGTGCCGGTATAGGTGTAAGGTGACGGGTTAGGGGCGAGGACGCGCCGCACCAGCGGTTCGCATTGTTCGGCGATGCCCGTGGGCCATGGTTCGGGTGGTAAAGCCATGACTTGCATATGAAGGATGGTCGTGCACATGTCACGCCAGCGAATTTGGGGAGAATTATGTCAGACTTCATTCTGGTGCTGGACGAAGGGACCACTTCGACGCGCGCGATGCTGTTCGATTCCGCGGGCAAGCTGCATCATGTGGCGCAGCGCGAGCTGGAACAGCATTATCCAAGGCCTGGCTGGGTTGAGCATGACGCATCGGAAATATGGGACAAGACGCTCGCTTGTGTGCGCGACGTTACTGAGCAGGCGGGCGGAGCTGATCGCATTTCGTGCATCGGGATCACCAACCAGCGTGAAACGGTGGTCGCATGGGATAAGACCACGGGCGAACCGCTCTGCAAGGCGATCGTATGGCAGGACCGCAGAACGGAACCATCATGTCAGGAATTGCGCCAAGCGGGGCACGAAGGTGATGTTCAGGCACGAACAGGATTGCTGCTTGACCCCTATTTCTCTGGCACGAAAATGCGCTGGATGCTCGAAAATGAACCCGCGGTTCGCGCAGCTGCGGAAATGGGCACTTTGGCATTTGGCACTATCGAAAGCTGGTTGATCTTCAAACTTTCAGGCGGAGCGCACATCTCGGATGCGAGCAACGCCAGCCGAACCTTGTTGCTGGAGCTAGGCGGCGCGTTGTTCGATCCGGCACTTTGCGAATTGTTCGGCGTTCCGCATGCGGCCTTGCCTGAAGTTGTCGACAATGCGGGGGAGGTCGCGGTCGCAAGCGCCGAATGGCTAGGGCGCGAGATCCCTATCACTGGCCTTGCAGGTGACCAGCAGTCGGCCACCATTGGCCAGGCTTGCCTCTCGCCGGGCGAGACCAAGTCAACTTATGGCACTGGCGCTTTCGTGCTGACCAACAAAGGCGGCGAGATTCCGCGCTCGACCAACCGCTTGCTGGGCACTGTCCTGTATCAGATCAATGACCAGCGTACCTACGCGCTGGAAGGCTCCGTATTCGTGGCGGGCAGCCTGATCCAATGGCTGCGCGATTCGCTTGGCATCGTTGAGGTCGCGAGTCAGACAGAAGAGCTTGCGCGGTCTATTCCCGACAGTGGCGGGGTTACGATTGTGCCAGCGCTGAGCGGCCTTGGTGCGCCGCATTGGCAGGCAGAGGCGCGCGGCGTGATAAACGGTCTGAGTTTTTCAACTGGCAAGGCTGAGCTGGCGCGTGCGGCACTGGAGGCGATGGCCCATCAGACCCACGATCTGGCAATGGCTTTTGCCGCCGATGGCGCACCTTGGGAAACGTTGCGTATCGATGGCGGGATGAGCGCGAACAACTGGATGGCGCAAGATTTGGCCGACATGCTCGATTTGACTGTCGAGCGCCCTGAATTCGTGGAAACGACAGCTCTGGGTACAGCCATGCTCGCAGCAGCTGGCGCTGGCATTTACGCCGACTTGAACGAAGCGGCAACGGCGCTGCGCGGCAATCTGCAAAGCTTTACCCCCGCAATGGATAGCGACGTGCGCGAAGGTCGATTGGCAGCCTGGAAGAAGGCTTTGATCGCAGCCTAGGACGGGTCAGCGCATATTGATGGCGCGGTCGAGCCTCGCGCGCAGCGCGTGTACGACCGGCTGCGTTTCGAACTCGTCAGCCCACGCTTGATCCAAACGTGCAATGCGGCGGTGCAGTTTAATCGTTTCTTCGATCAACGCGCGGGTCTCAGTCTCGAGCAGTTCAAGATCGTCTGCATTGCTTGGCCTGTCATCGGGCAGGCGCCCGTGATGGCGAAGTTGATTCTCGCTCAACTCGCCGGAAAAGAAAGCACGCTGGTTCAGCAGCCACGCCAGCACATGCATCATGCGTGTCGTGGCTTTCAGCCCTTCGCTCGAAAGCGCCAGTCGCAAGCGGTCGCTTGCGTCGGGTGCGGCATCCCCCATCCCCATCGCGAACACGGCGCGCGTTTCATCAGCCAGCAGCAATGCCTCGCTGTAGAGCGATTCAATAATCGGGCGGGAAAGGTTTGAAGGGCGCATCATGAAACTGGGTTAAGATGGAGTTTCGTCCTGCGTCCAGTCTGGCAACCATGTTTTCCGCGCCTTTGCCTATGCGTGTCCCAAACCGGAACGGATTGAGGCAAATTATCCAGGATAAACACTTAGGTTGATGAAAAATCAGGCGATAATGTCAGGCAGCAATTGATCTTCGAAGATTGCGATCTGGTCCTTCAGGCGCAATTTTCGTTTCTTCAAGCGTGCAATCTGAAGTTGGTCTTGCGAACCGGATTCCGTCAGCGCGGTAATCGCAGCATCCAGATCGCGGTGCTCCGAACGAAGCAATTCAAGCCGTTTTCTAAGCTCTTGCTCGTTCACTTGCCCCACTCCTTCGTTATCGGTTCGGCGTTTTTACATTGTTGCGCAACGCATACGTAACGCCACAGCCTTTTCAAGATAGCGATTCTATGGTTTCATACTCTTTCGCGGCTCGTCCGCGCGTAGGCGAGTCGCTTTGCGGTAATCACGCGAAGAGGAGAGCCTTGATGGTATCGACACATGTCCAAGCTTTACAGAACAAGCACGCAGGTCTCGAAGCGCAATTGCGCGAGGAAATGAACCGACCAGCTCCGGACACAAGTACGATCCAGATGCTCAAGAAACAAAAGCTGCAAATCAAGCAAGAGCTCGCCGAAGCCTGAGCATTATCGCTCCACTGCCGTTTTGGAACGGATAGTCGCCGAACTGAGATAAAATTGTTGTTGGGCGGGATTTCGCTTCGCTACCAACCTGCTATAGCGGTTTTCATATGACAGCAGCAGCTTCGGCCCGTCAGATCCTGACTCGTTTACACGAGGTCATGGCTTCGCGTTTGCATGCGCAAGCCAAGCTTGACCGTGTGGTCGAGATTGTTGGCAAAAGCCTGGATAGCGAGGTCTGCTCGATCTACTTGCTGCGCGAAGGCATGCTGGAGCTGTTCGCGACCCGCGGTTTGAACAAAAGCGCTGTCCACGTCACACGCATGGCGATTGGAGAAGGGCTTACCGGGACCATTGCCGCAAACAATGAAACGCTGAACCTGGCCGAGGCAAAGGCACATCCCGACTTTCAATATCGCCCGGAAACCGGTGAGGAGAAATTCCATTCCTTTGCCGGGGTGCCAATCGTGTACCATGAACGTGTAGTGGGCACATTGTGCGTGCAACATGTTGATCCCCGCAAATACGAAGACGTCGAAATTGAAGCGCTGCAAACCACGGCCATGGTTCTATCAGAGCTGATCTCGAATGCAGAACTGGTCGACGAGGAAGACGCACGCGGCCTTAGCGGAGCGCAGACAGGCACGCAGAACATTACCGGCCTAGCTTTGGTCAAAGGGTTGGCCGGCGGTTTCGCCGTTTATCACCAACCCCGCATCACAATCGATCATATTGTTGCAGACGACATCGAAGCAGAGCGGCAGCGTGTCTATCGCGCCTTTGACAAGATGCGCGAGCAGATTGACAATATGGCAAGCCAGGCCGAGTTCGGCGTGGGCGGAGAGCACGACGAGGTGCTCGAAACATACAAGATGTTCGCTTATGATGAAGGGTGGGGGCGTCGCATCAACGAAGCGATCGATTCCGGCCTGACTGCGGAAGCTGCGATCGAACGCGTGCAGCAACGCACGCGTATGCGCATGCGGGAAATTGATGATCCCTTGCTCGCGGACCGGATGCATGATCTTGAGGATCTTTCCAATCGGCTGCTTCGGACCGTGTCTGGCCAGCTGGGCACCGCAGCATCGCAAGGTCTGCGCAAAGACACTATCCTGATCGCGCGAAATCTGGGCCCGGCCGAATTGCTCGAATATGATCGGCGCCGCTTGAAGGGCGTGATCCTGGAGGAAGGCTCGCTCACATCGCATGTGGTGATTGTCGCGCGTGCGATGGGGCTGCCGGTGTTGGGTCGTGCGCGCGGTATTCGGGGAATTGTGCGCGACGGAGATCAAATTCTGCTCGATGCGAACCAGGCGACAGCCACGATCCGGCCATCACAGCAGGTTGCAGACGCATTCGATACGCGGTTCGAGAAATCGCGTGAGAAACAGGCAGCGTACGCCAAGCTGCGCGATGTAGAGCCCTTCACCCGTTGCGGTACGCGCATTCAGGTCATGATAAATGCTGGTCTTCGCGACGATATCTCTGCACTCGCGATGACTGGCGCTGATGGCGTGGGGCTGTTCCGAACTGAGTTCCAGTTTCTGGTTTCGGCTACTTTGCCTCAGCGCGAACGACAAACCCGTTTGTACCGCGATGTTCTAGAAGCAGCAGGCGACAAGCCTGTAGTTTTTCGCACTGTCGATATCGGCGGTGACAAAGCCGTGCCTTACCTTGAGTCCGAACAGTCCGAACATGATGAAAACCCGGCGATGGGGTGGCGGGCATTGCGGCTCGCGCTCGAGCGCGGCGGGCTGATGAAAGTGCAAGCGCGCTCGCTGCTTGAAGCGGCCGCCGGGCGAGAATTGCATGTGATGTTCCCGATGGTCTCCGAGCCGTGGGAATTCGATGCGGCCAAGGAGGTTTTCGAAGCGCAAATCCAGCATATGCGGAAGCAGAAGAAGCATTTGCCGGATACGATCCGCTACGGGGCGATGTTGGAAGTGCCCGCACTGGCAGAGGTCCTGGATTTGATGCTTCCACGGGTCGATTTCCTGTCGGTTGGAACCAATGATCTGACACAATTCCTGTTTGCAGCAGACCGCGCCAATCCAAAATTGGCAGAGCGTTATGACTGGCTAAGCCCATCGATCCTGCGTTTTCTGCGCCGGATTTCGTCGAGCATGGTGGGGCATCAGGTTGACTTGGGCGTTTGCGGCGAGATGGGTGGACGGCGTTTGGAAGCACTCGCCTTGCTCGGCCTCGGATACCGGCGTTTGTCGATTACGCCTGCGGCTGTAGGTCCAATCAAAGAATTGGTGCGCAGGGTGGATCTTGGAGAGATTACCGAAGCAATGACCGGCTGGCTGTCCGACCCGCAAACCGACTTGCGGAAAAATCTTCAGGAATGGGTGGCTGAGCGCGGTATCGAGACCGATTAAGCGCTGCCTACGAGGCTGCAAACAGCAGTCGCTCTGACATCTCGCTCGCTTCATCTGATTTAGGTCTGTCTGTATGGCGGGCTGCTTGACACGAAAGAGCCATGACAGTCATGTAGCCAACACGAAAATCGGGTCGTACCTAATGGTTGAGGAAATAAATATCGAGCCGGATAACGAACTCCCATTAGAGGGCGTCGGACGCCGATTGCGCCGAGCGCGCGAGGAAAAGGGTCTTTCGCTTGCTCAGGTTGCCGCAAGCACGCGCATCTCTGAACGGCACTTGCAACTGATTGAGCAAGATCAGTTTTCTGAGTTACCGGCACGTACTTATGTTTTTGGCTTTTCACGGACTTACGCACGCGCACTGGGCTTGGACGAAGCCGAAATAGTCGCTTCGCTCCGCGCTGAGCTGGACAATCAAACCGAGCAACGCCCTCGTTACACGCCTGCGTTTGAGCCTGGTGACCCAGCCAAAGCTCCGCCCAGCGGTTTAGTATGGGCATCGGCTATCGCGGTGCTGCTGCTGGCAGCAGGTAGTTACGCCTTTTACGCCCGGTTTATGGCGCCGGGCGCTGATCCCGCACCTCTGGTCGCTGAAGAAGACAGTGTCACCGGTGCCGACGTCGCGACGCTGTCGGATGCGCAAACGACATCTGGCGCTTCGGTTGATGGTACGGCGCCCGATCAGGTGGTGTTTACAGCCTTGGAAGACGGCATATGGGTTAGCTTTTACGAGGCGGGCGGACGCAGGCTTCAGCAAAAGCTGATGGCAATGGGCGAGAGCTTTGCTGTTCCCGCTGACGCGCGAGACCCGCGAATATGGACTGGCCGGCCTGATGCTTTTGCCGTCACAATCGGCGGGCAAGATGTTGAACCACTGGCGGAAGAACAGGTCACCATTCGCGACATACCGATTACAGCGAACGCCCTTCGTGATCGAATGACGGAAGCGCCGGAACCGGATGCGATAGATAGCGGGGCCGCATCAGAGGCTCCCGAATAAGAGCTTACGCAAGGATTCCCACCATTTTGGCATGCTGTCGGGTCGACAATTGTCGTCCGGGTGATGCAAGTTTCGCCTGAGGTTCATCTGCAAACCATTATTTGCAGAACATTGAAGATCGAGGAGCTCTCGAAGTGAAATTGCCCCAATTGAAGAATTTAGCTGGTTTGGCTCTGGCCGGTGCTGTTATTGCGACCACGCCGGTACCTGCGCTGGCGCAGGACGATGTATCAGAAGCGCGTGTGCGCAAGATCGAAGCAGAGATCCGGGCTTTGCAACGCCAGGTGTTTCCGGGCGGGGATGCACGGTTTTTCGAACCAGAGATCAACACGCAGCAAGGCACTCCATCGAATCCATCCAGCGCGACTTCGACCACCGCTGTGACAGACATTCTCGCGCGGCTTGATGCAATCGAAGCGCAAATGCAGCGATTGACAGCAGCCGGTGAAGAGAACCGAAATGCCGTGATGCTGCTTGAGGAACGTTTGGAAGCGCTGGAAGCTGCCAACAATCCGGCACCAGTTGTGGAACCGGCAGCCGAGGAAGCTCCGGCGACGCAGAGCAATCTGTCAGCCATGACCGGCGGCGCATCGACCGTCGAACCAGCGCGGCCAGCACAAACAGCAGAGCCTGCGCCGGCGCAGACCGCGGGACCAAGCGAGGAACGGCTCGCCGGTGTTCAAGAAATCATGAAGCCGCAAACCGACGATGCGGGAGATGATGAATATACCTATGGATTCCGTTTATGGAACGCGGGCTTCTATCCGGAAGCGCAGCAGCAATTGCGCTTGTTCGTAGATCAGCATCCCGATCACTGGCGCGCTACATATGGCCGCAACCTGCTTGGTCGCGTCTATCTGGATGATGGCAAGGCACGCGAGGCCGCGCCTTGGTTCTTGCGCAATTACCAGGTGGACAAGCAGGCAGCACGGGCCGGTGACAGCTTGCTGTTTCTCGCAGACGCGATGATTGCTCTGGAAGATACCAATCGCGCGTGCATCGCGCTCGCCGAATTCGGCGACACCTATCCGGCGCTGGCGAGCGGGCGGCTTCAAGATCAATATGAAGCAAGCCGCCAGAAAGTGACCTGTAATTGATACGGCGTTCGATCCGGAATTGACCCGGCGGTTTCGCGCCGAGGTCGAACGCGCGGGTCTGGGTGATCAACGCTTCGGCTTGGCTGTGTCTGGCGGTCCAGACAGCTTGGCGATGCTGCTTATGGCCCATGCTGTGTATGCGGAGCAATTCGAGGTGGCTACCGTCGATCATGGCCTGCGGGCAGAAGCGAAAAGCGAATGCGCCTTCGTCGAGCAGGTGTGCTCTGAGCGGGATATTGCGTGCACTGTGCTGACCGTTCAGGTGCCCGAGGGCAACTTGCAGGCTCAAGCGCGTGAAGCACGATACGCAGCGCTTGAGCACTGGGTGAGTGATCGCGGTCTGGCGGCTATCATGACGGCACATCATGCGGACGATCAGGCCGAAACCCTGCTGATGCGGTTGAACCGTGGAAGCGGCGTTGCCGGTTTGGCAGGCGTGCGCCGGGTTAATGAGACCGAAGCAGGAGGGCTGCGCATTGTCCGGCCCTTGCTTGGCTTTCGTCGAGCAGAGCTGGAAAGCGTGGTCTCGGCAGCCGGGCTGGACGCGGTAGAAGATCCATCAAACCAGAATGATCGTTTCGACAGAGTGCGGATCCGGCAGGCGCTGGCTGACGCCGACTGGCTTGACCCGTTGGCGATTGCGCAATCCGCGCAACATCTGGCCGATGCGGATGAAGCTCTGGATTATGAGGTTCAGCGGTTCTGGGAACAGAATGCACAGCGCACACGCAATGCTATCCGGCTACCATTACACCCGATGCGTGAGACGAGACTGCGTCTGATGACCCGCGCCATCAAGGAGCTGGGCGGTGACCCACGGGGTAGCGACATTGCCAGTCTCGACGACAAATTCTCCAATCAACGCAAGGGCAATGTGGCGGGCGTGATGGTCGAGTTGCGGTCTGAGGATGACGGACAGTTCCTCAACTTTTCACCCGAGCCGCCGCGTCGATCCTAGACTCAGCCGTGCGCGCCGAACACGTTTGCAATAGCGGTAGATAGCCTCAAACAGAGCCCGTATGCGCGCTCGATCGGATCGATATAGTCGCGCGCGATATTGGCGTAGCTTTCGCCGGTGCTGTCGGGATAGTCGCTGGGGGCATCGACCGCGAAATCGGTCATCTGCGGGAAGTGCGTTGGGAAGGCCCGGCGCATTTGCACCAAAGCATCGTCGACGCGCAGCGAGAATACCATCTCCAACACATCATCGCGGCTGATATCGTTTGCCCGGCTGAAAACCGGCACCGATACAGCGCGCAGGAACATATGCTGCAGCAACGCCAAACGCAGCGCTTGTGCAGCGCCGATCGTGCGGCGGATATTCTCACGATCCTCTAACGGATTCTCGTCCGGGATCAGATCGAGCAGGCGATGCAGCTTCAGCGCATCAACCCTCAGCCGCGATGCCAGCCGGCGATACACGCCCGCACGGTCATCCTTGGTCAGATACTCTGCCAGCGCCTCACAGGCATCGGACAGGTGGCCTTCTATGCCGCGATAAGGGCGGCTGGCCCAATAAGCGCTGTTGAACAGCTCGCCATGCGCAGCAACCGTCTTGATGCTTGCCAGCGCGTTGGAGCTTCGCGCCAGCCGGATCAGCTGGCGCCCGCGCTCGCTTTCCATGATCAGCGCTGCAAGCTCTTCATAATTGCCATCTGCCGCGCTGCCGATGCCGGAAATGATATTCACCGGATAGCCCAGCTGCTGCAGGATCGCGTTGTGCGGAATGGCGCGGATCTGGCGCAGGCTCATCTCGCGGTCAGCGCGAATATCGCTTTGGCGGCGGGAAACGCGGCTGCCGGTGGAATTCAGTAGCCCAAGGCCAAAGGCCGTCAGCGCGCGCGAATAGGTCTGGCTTTCCAGATGCTCGTGCTGATGGCGGCGAATTGCGCGATAAAAGTCCAAGCTGAGATCAGTGCGCCGATAAAACGGATCAGCCGGCGCATCTGGATCAGTATGGGCAGGTTGCAACTCGGCAATCCGGGTCAGTGTGGCGCGCGCCAGCTCTGGCGTTGCGAAGAACATATAGCCGTCGCCGCCCTGGAAGCTGACTTCAGGCTCAAGCTTGATTCCTGCGCGCGCGAAACGTCGCTTGGCCCACGGGCTTAGCGGCCAGGTCAGACGGTCTTCGAAACTGTCCGGATGCGCTCCGCGGCCCATGCTCTCGCCGTGAGTGTTGAAGATCAGCGCTGCAACATCGTTCAGACCATTCTTGTCCATCGCTTCGCTCAGGCGACCCTGCAGCCGCTCGATCGCCAGACTGGCGGGCAATTGCCCGACAAACCGTCCCGCATCGGAGAAGCCCGTTTGGATTGCCAGCCGGCCACGTTTGCGCACGTAGTCTTGATAGATTTCTTCGCGGCACAGGGCATCCAGGAAACGCCCACCGTGCTCAAGCGCGCCCTCTGTCTCGAACAAGGGGGAGACATCAACCTTGTCCTCGATCCCGAACAGCTTGGCGAAATAGAGCGCCGCCAGAATCGTGGAGGGCTGCTCGCATTCCGCAATCAGCATGCGGATCGGTGCGTCCCCATCGATATGCTCGATGATCTGCGCCATCGCGATGAATTGGCGGATCGCGGTCGAGCTCTCGATCGCCAGTGCGGCAAAGTTGGTCCGCAGCGGCTTAACCCGGGCAAGAATGTCGCGCAGCGCCACCATGGCGCCTTTGCTGGCCAGGTCGAGCGTGTTGTTCGGGTCAATCCGGCGACGGATCGCATTGTGGAGCTGGCTTGAATTTACCCGGAAATGGATCCAGCCCATGCCAAGTCCGTCGGCACGCATCCCTGCAGCAAGCGTTTTGAGCTGCACTGCGCGCGCCACGTCAGCACCGGCCGCTTCTTCTTCCAGCGATGTGATGATCGGCGCTAGGCTGAGCAGTTTGTGCGGATGATCCGCTGTCAGCGTGTTTGCCGCTTTCGACAATGCCTCGGGCTCGCTCAAGTCTTCCGCGAAATCGGCAGCTCTCGCTTCAGCATAGGCGCGGGCAGGGCGCAGTGTCTCAAGTAGCGCGTGTTGCTCGTCGATAGCTTCAAGAGATGCTGTATAGCGCTGTAATCGGGCAACTTTTTCAGAAAAGCGGAAGCCGATCGAATCGAACCATTTGATGTCGGTTCGTCCGTCCATGTCGTAACCGACCCAGCTTGCAAAACGGAAAGGCAGCGGCGCAAAGTCGTGCCACTGGTCGGGAAACCTGTCTGCGGCTTGCTCTAGCACTTCACCAACAATGGCATCGCGCGCATCCTGCGCATTGGCAATCGCGCGCATGGCGCGACCATGTTCGTATTCCAGTGTCACTGCTGGGCGGTCGGCATTGGCGACACAGGCGTTCGCGCCGATATCTTCTTCGCTGCTCGCAGCATCGGCAACCGCTGCCGATTGCGCCGGCGTTAGAAGAAAGGTTGGATGGGCGGTGAACACCGCGTGCAGTTGCGGGCGTTCCCAGCGCGCACGGAAGGCGTCGAAATCTTCTTCCGTCAGCGCGGCCGCCAGCGCGGCATGGTTCTTTGCTGGCGAAACCGGTGCGACCAATCGCCGCAAGCGCTTGGCGCGGCTTTGCATGCTCTGGCATTCCAGTTCCGCGACCAGCGCCTCGATCGCGTCAAGATTGATCTCGCTCGATTCAAGTTTGCGAGAGAGATCAAGGCCCAGCTGAAAGACAGGATTGAACAGTGGCGTCTCTCGCGTACGCGCATGGAGGCCGCTCAGATGTTCAAGAAGATCGCTGACGTTCTTCATGAACCAAGCTGCGCCGCATCGAGGGCGAGCGTTTCAATCATGGCCTTGTCCGGCACGCCCCGCGGCGAAACCCAGCTGCCGCCCACACACAGCACAGCGTCATGGGCAAGCCATTCTGCCGCATTGTCTGGCCCGATCCCGCCTGTTGGGCAGAATTTTACATGGCCGAATGGCGCGGACAGCGCCTTTAACGCGGGCAAGCCACCCGCCGCCATAGCGGGAAAGAATTTAAAATGCCTCAGGCCCAAATCCAGCCCGCGCATGATATCGCTGGCGTCCGCTGTTCCGGGCAGGAAGGCGACTTGCGAAGCGATTGCTGCGCGTGCAAGTGGTTCTGTGAGTCCGGGCGAGACGATGAATTCCGCGCCTGCTTCCAGCGCGTCTTCCAATTCGTCTGCATTCGTCACAGTACCCGCGCCCACTACCGCACCCGGCACTTGCTTCATTGCCTTGATCGCATCGAGTGCCACAGGGGTACGCAATGTGACTTCAAGCGCGCGCAGTCCGCCTGCGACCAGTGCTTCGGCCAACGGCACAGCATGTTCTAGCTCGTCGATCACGATCACGGGCACAACAGGTGCCAAGCGCATGACGCTTTCCACGTCCATCATTTCGAATGTTCCCTTGCAAATGCCGCTGCCGCGCCGAACAGGCCGGGTTGCGGGTGCACAATCAGTTTAACAGGCATGTTCGCCATCATTCCGGCAAAGCGCCCTTTGGCGGCAAAACGGTCAGCAAAGCCCGACGCGAGCAGTGTGTCGCGGATGCGATAGCCGAGGCCGCCCGCGATCACGACGCCACTGGCGCCTTGGGCCAATGCGATGTCACCTGCGACCGAGCCCAAAGCCAGGCAGAAGCGATCCACAGCCGCCGATGCTAAGCTGTCTTTGTTTGTCGTGCCACGTGTCCAGATCGCGCGGTCATCAAGGTCGGGATCGATCGAGCGGTGCTCCAAGGCGGCAAGCGTCTGATAAATGTCGACAATTGCAGGGCCCGATACGACGCGTTCGTCAGACACGCGATTGTGCCGCTTGCGCAGCCGCGCGAGGATGGCGTCTTCAATGCTGTCGAGCGGGGCATAGTCGCCGTGCCCACCTTCGGTGGCTTGGACGCGGTAGCTTCCGTCTTCATCGCGGTAGAAGTGCGCCACGCCAAGCCCGGTGCCAGGGCCGACAACGCTAATGGTTCCGGAAGCAGGCAGATCCTCTTCGGGTCCCGCCAGATGCAGGAATTGTTCGTTCGGTGCGCGTGCTGCAGCGTGCGCAACAGCAGCAAAATCATTCACGATCGTGAAATGCGTGCAGCCCAGCTTTTCCTCGATCAATGGCGGGCGGATGATCCACGGGTTGTTGGTGAAGCGGATCAGATCGTGCTTTACCGGCCCGGCGACAGCCATAGTGACAGCAGACGGAAGCGAGCCGCCCTTGCGTTTGCGGAAATCCTCCCATGCAGTCTGAAAGCTCGCATGATCACTGGTGTTTAGTGTTTCGGGCTCGTCCAGCGTAATCGCGCCATCGGCGGCGATCTGAGCCAAGGCAAAGCGCGCGTGTGTGCCGCCGATATCGACGGTAACGATCTCGGTTACGCCGCCGCTCATCAAAGCCCCGCTGTTTTCAGCATCGCGCTGCCGCCTTGCTCCGCGCCGTCTGCCAGATTGCGGAACATGGCGAAAAGCTCACGCCCTACGCCCACATCCGCCGCTGGATCGGGCACGGGTGCCCGGCTGTCGAGATCGGCGGTGGTCGAAAGCTCGCCGGTCGTTGCGCATACACGCACAATGTCTCCATCGCGCAGTTTGGCCAGCGGTCCGCCGCCGAGCGCTTCGGGTGTGACATGAATCGCGGCGGGGACCTTGCCCGATGCGCCCGACATGCGGCCATCAGTCACCAGCGCAACGCGGTACCCGCGATCCTGCAAGACGCCGAGCGGCGGCGTCAGGCTGTGCAATTCGGGCATGCCATTGGCGCGCGGTCCCTGGAAACGGACCACGACCACAACATCCTTGTCCAGCTCGCCCGCTTTGAACGCCGCTGCGACAGAAGGCTGATCTTCGAATACGCGGCATGGTGCCTCGACAGTGTAGCGTTCTTTGGCAACTGCGGAGGACTTGAAACAGCCGCGGCCCAGATTGCCTTGTACCAGCCGCATGCCGCCATCGGCCTGAAACGGATCGCTGGCGGGTTTGAGCATGGTTTCATCGCCGCTTGACCCGACCTCGCGCCAGACGAGCTCGTCATTCTCGTCGAGGCCTGGTTCTTTACCGTATGCCGAAAGATCGCCATCCCACACGGTCAGGATGTCGCGGTGCGCCAGACCTGCGTCGAGCAATTCGCGGATCACATATCCCATCCCGCCTGCGGCATGGAAATGATTCACATCGCCTTCGCCATTGGGATAGACGCGCGCGATCAGCGGCACGACGCTGGAAAGCTCGCTGAGATCATTCCAATCGAATTGAACGCCCGCTGCACGAGCCATTGCGGGGATATGGATCGCGTGGTTGGTTGATCCGCCGGTGGCGAGCAGGCCGACGGCAGCGTTGATGATCGCTTTTTCGTCAACCATCTTTGCCATCTTGCGTTCACGCGTCCCGGCTAGCTCGACCAAGCGATGCACCGCGGCGCGATCCAGCGCTTGGCGCAATTTTGTGCCGGGCTGGATGAAGGCGCTGCCGGGGATGTGCATCCCCATCATCTCCATCATCATCTGGTTCGAATTAGCGGTGCCGAAGAAGGTACAAGTACCGGGCGAATGATAGCTGGCGCTTTCGCTTTCGAGCAGTTCGGCGCGGGTCGCCTTGCCTTCTGCATAAAGCTGGCGGACTCGCTGTTTTTCCTTGTTGGCAATCCCGCTGGGCATCGGGCCAGATGGCACGAAAACGGCGGGCAAATGGCCGAAACGCAGCGCACCTATCATCAGGCCGGGCACGATCTTGTCGCAAATGCCCAGCAGCGCCACGCCCGAATACATTTGATGGCTCAACGCGACACCGGTCGACAGCGCGATCACATCTCGGCTGAAGAGCGAGAGTTCCATCCCGTCCTCGCCCTGTGTCACACCGTCACACATGGCAGGCGTGCCGCCAGCCACTTGCGCGGTAGCGCCAACTTCACGGGCGTAGACCTTCAGTCGTTCAGGGTAGCGGCCATAGGGCTGATGCGCGGACAGCATATCGTTGTAAGCGCTCACGATGCCGATATTGGGGCTCGTACCTTGGCGGAGCGTCTCCTGATCTTCGACCGCACCGGCAAAAGCGTGCGCGAGATTCGAACAGGATACCGCATTCATATCGGGCATGCGGTCCGCTTCGCGATCCATCAGATCCAGGTAGGACTGACGGCTATCGCGCGACTTTTCGATCACGCGCGCGGTCACTTTGGCAATAGTTGAGTTCAATTCACTCATGCCAGCTTACTCCGTCACGTTCTGTCAGCGCTATGGCGGCGCTTGGGCCCCAACTGCCCGCTGTATAGGTTTTCGGTGTTTGCCCGCTCGATTGCCAAACCTCGCGAATGGCATCGATCCACTGCCACTGCGCCTCTACCTCGTCACGACGAACGAATAGCGTCTGATCACCTTCGATCAGATCCAGCAGCAGCCGTTCGTAGGCGATCCGGCGGTGTTGCCCTACAAAGGCATCAGGCATGGCAATATCCAAAGGAACCTGGCGAAGTCGAATGCCTTCGCGGTCAAGCCCGGGCACTTTGGTCATAAGTGACAAAGTGACATTCTCTTCCGGCTGGATTCCGATCACCAGCCGGTTGGGCTGCATCGTCGCGCCTTTGCCAGCAAAGATCGAATGCGGCACGCAGCGAAATTGAACTACGATTTCGGTCACACGCTCAGGCAGGCGTTTGCCGGTACGCAGGTAAAACGGCACGCCTTTCCAGCGCCAATTGTCGACATGGCCCTTTATCGCAACGAACGTCTCGGTGCCGGAATCCTTGCCGAGTTCGTCATCATAGCCTGGCACGGCTTCGCCACTGATTGCGCCAGCGCGATATTGTCCGATTACAGTATCTCCGACTGCAACTTTTCGAAGGGCACGCAGGACTTTGACCTTCTCGTCGCGCACGGCAGTTGCGTCAAAGTCGCTGGGCGGCTCCATGGCTACCAATGCAAGCAATTGCAGCATGTGGTTCTGTACCATGTCGCGCAGTGCGCCACTGTCGTCATAATAGCTGACGCGCGATTCCAGACCGATAGTCTCAGCGACAGTGATCTGGACGTGGTCAATATGCGCTGCATTCCAGATCGGTTCGAACATGAGGTTCGCAAACCTCAGCGCGAGCAGGTTCTGGACCGTCTCCTTGCCTAAATAGTGGTCGATCCGGAAAATCCGGTCCTCCGGAAATGCGGTCGCGACTGCATCATTGATCTCGCAGCTTGAACTAAGGTCGGTGCCAAGCGGTTTTTCCAGGCACATGCGCACGTTTGCGCCGTCGAGCCCGGCATGCTGCAAGCCTTTTATGGTCGGTTCAAACAGACTGGGTGCTGTCGACAGGAAGATTGCCAGGCCTTGCTTGGGCTCACCGACCTTTTCCGCCAGTTCCTTGAACCCATCCAGCGAAGTTGCATCAAGCGGTTGATAGCTGAGTCGGTTCAGGAATTCTGCCATTCCGCCGCGTCGCTCGGCGGGCATATACTTTTCCAAAGCTTCGCGGGCGAAGTTGCGGAATTCCGCATCGGACATTTCAGACCGAGCTGTGCCAATGATCTTCAAATCAGGAGCGATCAGGCCGTCAGCATGCAGCGCGCTGAGCGAAGGCAAAAGCATACGCTGCGCGAGGTCACCTGTGGCCCCGAACAGCAAGATTCGGTCAGCGGTAAACTGTTCGCTGCCTGTCGAAGACACTTCCATCTAAACGCTTCTCCCAAGGATGGTCTCACCACCATCTAGCGCACCGCACAATTCTCGGCCATAGCATCGCATAGCTATGCACGGACCGTAACAAGAATTTCGGCCATGAAAGGGAGAGAAATGGACGCGACCCGCAAGCCTATGCGCGTCACAAGTTTTGACGTGGCTGAAAAGGCTGGCGTCAGCCAGTCGACAGTTTCGCGCGCATTGTCTGGTTCCGCTGTTATTACAGAGGCAACGCGAACCCGCGTTCTCGAAGCCGCAAGCGAACTGGGCTATTTCGTTGACGAACGCGCAGCGCGACTGCGGCGCGGGCATACAGGCACGTTGGCGACAGTTGTGATATCAAAGCCGGGCGGCGGTGCGCGCGATGTCAATCCGTTCTCCTACGCCTTGCTGGGGGGCATCTGCGCAGCTGCCGCGGATCGCGGGCTGGAAGTCCTGGTCTCTCTGCAAGCCGACGAAGACAAGCTGTTCGGCCACTATGTCGAACGCGGGCAGGCAGAAGGGCTGATCGTGATCGGCACCACCGCAAATCGCGCAGCTTGGGACTATTTCCGCAAAGTGGGCGAGACGAGCCAGCCGATCGCCTATTGGGGCTCGCCCTTGGGTGATCTCGACTGGGTCAGTTCGGACAATGATGCTGGTGCGCGGCTGGCAGCTGACCACCTTGTGCAGCGCGGGTGCAAGAATCTCGTGTGCATCGGGTCGCACGATTCGGTTCAGCGCCAGTTTGCCGAACGCACGGACAGTTTTCTCGATCAAGCCAGGAAGCTCGGCAAATCTGCGGAACTGATTGAAATCGAACACGGTCGGGAACGCCGCGAACAGGGGCGCCTTGCGGCCAAAGCGCTGATCGACAGTGGCAAGGCGTTTAACGGCGTGTTCGCCGTGTGTGACGCCATTGCGTTTGGAGTTCTGGAAGCATTTCAGGCCGCAGGAATCGAAATGCCGGGCAAGGTCAAAGTCGTCGGTTTCGACGGGATCCCTGCTGGCGAGCTCTCAAATCCGCCTCTTTCGACCATTGAGCCCGATCTTGATCAGGCGGGTCGCTTGCTGGTTGAAGCGGTGACAGCTGGTGAAGAGGTAGAACATCCCAGCATACGGCGTGTACGGGTGCGCTTGCTGGAGCGGGCAAGTAGTTAGGGCGGCCCTTTTAGGCTAGGCAATCACCCCGAACAGATCGTGCGCGTCGGCATCTTCGATTTCGACCTGTACAATGTCACCTGACTTGAGCGTCGCCGCGACATTGCGGAGATAAACCGCACCATCGATTTCTGGCGCATCGGCCTGTGATCTGCCGGTTGCGCCGATGTCGCCATCTTCGTCTGGCTCGCCCACCTCATCGATGATCACGAGCAAGGTCTTGCCGATCTTTGCCTCAAGTTTAGCCGCGCTGATCTGCTCGGTCACTTCCATCACGCGGGCATAGCGCTCTTCTTTGACCTCCTCAGGCACGTGATCGGGCAGCGCATTGGCCTGCGCACCTTCGACCGGCTCGAAACGGAACGCGCCAACGCGGTCGAGCTGAGCCTCCTCCAGCCAATCGAGCAGATACTGGAAATCTTCTTCGGTCTCGCCCGGAAAGCCGACGACGAAGCTCGAACGCACGGCGATATCGGGGCAGATTTGGCGCCAACCCTTCAGCCGCTCAAGCACCTTTGCTTCGTTCGCGGGGCGCTTCATTGCCTTGAGCACTTTGGGCGAAGCGTGCTGGAAAGGGATGTCGAGGTATGGCGTAAGCAAGCCTTCCGCCATCAGCGGGATCACCGCATCGACATGCGGGTATGGATAGACATAGTGGAGGCGCACCCACGGCTGTTCGCCATCCGGTGCTTTGAGTTGCCCCAGTTCACGCGCCAGATCGGTCATATGCGCGCGCACTTCGCGGCCCTTCCACGTCCGGGCCTCATGTCGTGTATCGACACCGTAGGCAGACGTATCCTGGCTGATCACCAGCAGTTCTTTCGTGCCCGCCGCCACCAGTTTTTCTGCTTCGCGCAGGACAGCATCGACCCGCCGACTAGCGAGTTTTCCGCGCAGGTCCGGGATAATGCAGAATGCACAGGAGTGATTGCAGCCTTCGCTGATCTTCAGATAGCTATAGTGACGCGGAGTGAGTTTTACATCCGGCTGCGGGATGAGGTCTACAAATGGGCCTTGGCTTGGTGGCGCATGCTTATGCACTGCTTCCACGACCTGTTCGTATTGATGCGCGCCAGTTACGGCCAGAACTTGCGGGTGAGCAGCGCGGATCGCGTCAGCTTTTTCGCCCATACATCCTGTCACAATCACACGGCCATTTTCAGCGATCGCTTCGCCAATCGCGGCCAGGCTTTCTTCCTTGGCGGAATCGAGAAAGCCGCAAGTGTTGACCAGCACCACGTCAGCCCCGGTATAATCCGGGCTCATCGCATAACCATCGGCGCGCAGGCGCGTGAGAATACGTTCGGAATCGACCAGCGCCTTTGGGCAGCCGAGTGAAACCATGCCAACTTTCTTGGCTTCGGGTAATTGCGTGGCAGTTTTGTTCATAGTTGGCGCGCCCACTACACGAGCGCGCGCAAACGCGCTAGCCAGTCTCTATCGGACCGGATTTCGGGGAGGATGTTATGGATCTGTTTGCCGTCAATTGGATTGGTGTTTTTCTCGCTGCCTTCGCAGGGTTTGTTGTTGGCGGGATATGGTATGGCCCGGTCATGGGCAAAAAGTGGATGGGCGCGGTTGGCCTGACCGAAGAAAAGATCAAGGAAGGCAATATGCCGCTGATCTATGGCGGTGCGTTACTGTTCTCGCTGCTCGCCAGCTGGACGTTGGCACACACTTTTCATAGCTATGCTGATGTCGGCGCTGATTTGTCAGTTGTCGCAAAGATCATGACAGCATTCGGTGCGGCGCTGGGGTTCATTGTCCCGGCTATCGGCACGAATTATCTCTTCAGCCAGAAAAGCAAAGGGCTGTTCTTTATCGACGCGAGCTATTGGCTATTGTTCTATATCGCGATGGGAACGGTGCACGCTTATCTGCCCTAGGGCTTCAGGCGCCATCACCGTTTGTTTCGCCATTCGTGGTCGGGACAATCTCGACCACGACATCGCCTGCCTCAAGTTGCTGGCACTCGTCTTCCCAGAAGCCGAGAACTTTGCCGCCGCGATAGACCCGCAAACCGCGCCCGCCCGAGCTGAGTTCGCTGATGGATTTGCCGGCTTCTTCGGATGTGACCTTGCGTTCGACCAATTGGACGCGGCCGGTGACTGAGGCGAGGTCTGCCAGATAATCCGCGATATGCGCGCCCTTGGCGCTTCCGGCCAGCAGCAACCCGGTAAAGCGCACCGGATTGATCACATTGTTCGCGCCGGCTTGCCGCGCGAGTATCTCGTTATCGTCCGCACGTACGACAACGCTGATCGGCACGTCCGGCGCAAGATGGCGCACCGTCAGCACGATCAGGATCGAAGTGTCATCGCGGCCTGCCGAAACCAGGACGTTCTGCGCCTGGTGGATACGTACAGCTTCCAAAGTGGAATCGCGGGTTGCGTCTGCCGCAATGACGTTGCAGCCGAGCTTTTCCGCCTCTTTCAGCCGTTCTTCGCTTGGGTCCACAACCACGATATTGCGCGCGTCCGTGCCGCGTTCAATCAGTTCATTCACGCTCTCAGAGCCGGAGATACCGAACCCCAGAACGATGATGTGACCTTCGAGGTTTTCCTGAATACGGGCCATGCGCCACTTCTCCCAGCTGCGCTTGATGATGAAATTATAGGCTGTGCCAACGAAAATGAAGAACACTGCAAAGCGGATCGGTGTCACGATGATCGCTTCAACCATGCGCGCACGATCTGTAACCGGTGTGATATCGCCAAAACCGGTCGTTGTGACAGAGATCATCGTGAAATAGACGACATCGAGGAAGCTGACATCGCCATCGACTGCATCCTGAAGTCCGCCGCGATCCCACCAATGGATCAGGACAACAATCGAAAGCAGCAGAAGGGCAAGGCCCAGACGGATGCTAAGGTCGCCCCACACCGGCACATTGACCGCACGCCTTAGGGGCTTAAATCCCTTGCCGCGAACGCGCCGTTGCGGGTGAGATGGCACAATTCTGTCGAGCGGCTTTTTCATTCCTGTCGTAGATCTAATGCCCTTCGAAGCGCTGCGCCAGCCCTGCCAGCGAAGCATGATGGGTCAGGTCAAGCTGTAGCGGAGTGATGGAGATACAATCATCGGCGATCGCTTCCAGATCTGTGCCATGATCGGGAGTATGTTCAATCGCATCCAGCCCAAACCAGTAATAGCGCTGGCCGCGCGGATCACGCGCTTCGATCACACTGCTGCGATCATAGTCATGAAAGCCTTGGCGAACCACGCGCATTCCCTGGACATCTTCCGGCGCGCGGCAGGGAAAGTTGATGCTGACCAGAGTGCGCAGTTCGAACGGCGCATCAAGCAGCGGCTGAATCGCTCTCGGGCCCCAGTGGCGCGCGGCGGCAAAGCGGTCATCCCAAGCGGGACGTTCCTGCTTCATCACCTGGCTCATCGCGATCGACTTGATGCCAGCAAGCGCGCCTTCCATCGCAGCGGACACTGTGCCTGAATAGGTAAGGTCATCGCCCAGATTGGCGCCCGCATTGACGCCTGACAGGATCAGATCGGGTGGGCTGTCGAGTACTTGCTTGAGGCCGATCGAGATCGCATCGGTCGGCGTGCCGGTGACTGACCAGCGTCGCGCGCTGTGCTTGCGCAAGCGGACCGGCATGGACAGCGTCAGAGAGTGCCCCGCACCCGTCTGATTGTCCGAAGGCGCGCAGACCCATACATCGTCGCTGAATTGACGCGCGATCTCTTCCAGCACCACGAGGCCGGGGGCATGGATCCCGTCATCATTGGTGACTAATATGCGCATCAGGCCGCTGGCTCCAGCTTGGTCAAGCCGCCCATGTAGGGGTGCAATGCGTCGGGCACTGTTATGCTACCATCGGCGTTCTGGTAATTCTCCAGCACGGCGACCAGCGTCCGCCCGACTGCCAAGCCCGATCCATTCAATGTGTGTACGAATTCGGTCTTCTTTTCGCCTTCGGGGCGATAGCGGGTTTTCATCCGCCGCGCCTGGAAATCGCCAGTGTTCGAGCACGAGCTGATTTCGCGATAGGCGCCCTGTCCGGGCAGCCAGACCTCCAGATCGTAAGTCTTGCGCGCGCCAAAGCCCATGTCGCCGGTGCACAGCAAAACTTTGCGATATGGCAGGTCAAGCGCTTGCAGGATGGCCTCGGCAGCTTCGGTCATGCGTTCATGTTCGGCTTCGCTATCTTCCGGACGAACGATGCTGACCAGTTCGCATTTTTCGAACTGATGCTGACGGATGAAGCCGCGCGTATCCTTGCCAGCCGCACCGGCTTCGCTGCGGAAGCAAAGCGTCAGGCCAGTTAGTCGCATGGGCAGGGCGCTATCGTCGAGAATCTCGCCCATTACCGAAGCTGTCAGGCTGACTTCGGACGTGGGGATCAGCCAGCGATCATCCGTTGTGCGAAAGCTATCTTCTGCAAACTTTGGCAGTTTGTCGGTGCCGTACATGGCATCGTCTTTGACGAGTACGGGAGGATTGCATTCGGTATAGCCATATTCACGGGTTTGCCGGTCGAGCATGAACTGGCCCAGTGCGCGGTGCAGCCGTGCCATGTCGCCACGCAGGAATGTGAACCGCGCGCCGGAAATCTTTGCGCCGGTGTCGAACTCCATGCCGAGATTGGGGCCGATATCCGCATGCTCCTTCGACTCGAAGTCAAAGCTGCGCTTTTCGCCCCAGGTCGATACTTCGACGTTGTCGCTCTCGTCAGCGCCATCGGGCACATCGTCAGCCGGCAGGTTTGGAATGACTGCAAGCATATCCTCCAACTGCTTTTCTGCGGCGCGTGAAGTTTCTTCAAGGGCGGGCAGCGTCTCCTTCAGCTCGGATACTTCGGCTTTAAGCGCGTCGGCGGTTTCTTTGTCGCCTTTGCCCATGGCCTGACCGATCAGCTTTGATGCTTCGTTTCGGCGGTTCTGCGCTTCTTGCAGGCGCGTCGCGGAGGCACGGCGAACCTCGTCGGCTTCGATCAGCTTAGCGGATACAGGCTCTAGCCCGCGCCGTACCAGCTTTGCGTCAAAGGCTTCCGGGTTCTCTCGGATAAATCGGATATCATGCATGGGCAGCGCCTATGCACGAGGCCAGAATGCATTTCCAGTGATTAGCGCGCGAACCGGACTTGCTGCACAAAGATTGCGGCGCTGACCCGCAAGATGCAGGTCAGGGCCACAGGGAAAGCTGGTGGTATTGGGACTCGCTTAGAAGCGGATCTCGCCAGTCACGAAGACCGGGCGCGGATCGCCATAGAAGCCGGTCAGCGTTCCTTCGAGGCCCAGCGTTGACGCGAGGGGCGCTCCGCTTGTTCCGCAGCGGGCGAATGCCGCACCGGTTTGGGCGAAATTCACGCCTGGGCCTTGATAGGGATGAATGTCTTTGTTGGCCTGCGCTTTGCAATATGGGACAAAGGCAATCGAACGCCGGAAGAGGTCGCTGCGACTGTCAATGACATGCTAGCCAACGGGATTGCCCGAAAAGGCCAGAGCTAGGCTGTTTCGACAACGGTTAGTTTGCCAGGATTGCCCTGAGCCTTGCGAGCCATCCTTTGATCGCAGCGCCATCGGTTCCGCGCACTTCACGCGGGCATTCCAGGCAATAGGCCTGAACCCCTTGCACCATTGTCAATCGTTCAAGATCTCCAAGCGCGCGTGAGACCTGGCCGGTCTGCTGCCGCGCGAACACGGCGAACATATCGCCGGCAGGCGCGCGAGCTTCCGAATTGTTCGTCAGTATCTGCCGGATCAGCGAATCATAGCTCGTTTCCGCGCTTCCCAGCCGTTTGGCATGCCAGCCATTGTCTTCCAGACCCGCTTCTTTGGCGGCCCATTCGAGCGCCTCTTGCAGCCCGCCGAACTGGTCGACCAACCCAAGCTGGCGTGCAGTGCCGCCGTCCCAGACGCGGCCCTGCCCGATCTCGTCCACCCGCGCAGCGTCCATTCCGCGTCCCTCAGCGACCTGGTTCAGGAAATCGCGGTAGCTGTCCTCTACGCTTGCTTGCAGAATGGCATCCACCTCTGGCGTGAAGCCATCGAAGATATCCGGCTGGCCAGACAGCGGCGTGGTTCGGATTCCGTCCGCATTGATGCCGAACCGTTCGGCTGTGCCTTCGAACGTCGGAATAACCGAGAATACACCGATTGAGCCGGTTACTGTCTCTGGCTGAGCGAAAATCCGGTCTCCGGTTGAAGCGATCGCATAGCCAGCGCTCGCTGCGATGTTCGCCATTGATACCGCGATGGGAATATCCTTATCCTTGTGACGCAAAATCGCGCGACGGATCTGCTCAGATCCGGTCATGGTGCCGCCCGGCGTGTCGATGCGGACAACCAGCGCCGCCAGATCATCATTCAAGGCATTGTCGAGCAGTTCAGCAATCCGGTCTCCGCCGGCGGTTCCAGGGCCCGCTTCACCGTCAACAACATTACCGGCGATTGTAACGATGCCGATCGCCCGGCCACTTCGATCCTCACCAACATCAGCGAGATATGGCCTGAGGTCGGTCGATGCAAAGGCGCCCGGCATGTCGTTCCAGCTGTCCTTGCCGGCCAATTCCGCTACGCGGTCTCCCCATTCAACTCGGCTGCCAATCTTGTCGACCAGACCAGCGTTCAGCGCCGCTGTGGCAAGATCTCCATTGGCTGATTGGATCCACTCCACGGGGTCCGACGTCACGCGTTCAAGGTCAGCCGCTGGCCGCGCTTTCTTCACATTGGCTTGCCACTCTTCCCACAAGGATGCGAGCAGGCCGCCGATGTTCTCGCGTGCTTCGGGAGATAGAGTATTGCGTGAATAAGGCTCTGTCGCGGCCTTGAATGTGCCAACGCGGTAGATCCGCGCGTTAACGCCATACTCTTCGAGCAGATCACCAAACATCAGAAAGGACCCGCCAGGCCCCGCTGCGATGGCGCCACCCAATGGATCAACCCATACCTCGCTCGCGTTCGCAGCCAGATGCAACGCGTCGTCTGAATAGGCCAGCGCATAGGCAACAACCGGTTTTTCCGCCGCGCGAACCCGCGCCAGCGCGTCGCCGATTTCCTGCATATGGACCTGTCCACCGCCCAGAAAACGCGAGAGATCAAGCGCGACCGCTTTGATACGATCATCGCCCGCGGCTGCGTCAATCGCGCGGACAAGCTCGTTTACTTCAAATTCGGTGACAGGCGCCTGCTGGTTGATAAACGCCTGGATCGGATCGATGACTGCGCGTTCCTCGACAACATAGCCGTCCAGTTCAAGCAGCAATGCGCCATCGTGAACCATGCCGGGGCTAGGGCGCGCAGACAGGATCGCAAACAGCATCGCAAAGAACAGCAGCATGAACAGCAGAACCAAGCCATCCTTGATCCCGACCAGAAGCCGCCAAACCTTGCCTGCAAAACTCATATTGTCATCTTTCAATCGGGTACTGTGTACATAAACTAGGGCGCGCGCTGCAAATTTCCACCTTCTTTCGCCGAATATGCCGTCGAGTGCGCAATATGGTTCGTTCAACAGCTTGAGCGGTGGATTGTGCCGATTCAGGCTGGACGGTTGGATAAATCCAACTTAAAGGGCGCCATATGCACGATTTGCTCTTTGAAATTGAACAATTCTGCCAGCGAAATGACATGTCGGAAACGCGTTTCGGCGAGCTGGCGATGAACGACAAGCCGTTCGTATCGCAATTGAAGGCAGGCCGTGATTTGCGCGGCAGCACAGCCACGAAGTTGCGCGAATTCATAGCGGGATACGAGGCAAATCAACCTGCCGCGGCTCACAGTTCGGGCAGGTTTCCGGCCGGGCGAATGGCGTTTCCGCATCGCGGATTGCTGGGCATCGGACACCTGGAGCGCCACGAGATTCTTTATGTGCTGGATCAGGCGGAACAATGGATCCGTCTGAACCGCCAGCGGAGCAAGCACAGCGATCTGCTGTCAGGCCTGACCATTATCAATGCCTTCTTCGAAAATTCAACGCGAACGCTGCTGAGCTTCGAAATCGCGGGCAAGCGCCTGGGCGCGGATGTTGTCAATATGCATGCCGCGCAATCGAGCGTGAAGAAGGGTGAGACGCTGATCGACACGGCAATCACTTTGAATGCCATGCGCCCCGATGCAATTGTTATCCGCCATGCTTCCAGCGGCGCGACCCAGTTGATTGCTGACAAGGTCGATTGCCCGGTGCTCAATGCCGGTGATGGCCAGCACGAACACCCGACGCAGGCACTGCTGGATGCGCTCGCGCTGCGACATGCCTTGCAGGCGCGCGGTGAGACGGCGGAGGATTTCACCGGGCTCACGATCACGATATGCGGGGACATTCTGCACAGCCGTGTCGCGCGGTCCAACCTTCTGTGTCTGCAAGCTCTCGGAGCGACTGTACGCTTGTGCGCTCCTCCCGCGCTTATGCCGGCAAATGTCGAGGCGATAGGAGCAGAGCCGTTTCATGATTTCGATGCAGCGCTGTCGGGCAGTGATGTGGTGATGATGCTGCGTTTGCAGACTGAGCGGATGCAGGGGCAGTTCATCCCTTCCGCGCGCGAATATCATCATTTGTACGGCCTGACCGAGGAACGATTGAAGCGCGCGGCGCCAGATGCGCTGGTGATGCATCCGGGGCCCATGAACCGGGGTGTAGAGATCGACAGCGATGTAGCGGACATGATCGATCGTTCAATCATCACACGGCAGGTTGAAATGGGCGTTGCGGTACGCATGGCATGCCTTGATATCCTGACGCGCGAGACGCGCGGTGTGGAGAGCTGGGCATGAAGCAGGCTTCACCCATCACAATTACAAACGGACGCGTCGTTACTGGCGAGGGCGTGAAAGAGGGGGTGGTTCGCCTGGTGGCCGGGCTGATCGATGCGCTAGGCGATATCGCACCGCAAGATGGCGACGAGATCGTCGATGCGAGGGGACGGGTGATCGCTCCGGGGCTGGTCGATCTGAGTGTATTCGCTGTCGACAAGCCCGCGTTCCATTTCGGCGGGATTACACGCGCGGCTTTGATGCCAGACCAATCCCCCCCGCTCGATTTGCCGAGCCGGGTCAGCTATATCGCGAAGAGCGGGAAGCCTGACCTTTGGGTGCATCCGCTCGCGGCAGCCACACGTGACTTGGGCGGTCAGCAATTGGCAGAACTGGGCCTGATGAAAGAGGCCGGCGCGCGCGGCCTTTCGACCGGTCGCGGCTGGATCGCAGACAGCGGCGTGATGCTGCGGTTGATGCAATATGCCGCCATGCTGGACCTGGTCGTGGTAAGTCATGCCGAGGACAGCGGACTGGCCGGAGATGCCGCTGCGACGGCTGGCGAAATGGCGAGCCGGCTGGGATTGCCCAGCGCGCCCGCCGAAGCCGAAGTGCTGGCGGTGGCGCGCGACATCGCGCTGGCCGAGATGAGCAGCGCGCGACTGCATATCCGCCAGGTTACCACCGCAGCTGCGCTTGATCTGGTGCGCGCGGCGAAGGCGCGCGGCGTTGCCGTTACCGCAGGTGTAACACCGGCGCACTTTATGCTCTCAGACTTGGCGACCGCTGAATTTCGCACGTTTGCGCGGCTTTCGCCTCCCTTGCGCAGCGAGCCTGATCGTCAGGCGGTCATAGCGGCGATTGCAGACGGGACGATTGACGTGATCGCTTCAGGGCATGATCCGCGCGGGCCCGAGGACAAGCGCCTGCCGTTTTCCGATGCCGAACCCGGCATGGCGGGGGCGGAGACCCTTTTGCCGCTGACCATGACATTGGTGCGCGATGAAGTGATTGATCTTGGTCGCGCTTTTGCGCTTCTGGCCGGCAATCCGGCGAAGATCCTGGGCGTTGATGCGGGCGAAATTACCCCCGGAAATCAGGCGGACATCGCGTTAATCGATCCTGAGAAGCCCTGGATTGTCGATAGCGCAAAAATGTCTGCTAGCGCCGGCAATACGCCGTTTGACAAACAGCCGATGCAAGGCCGCGCAACCGCGCTTTGGAAAGGCGGGAAGCGGCTGTTCTAGCCAACAAAGCAAAACCCCCGAGCGCCTTCGCACCCGGGGGTTATTCTCGCTGGAGAGAGAAGCTCTTGGTTAGCGTGAAGACAAGCGAACACCGCGATCAATTGCGCCTGGCAACGGGCTGCTTTCGGCATGTGCGATGCAGCCGGCACCACCGGCCTTTAAAGTTGCACACATCGAAGCCGCACCACGCGCGCTGAATCCAGCGGCGGCTACACGGTAGTAGGTTTTGCCATCGACTTCAGCCTGGGTGATCACGAGATCGCGGCCGTCAAGCTGTGAATGGCGGCTTTGATAGATCGACCATGCACGCTCGGCTGCGTCACTGGTTAGAAGCTGCCAAGCTGGTCAAGATGCGTGCCATCGGTGGCGTTGCTTGTCGCTGCCATAGGGCGTTGTGAGGTGTTGGCCGCCCAACGCGAGGCAGGTTTGCGACCTGCCGCTTGATAGTTGGCGGGCAATTCCTGAACCACCGGGTTCGAAACCACGCGTGCGGTAGCGACCTGAGGTGTTGGCGCATAGGCCACCTGAACTTGCTCAGCAGCTGCAACCTTCTCCGGTCGAGCGGGTGCTGCGATCAGAGTCGAAACAACGTCCGCGTCAACTGCGGCCAGTTCGGTGCTTTGTGTGTCTGCAACCGCCACCTGAGGTTCGACTGCATCTTGTGCAGCTTGTGCAACCATCACATCCTGGCTCGGGAAGTTGCCCAAAGCGAGCTGAATGGGTTGACCAGCATCATATGTTGGCGTGACATCAAGCAGTTTTGCGACGCGCGTTTGGAAAGCTTCCGAGCGGGTCTGTTCTGCCCATTCGGCGATGCGTTCGGAAACCAAATTGGCCGGCACATCTTCGGCAGCCATCACACGAGCCGCGCGCCAGTCGCCCGACAGCGCATAGGCGTAGGCCAGATTCTGGCGAACCTTGGCTGTGTTCTGACCACCGCGCAGTGCATTACTGAGAACGCGAACGCCATCACGTGGTTCGCCTGCCAGAGCAAGTGCCAGACCGCGGTCAGCGTGATCGAGCTGGCCTTCATACTGGTCCAGTATGCGGATCGCTTCGGCATTGTTGCCTAGTGCAGTCTGCGCCAGCGCATAGCTCAGAACCGTGCGGTTGTCGGTGTCGCCAAGAGCAAGCGCGTCACCAAAACTTGTCGCCGCAGCCTGAAACCGGCCGGCTTCAAGATAGGCCGCACCAAGCAGGGCACGGTTTGACGCATTGCGTGGATCGGCCAAGACAGCGGCTTCCGCATACTCAACCGCTTTGGCAGCCTTGCCCTTTTCAATCGCAGCCTGCGCCTTTGCAAGCGAAACAGAAGCGGGCGGCGCGGCAGAAGTCGTGCAACCGGCAAGTGCGACGCTGACCAGCGCGGTGCTGAGTGCGAATGCAATCTTTGGCGTGTTGTGTGCGGTCTTGCTCATGAGGGCTTTCCCTTGCTCTTGCTCAAATCACTCAATGCTGCGGCATTTGCGCGTCAAGAGCGTCCAGTTCCTTGATCTCGTTCAGAAGCGAATCGAGAGCATCAGTCACAATCTGCTGTGCGCTTTGACCCTTGATGGTCGAAGCCAGGCGCAGTTTGAGGTGACGCTCAGCATCCAGGCACAGCGTGAATGCAGCGCGTTTGCCTTGCTTGAGAGCGCTCTTGCGAACGGCTGTTGTATTGGCGGGCGCGGCGATCTTCTTGGCTAGCGTCAGAACCGGTGCGTCATCTGCATCGTCCGAGGCCGGTGAAATCGGCACGACATTGGACAGCTCATCGCCGCCCATATCGTTCCAGCCCAGATCTTCGAGCGCTTCTGCGGTGGCAGTTGCGATCGGCAGTCCTGATTGCCGACGCATGGCGGGTTTTGCGCCACCTTTGCGTGCAAGCAGCGACTGATTGAGAGAGGCTAATGTGGCTTCAGACATGGCCAGCGCCTCCGCTTACTGTGCTACGCGGCGGCTGAAACCGCCAGCCGGACGATGTGCGCTTGCAACTTGCGGCTGTGTGCCGGGCGCTGCGAATACGGTGCGACGGAAGTTCTTCTCAAGACGATCCGAGATATATTTCCAAAGCGCGGTCATTTCTGCAGCGCTGCGGCCCTCCGGATCGACTTCCATGACTGTGCGGCCATCAATCATTGATGCAGCAAAGTCTGTGCGGTGGTGCAGAGTGATCGGAGCGACTGTGCCATGCTGTGACAAGGCAACCGCAGCTTCCGAAGTGATTTTTGCTTTCGGGGTTGCTGCGTTGACTACGAATACCAGCGGTTTGCCGGCACGTTCACACAGATCAATCGTCGCACCAACAGCGTGCAGATCGTGCGTGCTTGGGCGAGTTGGCACAACAATCAGTTCAGCAACGCTAATCACTGACTGGATCGCCATGGTAATCGCTGGCGGCGTGTCGATCACTGCAAGCTTGAAGCCCTGCTGGCGCAGAACCTGAAGATCGTTGGCAAGACGCGCTACTGTTGTTTGAGCAAAAGCAGGATATTCCGCTTCGCGCTCGTTCCACCAATCAGCCAGCGAGCCCTGTGGATCGATATCGATAAGTACGACTGGCCCAGCGCCTGCGCGCTGTGCCTGTACGGCAAGGTGCCCTGACAGGGTAGTTTTACCCGATCCGCCTTTCTGCGATGCTAATGTTAGTACTCGCAACGCCTTAATCCCACTGGTTAGCCCTTAGGTTGGTGCCGCAAATGCGACTTCTGGATACGGGGATCGCAGGATACCGTTATTTTTAGGTTAACTTGGACCGATTGGTTGGCTCTTTGCTTGTGCCGAAAGCCTGTTAAGTTGGCTTCCGAAAAAGGGGCAAAGGGAGATCCTTGTGGCCGATCAAGCGGTAACTCCGGATTTGGAGGCGGCTGCGCACGCCCGGCTTGCAGAGCGTATCGGCAGCCTTGATCTGATGCGCGGGATTGCCGTGCTTGGCATTCTGGCTGCGAACATTGTTGCCTTCGGGCAGCCGTTTAGCGCTTACATGTTCCCTGAAACATTCCTTGTTCCCGCTGGAGACGATGGCGGCTGGATGTGGATCGCACAATTTGTGCTGATCGACGGAAAGATGCGCGGGATATTTACAGTCCTGTTCGGCGTGGGGCTGTATCTGTTTATGGAGCGGGCCTGGGCAAGGGGGCAAACGCGCTGGCTGCAAGCGCGGCGGCTATTCTTCCTAATGTTGTTCGGAATGGTGCATTTCTTCTTCATCTGGCGCGGTGACATTCTGTTCTACTACGCTGTGATTGGGTTCATCGCGCTATTGTGTTTGGGCTGGAGCCCCAAGGACCAGCTCAAGGTGGGGTTGCTCGGCTATTTTGCCGGCGCAATATTTTATGCGCTCATGATGTTGCCGCTGCACTTTATTGCCGACACGTCATTCGGCCAGAATGTGGCGATGGCTGAAACCCGCGTCGGGCTTGAAGAAGGTAAGCAAGAGACGCTTGCGGATGATGTGATCGAATCCGGGTTGAAGCAATCAGGCGATTACATCGGGTTTGTCGAGCACCGCTTTTCAGAGCACTGGTTCGAGCCGCTGACCAACGTGCTGTTCTTTGGACTGGAATCGCTGCCGCTGATGCTGATCGGGATGGGGCTTTATCGGCTTGGGTTCTTCAATGGAGGCATTGATCCAGGCCGGATGCGGTTCTGGGGCTGGATCGGCTTTTTAGGAGGCGGTCTACTGCACCTTTTGATCGGCCTATGGGTCCAATCGATCGGATTTACCTATTATGGCACGCTCGTGGCATTCGTGGGGGTCAGTCCACTACCGCGCCTGATGATGGTGATCGGGATCATGGCCTTGCTGGCCGTCTACGGGCCAGGCTGGAAGGGATGGCTCGCGCAACGCTTTGCTGCGGCCGGGCGCGCAGCGTTCACAAACTACCTCGGCACATCGATTCTGATGCTGCTTGTATTCCATGGCTGGGCGCTGGGTCTTTTTGGTGAGCTCAATCGACCGCAGCTCTATCTGGTCGTTCTGTCCGCATGGATTGTCATCCTGGCGTGGTCCAAGCCGTGGCTTGAGCGTTATCGCTACGGTCCGCTTGAGTGGCTGTGGAGATGTCTGAACTATAGGAAGATGTTTCCGTTGAAGAGGTGACCCTAGTCCACAGGCAAGCACCTTTCTCCTTGCTATTGAGAATAATTCGCATATCCTCGTTCTTGCGAATCACTCGCAGGAGATTGCTGTCCGATGTACGTTTGCATCTGCAATGCGATTAAAGAGGCCGACTTGCGTCAGATGGCGCGCAAAACGTCCGGCGATGCCGAAGCGGCCTATGCGGCATTGGGTAAAAGGCCCAATTGCGGAACCTGCCTGAGCGATGCGGATGCGATCCTCTTTGAAGAGCGCGAGCTCAGTTGCAAATCAGTCGCAGCATAAGCTGACTGCGTGCTAGTGATTATCGCTCTCAAGTAGCGGAAATCCGACAATTTTTCATGGTATCGCCTTGTCCGCGAGGCGCGGTTGGGGCATATAAGCGCGCAATCGGTCTCAAACAGGAGTATCGCCATGAAGGGCGACGCAACAGTCATCGAATATCTCAACAAGGCGCTCACGAACGAGCTGACCGCGATCAATCAATATTGGTTGCATTATCGCGTGCTTGACGATTGGGGCGTGACGAAACTTGCCGCTTACGAACGCAAGGAATCGATCGAAGAGATGGAGCACGCCGATGAACTGGCGGCACGCGTGTTGTTCCTGAACGGGCTGCCCAATTTTCAAGCGGTTCACAAGCTGCGCGTGGGTGAAACCGTCGAAGAAATTCTGAAAGCGGATATGGCGCTTGAAGAAGACGCGATCCCCCTGCTGCGCGATGCGGTCGAATATTGCGAGAAGGCGCGCGACTATGTGAGCCGCGATCTATTTGCGAAGATCCTCGACGCTGAAGAAGAGCACGTAGATTTCCTTGAAACCCAGTTCGACATGATCGAGCGGATGGGTCTAGAAAATTATGTGCAGCTCCAAAGTCAGGCGGCTGGCGAGGCTTAAGGAGAGTTGGTCCTCCGGCGGTTCTCCCAGGCTTTCATGCATGCCAACTGAAGGCTTCTTTCGGCAAACCAGATTGGAATCCATCAGCCCTTTTCCGTTGACTTGATTGGTTATCCTGTCACCTTCAAGTGTGGAGAGGGGTGATAGCTTGGGTAGCGCCCCTTCAGTTTTCTGGGTCGCTCAACCTGTTAATGATTGGAGTACACACATGCGAAAATTTAAATCAGTTGGTCTTGGACTGCTTGCCGCGTCCGCCGTGGCGTTTGCGACACCTGCTGCGGCTCAGCTTCAAGCTTGGGAGGATTATACCCCTCAGGAAACTGTAATTGAGCTGACCTATGTGAAGGTGGATGAGGGGCAGCTACCCTATTACCTAGAAGGCTTGCAGCAGACCTGGGTGAAAGCGAACGAAGTGGCCAAGCAGCTCGGCCAAATAACAGATTACGGTATCTACACCGTTCCTTATGGCGCGAACGAGGTGAACCTCGTGCTGCGGATCAACTATCCCAACATGGCGTCGCTTGATCCCGACAAGGCCGAGTATGAGAAGTTCATGGAAGCCTGGGGTGACACCAACATGGAAAGCAGCAACGAAACCGTAAGGGAGCTGTACAACAATATCCGCAAGATTAGAGGCACTTACATCCTGCGTGAGCTTGTAATGAACGACTGAACGGTAATACCGATCAATCCGGGCGGGGCAGCAATGCTCCGCCCTTTTTACGTATGGGGCTCGTCTTGTTCCTGCCCTGGTTGACTGCGGGCCACACGGTGGCCTTTCGCTGCTACCATCGTCTCGCGCGCGAAGTTGACTAGGCCTGTGAACAGCAGGGCCATCGTCAGGATCCAGGCCAGCGCGGCCAATGTCCCGATCTGAGGCTTGATGAAAGCGCTGATAAATAACAGCGCAATCACAACCGAAATCGTCAGCGCGGCAGAGGTGCTGAACATCACTGCGCGCTGCGCCAGTTGGCGGCGATGCCGCAGCCATTTCAATTCGTGTTCGGCGGTCGGGTTCTCTTTTCCGCGCATGCGCGCTTCGAGCCGTTCGATCCGCTCTGCAACCCAGATCAGCCGTGTCATCATCACATTCATGATCGCGCCAATACCGGCGAGCAAGAATGCCGGCGCAAGGCTTAGCCGCACAATTTCCTGCACCCGTAGCGTGCTTGATGTGCGCTCGAGCAAATCGCTTGCGATATTGCCGCTGCCCGAGGCTAGCAGGTCAAATACAATCATGTTTTCCCCGAGCTGCCACTGTAATTGCCGCCGCCACCGCGATTGGCGTTATACGGGTTCTTGGGGCTCTTCAACACGACCCGAACAGGAACCGCATCAAAGCCCAAATGTTTGCGGATGGAGTTCACCAGATAGCGTTCGTAGCTGGTGGGGAGCGATTCCAGCCGCGTACCGAACACCACGAAGCGCGGAGGTCGCGTACCGGCCTGCGTAATGTAACGCAGCTTGATCCGGCGGCCGCCTGGTGCTGGCGGCGGATTTGCCTCCATCGCATCGTCGAACCAGCGATTAAGCGCAGCGGTGGGTACACGTTTGGACCAGCTTTCGCGGATCTCGAACGCCGCGCGTAGCATGTCGTCCAAGCCCTTGCCGGTTTTCGCGCTGACTGCAAACAGCGGCAAGCCGCGTACCTGCGCCAAGCCATCGTCCAGCGCTCCGCGAATACCGTTGAACAGGGACGAAGGGTTCTCCGCGATATCCCACTTGTTGATCGCGATCATCAAAGCGCGGCCTTCTTGCAGCACCATGTCCGCGATCTTCAGATCCTGGTGCTCCAGGCCTTGAGTCGCATCGAGCAGCAACACGACCACTTCGGCAAAATCGACCGCGCGGCGCGCGTCGGCCACCGATAGCTTTTCCAGCTTTTCGGTTACATTGCGCTTCTTGCGCATGCCGGCGGTGTCGATCAGCCGGATTTCGCGCTCGCCCGGATCGTCCGGCCCTGCCTTGGGGTCGGTCCATTTCCAGTCGATCGCAATGGAATCGCGGGTGATCCCTGCTTCCGGACCAGTCAGCAGGCGATCCTCGCCCAACAACCGGTTGATCAAAGTGGATTTACCTGCATTCGGCCGCCCCACAATCGCCAGCTTGAGCGGGCCGAGCGGTGTCTCCTCACCCTCGCTCGCGGCGAATTTGGCAGCTGCCTCAGCCGCCTCGGATTTGGTTCCGATAATGGGCCACAGCGCGCCGAACAGGTCTGCAATACCTTCGCCATGTTCAGCAGACAGGGGAACCGGTTCGCCCAGTCCCAGAGAATAGCTTTCATAGACGCCGGCCTCGCCAGCTTTGCCCTCAGCCTTGTTGGCCACCAGCACCACAGGCACTTCCTGTTCGCGCAGCCAGCGTGCGATCTCTTCGTCGAGCGGGGTCAGGCCTGCACGCGCATCAATCACGAACATCGCTGCGTCTGCGCCTTCGATGCTGACCTCTGTCTGCATCCGCATCCGGCCGGGCAGGGTGTCCGGGTCTTCGTCTTCCCACCCAGCGGTATCGACCACAGTAAAAGTCATTCCCGCGACTTCTGCATCACCCATGCGCCGGTCACGCGTGACGCCCGGCTGGTCATCGACCAGCGCGAGTTTCTTTCCCACTAGCCGGTTGAACAGCGTGGACTTTCCGACATTGGGTCGGCCGATGATGATGACTTCGGGTTTCATTGCGCTACTGCCAATTGGCCCTTGCCGGCCGCAATGACAAGCAAGAGCGCGTGCTTAATCTTGTGTTTCGTCTTTTCGGGCCACCGGCGGATTGTCGCCCAGATCCTCGAACCAGGCTTCGACCGGACCGGTCAGCTTGATCGTCAACGGGTTACCTTTGCGGTCGACCGTCTTGCCTGCCTGCACGCGGACCCAACCTTCGGAAATGCAATATTCCTCAATGTCGGTGCGTACGCGATCCTTGAACCTGATGCCGACGCCGCGCTGCAATTGCTCGCCGTCGAAATACTCGCTGTGGGGATTGACCGACATGCGGTCAGGCGGGGTATTGTTCTGTGTCTCTTCAGTCATGCTGCGCGCCTTTAAAGCCGACTTGCCCTACTAACAAGCCAGTTCCGCTTGCCCTTTTGCGCCCGCCCGACTAATGGCGCACCCCTACATGCGTCGCAGGTTACTGCGCGCACGGCTTCGTTCGGGCTAGCGGGCGTGGCGGAATTGGTAGACGCGCTGGTTTTAGGTACCAGTATCGTAAGATGTGGGGGTTCGAGTCCCTTCGCCCGCACCAATTCGCCTGAACGTTGCCAATTACGTCGCATAGACACAGCGAAATTGTTGAAAAGGCTTCAGTTTTAATCCCATGCAGATCAAGGAAACCACCAATAAAGGCCTCAAGCGCGCCTATCAGCTGACCATTCCAGCTAAGGATATCGCAGCTAAAATCGAGGCTGAGGTCAAGAAGATCGCCCCGCAGGTAAAGATGCCCGGCTTCCGCCCTGGCAAGGTTCCTGCGAATCTCATCAAGAAGATGCATGGCGAACAGCTGCATGCGCAAACCGTGAACGATGTTATTCGCGAATCGGTCGATCAGTTGATGAAAGACAAAGAGCTGCGTCCGGCGATGCAGCCCAAGATCGAGCTGGGCGAAGGTTACGAAGAAGGCAAGGACGCTGAAATCGCAATCGAGCTGGAAGTGCTGCCGACTGTTGAAGTGCCATCAACCGATGGCCTGAAGCTTGAGCGTCTGGTTGTTCCGGTTGCCGATGAAGCGGTTAATGAAGCCGTTGCCAGCATCGCAGGCCAGAACAAGAGCTACAAGGATGCTGCGAAGAGCAAGAAGGCGGCAGAAGGTAATCAGCTGATCATCGATTTTGTTGGCAAGCTCGACGGTGTCGAATTTGAAGGCGGCAAGGCGGAAGGTGCGGCTCTGGTGATTGGCTCTGGCCAGTTCATACCCGGCTTTGAAGAGCAGCTGGTTGGCGTGAAGACCGGTGACCAGAAAACCATCACAGTCACCTTCCCGAAAGAGTATCAGGCCGAAAATCTGGCAGGCAAGGATGCCGAGTTCGACATCACTGTAAAACAGGTGAAGGTCGAAACAGAGACCAAGGTTGATGACGAGTTCGCTAAGAATCTCGGCCTCGACAGCCTCGACAAGCTCAAGGAATTGATGCGCGGCCAGCTGGAGCAGCAGACCGCCGGCCTTACCCGCACGCAGATGAAGCGCCAGCTTCTCGATACGCTGGCTGCTGGTCATGATTTCGAAGTGCCGGAAGGCATGGTCAACGCCGAGTTCGAACAGATCTGGGCGCAGCTTTTGCAGGAAGCTCAGCAGGAAGAAGATCCCGCTGCGGCGTTGAAGGAAATCGAAGCCGAGAAGGACGACTATCGCAAGATCGCCGAGCGCCGGGTGCGTTTGGGTCTGCTCCTTTCGGAAATCGGCCAGGCGAACAAAGTTGAGGTTTCCGCGCAGGAAATGAGCATGCTGATGCAGCAGGCTGCACAGCAGTATCGCCCGGAAGATCGCGAAAAGTTCATGCAGTATGTTCAGAGCGAGCCAATGGCTGCCGCTCAACTGCGCGCTCCGCTTTATGAAGATAAAGTCGTCGACTTCCTGTTCGACAAGGCAGAGGTGACCGAACGCGAAGTAACGCAAGAAGAGCTGGAAGCGGCGATCGAAGCGGAAGAAACTGCTGAAGCCAAGCCAGCCAAGAAGAAGCCAGCCGCCAAGAAGGCTCCGGCTAAGAAAGCTGACGACAAGAAGCCAGCCGCCAAGAAGGCGCCTGCCAAGAAAGCTCCGGCGAAAAAGGCGGACGACAAGCCAGCTGCGAAGAAGGCTCCTGCCAAGAAGGCTGCTGACAAGAAAGCGCCAGCAAAGAAGGCACCGGCCAAGAAGGCAGCGAAGAAGTAATCAACCGGAATGCCGGCGGCGGATTACTCTGCTGGTTTCCACGGATCGAATGAAGGCGTGGGCAGCTCGGCTGTCCGCGCCTTTTCATATGCAGCGCCTGCTTTCAGCACTTCGTGATCCTGCCACTTGCCGGCAAAGATGCTGAAGCCCACGGGCAAGCGCTCGACCGCACCCATTGGCACAGTGATATGGGGATAGCCTGCAATGGCGGGCAATGATCCTGCGCCCACGCCGCCGCCGAAATTGTCGCCGTTCACAAGATCTGTCGACCACGCGGGCCCGGTGGTCGGGGCGACCAGGAATTGGACGCCATGCTCTGCCAGCAAGCGGTCGATGCCGTCCTCGCGCGTCGCTTTGAGATTGGTCTCAAGCGCCTCGCGATAAGCCGCTTCATCGGTTGTTTCGAGCGCTTGTTCGAACAGATCCTGCCCGAACCAGCGCAGCTCCTTTTCTGAATTTTCGCGATTGAAGGTGACGATGTCTGCCAACGTATCGGGCATACTCCCGTCTTCGAGCGTGCCGAGATAGGCCGCCATGTCGCGTTGCAACTCGAATAACAGCACCGTTAAAGAGCGGCCCCAGAAATCGTCGGGCCAGTCGTACTCGATATCGATCAGCACTGCGCCTTGCGATTCGAGGTCAGAGAGTGCCTGCTCGAATAGCGCCGTCACTCCCGCCACATTGCCCACCTGATTGCGCATCACGCCGATGCGTACGCCGGCGAGCGAGAAATCGTCCAAGCCGGTGGTGAAGTCTGTTTTGTGCGTGTCTGCTTCTGCTGTCGCGGGATCAAGCGGGTCGCTACCCGCCATTGCGCTTAGCAAGAGCGCCGCGTCATGCACTGTCCGCGTCATCGGTCCGGCAGTATCCTGCGTCGCGCTGATCGGCACAACATGCGTGCGGCTGACCATTCCCACGGTCGCCTTGAAACCGACAATGCCGTTAACGCTGGCGGGACAAGTGATCGAGCCATTGGTCTCGGTTCCGATCGCGGCCCAGGCAAAGCCCGCGGCAATCGCTGCGCCGCTGCCCGACGACGAGCCGCAGGCGTTGCGGTCGGTTGCGTGCGGATTGCGCGTCAACCCGCCAATCGCGCTCCATCCGCTGGTGGAACGGTTGTCGCGAATGTTTGCCCATTCGCTCAAGTTGGTCTTGCCCATGATCACGCCGCCATTTGCGCGGATATTGGCAATCAGCGGAGCATCGCGGCCAGTCGCATTGTTTCTTAATGCCAGCGATCCTGCGGTGGTCGGCCATTCGAATGTTTCGATATTGTCCTTCACCAGCACTGTGCGCCCGTCGAGTGGCATGCCAGCTTCGCTCGCCTCGTTGGCATAATTGGGCCCCTCTGGCTCATAAACGATGACAGCATTCAGTTGCGGCCCAGCATCATCCAGCGCCGCTATGCGCGCCAGTTGCTGCTGCGCTTCGGCAGCTGCATCGTATGGCTCGTCGGCCAGGACGGGAGAAGCAAGGAGTACGAGCGCCAGCGCGGCGGCGGTTGTATGTCTCATGTACGGCACACTGCCACGTGCGCGGGGCGATGCAAGAGCGAGCGTCTAAAAATTCCCGCTGACGTTGAAGCGCAAGATCGGGCCTTCGCGAAAACTTCGGTCTTCGGTGAATTGCACAATGCCATTGGTGCGCGGGCCATCAAAGACGGTTCGAAATTCCTCGTCTCGAGCGCCAAGCAGATTCGCGACCTCCAGATTGACGGTCAAACCAAAGACATCCTTGTGCTCTACAAAGGCGCTGAGGCGATTAGGCAGATCGCGCTGAAGGCGCACTTGGGAAAGGCGGAAACTTGGCCGATCGCGATTATATTCGAACCCGCCGCCATAGGCCCAGTTGCTACCGGGAACGTCGTGGCGAAAATCAATCTCCACCTCGCGGTCACGTCCGCCGGAAAAGTCACGCAGTCGGCCTGTCAGAGGGTCGCGGACTTCGCCTTCTTCATACTCCAGCCGGATATCAAGCTGTGCGCCGCGCCACCCGATAGGGTCGAGCTGCAGTGTCGTTGTCCATTCAATCTCCGTGCGACGGGCGCTGGCTATATTGCCGCGGGATTCTCCGCCGCCGGCTAGCGGGATGATGTCGGTGAAATCATCAATCCAGCGCTTTTCGAAGAACAACGTGGTCGTGCCCCACGGCCCCAAGGTCTTGCTGATCTCTGCAACGACCTCCCATGTCTGGGACGGGACAAGCTGATTGTTGCCTGTGTTTTCATTGTCTTCATCGAGTTCGATCTCAGCGAGGAAATCACCAAAATCCAGTTGCCCGACGCGTCGCTCGATTCCAAGCGAGATATCCAATCCGGTCTCGGGCTGCCACCCGAGCGAAAATGCACCTTTGGGCCGCTGAAACGTGCGAGAATTTGCCGCGCTACCGGTTTGCTCGATCCTGGAGTATTCGCCGCCAGCCGATATCTGCAGTGCAAGCTTGCCGGTCAATTGCTTGCTATAGCTGAGTATGCTTTCGTAGCGCTCTTCCGTGACGCCGCCCGTTCCGTTTGGAAAGGCGATCTCGTTGAAGTCGCCCTCGTCATCGATTTCGAACAGTCGCGAAACCCGGTCGAGACGGTTGAAGGCCGCTTCGCCGGCAAGCTGCCAGTCCCCGCCCAGCATCGGCCAGTTGTACTCAAACCGGGCGATCCGCTCTCCTTCACCGCCAGTCTGCACAAAACGACTGCCAGATGTGCCCCCGGTCGCTAGCGATGTATCGATCACAACACTTTTGATCTCTTCGGTGTCGTAGGCTTCGAGTCCGATCAGCTTGAGCCGACCGGCGCCCAAGTCGAAACTGATATCGCCGCTGATTTCATACTCCGGCGTGGAACCGCGACGCGAGTTGATGCGCGCAATCTGCGAACCATCGGCTAATTGCCGATCTTCGTCTTCGACACGCTCGAAGAAGGTATGACCGAAATAGGCATTGACGTTTGCGATTGTCCCATTGCCAAAATCATAGCCAAGCGCGGTTGAAACACGCGGCAAGTCAGATGCTCCGACCCGCACGACGTCGCGTCGCTCGCTCAGGTCCCCAAATCCATAAGCGAAGAAGGAAGGCCCCGTGCCGCCAAACCGGCTGTTGTTATTCTCGAAGGCAAATGTGTAATCGAGCGCGCCTGTGCTGCCCGAAATGGAGATTTCTCCGCCATACCATTCCGGATCGACTTCGGTTGTGCGCACCGCGCCCTCCCAAGTAAACTGGCCGGAAATTCCGCCTGACTCGACGATCACATTGGCGACTTGTCCGGTAAGACCCGGAATATCCAGTGCTGTCCCATCGACAATTTCGATACGGATCACTTTTCCAGCGGGTATGCGGCGGAGTTGATCCTGCGCACCTTCAGATTTGCTGGTTAGACGCTGTCCGTTGACAAGGACATTCTCATTCGCTTGGCCAAAGCCGCGTCCGCTGTTTCCACCGCCGCCGCCTTGCAACAAGAATCCCGGCACCTGTCGCAGCATATCGAGTGCGTTGCGAGGGGCGAATCGTTCGAAATAGTCCGGCTCGAAGACGCGGCCATCCATGGTCGCAGCCGGAGCACCCGGCTCGCGCGAAGACGCTGTGACAGCGTTTGCTTCGCTTGCAAGTGCGGCGTTCGACCATGCCAATGGCATCGCACTGGCAGCAAGCAGGGCCCGGCGAAGATCTAGGCGATACGTGATGATTCCAGTTCCCTTCAAGCCGCGCTGTTGCCGAAGGACAAGATTTATTGAACCCACCGTCGACCGGTAGTTCTCGCCATCCGACGAACGGCGATGGCGTGCATGCGCTGCCCGCTGCGGTTGAAATCATTGGTCGCCGCATCGGTTCCAGTTTTTTGTCGAGATGCAAAGGTTAATCCCCTTGAACATCGCGGCGTTGCGTCCGACATAGGGAATCATTCAGATTCACAAGGACACACTATGATCGACCTGTTCGGCTCAGACGCCCATTCTACCCAAGGCCAGTTTACGCACGATCCACTAACGGGCGCGCTGGTACCGGTCGTTGTCGAGCAGACCAGCCGTGGCGAGCGCAGCTTCGACATTTTCAGCCGTCTGCTGCGCGAGCGGATTGTGTTCGTAACCGGTCAGGTCGAAGATGGCATGGCTTCGCTGATCACAGCGCAGCTTCTGTTCCTCGAAAGCGAAAATCCGTCCAAGCCGATCAGCATGTACATCAATTCGCCCGGCGGCGTGGTGACGGCCGGCATGGCGATCCACGACACGATGCAATACATCAAGCCGCGCGTTTCGACCGTGTGCATGGGGCAGGCAGCGTCGATGGGCAGCTTCCTTCTCGCCGCAGGTGAACCCGGCATGCGAGTCGCGCTGCCCAATGCGCGCATCATGATCCACCAGCCATCTGGCGGGGCGCGTGGTATGGCCTCGGATATCGAGATCCAGGCGCGCGAAATCCTGCGGATCAAGGCGCGTATGAACGACCTCTATGTCAAATACACCGGGCAGAGCCTGGAAGAGATTGAAAAGGCGATGGATCGCGACACCTTCCTCGAAGCAGAGGAAGCGAAGGCATTCGGCTTGGTCGATAAAGTGTTCGAAACCCGTCCGGAAAGCGAAGAAACTGGCGACGAAGAAGGCTCTGGCGGCGCGCCAGAGTAAGGAATTCTGCCGGATTTCGTCCCTTTGCGGGACATTAAGACCACATCAACCGCGAATCTGCACAGATTCACTAGGGCAGCATCCAAAATCGCTGCGCTATAGGTTGATTCATCATTACGCGGCTATAAAGTCAGCGAACCCCTGATTTTCAGGGGCTAGGAAGCCTTAGGAATGACCGAATTGAGCGGAACTGACAGCAAAAGCACTCTCTACTGCAGCTTCTGTGGGAAGTCGCAGCACGAAGTGCGTAAACTGATTGCGGGGCCGACCGTGTTCATCTGTGATGAATGCGTTGAGCTGTGCAATGATATTATCCGCGAAGAGACCAAGGCTGGTCTGACCGGACGCAAAGAAGGCGAAGTGCCTGCGCCGTCAGAGATATTTGCGACGCTGAATGATTATGTCATCGGGCAGGATCGCGCGAAACGCGTTCTCGCTGTTGCGGTGCACAACCATTACAAGCGTTTGAAGCATTCGAACAAGGCTGGCGATGTAGAGCTGGCCAAGTCGAACATCCTGCTGGTGGGCCCGACTGGATCGGGTAAAACTTTGCTCGCGCAAACACTTGCGCGCACATTCGATGTGCCGTTCACAATGGCTGACGCGACCACTCTGACCGAAGCGGGTTATGTTGGCGAAGACGTCGAGAACATTATTCTCAAACTGCTGCAAAGCTCGGACTACAATGTCGAGAAGGCACAGCACGGCATCGTCTACATTGACGAAATCGACAAGATTACGCGCAAGGCGGAAAATCCTTCGATCACGCGCGACGTGTCGGGTGAGGGTGTGCAGCAAGCTCTCTTGAAGCTGATGGAAGGCACCACGGCCAGCGTTCCACCGCAGGGTGGCCGCAAGCATCCGCAGCAGGAATTCCTGCAAGTCGACACGACCAATATCCTGTTCATCTGTGGCGGCGCATTCGCTGGGTTGGACAAGATTATCGCTGACCGCTTGCAGAAACGCTCGATCGGTTTCGGAGCCCATGTCGCCGATCCGGACAAGCGCAAAGTGGGCGAACTGCTCGAAAAGAGCGAACCGGAAGATTTGCTGAAATTCGGCCTGATCCCCGAATTCGTCGGTCGTCTGCCGGTGATCGCAACGCTGCACGATCTGGATGTCGATGCGCTTGTCACTATTCTGCAAGAGCCAAAAAATGCGCTGGTCAAACAGTATAAGAAACTGTTCGAGCTCGAAGATGTCGAGCTGACCTTTACGCCCGAAGCGATGAAGGAAATCGCCGAGAAAGCGATCTTGCGCAAAACCGGTGCACGCGGACTTCGCTCAATCGTTGAAGGCATTCTGCTCGACACGATGTTCGATCTGCCTGACATGGAAGATGTTAGTGAGATCGTGGTCGATGCCGATGTGGTCCATGGCCGCAAGGACCCGGTCCGCGTGGTCAGCAGCTCTTCCAAGAAGGGCAAGAACGACGAAGCGGCTTAGCAACCGCATCGCTCTGTTTGGCTGATCGCAACTATCTGTTCGTATGCAGCCATAACCGCTTGCGTAGTCCGACAGCTGAACATCTCTTCGCTGAAGTCCAGGGCATCGCCACAATCTCGGCAGGGACCAAACGCGACGCTGAATATCCGCTCTCGGACGAGCTTGTCGAATGGGCCGATTTCATCTTCGTGATGGAGCGAGCCCATCGAACCAAGCTGCAAAACCGGCACCGCGCGGCGTTGAAGGACATGCGCATCATCGTGCTGGGCATTCCCGACGAGTACCAGTTCATGGACACTGAACTGGTCCGCTTGATCGAATCGAAAATGCGGCGTTGGTTACCAGCATGAGAACCATCGGCATCATCGGCGGGATGAGCTGGGAAAGCTCGGCCCAGTACTACACGATCATCAATCGCGCGGTTCGCGAACGGCTGGGTGCGCCGCATAGCGCCAAAATCCTGATGCACTCGCTCGACTTCGGCGAGGTCGAGAGGTTGCAGCACGCACGCGAATGGGAAGCGCTGGGGAGAATGATCGGCGAAAGCGCGCGTTCATTGCAGGCAGGCGGTGCAGACCTGCTCATTATCGCGACCAACACCATGCATAAGCTTGCGCCCGAAGTCGAAGCAGCCTGCGACCTGCCACTGCTGCATATCGCGGACCCGACAGCTGAAGCGATTAAGCTGCAGGGTTTCACGAAGGTCGGCTTGCTGGGCACCGCTTTCACCATGGAGCGGGACTTCTATCGGGGGCGCTTGGAGGACAGGCACGGGCTGGAAGTCCTGATCCCCCGGCATGCCGACCGGGTCGAAGTGCACCGCATTATTTATGAAGAACTGGTCAATGGTTCCGCACGCGAAGAGTCCCGCGAGATATACCGCGCAGTGATCGCGCGTCTGGTCGATCGCGGCGCAGAGGCGGTCATCCTCGGTTGCACCGAGATTATGCTGCTGGTTGGACAGGAAGACAGTGAGATCCCGCTGTTCGATACGACTGGATTGCATGCGCTGGCAGCAGTCGATGCTGCGCTAGTCTAGCAGTCGCTGGTCGCACAATCCCGCTCGCGCTCGATCTGGATCGTCGAGTGATTGATACCAAACTCGTGTTCCAGCTTGTGGCTGATTGAGTGCAGAAAGCTGTCGCCCGGATGGCCATTGGGCACGACCAGATGCACGGTCAACGCGGTCTCGGTTGTCGACATTGGCCAGATGTGCAGATCATGCACCTCGCTCACACCTTCGCATTTCGCAAGGAAAGCACGCACCTTGGTCTCGTCCACATTTTCGGGCACTGCGTGCAGGCCCAGCTTTATGCTGTCTTTTGCCAGACCCCATGTGCCCCACGCGATCACTGCAACAATAATCAGGCTGGTGACCGGATCGATCCAGATTTGTCCGGTATAGAGGATTGCAACGCCTGCGATCACCACGCCCAATGATACCAGCGCGTCAGCCGCCATGTGCAGGAAGGCTCCGCGAATGTTGAGGTCATTCTTGCGTCCCCGCATGAACATCAGCGCCGTGAATGTGTTGATCGCGATCCCGATCCCGGCAACCACCACCATGGTCATGCCTTCGACCGGAGCAGGCTCAAGAATGCGGTGCATTGTTTCGAACAGGATCGCGCCAATGGCGATCGCCAGCAACATCGCGTTGGCCAGCGCAGCCAGGATCGTCGAGCTCTTGAAGCCATAGGTATAGCGCGGGGAGGCTGGTTTCTTCGCCGCGACGCTTGCGCCCCAGGCGAGCATCAATGCGAGCACATCTGACAGATTGTGGCCTGCATCGGCGACCAATGCCATCGATCCGGACAGAAAGCCGTAGGTCGCTTCGACTATAACGAAGGCGCTGTTTAGAACGATGCCGATTGCAAAGGCGCGCCCGAAATCGGCCGGCGCATGAGAATGACCGCCAGCCCCATGGCTGTGGCCATGCGAATGCGAGTGTGAATGGCTATGCGCCTCGCCCATGGCTTCTAGTCATAGACGCACGAATCAAGCCCGTCACGCCTTACAACTCCCATTCGTGCGGATATCGTGTTTGCGTAACGCCTTGTGAAACCGGTCGGATTGACAACCGGGCGTTGCTTGGGGAGCGGCAGCGCCGCCGCCATGCGCGCAGCTTCGCTTTGGGGCAGCCTTGCCGCGGAATGCCCGAAGTAACGCTGCGCGCCAGCCTCTGCGCCATAGGTTGCAATGCCGGTTTCAGCGACATTCAGATAAACTTCCATGATCCGCTGCTTGCCCCAGATTTGCTCAATCAGGAACGCGAACCAGGCTTCGATACCTTTGCGGAAATAGCCACCGCCTTGCCACAGGAAGACGTTTTTGGCGGTCTGTTGCGTGATGGTCGAGCCGCCTCGAATGCGCCCCCCTTGGGCATTGCGCGCGGCGGCCTTGGCGATGGCTTCTGCATCGAACCCGTTGTGGCTGCAGAACTTGCCATCTTCCGCCGCGATCACGGCACTGACCAGATTACGGTCGATAGAGTCGAGCGATTCCCAGTCTTTGCTAAGCCCGTGCTCCCACACTTCTTCGTCCAGGATCATTGTCGCGGTGATCGGTACGGGTACCCATTTGTAGAATATGACCAGCACGAAGCTGAGAAACACAAAGCCAAGGATCGCCATGGCCGTCCAGCGCAGCAGGGTGCGTCCGGGCGAGCGGCGCAGATTGCCAAAGCCATCACGGATGCGGGGAAGGATTGCGAGACGCATGTTGGTGCAAATAGGCGCGTGGTGACGCGTGCGCAATCAGGAACGCGCTTGCGACTTGGGCGCGAAGATGCTTGGAAGTCATCAACACGGGGATTGGGAGAGAATCGATGAAGTTCATGCGCAATATAGCAATGTCGCTGGCCCTCAGCACAGCAATGCTGGCAATGCCGGCTATGGCGGATAGCGGCGAGATCGCAGCGGCAGTCGAAGCCGATTATGACGCCTATCTCGACGATCTGTTTGTGCATTTCCACCAGAACCCCGAGCTTTCGTTTCTGGAGACCAAAACCGCCGCGCGTATGGCGGCAGAACTGCGTGATGCCGGGCTTGAAGTAACAGAGAATGTTGGCGGAACCGGCGTGGTCGGCATGCTGCGCAACGGCGACGGTCCGCTGATCCTGTTGCGCGCAGATATGGACGGGCTGCCGGTTGAAGAAAAGTCGGGGCTCGATTATGCGTCCAAGGCCAAGCAGGTCGGGCAGGATGGCGAGGAATACTCGGTCATGCATGCCTGCGGGCACGATGTGCATATCACCTCTATGGTCGGCACGGCGCGCTTGCTGGCGTCGATGAAGGACCAATGGTCGGGCACGCTTATGTTCGTGGTCCAGCCCGCTGAAGAGCGTGTGGGCGGGGCGAAAGCGATGATGGAAGACGGGCTGTATGAACGCTTTGGCAAGCCCGATTACGCAGTCGCGTTCCACGTCGCTTCTGTGATCCCGACCGGCACCGTCAGCGCGTCGGAAGGCATTCAGTACTCCAGCGCGGATTCGGTCGACATCATGGTGCCGGGTATTGGCGCGCACGGCGCGAGCCCGCATGCTGGGCGTGATCCGGTCTATATCGGATCGCAAATCGTCACTGCGCTGCAATCGATCATCAGCCGCGAAGTCATGCCATTGTCGCCAGCCGTCATCACTGTCGGCGCGTTCCACTCAGGTACCAAGCACAACATCATTTCAGACCGCGCTGACTTGCAATTGACGGTGCGTTCCAATGACGAGCGCGTTCGCGAACAGCTGCTTTCCACGATCGAACGGGTGGCGGTGAACATCGGCAAGGCCCATGGCCTGCCGGACGACATGCCGGTGCAGGTCACCGTGACCGAAGGCACGCCGGTGACTTACAACGATCCCGAGCTGGCGCGCCGCCTCAACGGTGTGATGCGTGAAACCTTTGGCGAAGAAGCGACTCCTGCATTCCGTCAGCAGGGGATGGGGGCAGAGGATTTTGCTTTCTTCGTGGCTGAGGACACCGGCGTTCCGGGATATTACTTCGCCGTTGGTGGTACGCCTCAGGAGGCGTTCGACGCGGCGGCGAATGGCGGCCCTGCAGTGCCTTCGCACCACTCACCGCTATTCAAGATCGCCCCGCGCGAGAGTGTGACTGTGGGCACCCGAGCGATGATCGCAGCTGTGCTGGATCTTGCGCCAAGCGAGTAATCAAACGGGTCACCCGGCGACACTGACTGGTGTAGTATGATTATTGTCATCGAAGGCATCAGCACCGCGGGAAAGACCACATATTCGCGCCGTTTTGGCGAGCAGTATTGCGTGCTCGAGTTTGAGGCAGAAGGCCAGGTTCTGGGCGCTGCTGATGCGCCTGCCGTTCACGCCGAATACTGGTTTCAGCACAATATCCGGCGGTTCAGGCCAGCTCAGGCGATAGAGGTAAAGCACGGTTTCGCGATCTGCGACACAGAGCCGTTCAAATCACACTTTGACTGGTGCATGGCCCGCGCCGGGTTCAAAACGATGGACGTCTTCAACGAGACGATGCCTTTGGCTCGAGAGGCGATCGGCTTCGCGGATCGCTATTTCATACAGCACATCGAACCTGACGTTGCCCGCGCGCAAAAGGAAGGTGACAAGACGCGTAGCCGCTGAGGGTTTGACATGCACCTGGCCCTACAGCCCCACCTGATCGCATGGTTCGAAGCTCTGGTCGGTGTCATTCCCGAGCAGGTCCAATTCCAGTGGCCAGAGCCGGGAGATGTGCTGTGCGAGATGAAAAGCAAAACGCCGGAGGAAAACCCCGGCGTTTCGATGTTTCGGTTCTCGATGATCTCTTGGACCGTCTGCCGGGCTAGTTAAGCCCCTGCATACAAGAGCTTTTCACCGGCAATCCGCTGCATCGCTTTCTGCAGCTTTTCAAATGCACGCACTTCGATCTGGCGAATACGCTCGCGGCTGACATCGTAAACCTGCGACAACTCTTCTAGCGTTTGCGGGTTTTCGGTCAGGCGGCGCTCGGTCAGAATGTGCTTCTCGCGATCGTTCAGCGCATCCATGGCTTCAGCCAGCATTTCGTGGCGGACCTGGGCTTCTTCAGCTTCGGCAACCGTTTCGTCGTGCAGCGGACGATCATCGGTCAGCCAGTCCTGCCATTCGCCAGAACCTTCCTCGCCATTGCGCATCTGGACGTTCAGCGAACCGTCGCCGCCCATCATCATCCGGCGGTTCATATTGACGACTTCCTGCTCCGGCACGCCCAGATCGGTCGCTATCTTCGCCACGTCGTCAGGATGAAGATCGCTATCTTCGTAAGCGTCGAGGTTCTTCTTCATCCGTCGCAGGTTGAAGAACAATTTTTTCTGCGCGGCGGTGGTGCCCATCTTCACGAGGCTCCAGCTGCGGAGAATGTATTCCTGGATAGAAGCCTTGATCCACCACATCGCATAGGTCGCCAAGCGGAAGCCACGATCGGCTTCGAACTTCTTGACGCCCTGCATCAGGCCAACATTGCCTTCTGAAATAAGGTCGCTGACCGGCAAGCCATAGCCGCGATAACCCATCGCAATCTTCGCAACCAGGCGCAGATGCGAGGTCACGAGCTGCGCCGCAGCTTCGGGGTCCTCATGCTCTTCATAACGCTTGGCGAGCATATATTCCTGCTCAGCGGTGAGAACGGGGTATTTCTTGATTTCCGAGAGGTAGCGGTTGAGGCTTTGCTCTCCGCCGAGCGCCGGGACGCTCATAGACTTGGTATTGGTCACTCTTTCCCTAACCTTTCTTGCGTCAACCCGACGGTATCTGGACCCCTAATGGGCATCCGTTGGTGCGGGTCACATGGTTACACATACACGCGTTTGCAGAGATTTGCAGTGTATTTCATCGATTTCAACGCGTGGTTTGGTCGATTAGTTCCTGCATATCCTCCGGCAGTTCCGATCGGAATTCGAGCCAATCTCCGCTTATCGGGTGCTCAAAGCCAAGCGATGCCGCATGCAAGGCCTGCCTTTCGAAACCCAAAGCCTTCAGAATATTACGTAATTCGGCTGGAGTGCGTCCATATATCGTATCACCTACTAGCGGATGACCAATTGACGCAAAGTGAACGCGAACCTGGTGGGTTCGCCCCGTTTCCAACCGACATTCGATTAACGAAGCGGATTTGAGCTTCTTCAAAAGCTTATAATGGGTCACAGCATCTTTGCCGCGCGAGGAATTCTTGGCGAGCACAGCCATTTTTTTGCGATTGGCATCAGAACGGCCGATTCGCGTGGAAATCGTGCCTTCGGAATTGCGCAGATGCCCCCCGCAAACCGCCAGATATCGCCGCTCGATCGAGTGGTCCTTGAACTGCCGGGCAAGACCTTCGTGCGCCTTATCGGACTTTGCGACCACCAACAGGCCGGACGTGTCCTTATCGATCCGGTGGACGATGCCCGGCCGCGCGACGCCGCCAATGCCCGAAAGCTGGCCTTTGCAATGGTGGAGCAGCGCATTGACCAGAGTCCCGTCAGGATTTCCGGCTGCGGGATGAACCACCATGCCGGCAGGCTTGTTCACGATGATCAGATGCTCATCCTCGAACACAAAATTGATCGGGATATCCTGCGGCCGGGCTTCGGCTTCGATGGGAGGCGGGACGCGGATTTCATACCGCGCACCAGCCGGAATCTTGGCTTTTGCGCTCGTCATGATCTGACCGGAAATGGCAACACGACCTTCCGCGATTAGCGCCTGAATTCGCGCTCGCGAAAAATCGCTCGCGTCAGCCAACGCCTTGTCGAGGCGGTCTGACGTTCCGATTGATCCGATGATGACTTCGCTTTCGGTCATGCTAGAGGCATGCGCGATGGACATCAAAGTGGCAAGTGGAGTGATCGATCGGATCTTGCGGGAGGCGGGAAAAGCCCATCCGCTCGAGGCATGCGGAATTATGCTGCGCGAGGGCGATCGAATTTCCGATTGTGTTGCGACCCGCAATGTCCATCCGGCACCTGCAACCCATTTCGAAATTGATCCGCAAGCACTGATCGATGCGCATCGCGCTGCCCGCAAAGGCGGGCCTCAAGTCATCGGCTATTACCATTCGCATCCGGTGGGTGATGCGCGACCATCAAAGACGGATCGGGTCATGTCCACTGGTGACGGCAGCATCTGGGTGATTATCGCGGGGCAGGAGATTGGCTTGTGGCGGGATGATCCAGACGGATTCACGGAAGTTTCCTACGCAGTGGTGGACGACTAGAAGCGACCTGTGCTCGACTGGTCTGCCTTTGGCGAATAACCTTTTCGCGCATTCGGATTCGACACGGCTGGTATGGTAGCGATTTTCTGAGTAGGACAGCGTTCCAAGTGTTCCATTCTGTAGGACTTTAATGGCCTCGATGACCTTTTCCACTGAACTTGCCGCATTGATGTGCTCGCGGCTGTGCCACGACATGCTGTCACCTGTAGGAGCTCTCTCCAACGGGCTGGAATTGCTCGCTGACGAGAAAGACCCGGAGATGCGCGCGCGCTGCATGGAGCTGCTCGAACAAAGCGCAAAGATCAGCACGAACAAACTCAAGTTCTTCCGGCTCGCGTTCGGCGCGGCTGGTGGTTTTGGCGGAGCTGTTCCGGTGGAAGAGGCGCAAAGCGTAATCGACGCGCTGGTATCGGACGCCAAAGGCGTGACGCAGAATTGGGCGATCAGTGAGTCCAGCCTTCCGAAGCCCGCGGTAAAGGTGATGCTCAATCTCGCGCATATTGCACTTGATGCGCTCATCCGTGGCGGGACACTCGATATTGGTGCTGAGCTGCAAGGCGGCAATGTAGAGATCGTTGTCCGGGCGAGTGGGGACCGGCTTGCATTCGATGACAACATCGGTCGCGCGATTCAAGGCGAGCTTGCGCCAGGCGAACTCTCCAGCCGAACTGCCGCTGCGCATATGATCGCAACGCTGGCTGAGGAAATGGGCGGTGGGCTTCAGTATAAGAAGACCGATACTAGCCTGGTCATGGGCGCGGTGCTGCCGCAGCCTGAAGGGATGATCGGCTAAAATGCGTGACGAGCTGGTCCATCGCGAGCAGCTCTCGCCAAATTTTAACGATCGCGCGCTGCCGATTAATATGGTGGTGCTGCACTATACCGAGATGAAACCGGTTGAGACAGCGTTGGAGCGATTGTGCGATCCGGAAGCGCAGGTTTCTGCGCATTACCTGATCAGCGAAGAAGGCGAAGTCACCCGGCTGGTGCCGGAACAAAAGCGCGCATGGCATGCGGGTATGTCCTACTGGCGCGGTCACAAGGACGTGAATTCGGCAAGTATCGGGATCGAGCTGGATCACCCGGGGCATGGGCTAGGCTATCGCGAGTTTGCCGAAGCGCAAATCAAAGCCCTCGTTCCGCTATTGGCGCGGATAGTGAAAGAGAATGATATTCCCCGCGCAAACGTTGTCGGTCATTCCGATGTTGCGCCAGCGCGCAAGACCGATCCGGGCGAGCTGTTTCCATGGGATCGATTGGCTGAATACGGGCTCTGCCTGCCAAAGCCGGAGAAACTCGACCTGGGCGATCCGTTCGACAACGATGGCGCGTTCTATCTCGCGCTGGAGCGGTTTGGCTATGACATCACAGACGGACACAAGGCAGTCGAAGCATTCCAGCGCCGGTGGCGTCCTGAGCTGATTGACGGGATCGTGGATCAGCATGTGGGTGCGATCCTGTTTCAGCTGTTGCTTGATCGTGACCGCGGCGCTGCCCGGTAGGCTGATCCTCTTTCCCCAATCTGGAATTTGCCCCCTGCAATCTACCCCCTGCAATCTAGATGCTAGTCTTGCGCCTTGTTCTAGATGCTAGTCTTGCGCATTGTTCTCCGGGGAGGGGAGTAAGTTCATGATTAGAAAACTGTCTGCTGAGTTGATCGGCACATTCTGGCTTGTGTTTGGCGGTTGCGGTTCAGCTGTGCTGGCAGCAGCCTATCCGGAATTGGGGATCGGTTTTGCCGGCGTCGCATTGGCCTTTGGTTTGACCGTGCTCACTATGGCCTATGCGGTTGGAGGGATTTCCGGCGGACATTTTAACCCGGCTGTTTCGCTTGGCCTTGCTGTTTTAGGCCGATTTTCATGGGGTGAGCTGCTGCCCTATTGGGTGGCGCAGGTGATCGGCGCGTTCAACCGGCGTTGCATTCTATGCAGAGACCGGCGCTGTCGGACAGCTGTGGCTGTTCTGGGTCGCACCGCTAGTGGGCGCAGTGATCGGCGCACTGATCTGGAAGATGGCGCTTTCGCCCGATGAATCGATCGAGAGCATTGGCGGCAAAGAGTAGGCGCTGAAATTCCGAATTGATGGAGGGTCGGCCTTGAAACGGGTTGGCCCTTCTCATTTCTGGCGGTCATGCCTATATCGCGCTGTGCCAGGAGGCTGGGCAGCTGCGTTTTCGCGAGATTACGAGGAAAGTCCGGGCTCCACGAAACAAGGGTGGCGGGTAACGCCCGCCGAGGGAAACCTAAGGGAAAGTGCCACAGAGAGTATACCGCCGATGGCCCCTAAAGGGCACAGGCAAGGGTGAAAGGGTGCGGTAAAAGCGCACCGGGGCTCTGGTAACAGCGCCCGCATGGCAAACCCCACCCGGAGCAAGGCCAAATAGGGGGCTCGCGCTGTCAAAAGCAGGGGCGTTTCGCCCTGAGAGGCCCGGGTTGGCTGCTTGAGCTGCGGAGCAATCCGTAGCCTAGATGAATGGCTGCCGCTGCAAGGCTGGTGTGCGAACATACCGCTTGCAGGACAGAACCCGGCTTACAGGCCTCCTGGCACACTTACTGATGCGTTGGCGTTCAATTCTATTTTAACGTTAACATCAGGATAAGTGGATGAACTGCAACGCTAAAACGCGGGAAATGATGTGTAACACGACTGCAACACTTCCCTAGAAAAGCCGTAAGTTACTCCCTCGCAGGTTGACCTGGGTGGCCCTGGAATACAGTTGCACCCGATCCAAGTGGGATTGGGTGGTTTGTTGCACGCGCAAATGGTGCGTTGTGTAGCCATTTGGTCCCTATTGGCAAAACTAGAACGGAAGATTAATCTATCCGGAGGAACGACATGAAAAATACTAAGTTTATGGGGCGTTTCCTGAGCTCTACCATGATTGCAGGTCTTGCAATCACGGCGGCTCCAGCCCTGGCGCAAGATGCAGACGTTACGTCTGACGACAGCGCAATCGAAGAGCAAAGCACCATCGTTGTTACTGGTTCGCGTCTGAACGTGAACCCGAACCTTGAAGCTGCGGCTCCAATCCTCAGTGTTTCTACTGATACAATTAAATCAACCGGTACTGCTCGTATCGAAGACCTAACCAACCAGCTTCCTCAGGTATTTGCTGGTCAAGCTGGTGAAGTTTCAAACGGTGCATCGGGTACCGCTACATTAAACCTTCGCGGTATTGGTTCGGAGCGTACGCTCGTGTTGATCGACGGTCGTCGACTGCCCTATGGTTCTTCGTCCATCTCATCAGCGAACCTTGACCTGATCCCGACCCAGTTGGTTGAGCGCGTCGACGTGCTGACCGGTGGTGCTTCGGCTGTTTACGGTTCGGACGCTGTTGGCGGTGTTGCTAACTTTATTCTCCGCCGCGACTTCGAAGGCATCGAGCTAGATCTGCAGGGTAACTTCCAGCAGACTGGTAACGGCAACAAGTTTTTCAACAATGTTACCTCTGCTGCAGAACAGACTGTTGCGTCGCCTATTATTGACGGTGAAGAATATGTGATCACCGGTATGATCGGCACCAACACCGCTGACGGCCGTGGTAACGTTACCGTTTATGCCAGCTACGAAAAACGTAACGAGGTAACTCAGAACAACCGTTCTTTCTCGGCTTGTACAATCGGTGAATCCGGTTCTTCGACCAGCTTCGGCGGTGCGGGCTGCGTAGGCTCTTCGAACTTCCGTCGCTTTGCTGACTTCTTCAACGGTGACGGCGTAAACGACGACGTCTTCCAGCTTGAAGATGGTACGCTCGTTCCTTTCGCTGGCGGGCCTGCTCAGACCTACAACTTTGGTCAGCGTAACTTCTTCCAGCGTCCTTCAGAGCGTTTCACTTTGTACGCTCGTGGTCACTATGACATCACGGACAATCTGGAAGCATTCCTGGACGTAAGCTACACGGACGTCTTCTCAGACGCCCAGATTGCTGAATCTGCGTCATTCGGTATCTGGGACATCAACTGTGACAACCCGTTTATCAACGGCACACCAGGCATTGACTTGGCCACTGAAGTGTTCGGCTGTTCGGCGCAGGACATCGCTGATGGCGTGATCAAGGACAGCCAGTTCATGTCGCACCGTAACGTTGAAGGTGGTCCTCGTAACTCGCGCCTCGAAAACTCTGCATTCCGCATCGTTGGCGGCTTGCGCGGTGATTTTGCGGATGGCGTGTGGGCGTACGAAGTGTTCGGTCAGTATGCCGAGACTTCGGACAGCTCGCTGTCTACTAACGACTTCATTATCTCGAAGACGCAGCAGGCGTTTCTTGCTGTCGATGATGGCAATGGCAATGTTGTTTGTTCCGATCCCTCGGGTGGCTGCGTTCCGTACAACATCTTTACGCGTCCTGGCGGCAGCTCAGGTGTGACCCGGGAAGCTCTCGACTTCATTCAGGGTGTCGGCCTTGTGATCGGTAAAACCAGTCAGATGGTTTATGGCGCGAACATTCAGGGCGACCTCGGCGAATATGGTGTCTCTACACCTTGGGCAGACGATGGCGTCGCTCTGCTTGTTGGTGTTGAGGGTCGTAAGGACAAGCTGGAATCAATCCCCGATGAAATCAGCCAGGTTCCTGGCGGCGGTTTCACCGGTGTTGGTGGCGCAACCCTGCCTGTTAAGGGTCAGGTGGAAGTCATGGAACTCTACGCTGAGCTTCAGATCCCACTCGTTCAGGACAAGCCATTCTTCAACGAGCTGACACTTGCTGGTCAGTACCGCTACTCGGATTATGACAACTCGGGTAACGGCACGACCAACAGCTTCAGCACCGATGCTTTCGGTGTTCAGTTGACCTGGTCACCGGTTGAAGATCTGACGCTTCGCGGTCAGTTCCAGCGTGCTGTTCGTGCACCGAACGTGATTGAGCTTTACACAGGCCAGAACACTGGCCTGCCGAACCTCAACTCGTCTCAGAACTCGCTCGGGGAACAAATCTACGATCCTTGTGCGACTTCTGCACCAACTGCCTCACAGTCAGCATGTGCAAACACTGGCGTTACTGCGGCTCAGTATGGTAATGTTCCAGACGTGATCTCTGGTCAGACCCAGTCGCTGACTGGTGGTAACCCGCAGCTGACCCCGGAAAGCTCGGACACTTGGACTTTTGGTGCCGTTCTGACACCTTCGTTCGCGCCAGGTTTGTCGGTCACAGTTGACTACTTTGATATCTCAGTTGAAGACTTCATCTCAGCTGGTATCGAGGCACAGACCACTTTGGATCAGTGTCTTTCAACCGGTAACCCAACCTTCTGCGATCTGATCGTTCGCGCATCGAACGGCTCGCTCATCGCGGGTATTCCGGGCGTAGGTTTTCAACAGACCAACCTCAACATCGCTGAATTGACAACTTCGGGTATTGATATCCAAGTTCGCTATTCAACCGATCTTGGTTCGTTTGGCGGTATGCGCTTTGACTACGCTGGTACCTATCTAGACAAGTTCGACTTTGCTTCATTCCCGGGCGATACCCCGATTGAATGTGCAGGGTTCCTTAACAATGGTTGTATTTCTCCGGTGAACCCGAAGTATCGTCACCGTGTGACGACAACTTGGGAAACCCCGGTTGAAGGCCTCGAGGCCGCTGCAACATGGCGTTACTTCGCGGGAACGAAGAACGAAGCTGGTGACAGCCCGTTGATTGACGATGATCTGCAGACGATCAACTATGTTGACCTGTCATTCTTCTACGAGCTGAATGACACGATACGCTTACGAGGCGGTGTCCAGAACGTGACGAACACCCAGCCCCCAGTATCGACCTCTTCGGGTCCGCCGCTGGGTAATGGCAACACCTTCCCGACGATCTACGACACTGCTCGTACGTTCTTCGGTGGTGTGACCTTCTCGTTCTAATCCGCTCAGGATTTAGAAAAAAGAGAGCCGCGGACTTCGGTCCGCGGCTTTTCTTTTGCCTGATCGGATGATCCTCAGGCCTGTCTGGCATGGCGAACGAGCATTACGCCGCCAATGCCGGATGGAGGTCATCCAGTGGCCTAGAATGCCCATCGGCAAACCCCATACGCAATTGAAAAGCTTCATCCGCCGCGGGCTCTTCACAAAGATGAGTGTGCCGGCCGGCTCCAAATGACGGGTCGAACCGAAAGCTACATTGGTTGATTCGCCTGCAGATGCTTCGTTCACCCAATCGCGTTGCAAGCGAGTAAACAGCAGCTCTTCGCAGTCCATGGCAAACAAGTATTGTCGATAGAATTCGCCAGGTCCGGTGAATACATGTCGTAGGTGGCCACTCACTGGATAGTTATGACGCATTGCATCCTGCGCCTGTCCGCGGTTGATTATGAACAGCACTATTAGCGCTGGCGGCACAATTCCGATTTTATAAACAAAGAGTGATGACAGCCAGTCGAGAATGTTTGCCAGGTGAAACCGTTTCCAATCCCCTTGAATTGCTTATCAATTCGAAGAGGGTTACAAGATCACTGGCGAAGCGCCGAACCTATCCGCGGCCAATGCTCTCGTAAGTGAAGCCTGCCGCGCGCATGTCATTGGGGCTATAAATGTTGCGCAGGTCGACCATGATCGGGGTCTTCACCAATTCCTTGATCCTTGAGACATCCAGCGCACGGAACACATCCCACTCGGTTACGATCACAACTGCGTCAGCATCTTCGATCGCTTCATAAGCGCTCTCACACATGTTGACCTTGGGCATCAGCGGCATGGCTTGTTCCATACCTTCCGGATCGAAGGCTGTGATATGGGCACCCGCATCGGCGAGTGCCTGGGCAATAGCAATCGACGGGGAATCACGCATGTCGTCGGTGTTGGGTTTGAAGGTCAGGCCAAGCAAGGCGACTTTCTTGCCGCGAGCAGCTTTCATGCCGCCCAATGCATCGATCACCTTGCGGCCCATTGCGCGCTTGCGGCTCTCGTTTACTTTAACAACCGCCTCCACGATCCGGACCGGGCTCTCGTGATCCTCTGCGGTCTTCAGCAACGCCAAAGTGTCCTTCGGGAAACAAGAGCCGCCATAGCCGGGCCCAGGGTTGAGAAATTTCCTCCCGATCCGGCCATCCATGCCGATCCCGCGCGCAACATCCTGCACATTGCCACCCACTTTCTCGCACAGATCGGCCATCTCGTTGATGAAGGTTATCTTTGTAGCAAGGAACGCATTGGCGGCATATTTGATCAGCTCGCTTGATCGGCGATTGACGTTGAGAATGGGCGATTCATTTAGGAAGAGTGGCCGGTATACCTCGTGCATGACGTCGCGTCCGAAATCATCCTCTGAACCGATCACGATCCGATCGGGCCGTTTGAAGTCACCGATTGCTGCGCCTTCGCGCAGGAACTCTGGGTTGGATACGATAGACACTTTGTGGCTCGTACCGCTGCCTTTCAGGATGCGCTCTACTTCATCTCCAGTACCTACGGGTACGGTCGACTTGGTAACGACGACAGCGTCGTTCGACAGATTAGCTCCAATCTCTTCGGCTACGGCATAGACGAAGGACAGATCTGCATGCCCATCACCCCGGCGGCTTGGTGTGCCAACGGCGATAAAGATGGTGCTTGCGCCCTTGATCCCTTCAGCCAGGTCGGTCGTAAAGGTAAGCCGGCCCGCGCTTACGTTTGTCTCAACAAGGGCGTCGAGACCGGGCTCATAGATCGGCATAATGCCATCATGCAGACGATCGATCTTCGATTGATCCTTGTCGATACAAACGACTTCGTGACCAAAATCGGCAAAGCAGGCGCCAGAAACTAGTCCGACGTAGCCGGATCCAACCATAGCGATCTTCATGAGCTGATTTCCTCGTGCCTGATTTTGATATGTTTCTTTTTTTCGATCGATTGGATCGTTCGCTGATTTGTTCCTTCGAGAACCAGGGCTGTCAAAATGCCGCTTCGAAAAGCGCCGGTATCGAGGCCAATCCGGTCATTCTTGATTTCTATCTCGTCAAAAATGGTATGTCCATGAACGACTGTCTTGGGGAACGGGCCTTGGTGCCTCAGAAACCGCTCGCGAATCCAAAGCAGGTCGCTGCGCTTCTGCTTATCCAGCGGCAGCTCGGGATTGATCCCAGCATGAACAAAAACATAATCTCCCGCTTCGATCATCTCTTCAAAGCCGGCGACGAATTTCCGTGTTGTCTCCGGAATTATCTCGGGTAGAAGTTCGAACAATTCCTTGAGGTCTAGCTTCCGGTATTTTTTGACCGGCAAGCCAAAGCTCAGGATCGTTTCACGGCCTCCATGCTTCAAAAAGTGCCTAAGTACTTCTATATCATCGATTGATTCTAGGAACATCTCTTCGTGATTGCCCGCGAGAATGCGGACTTTTCGGCATTCCTGCCATTCCAAACTGCGTTCAATCACACCGGCACTGTCAGGGCCGCGGTCGATCAGATCGCCGAGCAGTACCACAGTTACATCGGCATCGGGATGGTCGGCTATGTCTGCTTCGATCGCATCGACAAGTGCTTCAAACAGGTCCAGGCGGCCATGGATGTCACCCACGACATAATAGCGCTCACCATCGGGGACACGTGGTCCGGATGGTGCATTTTTCTTGCGGCACAGGAGCTTGTTGAGATTGCTTAATATCATGGCACGTTCGGGAAAACCTGCGCTGCATTTAGGCTAGGGGAGGCTTTACGGCAACATGTAGCACTCAACAGATGGACTGTTTCCCAAGTGGTGCGTAATGACAACACAATTTTCTACAAATTACTTCAATTGGGGGAATCGCCGCAATAACTCTTGTGCAATGCAGCAAAGCTGTGCAGTTTTCTAGCGAACTCAGGCCGAGAACGCCGCATCAAACAGGTGTCCGCTGGGTTTGCAGGTGGGACGAAGCAAAAAAACAACATAAGGAAGTTGTCATGCTAACGTCCGTACGCGGTGCTTTTACCGCAACTTTAGTTTCCGGTCTCGCACTCTCCGCAGTACCGGCTCTCGCAAATGAAAACGCAGCTGAAAGCGAGTTTGACCTCGCTACTCTTCAGGCTGCTGCTGACGTTGATGTCGATGTCAGTGAAATCGCGCCACTTAAAGAACCTGTCGCTGAAAAAACTGCCAACAACGTTGGTGGTGATATTGGCATTACCCTCTCGGGCAATGTGGCATTGGCATCCGAGTACCGATTCCGCGGTGTAGATTTGTCGGGTGGCGAGATCGCTATCCAAGGAGGCGTAGATCTCGCTCATGACTCTGGCTTCTATGCCGGCACGTGGGCCTCTTCGCTGGACGAAGACACAGTCGGCTTTGGATCAACCGAGCTTGATGTGTATGCAGGCTTTGGCGGCAGTCTGGCTGAAGGGGTGTCATTCGATATCGGCGGTATCGTCTATATGTACCCAGATGCAGGACCAGGTGATTTCGATTATTACGAATTCTATGGTTCGGTCGGTTTTGGCTTCGGGCCAGGCGAAGCAACCATTGGCGTGGCATACGCACCTGATCAGGATTCGCTTGGTGATTCAGACAATTTTTACATCTATACAGATCTGTCTGCGGGTATTCCCGAGACACCGATTAGCGTGACGGCGCACTTGGGTTACACGGATGGGTTCCTGACCTTTACCGATAATGGCAAGGCTTTTGACTGGTCGATCGGCCTTGATTTGGCTGTTGGAGGTCCAGTTAGCATTGGCGTAGCTTATGTCGGCGCTGAAGGTGATATTCCGGCGGGAGCCTATGATTACACAGACGATGCTGTCGTATTTACGCTGAGCGCAAGTATCTGACGCAAATAAGATTCAGGCATTTACGAGACATCTGGCGGGCACGGGTTCTTCGGAACTTGTGCCCGTTTGACTTGCTTGAACGACGGTCGATGGCCATGTGTGCAAGAACGGCGTAAACTAAAGGACAGCTCCATGGTCAAATATCTGCACAGCATGATCCGTGTCACCGATCCTGACGCGACGGTGGCATTCTTTAATCTCATCGGTCTGGAAGAGGTCCGCCGGTTTGAAGTCGAAGCGGGGCGGTTCACGCTGATTTTCCTCGCTGCGCCTGGCCAAGAGGGTGTGGCCGAGGTCGAGCTAACTCACAATTGGCCGCCAGAAGATGGCACCACGCCGGAAGAGTATGATGGAGGGCGCAACTTTGGCCACTTGGCCTATCGCGTCGACGATATCTACGCGACATGTCAGAGGCTGTTGGATGCAGGCCACATCATTCACCGCCCGCCGCGCGACGGGCATATGGCATTCGTCAAATCACCTGACGGCATCTCCGTCGAGTTGCTGCAGGAAGGCAATCTCGATCCGCAAGAGCCCTGGTGCAGTATGGAAAATACCGGCAGCTGGTAGGCAGCGACTTCTCCGCCGTCGTTATTCCTTGGGAAGCGGATTGCCCTTGTCGTCGCATTCTTCGGCTGTGTGTGCGGTGGTCATTCGCAGGACGATGTAGCCCAGTATCGCTGAAATGGCGGAACCGGTCAGAATGCCGATCTTCGCTTCATCGATAAGCAACTGATTGCCCGGGAATGCCAACCCGCCGATGAACAGCGACATTGTGAAGCCGATGCCGCACAGGATCGACACACCGTAGATTTCCATCCAGCTTGCATTGTCCGGTGCTTGCGCAAACCCGGTTTTCACCGCCAGCCAAACTGCGGTGAAGATGCCGAGCTGCTTGCCTATGACCAGACCGGCGGCGATTGCATAGGGAAGCGGGTCGAGCAATGCCTCGACCCCCAGGCCCTGCAACGACACGCCGGCATTCGCGAACCCGAAGACCGGCACCACAAGATAGGCGCTCCAGGGTGCAAGATTGTGCTCAAGCTTTTCGAGCATGTGATTGCCGCTTCTGCCGTGCATCGGGATTGTCAGTGCAGCCACGACGCCGGCGATCGTTGCATGGACGCCTGTGTTGAGCACGCAATACCAAAGGACGAGGGACATCAAGACATACGGCCATAATACGCTGACACGCGCACGATTGAGGCCGACCATCAATCCAAACACCACAACAGAAGCCACTAGCCAGACCATCTTTATGGTAGGAGTGTAGAAAAGCGCGATCACCATGACCGCTCCGATGTCATCGACGATCGCCACTGTTAGCAGAAACAGGCGCAGCGAGGCAGGCACTCTGTTCCCCAACAAGCCCAGAACGCCCATGGCGAAAGCGATGTCGGTCGCGGCCGGGATCGCCCAACCGCTTGCATATTCTCCACCGCCGGAAACCAGCATGTAGACCGCTGCCGGCACAAACATGCCCGCTGCCGCTGCTACCACTGGCAAACGGCGCTTCATCGGGTCTGCCAATTGCCCTTCGATCAGCTCGCGTTTCACTTCGAGGCCGACGACGAAGAAGAATACCGCCATCAGGCCGTCGTTGATCCACAAATGCAAATCATCGAGCTTTGCGATCGGGGTCCAGGTCAGATCACCGTAGAACAATTCCTTGTAATCGCCCGCCAGCGGCGAGTTCGCCGCCAGCAAAGCCGCTGCAGCGACAATGATGAGCAGGATGCCAGCTGATGCATCACTAACAAACAGCGCGCGCACAGGCGCAAAAAGCGAGCGGAGGGGAGGGTTGTTTTTTGCCATGGTTGGAGCGCCCTTTTTCGTAATTTGTTGCTGGTTGCAAGGGTTGATTTGACGATTGCACAAGCCCCCACACGCTTTTCGTTCGACTATCGCGAAAGGGTCGCAGGAGACGCAGAACCGCAATCTGGTGTTGCTGTAACGCTCTCCTCGCGTTTTTAAATCGGCTCGCGCGATGTCGCGACTTTAAACCTAGGGACGGCTGGGCTAGGCCGTTCTTTATGGAAGATATCCTGCCCGTCTATTTGCCGATCGCAAACCTGTCTGTGAACGGGTTTTTGATTGTGTTGCTGGGCGCGGTTACAGGCGTCTTGTCGGGCCTGTTCGGGGTAGGTGGAGGCTTCCTGACCACACCGCTGCTTATCTTCTACGGAATTCCGCCCACGGTCGCAGCTGCGTCTGCGTCTACACAGGTCACTGGCGCGAGCGTTTCTGGCGTCCTGGCGCACAGCAGGCGAGGCGGTGTCGACTATCGCATGGGGGCAGTGACCGTCGGAGGCGGCATTTTTGGTGCGATTATCGGTGCTGTTCTCTTCCGATTGCTGCAAGCGGTAGGGCAGATCGATATCGCGATCAACATACTCTACGTCTTGATGCTCGGCGCAATAGGTGGGTTGATGCTGCAAGAAGCTCTGGCGACGATCAGATCTGACGGTGAAGCTTCAAAAAAGGTGCGTAGGCGGCGCCACCATCCCGTGATTGCGGCATTGCCGATGCGGTGGAGGTTCTATCGTTCCGGTTTGTATATCTCTCCGCTCGCCCCATTTCTCCTCGGTTTCATCGTCGGAATTCTGACCATGCTAATGGGAGTAGGCGGCGGATTTATCCTCGTGCCAGCGATGCTCTACATCCTGGGTATGAGCGGGAACGTTGTCGTTGGAACCTCGCTGTTCCAGATATTGTTCGTGACCATGGCAACAACTATGATGCACGCGCTGACCACGCAAGCAGTCGATATCGTGCTTGCTGGTCTGTTGTTGCTTGGCTCAGTTATCGGCGCGCAATTTGGCACCCAAATCGCAATGAAAGCAAAGCCAGAGATCCTGCGCTTTGTCCTTGCCGCAATCGTGCTGGCAGTGGCGCTCCGAATGCTTGTTGGCTTGGCCGTTCAGCCTGACGAAATTTACACAGTGGCGCCGCTATGAGGGCTCTTTTCGTCCTGTTTGCGGCCTTCTTCCTGATGGGGCAAAGCGATGCGATCCTGGTACCGGCGGTTTCGCAGGACCAGGTGCAAGTGCGCCAGGGTTTCACCGGTACTGAGCTGTTGCTCTACGGAGCGATCCTCGATCCGCGGGGGCAAAGAGGCGGGGCCGAATACGACATAGTTGTGGTGCTGAAAGGCCCGACAGAACCAATCACAATCCGCGAAAAAGATCGCATTGCCGGGGTCTGGATGAATGCGCAATCGAGCGATTTCCGCTCGGCCCCGTCATTCTTTTCTGTTGCCGCTTCGCGCCCTGTTGAAGAGATTGTTGATGAACGCACTGCCGCGATTTACGAGCTCGGAACGGAATTCATCCAGCTTTCTCCAACCGGTCAGATCGATCCTGAAAGGCAAGCGCGTTTTGCCGCTGGCCTGGTCGATTTGCGCCAAAGGCTCGGTCTTTACAATGAAGACATGGGCGGAGTTAAGATCAACGAGCAGGTTCTGTATCAGGCCCGAATCCAGTTGCCATCAAATGTTATAACTGGCAAATATACTGCTGAAACATTTGCCATTTTCGACGGCCGAGTAATTGCTTCCGCAATTGCGGAAGTTCAAGTGCGAAAGGTCGGCTTTGAACGCTTAGTAGAGGTGTTCTCGCAGCGATTTGCCTTGTTGTACGGACTTCTGGCTGTGGGGCTTTCGGTATCCATGGGGTGGATTGCGGGCCGTCTATTCGCGATGGTCTGAGCGGGTAAAGCCCATGCTTGCGAGCTATCGTTGACGCGATCTTAACCTCACCGATCTAATCGACATGCCCTGTAATCCAATGATTTGGGGCTTCGAAAAGCAACATAGGCAACGAAAACTTCGACCAGTTCAATTCTACCAATGGCAGTCAACCAGAGACCGTCGAGCGTGTTGTCCAAATGTGGCGTTCGCAGGGGTAATCACGTTCCCCGCGTATCGCCGTAAAGGTGGATATGCAGACGGTCGCTCATGCGGAAGCCGTGCTTCAGGCATAGTTCGCTGAGCCAGCGCGCGCGCGAACCGATTGCCTCGCTGTCCGTTCCTTCGGGCATTAGGAAGACGTGTCCGGGCTTGAAGCGATAGCGGCGCTGTAATGCGAGCACCTCGTCAACGTCGGACGGCTCTGAGATCACGAATTTGAACCAGGCCCGCGGATCTGCGGCATAGGCATCAAGCCGCGCGGGGATGAGCGCCAGCTCTGCCTCATTGCCCGAATGCGCGAGCTTGGGGCTGACATTATACTGATCGACCCGCATATCGACATGCGATGGCGCCTTGGTCGTGCCATTGGTCTCGATCTCGATCTCCATGTCGGGGATTTGCGCGAGCAGCTCGGCCAAAGCTCCGCCTTGCAGCAGAGGTTCCCCGCCAGTGATCACCAGCCGTCTTTGTCCCAACGCAAGGATGCGCTCGGCCGCTTCCGAAGGGGAGAGCTTCACCTGATTGGCCTTACGCTCGAACGTTTCGCCATCGCGGTGCGGACGATTGTCGCCTTCAAAGCGCCACGTGTAGGCGGTGTCACACCAGGTGCAGGCCAGATTGCAGCGCGAGAGCCGCATGAAGGCAACCGGCATACCCGTGCTTGGTCCTTCGCCCTGCAATGACGCAAAAATCTCCGGCCCGCCGGTGTCGTCAGTGGCGAGGACGAGCGACACCTTTACCCCAACCGCGCCAACGCCGCGGTCAAACGTTCTGCCTCTGCCGAATGATGCGCGTAATCCTCGCGCGCCTTCTCGACCGCTTCAGGCTTGGCGCGCTCGACGAAGTTGGCGTTGGACAAACGCCCTTCCAAGGATTTCGCTTCCTTTTGCGAGGCCTCAAGCGCCTTGCTCAGACGCGCTTTCTCAGCCTCAATGTCTATAATGCCTTCAAGCGGCACAATGAACACATCACTGCCAGCTGTGACTTGCATAGCCGCCCCTGCCGGCGCTTCGCCCACGGTCACGGGTGTCAAACGCGCGAGGCGTTCGATCGCGGCGCTGCTGCGCTCGATTGTGCTCGTTGCCAATGTGGAGGCCTGAGGCAGGAATGCTGCCAGCTTCGCGCCCGGGGGGATACCTAACTCGTTCTTTGCGCTGCGGACATTGGTTGTCAGATCGATTACCCAGTCAATCGCGTCGGTCGCGTCCTTGCTGACGCTGGCACGCGGATTGGGCCACTTCGCCAGAATAAGATCATACTTCCGCGCGCCCAGTGCATGCCACAATTCTTCCGTGATAAACGGCATGAAGGGATGCAGCATCACCAGGATATGATCGAGTGCCCATCCGGCAACCGCGCGGGTTTCCACCGCAGCCGGGCTATCCGCATCGCCTGCAAACACCGGCTTGATCAGTTCCAGATACCAGTCGCAGAAGCGGCTCCAGGTGAATTGGTAGATCGTGTTGGCCGCCGCGTCGAAACGCAGGTCTGCCATGGCGGCATCAAGCATTTCGACGGTCTGTTGGACCTCGCCGATGATCCACTGGTTCGCCGCAAGCCTGGCTTCGGGTGCGGCCAGCGTGCTCGACGCGCCGATCCCGTTCGACTGGCAGAAACGCGTTGCATTCCACAGCTTGGTCGCGAAATTGCGATATCCCTCGACCCGCTTCTCATCCATTTTGATGTCGCGGCCCTGGCTTTCCATCGCCGCCATGAAGAAGCGCAGCGCATCCGCGCCATACTGGTCAATCAGGCCGAGCGGATCGACCACATTGCCCTTCGACTTGGACATTTTCGCGCCGTCTGCCGCGCGCACAAGGCCGTGCAGATAGAGGCGCGGCCACGGTGCTTGGCCCGTGTTGAAATAGCCCGCCATCATCATCCGCGCATCCCAGAAGAACAGGATGTCGAAGCCGGAAACCAACAGATCGTTGGGGTAGTGCTTTTCAAGCAAGTCGGTCTTGTCCGGCCAGCCGAGCGTGGCGAAGGGCCACAAGGCTGACGAGAACCAGGTGTCGAGGACGTCATTGTCGCGGCTCAGTTTAACGCCATTGCCAGCCTTCGATTGAGCCTCTTCTTCGGTCATGGCTACATGAACGTTTCCGTCGTCGTCATACCAGGCCGGGATCTGGTGACCCCACCACAGCTGGCGGCTGACGCACCACGGCTGGATATTCTCCATCCAGTTGAAGAAGGTTTTTTCCCAGCTCTTGGGCACAATTTCGATGGTGCCGTCGCGCACAGCTTCAATCGGCTTCTTAGCCAACTCCGCGGCATTCACATACCACTGGTCGGTCAGCCACGGCTCGATCACCACCCCGCCGCGATCACCAAAGGGCGTCGCGATCTGGCGCGGTTCGGCGTCATGCTCGACTTCTTCGCCCTTCTTCGTCTTGGCGATATGCGGGATCAGGTAGCCCTGTTCCTTCAGCCGCTGCACCACCAGTTCGCGCGCGCCATCTTGGCCGTCGCGCTTAAAGCGGTGCAGGCCGAGGAATTCATCGGGGACCAGCCCGTCTGCCGTCTGACAAACATCGGCATTGCCATCGAGCATGTTGAGCATGTCTGCTGCGGCAAAACCAGCGCGCTTGCCCACCTCGAAGTCGTTGAAGTCGTGCCCCGGCGTAATCTTTACCGCGCCGCTGCCCAGCTCGGGATCGGCGTGTTCGTCCGCCACGATGGGAATTCGACGACCGGTGATCGGTAGGATCACATGCTTGCCGACGATACTCTTATAGCGCTCGTCATCGGGATGCACCGCGACCGCCATATCGGCGAGCATGGTTTCGGGCCGCGTGGTCGCGACTTCGATAAAGTCCTGTCCGTTGTCGAGGGTTACACCGTCCGCGAGCGGATATTTGAAGTGCCAAAAACTACCCGCGATTGTCTGCTGCTCGACTTCAAGGTCGGAAATCGCGGTCTTGAGCTTCGGGTCCCAGTTCACCAACCTCTTGTCGCGATAGATCAAGCCGTCATTGTAGAGGTCGACGAACACTTTGAGAACGGCCTTGGTGAAATGCTCGTCCATGGTGAACTGCTCGCGTGACCAGTCCATCGAACAGCCCAGTCGGCGCAATTGATTTGTAATGGTTCCGCCGCTCTCGGCTTTCCATTCCCACACCTTGTCGACGAATTCTTCGCGCGAATAATTCGTCCGCTTGTCCTGACGTTCCTCCAGCTGGCGTTCGACCACCATCTGCGTCGCGATGCCCGCATGGTCCGTTCCAACCACCCACAGCGCATCCTTGCCGCGCAGGCGCTCATAACGGATTACAATGTCCTGCAATGTGTTATCGAGCGCATGGCCGATATGGAGCGATCCGGTCACGTTCGGCGGAGGGTTCACGATAGTGAACGGCTCGGCGTCGGGGCGCTCCGGACGAAATGCGCCGCTCTCTTCCCAATGGGAATACCATTTCGCCTCAATCGTGGCGGGATCGAATGTTTTATCTAACTCTGTAGTCATCTTGGATAGCGCCTTTGCCAGCGCCACGCGCAAGGTGCAACGGCTGATAAGCTGCGACGCAACAGAGCGCTTGTTATCGTACCGTTTTCCTCGCATAGTTTACCGCATGAGCGGCGGAGCCGAATTTTCCATTGAAGAGCGGGAAGCTGGCGGATGGCGCTTGTTGCTGTCGGGGCCGTATCTGGTGTCTTCGATTGGCGCGATTGATCAGGATTTTGACGCGTTGAGCGGAGAAATTGCCGAGATCGATCTTTCAGGTGTGAGCGAGATAGACACGGTCGGCGCATGGGTTGCTTGCCGGACCGCACGGGCGCATGGGGCCGAAATTGTCGGGGCAAGCGAGCGAGCGCGTCGGCTGCTCAATGCGGTCGAGGCAGCGGGCGGCGGTGAGTATCAGGAACCAGAGGGTTTGGCCTGGTGGCAACCGATCCCCGCAAAGACTGGTGAGTTGGTCGAGAAAGCGCAGGTGGGCACCATAGGCGCGCTCGATTTCCTGGGGCAGATATTGATTGCTGTCTGGAACTTGTTGCGCAAACCGAGCCGGTTCCGGGGGACGGCATTCGTTCGCCAGATCGAATTGGTTGGCGTCAGCGCGTTACCGATCATCGGATTGATGAGCTTCTTGATCGGAATTGTGATTGCCCAGCAAGGCTCGGTGCAACTGGAACAATTTGGCGCTGAATCGCTGACGATCAATCTGGTCGGCCGGATTACCCTGCGCGAGCTTGGCGTGTTGATGACGGCAATCATGGTTGCGGGCCGTTCGGGCTCTGCCTTTGCCGCGCAGATTGGCACGATGAAGCTGACCGAAGAGGTCGACGCGATGCGCACGATCGGAATATCTCCGGTCGAAGCTCTGGTAATTCCGCGCACTTTGGCGGCTGTCATCATGATGCCGTTGCTGGGCTTTTATGCATCAGTCATGGCAATCATCGGCGGCGCTGTAGTGGGTGACCTGTTGCTGGGTATTCCCTTCTGGACATTTCTGACCCGCATCGAAGAAGTCGTGCCGACCCACGATTTGTGGGTTGGGCTTATCAAGGCGCCGGTCTTCGGCCTGATCATTGCGCTGGCGGGCTGTTATCACGGCATGCAAGTGCGCGGGAATTCAGAGGAAGTCGGGCTGCGCACAACCATGGCAGTGGTCAGTGCGATCTTTGCAGTGATCGTGCTTGATGCGTTCTTCGCGGTATTTTTCACAGAGGTTGGTTGGGGATGAGCATTTTCAACCAGCACGAACCTCAACAGCACGAACGTTTTCGCGGCGAGCATCCGATTGTTGTTGAGGGCCTGAAGACCGCTTTCGGCGAACATGTCGTTCACGAAAACCTCTCGCTCAAGGTCAATCGCGGTGAGATTATTGGCGTGGTTGGTGGTTCGGGGACAGGCAAGTCGGTGCTCATGCGCGCGATTATCGGCTTGCAGACACCAGCGGCTGGCGAAATCGAGGTGTTTGGTAATTCGATTACACAAGCGGGTATCGATGAAGACATGGGCGTCCGTTGCCGCTGGGGTGTCTTGTTTCAGGGCGGGGCCCTGTTCTCGACCTTGACCGTGGGCGAGAATGTCGAAGTGCCGATCAAACAGTTCTATCCTGACATAGAGCCTGAATTGCGCCGCGAGATTGCGCGCTACAAGGTCATTCTTTCAGGCCTGCCAGAGAACGCGATCGACAAATTTCCGTCTGAACTTTCCGGCGGTATGAAGAAGCGCGCCGGCCTTGCTCGCGCGCTGGCGCTTGATCCCGAATTGCTGTTCCTGGATGAGCCGACTGCCGGACTTGACCCGATAGGTGCGGCTGCGTTTGACCGGCAGACGCGTGAGCTGAAAGAAACGCTTGGCCTGACTGTGTTCCTGATCACCCACGATCTGGACACGCTTTATGAGATTTGTGACCGTGTGGCGGTGATTGCCGACAAACGAATTATCGCAGTGGGCACTATCCCAGAATTGCTGGAAACAGATCATCCGTGGATCGACGAATACTTCAACGGCCCGCGCGGCAGGGCTGCATCGCATGGCAAGCCGCCGCGGGTAAATTCGCGTGCAAGCGTGGACAATCAACCGGATAGCGAGGCATAAAGGGCAGGCATGGAGACAAAAGCCAACAATATCTGGGTGGGCGTGGTCACGTTGGCGCTGCTTGCGACGCTGGCTGCATTTATCGTCTGGCTTGCGCGAATTGGCGAAGGCGCAAACGATGAGTACGATATTCTCTTTGAACAATCTGTTGCTGGTCTTGCCAAGGGATCCCAGGTTTCGTTCGCGGGCGTGCCGGTTGGACAGGTCAGTGAGATCGAGCTCTGGAAGCAGGATCCCGAGTATGTGAAAGTCACCATCAAGGTGCGCGATGATGTGCCAATGCTTGTCGGGACGACGGCGACCATTCAAGCGAGCTTTACCGGCGTCTCAACAATTTTGCTTGATGGCGCACGTATCGACGCGCCGCCGATCACATGTGAAACGACAGCCTGCCCCGATGGAAACCCGGTCATTCCGCCCGCGCGCGGCGGCTTTGGTGAATTGCTAGCGTCTGCACCACTGCTGCTGGAAAGGCTGGCGACGCTGACCGAGCGCCTCACGCAAGTGTTGGACGATGACAACCAGAACCAGATTGCTGCGATCCTGGAAAATACCAACGCCATGACCGCCAGTTTTGCCGAGACTGCCCCGGCGGTAAATGCCAATCTGGCGCAGCTGGAGATTACCCTTAAGGAAGGTGCCGAAGCGCTCGACAGTTTCGAACGGGTCATGGAATCGACAGACAAAGTCATCAATTCCGAGGGCCGATCCCTGGCTAAGGAACTACGAAACACGTTGGAATCTGTTAATGCTGCATCAGCGTCCTTGGCCGCAACGCTGGACGCGGCGCAGCCTGCAGCTGAACAACTTTCACAAACAACAATCCCGGCCGCCGAAGCCGCAATGCGCGATTTGGAAGCAACGAGCCGCGCATTGCGCAAGGTGACAGAGCGGCTTGAGAGCCAAGGCGCGGCTGCTGTGATAGGCGGGCAAACTTTGCCGGATTACGAGCCATGAGAAAGGGCAAGTCGATGATCACTTCTTCAAGCCGGCCTGTAGCATTCTTGCGGGCTGGTCTCTTGCTCTCATGCCTCGCGCTAGGCGGCTGTGTAAACTTGGGCGGCGCAGAACCGCCGGAAAGCCTGCTGACCTTGACCCCGACCACCTCTGCTCCGGCTGGTGCCGCGATCAGCGCCGCGCGCGGCGAGGCTCTTGCCCTGCACGAGCCGGTCGTTCCGGCAGAGCTGGATGTGCTCCGCGTGCCCGTCCGGATTGACGATGCGTCGCTGGCCTATCTGAAAGATGCAGTGTGGGTCGAGCGTCCTGCACAATTGTTCCGTCGCTTGCTGGCAGAGACCATTCGTACGCAAAGCGAACGTGTGGTTCTGGCGGGCGGCGACCCAGCGGCGCGGGGAAGCTTGCAAATACGCGGCAGTCTGTCGCAGTTTGGCTATAATGCGACCCAGTCAGCGGTCATTGTGCGTTTCGATGCGACCCTGTTGGACAGTGACGGGGTGGTCAGACAACAACGTTTCGAAGCAATTGAAACAGGGGTCTTGGCTGACGCTGCTTCAGTCGGTCCGGCGCTCAATAGTGCGGCCAATGATGTTGCCAGACAAGTTGCTGACTGGCTCGAGTAGCGCGCTTTAGTCGTTCAGCAGACCGATCCAGTCGCAAGCCGCGAGGAACGCCTCTTGCCGCCTTCTCCGGCGCGTTTCGGCTTCCTGATCACGGCCCCACAGATCCGATTGCCATTCTTCTTCAAGGCTTGCCGCGCGCCATAGAGCAATCGGTTCCGCACCATCCTCCAAAGCCAACAATGGAATGCAGAGTGAAGCGGCCAGCGAGGCCATGGTTTGCATGCCGGCCAGGGTAAAGTGATCCCTGCCGCGCAGAAAATCACTCAAAGTCGCAAGCGTTTCCGGTGGTTGCGGGCGGTGCACAATCCCGCTCACCAGCGTGAACTTGATGCTATGGGTTTGTTCCACCCGCTTGATCAGCGGTTCCCAGACGGCCTGTTGACGCTCAAAGAGCGGTTGTTCCGGGTTAGCGCGATAGCAAAGCGTGTCTGTTTCCGCGTACTTCAAGATCTGGTTGATTGCTTCTTCAGGATCGTTGGCAACCATATCGATCGCGAAATCGGTCTGATCGCGATGAACGAAACGCGACGTATCAATGTCTTCCGACTGTTCCGCCCATTCGCGCGCCAAAGCCTCTGCGAGTTTGCGCGTCGGCACGATTTGCGGCGTGCCCTTGACTGTTCGCAGCCCGCGTCCATCGAGCGTCACTTGCCAGCCGGCATCAACGACCTCTGATACATCGACATTCTCGTAAAAACGTTTCATTCGACTTCGGACTTCCATTGGCTTGCGAGCCGGCGCGGCCAGAAGAAGAAGATCCCCATTCCCGTCAAACTGAGAACGATGTTGAGTGCTGCAGGAACATTGGGGTCCATCTGAGAGAAAGCGATTGCGATCAGAACCAGCGAAATTCCCGCCAAACGCACAAGGTTGAGCAGCATGAAGCGCTCTTTGGCTTTGCTCTCGTCAAACCCACTCACACGAGTTCCCCTAAATGCAATGCGTCCCGGGCAACCGCTTCTGCCCCCGCTTCGAGCAGCTCTTCCGGTGCGTGATATCCCCATGCGACACCGATCGAGCGAACGTTGGCATCCTTCGCCATGATGATATCGAAGGTGGTGTCCCCGATCATGACTGCGTCCTGCGGCGCGACCCCCGCTTCGAAGATCGCCGCATCCAACATGTCGGTATGCGGTTTGGAGGGATGGCGGTCAGCGGTTTGCAAGGATACAAACATGTCGGTCAGGCCGTGCTGTTCCAGGCAGGCCTGAAGACCGCGATCGGATTTGCCGGTCGCAACGGCCAGCCGCCAATCCGCCTCCCGAAGCGTGATCAGAAGCTCGCGAATGCCCTCATACAATGGCTCGTGAATGGCGCCGCGCAGACGGCGCTCGAAGAAGGCTTCTTTGTAGGCCGCAACCAGCTGCGCATTAGTGTTCTCGTCAATCTCGGGGGCCAGTCGCCGGACCGCCATGGGAAGGCTCAAGCCCATAGAACGGCGTACCTCGTTGCGATCAGGCAAGGAAAGCCCGGCTTCGGCAAAAGCTTGCTCCATAGTATCGCAAACATGGGCTTGCCCATCGACCAGCGTACCATCGCAATCAAAGACAGCGAGCCGCGTCATTTGTTAATCCTACGCATCGCTTGCGCGATGCCGGCCGCATTTTGTTGTTCCAGGCCAGCGATAACACGCTCGCGCTCTTCAACCGATTTGTTCTGCGAAAGCTTTACCGTTTCTCGGCGCGTTTCAATTTCCAATTCGAAGCCCACAATGCTCCGCACCAATCCGTCCAGGTGGCGCGTTGACATCTTGTCCATGGTCCAGGGTATTCCGCCTTTGACCTTGGCCTCGTGGTGATCGTTCAACATTTCAAGCTGCTGCAACAGTTCGGCGTCATCAAGCTTGCGAACGCTGCCTTCCAGCTCGACCGCAATGTAGTTCCACGTCGGCACTTGATCGGGGCCGGCGTACCAGCGGGCGAATATAGCGGATATATAGGCATCAGGTCCATTGACCACGGCCAGCGCGGTGCTGCCTTCCAAATGCCGCGTGAGCGCATTGCCGCGTGCGAGATGGAATTGCAGTTTGCTCGAATCCATCGCTAGCAGGGCAGAGTGGGCTACCCTTGGCCCGGCCGGTGTCTGAAGGAAGATTGTGCCAAAACCGACCGCGTCGACCAGCGATCGATGCAGATCGGGGCTGTCGTCGCGAAAACTGGGATTCGGGTGCATCAGCGTTTGCGCCCCTTGTTGCCGAGCTTGCGCGGCTTACCAGACTTGCCAGCGTCTCCGCGCGCGCGGCGCGGTCCGCGCTGGCTGCGGCGATATTGCTTGGCATGGGCGCGGGCGGCCTGTTTCTTCTCGGCCTTGGTGCGCTCGGTCGTATCTTCGCGCAGGGGCTCGGCATCGCTTAGCGAGAGATCGAAACCCAGTTGCTGCATACTTGCTGAAAAATGGTCGGGCAGATCGGCTGTAACATCCATCTTTCCGCCGCCGGGTTCGGAAATGACCAGGCGGCGGGCGTGCAGATGCATCTTGCGGCTGATGCTGCCGGTCAGAAACGCGTCTTGCCCGCCATATTTGCCGTCGCCCACGATGGGGTGGCCAATCGCCTCCAGATGTACGCGCAGCTGGTGGGTGCGCCCGGTAAGCGGCTCCAGCTCGACCCAGGCCGCTTTCTTGCCCGCGGTTTCAACCACGCGATAGCGCGTTTTTGCAGGCTGACCGTTCTCCAGATCGACATGCATTTTTTCGCCGCCGCTCCCCGGCTGCTTGGCGAGCGGGGCATCGATTGTGCCTTCTTTCACATCGGGAACCCCGACGATCAGGGCCCAATAGACTTTGCGCGCGCTGCGGCCGGAGAATCGCTTGGAGTAGCTTGCTGCGCTGCCTGGAGTGCGCGCGATCAGGATCACACCGGAAGTGTCCTTGTCCAACCGGTGAACCAGGCGCGGGCGAGGGGTGTCATCGTCTTCGACAAAGGCATCAAGCAGGCCATCGACATGCTTGTTGGTCTTGCTGCCGCCTTGCGTCGCAAGGCCGGGAGGTTTGTTGAGCACAATTGCGGACTTGGTCTCGCGAATCACCATGGCATGGGCCTCGGCGATTTCCTCAGGCTTCAGCTCGCGGCGCTGCTTCGGCTTTCGTCCACCGGGGGCTTGCTCGCCGCCTGGCGGCACACGCAGCACTTGCCCCTCGCTCAAACGATCATCGGGTTTGGCGCGCTTGCCATCGACGCGGATCTGGCCGGTACGTGCCCAGCGGCTGACCGTGGCAAAGCCGATCTGCGGCAGATTGCGTTTGAACCAGCGATCCAGCCGTATGCCACTATCGTCTTCGCCTATGGTGAACTGGCGCACCGTCTGGTCTGCGTTGGTGGTCTGCTCGCTCATGAGAAGAGCCTCGTCAGGTTAAGCCCCACGAGCAAGCCGCTGATGCCCAATGCAACAGACAGGATCACATAGAGCGACGCGAACAGATATTGTCCGCGTTCGATCAGCAGCACCATCTCGAGGCTGAAGGCAGAAAATGTAGTAAAGCCGCCAAGCAGGCCGACTCCCAGGAGCAGGCGCAGCTGGTCAGGAGCCACGCTACCTTCGCCGCCATGGCGCGCTAGCCAACCCGCGAGCACGCCCATCAGCAGGCTCCCGATTGCATTGGCAGCCAGCGTAGCAAACGGAAACGCGCCAACAACTGGCGCACCCAGCCATCCGGTCATGCCGCGGCCAAGCTGATAACGCAGCACGGCGCCGATTGCGCCGCCGATGGCAACGTTGATGCTGGCCATAATGGGAGAGAGTGAAGCGCTCATTGCGGCTCCCTTTAACGAGGCTTGGCGCACCTGCATAGCGCCGACTACGGATCATCGCACGCAGGCCACATGTTGTATTCCCGCAACCCTTCAGGCACTTGCCATTCGTATCCGATTTGGCTAGAGCGCGCTCAGAGATTGCTGACCGTTTGCGGATTCGGCCCAATTTTCGTTTATTTTCAAGTGGGGTATCTCGCGCGCATGCGGGCTCTGGCTCATTTTTGTGAGGTGTTTGAATTTATGCAAATCATGGTTCGCGATAACAATGTCGACCAGGCTCTCCGTGCGCTTAAGAAAAAGCTTCAGCGTGAAGGCGTGTATCGCGAAATGAAGTTGCGTCGCCATTATGAAAAGCCAAGCGAGAAGCGCGCCCGTGAAAAGGCTGCTGCTGTTCGCCGCGCTCGCAAGCTTGAGCGCAAGCGTATGGAACGCGACGGCTAAAGTAATGCCGTCCTATTCAAGCTTTCCGGCTTGAATAGGTTTCAGCGATAAGCCATCAGGGCGCGGATTGATTCCGCGCCCTTTTGCTTGTGCGTAAGCGGCGAAGACACAGACTATATCAGGATTATCTTGCATGACCGAAGTCACCCGCGTTCCGATTTTGCCCATTGCCAAAGGCTCGCTGACCAAACTGTGGCTTGGTGTGGTTGCTGCCGTGCTGCTGGGCGCGGGCATTGCCTGGGCCGCACTGCCCAAGACTTTTTCCGTGACTGAGATTACCGCTGGTACAGGCGCTGCGCCTACCGACGGCGACGTGGCCTTCATCAAATACAAAGGCACGTTGGATGACGGGACGATTTTCGACGAAGCTTCTTCGTCGCCGTTCCCGCCGGGAATATTCCCTGATGGCGTGCCGATGCTGGTTGAAAAGGGTGCAGTGGTCGATGGCTTTTACGAAGGCCTGAAGCAGATGAAGAAGGGCGGCACTTACGAGCTCTATATTCCTGCGGACCTGGCATATGGTGATGCGCCGCCACCGGGCTCTGACATTCCACCTGGAGCCAGTCTCAATTTCGAAGTCGAACTGGTCGACTTTATGAGCCGGCAAGATGCGGAACGCCGTATCCAGATGCTGCAACAAATGATGCCGCCGCAAGGGCCGAGCGGGCCGGGCGCGCCACCACCGCCGCAGCCATAAGTTTCGATTCCATCCTAAACCGCGCAATGGGCGCTTGAAGGCGGTCCAGCGCACCGCTAACGGAAACGCTATGTCCGTAGATAAAGCAACAGTGGCCAAGATCGCTTCCTTGGCGCGCATCAAAATGGGTGATGAAGAGTTCGAGCGCATGGTGCCCGAGCTCAATGGCATCCTCGATTGGGTCGAGCAGCTGGGCGAGGTCGATGTGACCGGGATCGAGCCGATGACCGCAGTGATCCCGAAAAAGCTGCGCTTGCGCGATGACGTGGTTGACGCTGACCCGCTGACGGGCGGCGGCAAGCGTGAAGATGTGCTCGCCAATGCGCCCGCCGCAGAGCATGGCTTCTTTGGCGTCCCGAAGGTGATCGAGTGATGGCTGACTTTACTGATCTTGGCGTCAAGGACATCCGCGACGGTGTTGCGAGCGGCGAATTCACCGCGCGCGAAGTGGCGGAAAGCTTCAATGCAGCTGTTGCGGATGCGGCGGCGCTCAATGCTTTCATCGTGACCACGCCTGAGCATGCTCTGGCTGCGGCTGACAAAGTCGATGCAGACCGCGCGGCTGGCAAAGACCTGGGCAAGATGGCCGGCGTGCCTATCGGCATGAAAGATCTGTTCGCCACGCACGGCGTACAGACCACCGCGGCCTCGCATATTCTGGAAGGCTTCAAGCCCGATTATGAAAGCACTGTTTCGTCCAACCTTTGGGCGGCCGGTGCAGGCATGCTGGGCAAGCTCAATCTTGACCAGTTCGCGATGGGTTCATCCAACGAGACAAGCTATTTCGGCAACGTCAATTCGCCATGGCGCAAAGAAGGCAGCAATGCCGCGATGTCGCCGGGTGGCTCGTCAGGCGGTTCTTCCAGCGCGGTTGCCTCACGCATAGCGCCAGCGGCAACCGGCACTGACACCGGCGGTTCGATCCGCCAGCCTGCCGCCTTCACCGGCATTTGCGGGATCAAGCCGACCTACGGGCGTTGCAGCCGTTGGGGCGTAGTCGCCTTTGCCAGCTCGCTTGATCAGGCTGGGCCGATGGCGCGCAGCGTAGAAGACTGCGCGATCATGCTGGAAGCCATGGCCGGGTTTGACCCGAAGGATTCCACGTCGCTGCAGATGGATGTGCCCGCATGGGAAGCGGGGCTTTCAGCCGATCTCAAGGGCAAGAAAGTCGGCATTCCCAGGGAATACCGCATGGATGGCACCTATGAGGCGATCCTGAAAAGCTGGGAGCAGGGCAAGGAATGGCTGCGCGATGCGGGCGCGGAGATCGTCGATATCTCGCTGCCGCACACGAAATACGCGCTGCCAGCCTATTACATCATCGCGCCTGCAGAGGCTTCGTCCAACCTCGCGCGCTACGATGGCGTGCGTTACGGGTTGCGCGAATTGCCCGAAGGTGCGGGCCTTCAGGATATGTATGCCGCTACGCGTGCTGCGGGCTTCGGTGACGAGGTGAAGCGTCGCATCCTGATCGGCACTTATGTGCTGAGTGCAGGCTTCTACGATGCCTATTACAATCAGGCGCAAAAGGTGCGAGCACTGGTCGCGCGTGATTTCGAAGAGGCTTGGGCGACATGCGATGTGATCCTGGCGCCGACGACACCAACGCCGAGTTTCCCGCTAGGTTCGCTCAATGAAGACCCGCTGACAATGTATCTGAACGATGTGTTTGCAGTACCGGCTTCGCTCGCTGGCCTGCCTGCGATGAGCGTACCTGCGACACTGACCGATGATGGTCTGCCGCTGGGGCTTCAATTGGTGGGCAAGCCGTTTGACGAGCAGGGAGTGCTCAACGCTGGCCTCGCGATTCAGCAGCGTGCGAACTTCGCGGCTAAGCCGGAGAAGTGGTGGTAAGACGATGCTCTTCGCCATCATCTTCCTGATCGCTTTCGTGCTGCTAGGCCTATTCGCGCTATGGCTCAGCAGGAATGTCGAGCATGGCGAAGCGCGGTTCGACACCACTGGCAAGGCCAAGAAGCCTGACGCAAAGGATGCGACGCCCGCGCGGCGTATCGACGATAGCTAAGCGATGGCGTGCCGGATTTGCGGCGCTGACGAAGTCTCGGAACGGATCACAGCGCGCGAGATGATGTTCGGGACCCGCGAGGCGTTTAAGTACTTCCGTTGCGGTTCTTGCGGGACATTGCAGATCGCGGACATCCCCGAAGACCTTGGGCGCTTCTAAGCCAGCGAGACCTACTACTCGTTCAATAATCGCCGCGAAGATCCGCTCTGGAAGAACCTGCTCAAGCGATGGGCGGCGGTTGGACTGGTTGGCAACCCGCAAGCCTTTCCACGCGGATAAGGGATAACCGATCGTATCCGCCGCGGAGCCGAGCCATGGATTGCGACGATACCGAGGCTGACATTCGATTCGGCGATCCTTGATGTGGGATGCGGGGAGGGCGCACGGCTCGAGAAACTGGCCAAGCTCGGTTTTGCGAACCTGACCGGGATCGACGCCTTTCTGCCGCAGGCACGCGAAGGCAGGCGGCCGTCGGGCGTCACGCTCATTCGCGGCGAATTGAACAGCCATGATCGCAAGTACGATTGCATCACCATGCACCATTCGCTGGAGCATGCGCCCGATCTCAAGGCTCTACTTGAGACGGCGCGCGCGCGTCTGAATCCCGGCGGCAAGATATTCGTTCGGTTGCCACTGTTGCAGGACGAGATCTGGGCGAAATACGGGGCGGACTGGGTGCAGGTTGATGCACCAAGGCATTTGTACCTCTTCACACCAGAAGCCTTTGTCAGTCTCGCAGGCCGCGCTGCCCTCAAATGCATCGCGCACGGAACCGACACGCTCGGCTGGTCACTCGCGTGGAGTGAGACCTGCGCGCGCGATATCCCGTCCAACAACCTTGATGGCACAGCGAACGCGCTCCCCCTCACAAAACAGGAAATCTCCGCTTTCGAAGAACAAGCCAAAGCGCTAAATGCCCGCGACAAGGGCGATCAGGGCTATTTTGTTCTAGAGCCCGCTTGACTGGCAGCACACCCGATCTAGAGCAAAACCTATGAGCACATATCGTATCCAGGGCGCCACCGACGAATGGGAGGTCGTGATCGGCCTTGAAGTCCACGCGCAGGTCACCAGCAATGCCAAGCTGTTCAGCGGAGCTTCGACTGAATTCGGCGCAGAGCCCAACGCGCAAGTTTCGCTGATCGATGCGGCGATGCCCGGCATGCTGCCCGTGCCGAATGCGGAATGTATCCGTCAGGCAGTGCGCACCGGCATGGCGATCGAGGCGCAGATCAACAAATACAGCCGCTTCGACCGCAAGAACTACTTCTACGCCGATTTGCCGCAGGGCTATCAGATCAGCCAGCTCTACCACCCGATTGTGGGCGAAGGGCAGCTGGTTCTCGACGCGGACGAGAAGGCCGGTATTCCGGAAGAGAAAATCATCGGTATCGAGCGCATTCATGTCGAGCAGGATGCGGGAAAGCTGATGCATGACCAGCACCCGACTATGTCTTACGTTGATCTCAACCGCTGCGGCGTGGCGTTGATGGAGATTGTCTCCAAACCCGATATGCGTTCGCCAGCTGAGGCCGGAGCCTATGTGCGCAAATTGCGTTCAATCCTGCGCTATGTCGGCAGCTGTGACGGCAACATGGAAGAGGGCAGCATGCGTGCCGACGTGAACGTCTCTGTGCGCAAACCCGGCGAGGAATTCGGCACGCGTACCGAGACAAAGAACGTCAACTCGGTGCGTTTCGTGATGCAGGTTATCGAGCATGAGGCGAATCGCCAGGTCGATCTGATCGAAGGCGGTGGCTCGGTGGTGCAGGAAACGCGCCTGTTCGATGTCGCTAGCGGTACGACACGCAGCATGCGTTCCAAGGAAGATGCGCATGATTATCGCTACTTCCCCGATCCTGATCTGCTGCCGCTTGAGCTGGAAGATGACTTCCTTGAGGAATGCCGCGCATCGTTGCCAGAACTGCCTGATGCCAAGCGTGCACGTTATGAGAACGAGCTGGGTCTCACGCCTTACAACGCGCGCGAACTGACCGCAGAGGTTGAGACATTCGCGCGGTTTGAAACGCTGCTGACAGAAACGGCGAAGGCAATCGGCAAGGACGAGAAGGCTGTTGCGACTCCTGTCGCGAACTGGGCGCTTTCGGTTGCTCCCGGTGTTATTAAGTCACTGGGTGGCGAAGCCAATGTCGAGTATGCCACCGCCGCGCGTCAGGCTGCGATCCTGAAGATGCAGGACGCGGGCGAGATTAGCGGCGGTCAGGCGAAAGAGATCTTCGAGATCGTCTTGAAGACCGGGCGCGAGCCTGACGAGATCGCTGATAGCGAGGGCTTGAAGCAGGTTTCGGACACCGGTGCGATTGAATCTGCGATTGACGATATTCTCGCCAACAATGCCGACAAGGTTGCAGAATATCGCGGCGGGAAAGACAAGCTGTTCGGTTTCTTCGTGGGGCAAACCATGAAGGCCATGCAGGGCAAGGCCAATCCCGCGGTCGTGAACCAGATCCTGAAAGACAAGCTTGGGTAGAAGCAGCTTTGGCAATGTCCACTTCCCACCCCAAGTTGCGACATTATCATCGGCCATAGAAAAGGCCGCCGGATCGCTCCGACGGCCCTTCACTGTTTCTACAATTGATCGCTTAAGCGCGTGTGCCTGAAACTGGCATTGCACCGAAAGCACCTGCGTTGACATTGCCGGTCAGAGTGTCGCCGTCGATTGTCGCTTCGCAATCGAGCGTCATCGGCATCGGGACCGTCATCTGCATCTTCCAGGTGATGGTGTTGCCGTCGATCTTGCCATCTTCAACATCCATTGCGCCCATGGCGCCAGCCATGTTGCCGCTGAAAGTGCCGTCGCCATTGTCGGTTACGGTAAGAGTGCCGCTCTGATCGCCCATCGGGCTTTTGACGGTTGTGTTATAGGTACCTGCTACGGACATCGGATTCTCCTAAATTGAACTGTATGCCCGGCCATTGCCGCCGGGCGGGGCATTGCGCCTGTTTACATGGCTGTCAGTTGGACTCAACCACATATCGCCGCCTAGCATTGGCAATCGCATCTTCGCGCCAAAAATGGACCGGTTTCAGTTGATGATTCACGAACAGTTCCATCTGGTCGGTGTGATGCGGGCTTTCTGGGCGGCTGATCGCTGCGCCGAAAGGCTGGATCGACTGTGAATGGACGCGTTCACCCTCTCGCCATTCGACCCATTGAATGAAGCTGTCGCCATGGACCAGGCTCAACCGGCCATCGTCATCGACGCGCCAGGTGGTTGAGGCGCGCAATGTGTCCGAGCCGCCATCAAGCGGCAGATCTACATCGCCTTGGCGCAAGCGCAACAAATCGCTCATCGGCGGATCGATCCGGCCAAAGTGGGTGTTGAGATGATCCACTGCATTCTCAAGGCTCTCACCTACATCGGGATAGTCTTTGTTCTGATACTCGGCTGACATGAAGTCTCGGATCATCAGCAGCGCGATCGCATCTGCACCTCCGATATTGTCCGCCTTGAAATCCCAGCTCAGCATCAGTTCGCGCGCTTGGGCGACATCTTTGTCCTCGCCGGGATCGAGCGCTTGCACGGCGTCCCACAGCTCCGCAACATAACCTTCGCGTTCGTAAGCGGTGTCATATTTGATCCGCTCCAGATTGGCGCGATCGAGCACTTCGGTCTCGCTAAGCAGCTTGTATGCACGGCGTGAGCGGTTGGTCTGCTTGAGCTCCACACCCAGTATCGGCGAGACGCTGTCGCGGTCGATATCGTCCGATGCGCCCGCGGCAGTGAAAGGCTCGTTGTTCGAGTTATAGAGCCAGCCCGAGGATGGATTGATCAGTTTGGGGATCTCTTCATATTCGACTGCGCCTTGCCAGATCAGGTTGGACCGCGTTCCATCAACCAAGCCGCGCCAATTCGCCTCCGCATCTTCGGGGCGGTCCGGAATTGCAGCGTTGTAGACATAGGCGATATTGCCCGCTTCATCGGCGTAGATGAAGTTGGTGCTGGGGATCGCCATACGTGAAAGCTGTGTCTGCCATTCTTCAAGGCTGGTTGCCTTGTTTAGGCGGTAATAAGCGTCCAGCTGATCGATCCTGTCAATTCCGCCATAGCGGATCGCGAATGCGCCATTGTCATTGATGATGACTGGACCGTGCACACTGCGATGCACTTCGCGGCGAATCGGCAAGACCACAGGGCCAATTTTGACAGGCAAAGTAACGGTCTTGCTTTCCAGCTCGCGCCATTCACCATCGAGCATGTAGCGCGTACCGCTGTCGTCCATTTCCAGGGCATAGACGTCGACCATGTCCGGGCGGTTGACGGTATTGGTCCAGCCCAAGTGGCGATTGTGCCCCAGGAATGGAAAGGGTGAGCCGGGGAAGTTCGCACCGGTGAAGTGCCAGCCTTCCTCGCTCTCAACGGTCAACTCGTACCACGCAACGCCGCCACGCAGCGGCTGATGCGAGTTGGAGATGAGCACTGTTGGCCCGCCGGATTTATCCGGGCTGACGGCCCAAGCGTTGGAGCCATTCAATGCACCATCATTGCCGAATGGCGTGAAGACCGCAGCGTCAGCAGGTTCTCCATCGAAGTCAGGCCCGATGACATCTCCATTCTTGTCACGCGGGAAACCGGGAATGTCGGGGCCAAATTCGCGGCGAAGCGGATCGCCGCTTACCAAAGGCTGGATGACATTATTGAGCCCGAAAAAGAACGGCTGGCGCAGCGCAAAGCCGGCTGCCACGTCCTCTCCATTCATGGGAAAGAGATTCGCGAGCTTTACTTCGCCCGGGTTGTCTCGCGCATATTGGTTGAGGCCGGTGGCATAGGCTTCGAACAGCGCGCGTGTATCCTCGGGCAAGCTGCCGTAATGCCGCTGAGCTGTGCCGCGCGCATCAAGTAGGTGATAGACGTAGTCGACTGCTGCGCCATCTTCGCCAGCGATTGCGCCGTAGCGCCCACGCGCCATGGCGATCACATCCTGAAGTGTGAAGAAATCATCTTCCGATTGCGCAATCGCAACACCGAATGCCACGTCCGCGTCGGTCTTTCCGTAGATATGCGGCACGCCGTATTCGCTGCGGATGATTTCGGCGCTGTATTCACGATCGCCATCAGGCGCTTTACCTTGGTGGGCGAAAAACGGCTCCCAAGTCGCGAGTCCGATAAAAGCAACAAGCACCAATGCGAGCAGCGCAAAGCCACCGCGTAACAGCCATTTCATGTTCAAATCTCTCTCCAGCTCTTGGCGTGACACTCGCTGTCAGTCGCGCGCAGGTCAAGCCATCAAGTTTGATGGTAGCGATCAGGGGCTTGCAATGCGGATTGCCAAACCCACCTAGTCAGGTAACACACCGACCTACGGAAAAATGGCCAAGAGCCTTGTGTTGCAAAATAGCAACACTACATGAAAGCGGTAATTCACTGAGGGATCACCAATGAACCTGGAGAAATTCACTGACCGCGCCAAGGGCTTTCTGCAAAGCGCGCAGACCGTCGCCATCCGCATGAACCATCAGCGGATCACGCCGACACATTTGCTCAAGGCTCTGCTCGAAGATGAAGAGGGCATGGCCGCAGGCCTGATCCAGCGTGCGGGCGGCAACCCGGGCGTGGCGATCACAGAGGTCGATACCGAGCTAGGCAAGATTCCTGCGGTGTCCGGCGGCGGCGCACAATCAACGCCAGGCTTGGACAATGATGCGGTGCGGGTGCTCGATCAGGCAGAGCAGATCGCGGAGCAGTCCGGCGATTCCTATGTCACGGTTGAGCGCCTTCTTTCCGCGCTGACGTTGGCGACAACAACAAAAGCCGGGCAGGCGCTCAAGCAAGCAGGGCTTGATCCCAAGGCACTGGAAAACTCGATCAATGAATTGCGCAAAGGCAAGACGGCCGACAGCGCGAATGCTGAAAGCGCGTACGATGCGATGAAGAAATACGCGCGCGACCTCACGCAGGCTGCGCGCGACGGCAAGCTTGATCCGGTGATTGGTCGTGACGAAGAGATTCGCCGCACGATCCAGATCTTGGCTCGTCGTACCAAGAACAACCCCGCGCTGATCGGTGAGCCGGGCACGGGCAAGACCGCAATTGCCGAAGGGCTCGCGCTGCGCATCGCCAACGGTGATGTTCCCGATAGCTTGAAGGGGCGCACATTGATGAGCCTCGACCTGGGTTCGCTGATTGCGGGCGCGAAATATCGCGGCGAGTTTGAAGAGCGGCTGAAGACGGTGCTTGATGAAGTGAAGGGCTCTGACGGTCAGATCATCTTGTTCATTGACGAGATGCACACGTTGATCGGGGCTGGGGCCTCTGAAGGTTCGATGGATGCATCCAACCTGCTCAAGCCCGCACTGTCCCGCGGCGAACTGCACTGCATCGGCGCGACCACGCTCGATGAATATCAGAAGTATGTCGAGAAGGACCCCGCGCTGCAGCGGCGTTTCCAATCGGTCTATATTGATGAGCCGAGCGTTGAAGACACAATCTCTATCCTGCGCGGACTTAAAGAGAAGTACGAGCTGCATCACGGTGTGAACATTACCGACAGCGCATTGGTCGCGGCTGCGCAGCTTTCGAACCGCTATATTCAGAACCGCTTCCTGCCCGACAAGGCGATCGACCTGATGGACGAGGCCGCGTCGCGCATCCGCATGGAAGTGGAATCAAAGCCGGAAGAGATCGAGAATCTCGACCGCCGCATTATCCAGCTGAAAATCGAAGAATCGGCGCTGGCCAAGGAAAGCGACGATGCATCGAAGGATCGTCTTGTCACTCTTCGCGAAGAGCTGGCGAACCTTGAGCAGGAATCGTCGGAGCTCACCACCCGCTGGCAGAACGAGCGTGACAAGATCCATGCGGAAAGCCGGATCAAGGAAAAGCTCGATGCGGCGCGCCTTGAACTGGAGCAAGCCCAGCGCGAAGGCGATTTGGCCAAGGCTGGCGAGCTTTCCTACGGGCGGATCCCCGAACTGGAAAAAGAGTTGGAAGGTGCACGCGCGCAATCAGAGAATGCTCTGCTGCGCGAAGAGGTGACCGAAGAAGATATCGCAAGCGTTGTGGCGCGCTGGACCGGCATCCCGATGGAACGGATGATGGAGGGTGAGCGCGAGAAGCTGCTGCAAATGGAAGAGCTGCTCGGCAAGCGCGTGATCGGGCAAGAACAGCCCATCGAGGCTGTGTCCAAAGCTGTGCGACGTGCGCGTGCCGGCTTGCAGGATCCGAACCGCCCGCTTGGCAGCTTCCTGTTCCTGGGCCCAACGGGCGTGGGCAAGACCGAGCTGACCAAGGCTCTGGCGGAATTCCTGTTCGACGATGATCAGGCGATGGTCCGCATCGACATGAGTGAATTCATGGAGAAGCACTCGGTCGCGCGACTTATTGGCGCACCTCCGGGGTATGTCGGTTATGATGAAGGTGGTGTGCTCACTGAAGCGGTCCGTCGCCGCCCATATCAGGTTGTGCTGTTCGACGAAGTCGAGAAAGCGCACGGCGATGTCTTCAACGTGCTGTTGCAGGTTCTCGATGATGGCCGGCTTACCGATGGGCAGGGCCGTGTGGTCGATTTCTCAAACACGTTGATCATCCTGACCTCGAACCTCGGTAGTCAGTATCTCAGTCAAATGACCGATGACCAGACGGTCAAGGATTTCGAACCTCAGGTCATGGACGTTGTGCGCGGACATTTCCGCCCAGAGTTCCTGAACCGGCTGGACGAAATCATACTGTTCCACCGCTTGGCGGCTGAACATATGGCGCCGATTGTTGAGATTCAGGTCAAGCGCGTGGGTAAACTGCTCGAGGATCGCAAGATCGAGCTCGAATTGACTGACGCTGCTCTGCGTTGGCTCGGCAGAGTCGGCTATGACCCGGTTTATGGCGCGAGACCGCTTAAACGCGCGGTTCAGCGCTATTTGCAGGACCCGTTGGCGGAAATGATTCTGGAAGGGAAAGTGCCAGATGGAAGCGTCATCAAGGTTGACGAAGGCGATGGCGAATTAAAGATCTGGGTTGGATGATTGATATCCGAACTAAAGTTGAATCGTCATGCGCGTTGTGAGGACTTAAAATCACACAAAAGCGGTCATGTGTGATTCGCGCAACAATTCTGCAAAATTTGATCTTACGCTTTGACATCGCGCGAGCGCTAACGCATTAGTTCCGCATTCTAAGGGGCCGTGCCTGTGGGATTATAGGGGGCTAAGCGAAGAGAAATCGTGAGAGCGATTTGTTTAGCCCCTGTCTGATAAGGGCGGTTCCAGTTGTCGCGACTGGAGTAAACATGAAAAAGTTTCAAAGTAATTCAGTGAAGGCCCTTGCCTTCTCAGCCTCGGCTATTGCCTTTGCAATCGCTGGTCCTGCTCAAGCGCAGGATGCAGACGGTGAAGAAGCGCAAGAAGAGGAAAGCGTTGATGTCACCGAAGAGGGTGAGACAGCGCAAGCGCCGCAAGGCGGCATCGTTGTTACTGGTTCGCGTATCCGCCGTGATACTTATACCAGCATTTCGCCGATTCAGGTTCTCAACACGGAAGCATCCAATAACGTTGGCTTGTTTGATCCTTCTCAGATCCTGCAGCGTGATGAATCAGCTGCAGGTACGCAAATTGATGCGACATTCCAGGGTTTTGTGCTGGACAACGGTCCAGGCTCGCAAACGCTGAACCTACGCGGCCTTGGCGCTGACCGCACGCTTCTTTTGATCAATGGCCGCCGACTCGCACCGGCGGGTGTAGAAGGCGCGCCAACCAATCCATCGATCAACCTGATCCCGGGATCGCTAGTCGAACGCTATGACTTGCTGCTCGACGGTGCGTCGTCGGTGTATGGTTCAGACGCTGTCGCTGGTGTGGGTAACGTTATCCTGCGCAAGGACTTCGATGGCCTTGAACTATTTGCACGCGGCGATGTAAACCCACAGGGCGCTGGTGAAGACTACACGATTAGTGCTGCTTACGGCCTAAACACAGACCGTGGCTTCTTCGGCATCGGTGCCGAATATGACTATCGCGACGCAATCCGTCTGCGTGATCGCGATTTCTTCGATGGTTGTAACACTCACCTTGAAGTCGACCAGGACGGTAATATCTATACATTGGGTGTGCGCGACAATGCGAGCGTTCAGGATCGTACACCCGGCGTGTCTGTAGCCGAGACCGAATGTAAGGTTGGCGGCATTTCTGGCCGTATTTTCCAGCCGTTTGCACGTTTCGGCTCTGTCTATTTCCCAGGCAACGGCAATATCGCAAACATCCCTGGTTTGGGTTATGGTGAGTCCACTGATGCATTTGGCGTTGATCTCGACACCGATGGCGATGGTATCCGCGACGTTGACTTCCAGAATGTGAACACCAACGGTGCATTGCCAGAGCAGACGTTCCTCAGTGAACAAAAGCTCTACAACGTGATGGCCTATGGTGAGTATACTTTCCCGGGAGCGGGTAATATCACACCGTTCTTCGAGGCGAATTACTCACGAGCAGAGATCAAGGCGACTGACACGGGCTATCCTCAGATTTTCCCGAGTGTTCCAGACCTCAACCAGTTTAACCCGTGTAACTTCCTTACTGGAAGCGGTGTTGACTGCCGTGCCGCCGACAACGAACTGCAGGGGCTCACGGGTACTTCTTTAGCTCTGTCATCGGGCTTTACGCTCCCAACAACTCCAATCGCTTCAATCCGTGGCGACCGGAACAATACTGATGTGACGCAAGAGCAGTATCGCGGCGTTCTTGGTGTTAAGGGTGATCTACCGGCTTTTGGTTCGAGTTGGACATGGGAAGTTTCCGGGGTCTACTCACGCTCTGAAGGTGTCTCGATCCGTAACGGCATCCGTGAAGACCGCCTTGCACTGGCGTTAGGTCTTGACCCGACAGCAGACTATGACGGTGATGGCGTGGTTGATAATACCGGCGACGGAATTGCCGACGACTATGATAACGGCGTTGACGTTTTTGGTCTTTTCGGTGATCCGCTATGGATCGGTGAGTGTAACACTGCTGGCCTCGCCAATCCTGACCTTGCCGCCCCTGACCTTGCTCAAGGCTGTGTGCCCGTAAACCTGTTCGCACCTAGCGTGTGACCGGTGCAGTTGGCGACTTCGCAAGCGCTGCGGAGCGTACTTATCTGTTTGATCAACGTCGTGTAGATACGACTTACGAACAGATGCTCTTCTCAGCGTTTCTCACGGGCGATCTTTTTGAGCTGCCTGCTGGTCCAGTCAGCGCCGTGTTTGGTGGCGAATGGCGTAAGGATAAGATTTCTACTGATCCTAACTTCCAGGCCTCCAACGGCCTTTTCTTCGGGTTCTTCTCTGACCAAGGTGCTCAGGGTAGCAAGGTTCTCCGTGAGCTCTACGGCGAAGTCAGCATCCCGCTAATCGCGGCGAAACCTCTGGTCGAAGAGCTGAACGTGGACATCGCTGGTCGTTTGACCGACGAAGAGTTCTACGGCACCAACTACACCTACTCGCTAAAAGCTGGCTGGCGTCCAGTGAGTGCGCTGCTTCTGCGTGTGACCTATGGTACCTCGTTCCGCGCGCCAAACCTGCGCGAGAACTTCCTGGCTGGTCTCTCAGGATTTAATACACTTTTTGATCCTTGCGCGGTGCCCGACGCGGCTTTTGATTCAGCTGCTGGTGGCTATTCAGCACAGGACGATCAGCGTGATCCCACCATCCTTGAGAATTGTCTCCGGGAAGGTCGTGACCCAACCCAGGTGGGTATCGACCCTGAAGGGCTGAATACTCAGCAATTCTCAAGCACAGAGATCACGTCCGGTGGTACCTTGGACATCGATCCGGAAACTTCACGTTCGATCACAGCTGGCTTCTCCTTTGAAGAAACCTTCGGTGACGGATGGGACGTTGCTCTTGGTGTGACCTACTTCGACATTAAACTGAAAGACTCGATCGTTGAACCTTCGGGTCAGTTCATCGTCAATGACTGCTTCACACGGGATGATGGCCAGCGCAGTCAGTTCTGTGACCGTATCTCGGTCGACACAGCTCCAACTGGCCGCGGTCTAGTCAGCAATGTCGCGGCGGCCTTCCTTAACCTTGATCAGGAAAGTGTTCGCGGTATCGACTTCAACGCCGATTTTGGCAAAGATGTCATGCTATTCGGTGAGAACGTTGACCTTGGTCTTAATATCCGTGCGAACAACCTGTTGGAGCGTAGCTCGCTCTTCACGAATGATGACGGCACGGTCACTTTTGACGACGATGCCGGCGAGTTCGGCCTGCCAAAATGGACGGGTCGTGCGACGTTCACCGCCGACGTCAGTGATTTCAGGTTGACATACCAGTTGCGCTACACCGGCAAGGTAGAGCAAGACTCGGATGGTATCGACGAGTTTGACGATGCTTTTGGTAGCCTTGGTACCGGTTTCTTCTCAGACACATGTACCGGCAACGGCACGGCTAACGTACCTGGAGATGGGCGCTTCTGCCGTGACGTAGGCTTTGCGAAGGAGCAATTCCTGCACACTGCATCGATTCGCTACAGCGCTGACAAGTGGAGCCTGTTGGTAGGTGTTGACAATATCTTCGACACTGCTCCGCCCTTGGTTGACAGCGACGAAGTGCTTGCCATCAACAACGTTGCGATCGGTAATGGTTACGATTACGATGGTCGTGAGATCTTCGCATCGTTTAGCTATCAGTTCTAGTTGCAAAGAAGCTAAGCTAATCAAAAAAAAGGGCTTCGCCACTCTTGTGGCGGGGCCCTTTTGTTCTTAGCATGATCTTGGTCTAAATATCCTTTTGAGTGAGTTGAAAGATGCGAATCAAATCCCCCTTGGTCGCGGGTATGGTTGGAGCCGCGGCGCTACTTCTGTCTCCGACCTCAGATACCGTTCAAGCGCAGTCCAACGCGCAAGTTGCCAGTGATACAATTCCGGTTGAAATCTGGTCTCTGAGAAGCGTTGTGAATGCGGTTCAGATTTCGCCTGACGGAAAGCACATCTTGGTTCACAAGACTGAGAGTCGTGAAGGTGATTACCTTCTCGAAATCTACAAGACTGACGATTTGCTCTCAGGGGATCCGCAGCCCTATCGTCGCCTCAATGCGAGCCCCATGGAAATTATTAGTGCGTCCTGGGTGACAGACAATCACATTTTCGGCACTGCCTGGCAGGTAAATCGAGACCGTGTGACGCGGCCGGAAGCAGACATCCGCGATTATAAGAGTTTCTCTTACAATCTCGAAGAGAACAAATTCAATAATATCGATGGTAACTTCGGAATTGTCGAATTGCTACCCAACGAGCCAGATACGATTTTGATATCTCAGGGCCGTGCAGTTTCCGATGGACTTGGTGTTGATCCTTTTTCTGCATTTCGACCGCAGGCGTACTACCGATTCAATTTGAATACGGGGGGACGTTCTCTCCAGATTAAGGGAAATGAGAAAACCCCGTCAATCACCTTTGATAACGCCGGGAACCCGCGTTTTTCTCAATCGGTTGATCCAGGTACGAACGAGCTGGTTTCTTACTACAGATTGCCAGGCGAAAGTTCCTGGAAAGAACTCGATCAACGCTATGATTATGATGACCACGAAAACCTTTATCGCGTGCTCAGCGGTTTCATGGGGCTAGCTGGATTTGATCCAAATAATCCAAATATTGGTTACATGATCGATAACCGTGGTGAAGATAAGGCTGCGCTGTGGGAGTTTGACTTCACCACCGGGCAGTTCGGCAAGAAGCTTTTCCAGTCCGAAACGTCAGATGTGATGGGCATTCGTCTGCATTCCGTACCAGGTAATGATCACCTTGCCGGTGCGATGTATCCAGATTGGCGGATGGAAACTCACTGGTTTGATGAGGAAGAAAAGGCACTCTACGAAGCTTTGGAGCAACAAATTCCATATGCGCATCAAATCAGCGTATCTAGTCGATCACGCGACGGGAAACGGATGATTGTGACAAACCGCGGGCCGCGCGATCCGGGTTCATACTATCTCATAACTGAGGCGGGGATCGCTAAATTGGGCAGCCGGAACCCATTGATAAATCCGGATCAGCTCAATGATGTTGAGTTCATCTGGTATACCGCACGCGATGGGCTGAAGATCCCTGCTTACGTAACTGTACCGAAGGGTGAGGGGCCACATCCGCTAGTGGTTCAGCATAACGGCGGCCCCCATGTAAATGGTATGGTTTCGTTCGATGAATGGGGTCAAATGTTGGCAAATGCTGGCTACATGGTGCTTTACCCGAACAACCGGATCTCGACCGGCTGGGGCCAGCGTCACTTCGATGCGGGCTACGGCCAGCATGGACTGGCTATGCAGGATGACAAAGACGACGGTGTAAAAGCTCTCATTGAAGCTGGATGGGTAGATCCGGATCGTGTTGCCTTTTTCGGTTGGTCATACGGCGGCCAGGCTGCGTTGTACGCCGCAACGAACAAGGCAGGACTCTATCAATGCGCGATTGCTGGTGCAGCAGTCGCCGATGCGGAGAAGCAATATTATGGTCGCCGCAATACCCAATTTAAGGCGCTTGACGATTGGTCTAAGGCCCGCGGTGGGCTTGTCGGTATCAACCCAATCGACGAGGTCGATAATGTAAGCATCCCGCTGCTGATGGTACATCCCAAACAGGATCGCCGTGTGATGTATTATCACTTCGAGGATTATAAGAAGGCGATCGAGAAGGCGGGCAAGGACGCGCAGTTTATGACGATTGATGGCGCGGACCACTTCTCGAACACACACATGTACAGCCACCAGGAACAGTTCAATACGAAGTTGCTCGACTTTCTTCGCAATGACTGCGGACCGGATGGTCTCTAAGAATTAGGCGCAAGTCGCTTGGATAAAGGGCCCGTCTCTGCGAGGAGGCGGGCCTTTTGTTTGTCAACTCAGCTGACTGCGACAGCGTCGAATGCCACCGACATGCGTCGGCCCGACCGGAATGGCCGCGTACCATGATAAAGTGTACTTGGGAAAAGTGCGAGATAACCTGCCTTGGGTTCAATGGTTGCGAGTGGGCCCATATCCAGCATCAGATCATCCGGCGGGCGTCCAATCTCCAACCAGCCTGCTTGCTCGTCGTCTCCAGTCCACTGGGCCGGAACATCGACATAAAGGGCGGAACTGATGACGCCAGCAGGGTGGATGTGCGACTTGTGATGATCTCCGCCTCCGGAAAGGCGAACTGACCACGACCCCGCGAGTTGCCATTGCGTATCCCGATGGCAAAGTAAGGGGTGGCTTTTGTCATAGAGCGGCAGGGCAACTTGATAGTCTTCTAATGTCGCTTCGATCGCGTGCTTGAGCGCACCGAGCTCAGGCTCCAATCGATCAAACAGATTACCCCGAGTTTGCGTTCCTCCTCGCAGAGATTGACCGATTGGCATGGATGCGGCGTCATGGAGTTCATGCAAGAGCGGCAAAGCCGCATCGAGTGCTCCGGCTTCATCTCTCATTTCGATCCGTGATACAAAGTTGTCCTGGTCATGCAGCCAATCGGATCTTGCCTTGTCTGTCGCGCGCCAGACCAACCCCTGCAGCGCCCACGCGGCGATATCACCCCCATCTGCCGCCAACGCCTTGACCAATAGATCCTCAGAGAGATCGAATTCACCTCGACGAATTCGGTGGCGTGCCTCGTTGCGCTGCCGTTCGGCAGTGTCGAGTGTCAAACCCGCGAATATCTGATCGGCAATGCTCAGCTCGCCCGATGCGCTTACGTTCGAAGCGTGCATCAAGCCGAATACCGCTTCGTTTGGGAATGCTTTCGCGGCTTGTCCAGCGACCTCAGCGGCATCCGCGAAGCGATCCAGCGCAGCCAACTGGTTTATCCAGTCATAGAGGATGTTGGGGTCGCGAGGCGCCTTGCGCGCAGCAGAAGCATAGTGGCCGGAAAAATCGCTATCGCCGCGCGCAACACGCAATTGCGCCAGGAACCGCAATCCTTCCAACCAGTTAGGAGCCTGTTCCACGAGTTGCCGCGTAATCGCCAGCGCGCCTTTGCTGTCGCCTGTGATATCTAGTGCCTGCGCCTTGCCAAGCCATAGGTCTGCGCTGCCCGGATCAATCCCCAGGCCGCGATCGAACCAATCCAGCGTATCATCGTCCCCGCAAGCCAGGGCGATCCGTGCGCGCCCTCGTAGTGCTGCCGGGTGCTTGCTGTCCTGCTCAAGAATTGTATCGAAAGCCTCGCGCGCGCGCAACAGAGCACCCGAGCGCCTCCAGCCATCGGCTTCGGCCGCCAACCTATCCATATCGGGGGTGTTCATGCCCATCGCGCACTGTCCATTGCACTCACGCGCAATCCTGCCAAGTCTCGTCTGCGCGACAGGACAATCGCGGTTGACGCAAACGTAAAGCGTGCTTAACCCCCGTTGCCATTCGCAACGCGAGAGAGGAGAACCCCAATGCCGACAGCTTATATTGTAGACGCCGTGCGCACCGCTGGTGGCCGAAGGGGAGGGCGCCTTGCCGGCGTGCATCCGGTCGATCTTCTCGCCAAGTCGCTTGATGCGATTGTTGAGCGCAGCGGCGTAGATCCCAAAGCGATTGATGATGTGGTGACAGGCTGCGTCAGCCAGGCTGGCGAGCAAGCGATGCAGGTTGCCCGGATGGGCGTGCTTGCATCCAAGCTTCTTCCGCAATCGACCCCGGCCGTGACGATTGACCGCCAGTGTGGTTCCTCTCAACAGGCGATCCAATTCGCCGCGCAGGCGGTGATGAGCGGGACGCAGGACATTGTGATCGCTAGCGGCGTTGAGAGCATGACTCGGGTTCCCATGGGCACCAATGCCACCTTCCACATGAAAGAAGGGCTGGGCCATTACAAATCGCCGGGCCTCGAAGAAAAATATCCCGGCATTCAGTTCAGCCAGTTCATGGGCGCGGAAATGATTGCGAAGAAGCATGACTTTTCCAAGGATATGCTCGACCAGTTCAGTCTGGACAGCCACAAAAAGGCCATTGCAGCGACCGAAGCGGGCGCGTTCGATAGTGAGATCGTGCCAATCGAGATCGACACGCCTGAAGGCGAGGAGATGCACAGGGTGGATGAGGGCATCCGCTTCGATGTGACACTGGAAGGAATTGCCGGCGTTAAACTGCTGGCGCCCGATGGCCGTGTGACCGCCGCCTCTGCCAGTCAGATCTGCGATGGATCATCTGCTGTGTTGGTAGTGAGCGAGCAGGCACTGAAAGCGCATGGCCTTACGCCGATGGCTCGCATACACAACCTCACTGTGACCGCTGGCGATCCCGTGATCATGTTGGAAGAGCCGCTGTTCGCGACTGACCGGGCGCTCGAACGCGCTGGAATGAAGATCGAGGACATCGATCTTTACGAAGTGAACGAAGCTTTTGCGCCTGTTCCGATGGCGTGGCTCAAGCACACCGGCGCTGATCCGGACAAGCTGAACCTCCATGGCGGCGCGATTGCGCTGGGCCACCCGCTTGGCGCATCGGGCACCAAGCTTATGGCGACACTCGTCCATGCGCTGAGGCGTCACGGCAAGAAATACGGCCTTCAGACGATGTGTGAAGGCGGCGGCGTTGCCAATGTCACCATCATCGAAGCGCTTTAAACCCCGAAATCTGAGAGGAATATCTGATGGAAGTCTCTGCAAACACCCCAGCTGTTGTCACAGGCGGCGCGTCTGGTCTTGGTGAAGCAACCGCGCGCGCACTCGCGGCCAAAGGTGCGAAAGTCGCGATCTTCGACATGAACGAAGAGAAGGGCGAAGCTGTTGCAGCCGATATTGGCGGCGTGTTCTGCAAGGTCAATGTGACCAGCGATGACGACGTGGATGCAGGCTTTGCCAAGGCGCGCGAAGCGCACGGGCAAGAGCGTATTCTGGTGAATTGCGCAGGTATCGGCAATGCAATCAAAACTGCGAGCCGCGACAAGCAGACGGGCGAAATCAAACATTTCCCGATCAGCGCGTTCGACTTTGTCATTCAAGTCAACCTGATCGGCACGTTTCGGTGCATCGCGAAGTCTGCAGCAGGCATGATGGCGCTTGACCCGATGAATGAAGAGGGCGCCCGCGGCGCTATCGTCAACACCGCTTCGGTTGCCGCTGAAGACGGTCAGATTGGCCAAGCGGCTTACTCAGCGTCAAAAGGCGGCGTTGTTGGCATGACGTTGCCAATTGCACGTGATCTGATGCGCGAAGGAATTCGCGTCAACACGATCCTGCCTGGTATCTTCAACACGCCGCTGATGAATGCAGCACCGCCGCAGGTTAAGGAAGCGCTGGCAGCCAGCGTGCCATTCCCCAAGCGCCTCGGTTATCCCGAAGAATATGCGAAGCTCGCGATGACCATGATCGAAACCGGCTATTTCAACGGTGAAGACGTCCGGCTCGATGGAGCTATCAGAATGGCGCCTCGTTAAGCGTAACAGCGAACTCAGGATGTCAAACGCCGTCCGCGCCCAATGTGGTGCAGGCGGCGTTATCGTTTGACCGATCAATCTGGAGGATTCTGTTGCTGGACGAATCCGGCTGACGCGCGCTGCATGACAATGCGGCTCTTGGTAAAAGTGCGTCAGTCGCCTTCTATCCTACTCGGTCGGCATTGCCCTATCGCTTTTGGCCGTGACATTGCGTGACCAAAACTTCCATTGTCCTGCACCAGATATCGGCAGAATGCGGGCGGGTTTCTTCTTGCCTTAGGACAGTGTTCCATGTGTTCCAAGCTGAAGGATTTGACGGAGAGAAAAAGACATGAACGATTACACGCAGATACTGGTCGACAAGGCTGATGGGATTGCGACGATCACGCTCAACCGCCCGGAAAAGATGAATGCCTACACGCGCATCATGGGCGAAGAGATCATGGCTGCCATGGATGACATCGACGTCGACGACAGCGTGCGCGCGGTTATCTTTACAGGAAGCGGTGATCGCGCATTCTGCGCAGGCGCCGATCTGACACCTGAGGGGGGAGGGCATGTGTTCTCTGACCCCTCCGAAGTTGAGGACTTGTCTGATCCCAAAGTGCGCGATGGCGGCGGTCTGCTTACACTGCGTTTGTTCGAAAGCAAGAAGCCGCTGATCTCTGCCTGCAATGGCGTGGCAGTGGGCGTCGGTGCAACCATGCAGCTGGCTATGGATATCAGGCTTGCGAGCGAGAATGCACGGTATGGTTTCGTGTTTGCCCGGCGTGGAATCGTGCCGGAAGCGTGCTCCAGCTGGTTCCTGCCGAAACTTGTCGGAATCAGCCAGGCATTGGAATGGTGCTACACTGGGCGCATATTTGATGCAGAAGAGGCGCGTAATGGTGGATTGATTAAGGATATTTATTCACTATCCGAATTAATGGATGCGGCACGAGGGCTTGCTCGCGAGATTGCGGACAACACATCGGCAGTCTCGGTCGCGATGACCCGCGCCATGATGTGGCGCTTGCCTAGTGGTAGTCACCCAATGGAGGCGCACAAGATTGATAGCCGCGCGATCTACCGTCTCTCGCGAGGGGCCGATGCGAAGGAAGGTATCGCGAGCTTTCTGGAGAAACGTGCGCCACAATATCCGGGCAAGGTCAGCGAAGATATGCCGGACTTCTATCCTTGGTGGGATGCTGCCGAGTATCGCTGAAGAATCTCTTGCCGCCTCCTTGCGCGGCTCTTGCATCCCGCTATCGTTTCATGGGAAACCATAGTGATGACAACATGGAACAATGACTGACCTGATGGGAGATAACCGTGATCACGAATTGCCCGAGGGGCAATTAGAGAGCTTCTTGCCTTACCAGCTTTCGATCGCCTCGAACGCGGTAAGCAGTCTGATTGCGGAGCGGTATCACAAGCGGTTCGCTCTCAAGATCCCTGAATGGCGCGTGATCGCGGTATTAGGCGATGCGCATGCACGCGGCGCTGCATTGACCCAGCGATCGCTTACTGCGGCGACGCTGATGGACAAGGTCGCGGTGAATCGTGCGTGCAAGGTTCTGGAAGATCGCGGCCTGGTGGCTCGCGCGCCAAACAAGGATGACGGGCGCTCGCATTTTCTGCAGTTGACTGGCGAAGGCAGGGCAATTCACGAAGAGGTCATGCCACTGGCTCTTGCGACGGAGCGCGATCTGTTTGCTGATTTCGATGCTACCGAGCAGCAGCAATTTCGTTCCTTGCTTAAACGAATGCGCGGGCGGGCGGCAAATCTTGCGGAGAAGACGAACGACTAGAGCGCGGGTGCGACGACATGAATTGCCGAAACACCCGCGCCCTAGTCTTTTGCAAACCTATTGGTCTGTGAACAGCGCATCGCTGATCGAACAGGCCGCTGGCCCAAGGATCACGATGAACAGCACAGGTAGAATGAACATGATCAGCGGAATAGTCATGATAGCCGGAAGGCGTGCCGCTTTTTCCTCTGCGCGCATCATACGCTCGTTCCGGAATTCGGCAGACAGCACACGCAGCGCCGAGGCCAACGGCGTACCATAGCGCTCTGTCTGAACCATGGTGGTGACAACACCGCGCACCTGTTCCAGATCAACCCGATAGGCCAGATTATTGAACGCCGTCTTGCGCTCGCTCAGGAAGGACAACTCGATTGCGGTGAGAGCAAATTCATCGCCCAGTTCCGGATACGCGCGCCCCAATTCCTTAGCCACGCGGTTAAAGGCTGCGTCGACTGTCAAACCGGCTTCGGCACAGATGACCAACAGGTCGAGCGCGTCTGGCAAACCCTTGCGGATCTCATTTGTACGCTTTTTCGCGATATTGCCGATATAGAGCTCTGGTCCCTTGTATCCGAGGAACACCGCTGCCGCCAAAGCCATTACGCGCTTCATCTCCCAATCGGGATAGATCTCGACAACATAAAGCATCACAAAGGCTGCAAGGCCCAGGACGATCGGAAGTATGGCGCGCGCTCCGATGACGTAAACCGCAAGTTCTTTGTTGCGGATACCGGCATGGGCAAGCTTCTGCTGGATGTCCTTGATCTGGCTATCCTGCAGTACCCTCATGCCTTGAAGCTGTTGCTTGACCTTGTCAGTCTTGTCGGTCTTGCGAACGAGGCTGGTGCGCTTCTTGGCGCTTTGCGTAATGATACCGGCTTTCAGTTCGTCACGCCGATCGTTGAGCGCTCTGACGCGCCCTGCCATCGGATCTTTGATTGTGACTGCATTATAGATGGCGAACATCACCGCAAGAGCTGCGATCCCGGCCAGGATCGAGCCGACGACGATGACATCAAAGCCGAGCAGCGTGGGTCCGGATGGTGTATTCAACATGATTTCCGTTTCCCTCGCTTAGAATTCGAAACTGACCATTTTGGCCATGATGAATGCCCCGATCGACATCCAGACCATACCGCCAAGCCCTGCAACGATCAGGCGATCGTCGGTGAACAAGCCGCCCAAATATTCTGGGTTGACCATCCACACCATGATGAACACGATGAAAGGCAACGAGCCGACGATATAGGCTGAAGCTTTCGATTCCGAGCTCATGGCACGGATTTTCAGCTTCATCTGTGAGCGCTTGCGGAGTACATCCGCCAGGTTCGAGAGCGTCTCTGCCAGGTTGCCACCCGTTTCGCGCTGGATGGCCAAGGTGATGCAGAAGAAATTGAACTCAGCGATGCCAAGACGGTCTGCTGTTTCCTGGAGAGATTCCTCCATTGTCCGACCGATTTTGATGCGCTCGACAATCCCTTTGAATTCTACGCCGACTTGGCCTGGAACTTCCTGAGCAACAACGGCGAGTGTTTCAGTAACTGGCAGACCGGAGCGAAGACCGCGAACAAGCAGCTCGATCCCGTCGGGGAATTTCGCATTGAATTGGTTGGTCCGCTTCGTGATCGCAAAATTGACGACGAGATGCGGGATACCTGCACCGATCAGTATGCCCACGCCGAGCGACAACAAAAGAGCGTCGGTGCGCAAGTACAAGACCACCGCGATAAACAGCGCAAGACCAATGGAGGCATAGGCATATTGCGAAGGCGTCCAGTTCTTGCCAGTGCGATCCAGCCGTATGGCCAAGGCATCAATGCGCGACGTTGAACCGGCAACCTTATGTAGCTTTGGCTTACGCGCTGCGATCGCTTTTTTGAGCTGCGATTCAACCTTGGTGTCCGTGCTTTCAGAGTGACGATAGCGGACAGCTTCGAGGCGGCGATTGGCAGCCTTGCCAACCGATGGGCCGGCAAAGGCTACGTACCCGCCAAGAAGCAGTGCCATTATGAAGCCAACCAGCAGCAGGGTTTGAAGAATGCCCATGCGATTGTCCCGCCTTTCCTTAAATCAAATCATGCATCAGGGAAGAGTGGGGCGGCTGGACCGAAATTCGGACCCGCCACCCATGCTCATCGCTGATTACTCAGCCGGTTCCTCGGCAGGTTCCGGCTTTTCTTTCTTCGCCAGCAAAGACTTCAGATCAAAGCCGCCCAGAAACGATTTCTTGCCTTCGTCCACGCTTTTGAAATCTTCCTCGCTCGCACCCATCACGCGCTCGGCAACCTGCTTGATCGCATTGGTTGCCTTGCTTGACTGGTTTGCTTCTACGAATGGCTGTCCCAGCTTGGCAGCGTTCGCAGCGGCCTTCGCGTCGTAAGGGATGATGTAATCCACCTTTCGTTCGATCGAGTCTTCGAAGTCAGCTTTGCTGATTTCCGAAACGCCCGACTGAACTTTGTTGGCCACCACCATTGTGTGAGCATGAGCAGCGTTCGTTTTCAGCCAGGACTGAATGCGGATCGTGTCACGAGCTGACGCAAGCGTCATATCGCTGACCAGCAACACCAGGTTCACGTGTGACAGAACATGCGGGAAGTTGATCAGCATGTTACGTGGCAGATCAATCACTGTCATTTCAAACGCTTGGCGGAATTCTTCCTCCAGCTGAACGAAAGCAGCGCCATCGGTCATCAACGGCTGGTTGATCGGTGCCTCTGCCGATAGAATCGACATATTGTCATTGACACGGATCATGGCACGTTCGATGAACAGGCCGTCAATGCGGCTTGGGTTGTCAATTGCGTCTGTCAGGCCGCGGCCCGGCTCCAGATCCAGCGCCAGAGCGCCAGTGCCGAAGTGCACATCAAGATCAAGCAGCGCAGTTGGCGACTTGTGCTGTTCGCTGAACAAATAAGATAGCGAAGTAGCCAGTGTGGACGCACCCACACCGCCACGCGTTCCAATGATAGCGGTTGAGATGTGGTGCTTTACCACTTCGCCGTCCTGGTTGCGGGGCTCGGTAAAAACGGCTTGTGCCTGGTTTAGCGCGTCACGCAGCTGGCCGGCTGAAAGCGGCTTGAGCAGATAATCGTGAATCCCACTCGCAAGCAGGTCACGATAAAGGCGAACATCGTTCACCTGACCGATTGCGATCACAACAGTGCCAGGTTCGCAGACCTCGGCCAAAGCGTTGATATCATTCAGCGGGTCACCGCTTTCCGACAAGTCAACCAGCAGGATGTTCGGGCTGGCGCTGACGCTGAGTGATTGGATCGCGTTGCGCAAACCACCCTTGTTGCACTTTTCCGGCTGCCAGCCGAGCTCGATAACTACCGGACGTAGAACGTCAAGCGCAGCATCGTCGCAAATATAGGCAGCGAACGGATCACGATTGCCGGGCATTCCGGATTTCCAGGGCGCATTCATGGCTTAGTTACCTCCGGTTGCGTTTTCTGATAGGCCGCCGGCTCCGGTCGGAGCCGCATCGCGATATGTCTCGATCGCTTTGCTTGAGCTCATGATCACGGTTTCACCCGTACCCTTTTGACCTTCGATCAGGTCTTCCGGGTTTGCGATCATGGCAGCCAGGTTACTGTTGGTTGCACAGCCGTAGTTCGGGCTGGTCCCATTGTTATAGTTCATGTCGGAAGTAGCCGACCAATTTGGGCATCCCGGCACATGAGCTTTCGAACGCGTTACTATAACGCGGGCATAGCCTGGTTGTGATGCGCCAGAGGTGACCGGCGCCTCATCCGAAAGCAGTACGCCGTGGCGTCCAGCCAATTGACTGACGGCTTCGAGCACAGCATCGCTGGCGAGAGGGTCATCAATCGAAACACGATCACCATAACCCAGTTCGAGTGCTTCGAACCATCCATCGAGACGCTGCTGGTCAGCAATGCTGAGGCCGCTCTGGCTCGACTGTACGTCGAATGTGTAGTTGTTGCGCTCTACGACAGGTTGATTGACGCTGTAGAGGCTCTTGGTGGTTGGCATTCCGCCGCATGCACCCAGCGCGAGGCCGAGCGAGAGGGCGAGTGCGCCTGCTAGCTTGCTGTGATTTGCAAGGGGCATTGTTCTCACCTTTCTCAATTAGAGGTTGAAACCAGGAGTCGCGACAGCTGCGCTGCGACCCTCGTTATTTTCGTCTTCGGCACGGCGAGGCGCCACTGCATCAGGGGTCACGCCGCCCACATCAGGTGCACCGCCGCCATTGCCCGGTTGCGGGTTAGGGCGCTCACCGCCGTTTGCACCATGACTGCGGAAACCAAGGAACTGTTGCAGCTCGGTTGTCGCGTTAAAACCATCGGTTGGGAGGCGGATGTCGCGGTCGTTGACCGGCTTCACCAGATATGGAGTAACCACGATAACCAGCTCGGTCTCGCCCTTACGGAATGAGCGTGAACGGAACAGGTTGCCAAGAATTGGCATGTCACCAAGCCCTGGCGCCTTGTCGATTGTAGACTGAGCGTTGTTGTTCATCAGACCAGCAATCATGAAGCTCTGGCCTGAACCAAGCTCAACGGTTGTTTCAGCGCGGCGTGTTGTAAGCGCCGGGATCTGGAAGCCGTTGATGGTCACTGCACCTTGCGACGACAGTTCGGAGACTTCCGGACGCACACGGATCGAGATCCGGCCGTTGGAAAGCACCGTTGGTGTGTAGGCCAGGCTTACGCCATATTTACGATATTCGATCGATGTCGAACCAAGGCCCTGGCTGGTTGGGATCGGAAATTCTCCGCCCGCCAGAAATTCAGCTGTTTCGCCAGAAAGCGCGGTCAGGTTTGGCTCTGACAGAGTGGTAACAAGGCCGCTTGTTTCAGCCAGATCAAGCGCGCTGGCCAGATCAAGACCCAGGAACTTGTCGAAGCCTGAGATCGTCGTTCCCGGAGCATTTTGCTTTACAAGCGACGCACCGTCGGCAGCTTCAGTTCCACCATTGAATACCGGCCCATTGACGGTCCACCGTGGAAGGAAACCTTCACGACCAGTTGAAACGCCAAAGCGGAAGCCATCTGTGCCGTCAAAGGTGTTCAGGTTGCCACCGATCGATCGAACCAGCGAACGGCTGACCTCTGCAAAGCGAACACGCAGGTTCACTTGCAGCGGCGTGGCCATGCGCATGCGGCTGATGACATTGGTATCGTCACCAACGAATGCCTGCACAAGTCGCTCGACCTCTGAAACATCCTCAGGCGAGCCTACTGTGCCGGTCAAAAGCAGCGTGTCCGAACCCATTGTGGCGACGCTGACTTTTGCATCTGGCATAGCCAGAGCCAGCATCTGGTCGACGCTTTCGATGTTTGAACCAACGCGAATATTGGCAGACCAGATCACATCACCGCGTGCGTTACTGGCGTAGATTGTGGTTTCGCCACCGGCTTTGCCGAATACATACAGCTGACGCTGGGATTTAACCTGTACATCGGCAATAGTGTCATTGGCGATGAAAACGTCTGACATCTGACCAGGGACTGAGATCAACTGACCGCGGCCAATCGAGATCACAATTTCCTCTGCAGGTGAAGCGAAGGTTTGCGCTGTCACAGTCGTCATCGGTGCCGCAGCCAATGGCGCGAAGGCCAGGCTGGCAAGCAGCAATTTGGCAGTCAGGCGACTTTTCATGGTCTTGCCCCTCGGTTTAAAAATGCTTGTCATCGTGCCGCTCCTCACCGGATTACTGATTTGCCGGCGATAGGAACCATCTGGCCCCCGGCGCGGACGTTTTGAGCGTTTTGCAGATTGAGTGCGGTTCCAGCATTACCGAGCGTTACCTCGGAGGTGTTGCTGCCCCGCGAAACGCGAACCTTCGGACCAGGTACGATAGGGGTACCATCGGCGTTCTTAGGTTGAGCTGCTTCGATCACCGGCATTGTGCGGCGCTGGAAACGCGACACGTCACCGCCAGTGCTGACTGAAGTGCCACGCTCTGCCGGACGGTTCATTGCTGCACGCAGAATGCGCTCTTCTTCTTCCGGAGTAGCGTCATCAGGGATGACAACGTCGCCTGAAGCAATCGCGCGCTCAAGTTCTGCCTGATTGTCTGCGATTGAGCGCAGGGCGAGGCTGAGCGTGCCGATTGTCTGTGCAACGGCGACCTTCTCCGCGATTGTCGGTGTCACCTCCAAAGTAACAGTCTTGAATGCGCGAACAATGGTGCGGCCATCTTCGGTAGTTTCCTGATTGGTTGCTTGGTCAGTTGCCAACACGCGAAGATTGCGGAGAACGGTCTCTGCTGCTTTCAGAGGCTGGCCATCATCGCCGGTGACAGTTTGTGTCAGTACGAGATCAACCCGGTCACCAGGGAATACGAAGCCAGCAACGCCGGTCTTTGCAGACACTGGAACCGTCACTGCACGCATGCCTGGCCCAAGCGCCGCTGCAAGGAACCCGCGATCGCCAGGGCTCACCAAAGAGCCTTGCGTTACAGGCTCACCAGCGGTGACCGAATGCCGAACAACCGTGCCGAGCAATTGATTGATGTCTGATTCGCCATCAAGGAAGTATGCGTCCTGCACCAGCTCTTCCGGCCACTGTTGGAAGCTCAACGCGTCCGCAGTGATAATAGTGCCGGTTGGCAGTGCGCGCTGCGCCACGAGAACCTTTGGTCCTTCAGGCACAGGTGCCGCTTCAACTTCAGGTGCCGAAGATCCGGCAAACATGCTCCGAGCTGCCAATGCTGTACCGACCGCAACGACCAGTGCTAAAAGCAGCAAAACAAACTTCTTCCTATCCATGGCTAATCAAGCCCCCTAGTTCGGCCCGAAAAATTCGGGCGGGAATGGTTTGTCCGGATATTATCGAACTGGTTAAAACCAGGTTCATCCCAATCCAGAAGATGAGTTGAACCGAGGTAAATATTGTGCGCCAAGCACCCACAAACCGCCGATTGCGATCGCCACTCCATATGGAATTGCGATCCGATTTTTATGTCTGCGGATGATGTGCCAACCGCCCATCACGATGGTCAGCACGCCGCCGGCGAGCGCCATCACAACAAGCAGTCTGAGAAACCAGGTCGGCTCGATCCAAAGCGCAAGTGCGGTGAGCAGTTTGACATCACCGCCGCCCATCATCTTTGCTGCAAACAGTCCGGCAAAGAGCGCAAACGCAGCGACCGCAACGCCCAGTTGCATGGCGACGCCCGGCCAGATCGACAGACCACTGCTCCACCAGAATACAGGAGCAGCCAGAGCGATTCCGGCATTGAGCCAGTTGTCGATCTGGCGCCGACGCAGATCAGTGAACGCCGCGAACAGCAGCGCGATTGCCAAGCCGACAAGCAGTCCGTAGTATAGAAATTCAATCAACATTTGGCCCCCAAGGTTTCCCTTGGGACACAGTGCTAAAGACTATGACTTACTAAAAAGTAACCACGGCCAGAGAGTTGAAATTAGCCACGTGAGCGAAACAGCCTTGGAACAGATCAACCGCCGCGCCATTCCCGTCCATGCAACCGAGAGTTTCTGGACTGCTCAAGACGGTCACAAGATCCGCCGGATCGATTGGCCCGGTCTGGAAACAGGCGGCACGCCGCGCGGTTCGATCCTGTTCTTTCCCGGGCGCGGCGATAATTACGAGAAGTACCTTGAGACGCTGGAAGAGTGGCATCGGGCCGGCTGGCGCGTGACGGCCGCGGATTGGCGCGGGCAAGCGGGCTCCGGCCGATTGGGGAATGATGCGGTAACCGGCCATGTGGATGACTTCGCGACTTGGATTGATGATCTTCAATCCTTCTGGACGGACTGGAAGGCAGCGACTCCGAGGCCGCACATACTTTCTGCACATTCTATGGGCGGACATTTGGTCTTGCGGGGTATTGCGGAACGCAAAGTCGATCCCGACGCAATGGTTCTGTCCGCACCGATGTTGGGCTTTGTGGGTTCAATACCATCTGCAATCGGGCACCTTGCCGCTAAGCTTATGTGCGCGATCGGGGACCCAAAGCGCCCGGCATGGAAGTGGAACGAAAAGCCCGGCGTTGTGCCGGCTGGTCGGCAAGCGCTGCTGACGGGCGATGATGATCGCTATGAGGATGAGCAATGGTGGCGCAACGAACGGCCTGAACTGGTTATGGGGCCGGGAAGCTGGGGCTGGGTTGAGCGAAGTTATGCATCCATGCGGTGCCTGTTTGCGCCGGGCCTATTGGAAAGCGTCGACACCTCCGTGCTGCTATTGGGAACATCGAACGACAAGCTTGTATCCGTGCGCGTCATCGAAGAGGCCGCCGAAAGATTGCCAGCGGGTGAGCTGGTGCGTTTTGGCGAGGAAGCTCAGCATGAAATATTGCGCGATACTGATGCCGTGCGGGAGAGGGCAAAGACAGCAATAGACGAGTTTTTGGATCGGGTGGCTCCGCAAAAGTGACCGAACAATTCGACGTTGCGATTATTGGCGCTGGAATGGCAGGCGCGAGTTTAGCGGCTGAGGTCGGCGCATCAGTGCGCGTCTTGCTTCTCGAAGCTGAAGATGTGCCGGGCTATCACTCGACCGGGCGGTCCGCCGCATTCTGGGAAACCTGCTATGGCGGTCCGGAGATTGTCCCTCTGACAATGGCCTCGGGCGGTTATCTAAGAGAGCACGGATTCTTGAGCGACCGCGGCGCGCTTTATCTCGCGCGCGAGGCGGATCAGCCGCTTATTGATGAATTTGTCATGCGCTTTGCGGACACGGGAGCCGAGTTCGAACAGATTGATCGAGCAACTTTGGATGAAATGGTGCCTGGCCTTCGTCCCGAATGGGACCGTGCGATCTTGCAGCGTGCATGTGCAGATATCGATGTGGCAGGGCTGCATGCGCATTACCTCGCACGAGCCAAACGAAATGGCGTCGAACCCAATTGCCGAGCTCGGGTGCGGGACCTGAATGCTTTTCCCGATGGCTGGGACATTCAATGCGAAGATGGTCGGCGCTATACATCAAGAATCGTCGTCAACGCAGCGGGGGCGTGGGCAGATGCCTTGGCAAAGCTGGCCGGGGCAACTCCGTTGGGTATCCAGCCTTTGCGTCGCACGGTGGTTCAGCTTCGCACCGATCCGCCATTGTCACCTGACCAGCCATTGTGTCTGGATATCTCCGGCAGTTTCTATTTCAAACCGGAAAGCGGGGGCCGGTTGTGGCTTAGCCCCCATGATGAAACCCCCACCGATCCGTGCGATGCTGCGCCTGAAGAATTCGACGTAGCGCTTGCTATTGATCGGTTCCAGAACGTGACAGAATGGAACGTAGAGAGGGTAGAGCGCAAATGGGCGGGGCTGCGCAGCTTCGCACCTGATCGCCGGCCGGTTTACGGGTTTGATCCCCGCATCGAGAATTTTTTCTGGTTTGCAGGTCAGGGCGGCTACGGGATTCAAACCGCACCTGCCGCCGCGCGATTGGGCGCACAATTGTTGCTTGGGAAAGGGCGAGACGAATTGACTAGAGGCCTTGATCTGGCGCTCTATTGTCCGGATCGCTTTTGCTAAGCGGCAGCATTTGCAAAGCCACGTAAAATCGCGACGCTTGGTCTAGCTTTTTGAATTGGTGACGCTACGGCACGGCTTAGTTCAATGCCTTTGAGGGAGCCATTACATGGCGCACCGCTTCGAAATTCGCAAAAACAAGAAAGGCGAATTCGTTTCGTATTTCATCTACAATTCGGAAACGATCTGGTGGACTGAAGGCTACAGCTCGAAGGCAAGCGCGAATAACGCGATTGCGTCTGCTCTGAAGAACGGGCCGAATGCAGAGGTCGTCGACAACTACTGACTTTTGCTTGAGAGTTCGCAGAACGCGTTTCAAAAGGGTCGATCAAATTGGGTTGAGGTTACTCGCCTCGTCCGACTTGCTCGGCCCTTTCGCTTGCCAGCTGGTCAACCCGCTCGTTCTCAGGGTGTCCGTTGTGCGCTTTGACCCAATTCCATTCGATTTCATGCCTTGCGGCTGCCTCAATTAGATCGTGCCATAAATCTGCATTCAGCACCGGCTTTTTCGCCGCCGTTTTCCAGCCGCGCTTTTGCCAGCCGCCAACCCATTTCGTGATTCCATCAATCACATATTTGCTGTCTGAATAGAGAGATATCCGGCAAGGCTCGGTCAGGGCATTGAGTGCCTCAATCACCGCGGTCATCTCCATCCGATTGTTGGTGGTGTCCAGCTCGCTACCGGACAATTCCTTTTCATGCTTGCCCATCCGCAGCAGCGCCCCCCAGCCTCCGGGGCCGGGGTTGCCCTTACAGGCACCGTCCGTGAAGATCTCAACCTGTCGCATGGGTTTGCTGCCTGCCTCAGACATGTGGTGTGAACAGTGCTGATCCGGAGCTTGCATAGAATTGGGACCGGCGGACAAAATCCATCGGGTCCTTGCGTGCTACCAAGGCGCCGTCAGGTGTATCGAGCCAATCTGCAGCGCGTGATGAAATAAACCGCATGCATGCCCCGCGAACAAATACCGGCATGGCCGCCAATTCGGCCGCGCTCAATTCGCGGACCGATTGGTACCCTCTCAACAAGGCTGCTCCGATCTCTGGTCGATAGCTATGCCCGCCGCGCTCAAAGCTCCACGCGGCATGCGTCACGGCCAGATCGTAGGCAATGAAGTCTGTCGCTGCGAAGTAGAAATCGATCAGGCCGCTAACCTCATCACCCAACATCAGAACATTGTCCGGAAACAGATCGCAATGCACGACACCGTGCGGCAAACCACCGGGCCAATCGCCTGCCAGTACACCAAGCTCATCAAACGCAAAGTCTGCCAGTGCCGGGTCAATTCTGTCCAGCGCTTCGGCGCCGCAACGATTGATTGTGTGGTCCCATTCGGCAAGACCCATGGTTTGATGTCGCTGATGTTCAAAATCATCGACCGCCAGATGCATTTGCGCAAGCGCTTTGCCTACGGAGTGAGCTTGATTGGCCGTTGGGTGGTCCACAGAGACGCCAGGCAGATACTCGATGATGGCAACTGCCTTGTCACCGATCATCCGGAATGCAGCGCCTTCACGATCATGGATTGTGCCTGGCACCGGGCAATCCCTTGCAGCCAGATGATCAAGCAAAGACAAGAAAAACGGCAGGTCCGATAGTTCGATCCGCCGTTCGTACATGGTCAAGATGAAGCGAGCGCCAGTGCCATCGCTCCCGCTTGTCTCGATGATCCAATTGCTGTTCGACACGCCCTCGGCAATGCCCTTGGCAGAAACGAGTTCGCCAACATCATATGTTGCGATCAGCTCCGCGAGCTCTTCTGCTCCGAGATGTGTGTAAACCGCCATCAGTTGAATCTGCCGCTATTCAAGCAATTGCCGCGGCAATTTGAAGACCATTTTCTCTTCTGCCGCCTTGACCGTTTCTTCTTTCACGTCGCGCCATTGGCTGAAACGGTCAATAACTTCGCGGACCAGCTTCTCCGGAGCCGAGGCGCCCGCGGTGAGACCGATCGTCTCGACACCGTTGAGCCACTCAGGATCAATTTCGTCTGCGCGCTGGATCAAATATGCTTTCGTCCCCAGACGCTCTGCCACTTCGACCAGCCGCAGCGAATTCGAACTGTTGGGCGCGCCGATGACCAGCACCAGATCGCTTTCAGGCGCGATCTTTTTTACCGCTGCCTGCCGGTTCGATGTCGCGTAACAAATATCCTCGGCCTTGGGTCCCACAATCTGAGGAAAGCGGGCTTGTAGGGCTTCGAGAATTTCTCGGGTATCGTCGACTGAAAGGGTGGTCTGTGTAAGGAATGACAAGTCATCACTCTCTGCGAACTCAAGCCTCGCAACGTCTTCAACCGTTTCCACCAGTGTCATTTGGCCCGGTTCAACCTGCCCCATGGTTCCGATTACTTCCGGATGGTCGGCATGGCCAACAAAGATGATATGGCGGTTCTTTTCGATCTGGCGTTCCGCCTGACGGTGAACTTTGCTCACCAAAGGGCATGTCGCATCGACATATATCAATTTGCGGCGTTCAGCCTCCGCCGGGACTGATTTGGGCACACCATGTGCGCTGAATACCACCGGTGCATCATCGGGCACTTCGTCCAGCTCTTCGACAAAGATCGCGCCCTTGGCCTTCAAATCTTCCACAACGTATTTGTTATGGACGATCTCATGCCGCACAAACACCGGTGCGCCATACCGTTCGAGCGCCTTTTCAACGATCTCGATTGCACGGTCTACCCCGGCGCAAAACCCCCGCGGGGCTGCGATCAAGAGTTTGAGGGCGGGGCTATTTTCCCCCGATTCTGCTTGTTGAAAGAGCGCGTTCATGTCACGCCCTCTAGCGCTTTGTGACGCGCACCGCTAGGGCGTGTCGATGTATTCTACGGCCAGCATATTCTGGTGCGGGCCAAGGCAATGATTGAGGATCGTAACGCGATGAACCGCAAGTTTCGCATTTTGGCAGCAACCGCATTTGTCGCCGGTCTGGCCGGCTGCACAAACGAAGGCGAGCTGGTTGTTGATCAAGGCGTGGGTATCACAACTGTTTTGGGCCAATGCCCTGCAGTGGGGATTCCCGACTACACCGGCGATATCACCGCCTTCCGCATTGAGGGCGATCGAACCGCGAACAACCTTGATATGACCGCGGCGATTACAAACCTGCGGTCGTCATGTGACGAGAACAGCACGGCAGACCAAGTCTATACCAGCGCCACATTCGATGTGCAGGCGCGTCGTACCGATGTCCGTGGTGCGCGTACGGTCGAACTGCCTTACTTCGTTACTGTCCTTCGCGGCGGCAGCGCAGTTGTGACCAAAAGCGTTGGCACAGTGACGCTGAATTTCGCTGATGGCCAGGAACGGGCGAGTGCAACCGCGCAGGCTGGTTCGTTTGTAAATCGGACCGAAGCAACCCTGCCAGAGGAAATCCGTTTGCAGATCACCCGTCGACGACGTGCAGGTGATCCAGATGCAGCGCTTGATCCGCTGGCCGATCCGCAAGTGCGCGCCGCTATCCAGCGGGCAAGTTTTGAGATGCTGATCGGTTTTCAGCTCACTCAAGACCAGCTTGCCTATAATGTGACGCGCTAAGCGAAGCGCGCTTTCATTACCTGAATTCTTGCGATTCTGGCCAATTCGGCTAGGCGCACAGATGTATGTCCGACACAATGACACTCTATAAGAATTTCGAAGCCGAGATCGCGGCCGTTTTGGCCGATCTTGAGACTGATGGCGTGCTTCCCGAAGGCACAAACCTGGCTAACGTCGCGGTCGAGCCGCCGCGCGATGCAAGTCATGGCGACCTGGCCACCAACGCCGCCATGGTGCTGGCCAAACCTGCAAAAACCAATCCGCGCGCGCTGGCCGAGGCAATAGTAGGCAAGCTGATCGATGATCCCGCGATTACAAGCGCTGAGGTTGCAGGCCCGGGTTTTATCAATTTGCGCTTGGATCCGGCTGTTTGGCTGCAAGAACTTGGCGTAATTGCGAGCCAGGCCGATGCCTATGGTCGCTCTCGGATGGGCGAAGGCATGCGGGTCAATGTCGAATATGTCTCTGCCAACCCCACCGGCCCGATGCATATGGGTCATTGTCGCGGCGCAGTGGTGGGCGATGCGCTTTCCAGCCTGCTCGAATTCGCAGGCCATGATGTTACGCGCGAATATTATATCAATGATGCCGGTGGACAGGTTGATGTGCTCGCACGCTCGGCGCACCTTCGCTATCTGGAAGCTCTGGGCGATGATATCGGCGAGATACCCGAGGGACTATATCCGGGAGAATATTTGAAACCGGTCGGGGTATATCTGGCAAGCGAGCTCGGTGACCGGTTCAAGTCAGCACCTGAACAGGAATGGCTGCCGATTTTCCGCGCCGAAGCGGTCACGAAGATGATGGATCTCATCAAATCCGATCTGGCCACGCTGGGAATTCATCATGATGAATTCGCGTCCGAGGCCGCACTACAGGCCGCAGGCAAACCCGAAGCTACCGAAGCGTGGCTGCGTGAATATGGCTTGGTTTATGATGGTGTCCTCGAAGCCCCGAAGGGCAAGGCTCCACCAGAGGATTGGGAGCCGGTTGAGCTGCCGCTTTTCCGTTCGACCCAGTTTGGAGACGATCAGGATCGCCCGATCAAGAAATCGAACGGGGCGTGGACCTATTTCGGCGCTGATCTCGCCTATCATATGCAGAAGGCGGAAAGCGCTGATGCGCTGATCGACATCTGGGGTGCGGATCACGCAGGCACGGTCAAGCGGATCAAGGCCGCGGTTGCTGCGCTGTCCGAGGGGCAGGGCAAGCCCGTGCCGTTCGATGTGAAGCTGGTCCAGATGGTTCAGCTGATGCGTGGTGGTGAGCCTGTCAAGATGTCCAAACGTTCGGGCAACTTCATCACTATTGCCGATATGGTGGAAGAAGTCGGCAAGGATGTTGTTCGCTTCACCATGCTGACGCGCAAGCCCGAAGCGCAGATGGAATTTGACTTCGCCAAAGTGATTGAAGCCTCAAAAGACAATCCGGTGTTCTATGTACAATATGCCCATGCCCGGATTTGCTCGAATTTGCGCAAGGCGCTGGCTGATGAGGGGATTGCCCCCTCTGCAGCGAATCTTGCTGCGTTGGGCGAAGAAGAGCTTGCGCTGATCAAGCTGGCTGCACAGTTCCCGCGTGAAGTGGAAGCTGCGGCAAAAGCGCGCGAACCGCACCGGATTGCGTTCTATCTCTATGAGCTGGCTAGCGCTCTGCACTCTTTCTACACGCTCGGCCGCACAGATACGGACAGACGCTTTATCGTGGCAGATAAGCCGGAATTGTCCGCTGCAAGGCTTTTCCTTGCCGCTCAATTGGGGCAGGTTATCCGAAACGGCTTAAAGATATTGGGGGTCGACGCGGTTGAGGAGATGTGAGTGTGATCTCTATGAGTGACACTGGCAGCAATAATGAGTTGGCGCTGGATAGTGACGACAGCCTGCCATGGCTCGAATCCGATGAATATGATCCGGATGAGGGTGCGGTTGATACCTCGCGTATCGTGACGTTTGCTGGTGTGTTGTTGCTTTTGCTGGTCGCCGGGATTGGCGGCGTCTGGTGGTATTCCAACAGTCTCCAGGGTGAGCAGATCGTTGCTGATGGCAGCACGATCAAGGCGCCCGAAGGCCCCTATAAAGAGCGCCCTGCGGACCCGGGTGGCAAGGAATTCGCCGGAACGGGTAATGTCGCGCCCGGAGTGGGTGAAGGCGTCTCGGCGGAAACCCAATTGGCTGATGTGAAAACATCAACGCCGATCGCTGCGCCAACCAGTGCACCGCGTCCAACTATTACAACGCATCCAGAGGGCGGAAGCGCCCCAGCAGACGGCGGTGTAGCTGTTCAGGTGGGCGCATACGGATCCCGGGCAAAGGCCGAATCCGGCTGGGTAACATTGCGTGGGCAAACCACATTGCTCAACGGTGTGCGTTACCGGATTGTTCAGGGGCAGGCGGACATCGGCACAGTCTACCGTTTGCAAGCGCTTCCCGGCGATCTGGCGACGGCGCGAACACTCTGCAACGGCCTTAAAGCCGATGGCATTGCTTGCAATATCAAGCAGTAGGGCGCGCGGAATGCGCCGAATGCGCTAAAATGGTGCTGGAAAGCATCGTTTTCCCCCAAAGTAATGATCATTCGCCTTGCCGTAACGGTGCTTAGCTGCGAATTTTTTGCCCATGACACCTGCCATATTCGGGATTGCCGGAGCCCAGCTCACCGAAGAGGAGCGCGCGTTCTTTCGCGAGGCCGATCCGGCTGGCTACATCCTGTTTGGACGCAACTGTGTCGATCCGCAGCAATTGCGCGCGCTGACCGATGATCTTCGCGCCATTCACGGGCGGGAGCAGCTGCTGGTTTCGATCGATCAGGAGGGCGGGCGGGTTGCCCGACTGAGGCCGCCGCATTGGGCGCATTATCCCTCTGGGCAGACTTTTGATGCGCTTTATCAAATTGCCCCTGCCAGCGCGATTGAGGCGGCGCGAGCCGGCGCGCATGCGATGGCGCTCGAACTCTCTGCGATGGGCATCACGGTCGATTTTCATCCACCGCTCGATGTCCGCCAGCCGGGCGCACATGACGTAATCGGTGATCGCGCCTTGGGCAGCGAACCGATGCAAGTGGCCGCAATTGGCCGTGCCATTCTGGATGGGCTCGCCAAAGGCGGTGTTGCGGGTTGCATCAAGCACATGCCGGGCCATGGCCGGACAACCACGGATACGCATCATGCCTTGCCAACGGTCACCGCAAGCGAGGAAGAACTGGAATTGGATATCGCTCCGTTTCGAGCTGTGAACAAAGCGCCAATCGGCATGACCGGGCACTTGCTCTTCAATGCGTGGGACAAGGATAAACCCGCCACGCTCTCACCTTTCATCATCAGCGAGATCATCCGCAAGCGTATCGGCTTTGACGGTCTTTTGTTGACGGATGACATCGATATGGAAGCCCTGAACGGAACCGTTCCCGAACGCGCCGTTGCGGCGCATTCGGCGGGCTGCGATATCGTGCTCAACTGCTGGGCGAAAATGCCGGACATGGTTGCAATTGTTGACCAATTGCCGGCTATGGACCAGGTGGCACTGGCACGTTTGGACAATGCGCTGAAAACTACACAACTGCGTGATGACCTTGGCGAGCACACAGAGCTGCTCGCGAAGCGTGATAGTTTGCTGGAATTGGCAGGAGAAGCAGCATGAGCGACGAGAGCCTGCTTATCGAAACGCCGATGTCAGATGACGATGCCGAGAGCTGGGGCGGCATCGCGGCGGCCGAGAAGCCGGATGACAGGGCGCTCTACCTTGAGCTTGAAGGTTGGGAAGGCCCGCTAGACCTATTGCTCGACTTGGCCCGGCGGCAGAAAGTCGATCTTCGGCAGATTTCCATTCTTGCTCTGGTTGATCAATATCTGGGTTACATCGACCGTGCAGAAGCGCTTAAGCTGGAGCTTGCGGCAGATTATCTGGTGATGGCCGCCTGGCTTGCCTATCTCAAATCTTCGCTGTTGCTGCCCAAGGAAGAGCAGGAAGATCCAAGCCCAGAAGAGCTGGCGTTCAAACTGCAATTACGCCTGCAACGCCTGGGCGCCATGCGCGAAGCTGCGGCGCGGCTGATGGGTCGCAATCGGATCGGTCGCGATGTGTTCTTGCGCGGAGCGCCGGAAGGATTGCGGATTGATCGAAAGACGCAATGGACTTGCGATAGCTACGCATTGATCCAGGGCTATGGGCAGGTCAAGGCGCGCACTGCGCCCCGGATTTACCACGTGTCTGATCGCCCGGTGATGACGCTGGATAGCGCGCTTGATCGTGTGTCTGCCATGTTGGGTGTAACGCTGGAGTGGATGGGAATACGGGAATTCCTGCCGCCCCATGCCGAGCCGCGACTGCGCAAGTCTGCATTGGCTTCCAGTTTTGTCGCAGCGTTGGAGTTGGCCCGCTTGGGAAGGGCGGAAATCGCGCAGGAAGAGATCTTCGGAGAGATGCGTATTCGGAGGATAACGCAGTGAGCGCAGAGCAATTGGACGATACGGTACGCGCTGTCGAAGCAACGTTGTTCGCATCTGAAGAGCCGATGTCGGTCGACGCTTTGGCCGGGCATTTGGGAGGCTTGGAGACTTCGTCGGTGCGAGAGGCTTTGTTGGAGCTGCAAGCGCACTACGAAGGTCGCGGGATCCAATTGGTTGAACGCGGAAAGCGCTGGCATTTCGAAACCGCCCACGATCTGGCGCATCTTCTCCGCCGTGAACGCGAACAGGTTCGTCGGCTTAGTCGCGCTGCCACCGAAGTACTTGCGATTGTTGCGTATCATGAACCGGTCAGCCGCGCGGAAATCGAAGCAATCCGCGGCGTGCAGACCGCCAAGGGCACGCTTGACGTGCTGATGGAAGCGGGCTGGATCAAGCTCGCCGGGCGGCGCGAAGTGCCGGGGCGCCCGGTGATTTACGCCACCACACCCGAATTTCTGGATCACTTTGGGCTGTCCAGCCACCGTGATCTGCCCGGTATCGATGAGTTGAAGGCAGCGGGTCTGTTGGATCCCGTTGAAGACGCTTATGACGCAATGCAGGAAGAGGCAGATACGAAAGAGCAGAACAGCGATGATGTTGACGAAGACGCCGATGAAACAGCGTTTGCCGATGATGAGAATGCGGAAAGCGCCGAACCTTCTGCAGCATGACTGGCGCTGCGCGCCAATCCACCCTATATTGATATAAGTTTTGTAAGAAAGGCAGTCCCATGGGTCTCAGTGTCTGGCAGCTTCTGATTATTGCGCTGGTTGTGCTTGTCCTATTCGGGCGTGGCCGCATTTCCGAAATGATGGGTGATTTTGGTAAGGGAATCAGTAGCTTCAAGAAAGGCATGAGCGAGGAAGAAGCGAAATCTTCCAAGCCCGCCGGACAGATTGAAGGGCAAGCCAAGGAAGCGCGCAGCGATGCTGAGCAGAAGGCTGATCCTCAGCCAGCCCCGCGCCCCGATACACCAGACCAGCGCCGATAGGAGGCACTTTTCATGTTCGACATCGGCGCCGCCGAGCTGCTGGTGATCGTTGTCGTGGCCATCATTGTAATCGGCCCGAAGGAAATGCCGCGCGCTATGCGGACAGCAGGCAGCTGGATCGGAAAAGTGCGCAAGGTTTCCGCGCATTTTCGCAGCGGTATCGACACGATGATCCGCGAGGCAGAGCTGGAGGAAATGGAAGCCAAGTGGAAAGCGCGTAATGAAGAAATCATGGCGCGAACGGGAACTGGTGAACAGGCGCCTGAAGACGAAATGACAGGGCCACCGGCTGTTTCTGCAGAGTCTGCGGCGTTTGTTGAACCGGCCAAGCCCAAGCCGGCCAAGCCTGTTGCTCTTGAAGACCCGCAATTGCCACTCGATTCACCCAAGAAGGGCGAGGGGGATTAGATGCAATGGCGCTCAAGATCCGCGATATTGATGATACAGAAGCTCCGCTGATCGATCATTTGATCGAACTGCGTGCACGGCTGCTCAGGTGCGTTGTGGCACTCGGTATCGCTTTCGCGATCTGTTTCTATTTTGCCGACCCGATTCTTGGCTATCTGGTTCAGCCTTTGAAGAACGCGTTTCCTGATGGTGACGGGCAGTTGATTTTCACCAAGCTCTACGAGGTGTTCTTTGTAGAATTGAAAGTGGCACTGTTCGCGGGATTCTTCTTCAGTTTCCCGGTCATCGCGAATCAGCTTTGGGCGTTTGTCGCTCCGGGCCTTTATGCGAAAGAGAAGAAGGCTTTTCTGCCATTCCTTGTTGCTACGCCGATCCTCTTCACTGCAGGCGCGGCTCTGGCCTATTATGTGGTCATGCCAACGGCCTTCCGATGGTTTCTCGGATTTGAAGGTGAAGCAGGCGGACTGACTATCGAAGCCCTGCCTGCCGCCGGTGAGTATCTTGGCCTGGTTATGCAGTTCATTTTGGCATTCGGCATCAGCTTCTTGCTGCCAGTCTTGCTGTTGTTGCTGCACCGCGCAGGCATCGTCACGCGCGAACAGCTTTCAGGGGCGCGGCGCTATGTGATCGTTGGCGTGGTTGCGTTGGCCGCGATTGTTACGCCGCCAGACCCTGGTTCACAGGTTATTCTGGCGGTGCCTTTGTTGTTGCTATTCGAAGGTTCGCTTTTGCTGATGTGTCTTCAAGAGCGAAAGGCGATCACGGATAGCGAAGTTGAGTCGGTAACAAGCGCACCCGAATAGATCGGCTACGATGGCCCGCCATCCATAGATACATCGAACGCACAAAAAATGGGGCCCCGAAGGACCCCGTTTAATTTGTCTTGAAAACCCTCTTACGGGCTGACGGGATCGTCGTCGCCGTCTGCAGCGATAACGATACCGGCAATAACTGCAGCAGCCGCAAGAACAGCGATCAGGAGGCCTGAGCCGCCCTGAAGCTGGCTTTCGCCTTCAACCGGTGCCGGAGCACGGTCAAGCGAAACTTCTGCGATTGCCGGAGCAGTTGCCAGCGAGAGGACCGCAGCAGCTGCTGCGAGAGTACGGATTTTCATCGAGTGTCTCCTATGGGGTATTTTCTTGACACATTTGTCTCCTACGAAACTGTCTCTCACAAGACAAGACTGAATTCGTATGTCAGTGTCGTCAAACTGGTTCAAAACGTCGCCGAAACGATCAAATGTGCCTTTTTCTGTTGCAAGAGTGCGACGAAAGCGACGCTAGTCCCGAAGAACCGCTCCACTGCACCAAGCACCAATGCGAATCAAAGGTAAATTTTACGTCGAATTTGTTATTGGTTATTCGGTCATTCTGACCCAGTCATTTGTTTTCAAATACTCTTTCGCCACCAATCCAAGTCTCCAAGACTTGCATTTCTCGGATATCTTGGGGCGAGGAAAGCATCGGGTCACGATCGACCAGAATGAAATCTGCTCGTTCTCCAGCGATGAGACGCCCGAACCGCCCGTCGGCGAAGCCGGCATAGGCTCCGTCTGCGGTGAATCCGGCCAATGCCACATCGCGTGAAATCGTTTCTCCTGGCAGCCAGCCGCCGAATGGCTCACCATCCGCGTCGGTCCGGCTGATCGCCACTGAGAGTCCTGCGAATGCATCCGCAGGTTCAACGGGCGCATCGGATCCGAACGCCAAGGGAGCGCCAGCAGCAGCAATACTGCGCCAGGCATAGGCGCCGCCCAACCGATCGGGGCCAAGGCGGGCTTCTGCCATCAAACGATCGCTTGTCTGGTGAAGCGGTTGCATTGAAGCAATGGTGCCGTTTTGGCCAAATCTTACGATTTCATCGGGATCGACAATTTGAGCATGTTCGATCCGCCAGCGCCGGTCACCCGAGTAGGTTTCACTAAGCTCGCTAATGGCATCGAGCACTTCAGCGTTAGCGGCATCTCCGATCGCGTGGATTGCGGTTTGAAAGCCATCCATCGCCGCCCGGCTCATCAGGTTGCGAAGCTGTGCGGGCGTCAAGAGTGCCAAGCCATGATGATCACTCTCGTCATGATAAGGCTGCTTGAGCACCGCCCCCCTCGATCCCAATGCCCCATCAAGATACAGCTTTATTCCATTGAGGCGTAACCTGTCTTCATAGAGCCAGGGTGTGGGCGCGGGACCGGCGATGAGCTCCATCGTTTTGACATCGTTTGCATATGCCATGATGCGGATCTTGAGCGACCCATGGTCGCCCGCCCGGCGGAAAGCCTGCCAATCCTCGACTGACGTGCCCATGTCAGCAACTGCGGTGATGCCGCTGGCGAGCAGGACATCTTGCGCCTTGTGAAGCGCAACATCGCGGTCGCTTGGGCGAGGTTCAGGCACAATCGCGTTGATGAAGCTTTCAGCCGCATCAATGAACACACCGGTAGGGTTGCCAGCCGGGTCGCGGATGATCCGTCCACCGTTTGGATCTGTGGATGCTCGCGTGACGTTGGCTTTCGACATGGCAAGGCTATTCGCCCAGCCGGCATGGCCATCCACGCGAGCAAGCCACACCGGACGGTCAGAAACAACTGCGTCCAGCTCGGCTGCGGTCGGAAATCGTCCAAGCCCCCATTTCTCCTGGTTCCAGCCGCGCCCGATAATCCAGGGACGACCGGGGTTCGCTTCCGCAAAGTTACGGACTGCGTCGAGTGCTTCTTCCAGCGAGTTGGTTCGGGAAAGGTCGAGTGTCAGTTGGCCAAAACCAATGCCCATAACATGGACATGGCTGTCGATCATGCCGGGCAGCATGACCCGGCCTTCGCCATCGATCTGATAGTCGATGCTGCCGGGTCGAGGGTCACCCGACTTTACGAGTTCGCGAACCTTGCCATCATCCGAAATCACAAGCCCAGTGAATCGTTCGACTTCGCCATCTGCATTGATGGTGATACCCACCACATTATCGATCAGCGTGTCAGCCCAGGCTGGTGTTGCAAACAAGGTGGCAGTGCTGGCGATCCCGGCCAGGGCAAATTTGAGAAACATCATTTCTCTCCTTTCGGCAACCGGCTGATCAGCGCGCTGGTGTCTTTCCGCCCTCCGCCCGATGCCTGAATTTCAGCATAGAGTTGATCGACCAGCTCCGTCACGGGGGCTGACAGACCCAGGCCGCGCGCTTCTTCGAGTGCATAGCCAAGGTCTTTGCGCATCCAGTCGATCGCGAAGCCAAAATCAAACTCGTCCTTGACCATGGTGTGCCAGCGATTCTCCATTTGCCAGCTTTGCGCCGCGCCGCCCGAGATCGCATCCAAGGTTTTGTCGAGATCGAGACCAGCGGCTTGTGACAGCCGGATGGCCTCACTCAAGCCGCCGAGAACACCAGCGATGCACATCTGGTTCGCCATCTTGGCCGTCTGGCCTGCGCCTGCATCTCCAACATGGACAATTCGCGCCGCGTAGCATTCCATAACCGGGGCCGCGCGCTCCATGTCTTCAGCGGTTCCGCCGCACATGATCGCAAGTTTTCCGTTTTCGGCACCTGCTTGCCCGCCGGAAACCGGTGCATCAACAAAGCCAACGCCCTTGGCTCTGCACGAGTCAAAGAGTTTGCGCGCTAGATTAGCAGATGTCGTGGTATGATCGACCATCAAAGCTCCGTCAGACATCGCCTCAAGCGCGCCATTCTCTCCCAGTATGACCTGCTTGACGTCCTGATCATTGCCGACACAGGTAAAAACTATGTCTGCTCCGCGCGCAGCTTCGGCAGGCGTGCCTGCACCAGAAAGCTGTAGCCCTTCGTCAGCCCACTTGGCCTGCCATTCTTCCACCCGTGCCTTGGTGCGATTGTAGACTGTGACTTGGTGATCTGCGCGTGCGAGATGACCGGCCATCGGACCGCCCATCACACCAAGCCCAAGGAATGCGACTTTGCCATGTGTCTTCATAGTCTGTGTGCGGTAATGCGAATTGGCGGCGCTGCAACCGCTTTTATCATTGACTAAAGGCTGATTGACGTTGCGGCGCGTAGGCCAAACGCCTATCCCGCCGCCCATGAATAGCCTACCGGCCTTTGCCAGCGAAGCTGAAGCGCGTGCCGCGCTGACAATTGATGATGTCCGAGCCGCCGCTGAGCGGATCGAAGGCGCAGTCGTGCGTACGCCCATGATGCACTCAATTACGCTGTCCGAAATTGCCGGCTGCGAGATTTGGCTGAAATTCGAGAACTTGCAGTTCACTGCGGCGTATAAGGAGCGTGGAGCGCTCAACGCCTTGTTGCATCTGACCGATGAACAGCGCCAGCGTGGTGTTATCGCCGCTTCGGCTGGAAACCATAGCCAAGGTCTTTCGTATCATGGCACCCGGTTGGGTGTTCCGGTGACCATCGTGATGCCGCGCACGACGCCAACCGTGAAGATCATGCAAACCGAAAGTGTCGGCGGCAAGGTTGTCCTAGAAGGCGAGACCTTTGATGACGCCCACGCGCACGCCCGGCAGTTGGAAAAAGAACGCGGGCTGACCTTTGTGCATCCATTCGATCATCCCCTGGTGGCTGCCGGGCAGGGCACCGTTGCGATCGAGATGCTGGAAGAGCAGCCGGATCTGGACTGCATGGTTGTGCCGATCGGCGGTGGCGGGCTAATGTCCGGCATGGCGACAGTTGCCGATGCGATCAATCCCGATATCGAGATGATTGGTGTGCAGGCAGAGCTGTTCCCTTCGATGTACGCCAAGGTGCGCGGGGAAGATATGGCATGCGGCGGTGATACACTCGCAGAAGGCATTGCGGTGAAGGCACCGGGCGAGTTCACCTCGAAAATCATCGCGCAGCTGGTCGATGAAATACTGCTCGTGGACGAGCGCTCGCTCGAGAAAGCTGTCTCTCTTCTTCTCCAGATCGAGAAGACTGTGGTTGAAGGTGCTGGTGCGGCAGGGCTTGCCGCGGTTCTTGCCAATCCGGAGAGGTTTGCAGGCAAGAAAGTCGGTCTGGTGCTTTGCGGTGGCAACATCGACACGCGCTTGCTGGCCAATGTCCTGCTGCGTGATCTGGCCCGTCAGGGCCGCCTCGCACGCGTTCGCGTCAAGCTGCAAGACCGGCCGGGCGCTTTGTTCAAAGTGATGCGCGAGTTTAACGAGCACAACGTCAATATCATCGAGATTTACCACCAGCGAATCTTTACGTCGCTGCCTGCAAAGGGCCTGATCACAGACATCGAATGCGAGGCAAGAGACCGCGAACAGCTTGATGCCTTGGTTAAGGCGTTGAGACAGAAAGACTATACAGTAAGCCTGGTCGAATTAGATTAGTCATTTTTACAATGACTTGACCTGACTTACCCCCGCCTGATGGCGATATTAACCATACGCCATGGTTAAAGACCTTTTACCGAGCGCCCCGAAAAGGCATAACAATGTCTTAACTCACGCCTCTGCGTGATTCCGTTTGGCAGGACTAAGGACCTTGTTAGGCTCGTGACAGCACCGATACGCTTTCCTCGTTTCTTCGTGACCAGTCCGGCACCTTGCGCGTACCTGCCTGGCCGCAGTGAACGGAAAGTGTTCACGGAGCTCAAGGGTCCGCATGCCGAGCAATTGAACGAAGCATTGGGCCGCATCGGCTTTCGCCGCAGTCAGACTGTGGCGTATCGCCCCAGCTGTCTGGACTGTCAGGCGTGCATTTCTGTGCGTGTATCGGCGACCGACTTTGCAGCCTCCAATTCTCAGCGCCGCAACCTCAAACGCAATGGCGATTTGATTGCGACCGAATGCCGCCCTTGGGCGACCAACGAACAGTTCGATCTGCTGCGCCAATACCTCAGCACCCGCCATCCCGATGGCGGAATGGCCGCGATGGACGAGATGGATTTTGCCGACATGGTCGAGCATACGCCCGTTTCCTCTGTCATGATCGAATATCGCGAACCGACAGCTACCGGACAGTCAGGCCGATTGGTAGGGGTTTGCCTGACGGATCGTCAGAGCGACGGCCTTTCGATGATTTACAGCTTTTATGACGCTGACCATGGCGCGCGTTCCGGCCTGGGTGACTACATCATTCTTGATCATGTCCGCCGCTCTGCCGCCGAGGGTCTGTCCTATGTTTACCTCGGCTATTGGGTCGAGGGATCGCCGCGCATGCAATACAAAGTGCGCTATCGCCCGTTAGAAAAGCTTACCCGTGACGGTTGGGTCCGAATTGGCAAGGAAGAGCATCAGCGCTTGATCGCGAATGCGACCAAGCCCGGCAATCCGGTTCCCAACCCCACCGGGAAAGACGGCAAGCAGCCCAGACTCGAAGACTTTTGAGCCGGTGCGTCAAGCGCTCGCATAGACGCGGCCTTCGGCCTGTCTGCGCCTGGCCAGCCCTTTCAGCACTCACCCGCCGGCTTTGTTCCACCGCGCAAATTCTTCGCTTGCACCAGCGTAGTCGCCCTTACGGTGTTTCGTGGTCAGTGTGGCCCAGCGGATTGCACCGGTGTTGTAGTGAAAGCTGACCAAGGCATCGAACTGCGCCTGGCTGGTCTTCGGAACATTGCCTAACGCTTCGGTCACGTCCGCTGCGTGGCGCGCGACGTCTTCGGCCAAACGCGCATCGCATTGTTTCTGGGTCCAGACCGTCCCGGGGCTGACATCTGCACAGGTCGCTCCCCAGCCGATCGTCCATGGTGCACCACCTGTGCCAGGATCCGGGTGGCCTTCGATAAGGCCATCGGCTCGCTGCGACGCGCAACCCCAAAAGCGTTTCATAAGCTCGAATGCCTCTGAGCCGGCGTTCATTCGTGAAGCGGGCCGAAGTCGTTCGCAAGCGCGTTTGTCGCCGCCCGCACAAACGATTGCATCATCGAGCGTCTCGAGAAAGTTCGCGAAGGCCTACACTCGGATCGCTAGCTAAACAAAGAAAAGGCCGCCCGGATCGTTCCGAACGGCCTTTGTTTTAATTGAAACTGTCTCAGTTACGCGCTGTAATACATATCGTATTCGACTGGGCATGGCGTGGTTTCGGTGCGGATCACCTGTTCCCACAACAGCTCGGCATAGGCATCGATCTGGTCTTTGGTGAAGACATCGCCCTTCAGAAGGAACTCGTGATCGGCTTCGAGTGCTTCGAGTGCCTCACGCAAGCTGCCGCACACGGTCGGAACTTCGGCGAGCTCTGCCGGTGGCAGGTCGTAGAGGTTCTTGTCCATTGCTTCGCCCGGGTGGATCTTGTTGGTGATACCATCAAGGCCAGCCATCAGCAGCGCCGAGTAGGCAAGATACGGGTTGGCCATCGCATCCGGGAAGCGGAATTCGACGCGCTTCGCCTTGTCGCCTGCACCGTAAGGAATACGGCACGATGCCGAGCGGTTGCGGGCCGAATACGCCAGCAGAACCGGTGCTTCGAAACCTGGTACCAAACGCTTGTAGCTGTTGGTGGTCGGGTTGGTGAAGGCGTTCAGCGCCTTGGCGTGCTTGATCACACCGCCGATGTAATAAAGGCAGTTCTCTGAAAGACCCGCATATTCGTTACCGGCGAAAGTCGGCTTGCCATCGGCCCAGATCGACATGTGGGTGTGCATGCCTGAACCGTTATCTTCCTTGATCGGCTTCGGCATGAAGGTCGCTGATTTGCCATATGCGTGCGCGACTTGCTGCACGACATACTTGTAGATCTGCATACGGTCGGCTGTTTGTACCAGCGTACCATATGTCAGGCCCAGCTCGTGCTGCGCGGCTGCCACTTCGTGGTGGTGCTTGTCGCAAGGCAGGCCCATTTCCAGCATCGTGGCAACCATTTCACCGCGGATGTCCATGCAGCTGTCAACCGGAGCAACGGGGAAGTATCCCCCCTTGGCCCGTGGCCGATGGCCCAGGTTGCCCGCTTCATATTCTTTGCCGGTGTTGGTCGGCAGTTCGATATCGTCGATCGCGAAGCCAGAACCGGCATAGCCGTCTTCGAAGCGCACATCGTCGAACATGAAGAACTCCGCTTCCGGTCCGACATAGACGGTGTCGCCAACGCCTGTGCTTTTCAGGTAAGCTTCGGCGCGTTTGGCTGTCGTGCGCGGGTCGCGGCTGTACCAATCGCCGGTTGACGGCTCCACGATGTCGCAATTGACGATCAGCATCGGTGTCGCGCTGAAAGGGTCAAGCCATGTTTCAGACAGGTCTGGCTTAAGGATCATGTCTGACTCGTTGATCGCTTTCCAGCCTGCGATCGAAGAGCCGTCAAACATCAGCCCGTCTTCGAATTCGTCTTCTCCCATAACTCCGGCGCACATCGTCAGATGCTGCCACTTGCCCTTCGGATCGGTGAAACGCAGGTCGACCCACTCAACCTCGTGTTCCTTGATCTTCGCGATGATATCCTTGGCAGTGCTCATTGGAATTTTGCCTCCAGCTTAAGTGTCTTGTTTTGCCCGGTTCGGATTTGGGCATTGGTTACATTGGGTGGGGAGAATCCCCGCCAAACTTAGATTGCGTCGTTATCTCTTTCGCCGGTGCGAATGCGCAGGGCTCCTTCGATGGGCGAAACGAAGATCTTTCCATCACCGATGCGGCCTGTCTGCGCAGCAGCAGCCACCGCCTCAACCACGCGTTCAGCGATCTCGTCATTCACGACGACTTCGAGTTTTACCTTGGGCAGAAAGTCGACGACATATTCCGCGCCGCGATAAAGCTCCGTATGGCCCTTTTGGCGCCCAAAACCCTTTGCTTCGGTGACGGTGATGCCCGATACGCCGATTTCGTGCAGCGCTTCCTTCACTTCGTCGAGCTTGAAGGGTTTGATGATCGCTTCGATCTTTTTCACGTGATGGCCTGCTTCCGAATGGGGCGCAGATATTGGACCGCGCTCAAGAGATGCGCGTGAACATTCAAGAATCGTGCCAATCACTTAGATGGAGGCAAAGCGATCGTAAGTGCGCGCAAACGGGTATAGATTGCCCAAGAGTCGGACGGGTTCTGCCTAAATATTAGGCAGTGATCTCAGTTGAGCCGTAGTCCGGTCGTCTCCGGCAATCCGCACATGATGTTGAGATTCTGCACCGCCGCGCCGCTGGCACCCTTGCCGAGATTGTCGAGCTCAGCGATCAGCCGTGCATTCCATCCACCCTCGTTGGCGAACACATGCAGCGACAGACCGTCATGCGGTGCTGCGCCTTGCAAGAGCAGCAGCTCTGCGGGCACTTCGCCATCAACCACACTGACAATTTGTGACGCGGCGTAAAATTCGCGCAGAGCATCGCCTAACTGATCCGCGTGAGGTTCGTTCGCCATCGCGCCCAGATGCAACGGAACCTCTACGATCATACCGCGATGCGCGGGCACGACAGAAGGTGCGAACAATACCGGATGCATCAGCTCTGCGTGCAGCGACATCTCGGGCAGGTGTTTATGCGCCAGATCCAGGCTATATGTCCGGAATGCGATGTCTGTTTCAGCTTCGAACCGTTCGATCAGCGCATTGCCGCCGCCCGAATATCCGCTCACGGCATTGACCGCATAAGGCCAGTCGGCTGGCAGCAATCCTGCCCTGACAAGCGGCGCGACCAAAGCCAGAAACCCTGTTGGATAGCATCCGGGATTTGAGACGAATTGCGCATCGGCAATCTTCTCATGACCGATCAGCTCCGGGAAGCCATAAGTCCAGCCCTCGGCCACGCGGTGGGCGGATGATGCGTCGATCATTCGCGTATTCGAACCTTGCGCCAGCTTCACCGCGTCTTTCGCGGCGTCGTCGGGCAAGCACAGGATCGCGATGTCCGCAGCGTGTAGCGCGTCCTTGCGCGCGGCTTCGTCCTTGCGTTGGGCATCATCAAGCACAATCAGCTCAAACTCGCTGCGATCCTTGAGCCGGTCACGGATTTCCAGACCGGTCGTGCCAACAGCTCCATCGATGAAGATACGGGTTGTCATTGGCGCACTAATCAGGTGTCAGCGGGCGCAAGCTGCGCAATACGCACATAGCCGGAGGGGCCCTCTGGTGCGAGACATACCCAGGCCCATTCACCTGCAATATCAAGTACTTCTAGCGCTGTGCCAGTGGCAAGTTCTCTCACAACATCGCTATCGTCACGACCGGCAAGATGCATCTCAACCGCTGCATCGCCAATGTGGCGCTGTGTGGGGATGACGTAATGCGCAGCAAGATGCCGGCCCGCCAGTGCGATATGCGCAAGGTCTCCGCGAAGGGGCAAGGTTCCTGGTGCAGGGCGCGCGACAGGTCCTGCCAGGTTGAGCGGCCCGTCGGGAACCTCATATGTCGTTACGTCGCTCATCCGGCGCGCATCCCCTGTGCATTTGGACCCGTTTTTTACGGATTTCGCGGGCGCTTATACACATCGCGCCTTTCCGGCAAGTTAGCCGTTTGCGGGTTATTCGCCAGAGTAGCGCGCGCGCAACATGTGGAAAGCTGCACGCAGGCCGTAGGCGGCACCGCCTGCCGGCCGGCCCGGCTTGGCCGAAGGACGCCATGCGAAGGTGTCGAAATGCGCCCAGTCAATTCCGTCGCCAACGAACTTGTCGAGGAAGAGGCCGGCTACACTGGCCCCGGCAAAGGCATTGCTGGAGATATTGTTCATATCAGCCACGTCAGACTTCAGCCATTCGCGGTATGTCTCTGGCAAGGGCAGTCTCCATGGCTCGTCATCACATGTCTTGCCCGCGTCGATCAGTGCCTGCGCGGTTCCGTCCTTGCGGGTCATCAGGGCAGGGAGGTCCGGCCCGAGCGCCACACGCGCGGCTCCTGTCAGCGTAGCGAAATCGAGGATAAGGTCTGGATCATCCTCGCTTGCGCGGGTAAGCGCGTCGCCCAGGATCAGGCGGCCTTCGGCATCGGTATTGCCGATCTCGACGGTCAAGCCCTTGCGCGTCTTGAGGATATCGCCGGGGCGGAAAGAATTGCCGGCAATCGCGTTCTCAACTGCAGGGATCAAGAGCTGCAACCGTAAAGGCAGCTTCGCATTCATGACCAGGCCAGCCAGCGCAATAGCATGCGCTGCGCCGCCCATATCCTTCTTCATCAGTTTCATTCCGGCCGCCGGTTTCACATCCAGCCCGCCAGAGTCAAAACAAACGCCTTTGCCGACAATCGCGACCTTGGGGTGTTTTTCGTTGCCCCACTCAAGCCGTATCAACCGTGGTGCATGGTCGCGCGCGGCCGCACGACCGACGGCATGAACCATCGGATAGTCTTTCTCCAGCGCATCACCTTTGACCACTTTGAGTTTTGCGTCATACGTCTTCGCCAGCTTTTCGCATTCGGCCTCTAGCTGAGCAGGGCCCATGTCTTCAGCGGGCGTGTTGACCAGATCGCGCACCAGATTTTCCGCTTCAGCTTCGGCAATCGCGTTATCCAGATGCTTGGCTTTCTGGCTCAGCAGCACGCGCGGGCCGGGCGCGTTCTCATCCGGCTTCACATAGCGGGTGAATTTGTACTGCGCTGTCTGCCATCCATGCAGCGCCGCGCCAGCCTCACCATCCTTCAGCCGATAAGTGCCTTCGGGCAGATCCTCGGCCAGTTTGGCCAGACACCAGCTTGTCATTTTCTCCAGGTCAGCCACACCGCCTGCGGCGAACCATTCATCGCCATCGGGCACTATGGCTACCTGCGCGGGCTTGCCTTCGAATTTTTGCGCTTTGATTGCGGCGCGTTGCCCTGCGGACAGCGGCTTGAGCCAATCCTCGAATCTGTCCTTGGTAACCAGGTGAATGGACGTCGCGGATTGTCCGCGATCAGGCTGTATCAACGCGTCTTTTTTGCTCATGTGCGCTACTTAGTCACGATATGGCGCTTGTCACTCGCAATTTTGCGCATCCATCGCTATGTGTGAGGCATGCACCATTACCAAGTCATCGATGGAAGTGAGACCGTCTACCGCGACGGCACGATTAAGCTGCATGGACCCGAGGGGTTCGAGGGTATGCGCAAGGCCGGGCGCCTTGCCGCAGAAATCCTCGACGAACTAACCGAATTCGTGAAGCCCGGTGTGACGACCGGTGAGATTGACGATTTTGCGCGTGGCATGATGCTGGACGCGGGCGCAGTGCCTGCAACTCTGGGCTATCGCGGCTATGCGCACAGTTGCTGTACCTCGATCAACCATGTGATTTGCCACGGCATTCCGGGGGACAAGGCGCTGAAGGATGGTGACATCGTCAATATCGATGTCACGCCGCTGCTCAATGGCTGGCATGGCGACACTAGCCGCATGTTCTTTGCCGGCGAACCGTCGATCAAGGCCAAGCGGCTGGTCGATGTGACCTATGAATGCCTGATGCTGGGGATCGAAGCGGCAAGCAAGCCCGGCGCACGGCTAGGCGATATTGGCGCCGCGATCGAAGCGCATGCGCGCCAGTTCCGTTATGGCGTGGTGCGCGAGTTTTGCGGCCACGGGCTGGGGCGCTTGTTCCACGATGCGCCGGAAGTGGTGCACGCGGCGAAGGCGGGCACAGGGCCCGAGCTGAAGCCGGGCATGTTCTTCACCATCGAACCGATGATCAATGCCGGAAAGCCCTGGGCGAAAGTGCTGGGCGATGGCTGGACAGCGGTGACCCGCGACAAGTCGCTAAGCGCGCAATTCGAGCATTCGATTGGACTCACTGAAAACGGTGCGGAGCTTTTTACCAAAAGCCCGAAAGGTCTGGATAAGCCGCCTTATGCGTAACGTCCGAAACTGGGGTCGAAAGCGGACACTTGGCGGTTCGGTTGTGTTGCGCCTTGCGCAGATGAGGATCAAGTCGTTTGCTACCCTGCGAAAAGCGGTTGTGGAACAGAGACAGCCTGATGCCTTCTGTCGTGTTGTCTGAATATAGGAGGGATTATGGTTCGTCGGTCTTCTAGGCTCGTCGCAGTTGCGCTTATTGCGCTCGCAGTGGTGCCCGTCGCGGCAGAGACACCCGATCGCGCAGAGATCGTACTAACGGTGGAAGAGCAGCACGACGCAACGGTAAAGTCACTACAGGACTGGATTGCCTTGCCAACCATAGCCGCCGAAAAACTCAACACGCCGCAGGGTGCCGAATATATGCAGCAATTGGCGCTTGATGCAGGCTTCCAGACTGCCAAGATCATTCCAACAGACGGACTACCGGCAGTATTTGCGACACTCGATGCAGGGGCAGAAACTACCCTCGGCATATACTTCATGTATGATGTGAAGCAGTTCGACCCATCGGAATGGGATTCCCACCCACTTGAAGGCAATCTGGTTGAGCGCCATGACGAAGGCTTAACGATAGTAGGGCGCGGAGCGGTCAATCAAAAGGGGCCACAAACGGCATTCCTGGCTGCGCTCAAAGCGATTCAGGCAAGCGGCCGCCAACTTCCCGTCAATATTGTTCTGGTCGCCGAGGGCGAGGAAGAGATTGCCTCAACGCACTTTGATCAGGTCGTTGCGGTGCCTGAAGTGCAAGAAGCGCTAGCAAAGTCTATTGGCGTATTCATTCCCTCTGCCGCGCAGAGCAAGGATGGCAGCGCAAATATTACTCTTGGTGCCAAGGGCGCAGTTGAGTTTCAGCTCGTCGTCGGAGGCGAGACTTCCGACAAATATCCTAAGACCGACATCCATTCGTCAAATCACGCTCGGATCGAGAGCCCGGCATGGCGGCTCGTCAAGGCTCTCGACACGCTGGTCGCCGATGATGGGCACACTCCTGCCATCGATGGTTGGTTTGAAAATGTCAGGCCGCTTACTGACCGGCAAAAGCAATTGATTGCCGAAGGCGCAAAGCTAAATCCCGAAGATCAGGCCAAAGAGCTCCTGGGCATCGGAAGTTGGATCGACGACCTACCCTATATCACAAGCCTTGAAAGATTTTATTCTCAGCCCACCGTCAACATTCAAGGGCTGGTCGCAGGCTATACAGGCCCCGGGGGCAAGACAATTTTGCCAGGCCGGGCCGAAGCCAAACTCGAGTTTCGCCTTGTCCCGGCAATGACTAAGGACGAGGCAGTCAAAAAGTTGGAGGCGCATCTTGCCAAACGTGGTTTTGATGATGTGCAGGTAACGATTTCAGGCGGCTATGGTCCGAATGAAACCGATGAAGACAGTATTCTGATCAAGGCGCAGAAGAGGCTCTTCGAACAGAACGGGATAGCTTATTCAATCAGACCACGAAGTGCCGGTAGCTGGCCGGGCGTGATCTTTAACGGAGCGCCGCTCAATCTCCCGGCATCGCAGTTTGGCCTCAGCCGCGGAGGAGGTGCGCATGCACCCAACGAATGGTTCCTGATTGAAAGCACCGATCCCAAGGTTAACGGCCTCGATGAAGCAACGATGGCTTACGTCGACTATCTATATTTAGTCGCTAAGGAAGCCGAACGCGGGACCGACTGACAATAAAATAGATTGGGTCTGTAGTAACTTCCGGGCCATTGAACATCCGTCCGCAATTGGGTCGTTAGTGGACATTTCTATCCCTCTCTCCCAGCTCGAATAGCCGCGCCTGCTGCGAAGGGTGTGATTGCAACCAGCAGCAGGCTGATCGCCGCCGAAAAGCCCAGCGTTGCCGGATCGCTGCGTTCGAGAGCGCCCGCGCCGAAGATCAGGATCGGCAGCGCGAGCGGGATTAGCAGCAGCCCAGATAGTGCCGCGCCTGTGCGCAAGCCTGCTGTCAGTGCAGCAATCATCAGACCTACAGCCGCAAGGCCCGGCGTTCCTGCGAGCAATCCAAGCAACAGAAGTTGCAAAGTTGCGCCGTCCAGATTGAGCAGCGCAGTGGCGGGAAAGCACGCCAGCATCAACAGCGGCCCAAAGCTGAGCCAATGCGCGAACAGCCGGACCGCCATCACCACTTCTTCGGTCACGCCGCGCAGCTTGAGCTGATCGAACAGGCCCAGCTCGACATCGGGCAGCACCAGCCGATCCAGTGGCAGGATCGCCGCGAGCAGCGCCGCGATCCACAGCACCCCGCCACCGGTTTTCGCGAGCAATGGCGCGTTGGGACCAACCGCAAACGGATACAACATCGCAACGCCCAAGAAAAACAGCAGTGGCAGCATGGCTCCGCCGCCGCGCCCACCGCCAAGCAACAACATGCGCAGATCGCGTTTGAGCAGCGGCCAGATCACACGACATACTCCGCCAGAGCAAACGCGCTCAGCCGCTCGACCGCAATCGGCTGATGCGATGCCAGCACGACAATTCCCCCCGCTGCGGCATGCGCGCTGACGGTTTCGGCAATGCGTGCTTGCGCGCGATCATCCAGCCCGCTCAGCGGCTCATCGAGCAGCCAGATTGGAGCTTGCTGACACAGCAGCCGCGCCATCGCCGCGCGCTTGCGCTGCCCGGTCGAGAGGTAGCGCACCGGCACTTCCAGCAGTGGGACCAATTCCATGGCGGTTATCGCCTCAGCGGGATCGGCGCACCCGTCGACTTGCTGCCAGAAACGCAAGGCCTCGCCCAGCGGCTGATCCGGATCAAGCGCGGGCCGCTCATCAAGCATGCCGATTGCGCCTTCGTGCGATACTTCGCCGGAATAGGGGCTCAGCAGGCCAGCCAGAATACGTAGCAAGCTCGTCTTGCCCGTGCCATTTTCACCAGTCACGTGCAGCACATCGCCCGCGCTCAAATCCAGCGACAGCCCGCGAAACAGCAAACGCTCCCCGCGTCGGCAGGCAAGGTCTGTAGCTGTGAGGCGTGCTTGCATGATCCGCAGCGTTAAGCGAAAGGGTGTGCCATAACAAGGAGATGGATCATGTCAGTCCCCCAGCTAACCGATGCCGAATGCGACACGCTGCTAACCGCGCACCCAGAATGGTCGATTGCGCGCGACGGCAAAGCGATTGAGCGTAAGTTCCAGTTTGGCGATTTCAGCGAAGCCTGGGGCTTCATGAACCGCGTTGCTTTGCTGGCGGAAAGCCATGACCATCACCCCGAATGGTTCAACGTCTACAACCGCGTCGAGATCACGCTCACCACGCATGATGCAGGTGGCTTGTCTGAACGCGACGCTGTTATGGCCGCTGCAATCGACGCGCTGCTTTAGCTCGCTGTTTTCATATCCTCGGTGCCGATGCCGTTGGTGCGCATTTCCTTACGCACCTTGCCCGGCATCCAGCGCGAGAGGAACAACAGGCGCTTGGCCATTTTGCCAACGGTATAATCGAGCTTGTCGCCATGCACCGCGTTCCACACTACTTCAGGCACGATGGAAACGGGGTTCACTTCTACCCCCGCATCGACCAGCTGTTCCTTCACCGATTGGTTGGTTCCCTCTGCCGTTTGTTCGATGATCGGCGTGTCGATGAAGCCGGGGCACAGCGAGGCAACCTTGATACCGTCTTCCGCCCATTCTGCGTCGAGACTGTTGGTCAATCCGCGCACAGCCCATTTGGTGGCGCAATAGACAGATAGGTTGGGTGCACCAATGATTCCGGCCAGGCTGGCGGTGTTGATCAGGGCTGATCCGGGCGCGGTTTTCTTGAGGTGCGGATGCGCGGCTTGCGCGCCGTAGATCACGCCCTTCAGGTTAACGTCCAGCAGCGCCTCAACTTCATTGGTGGGCTGCTCGATGATTGGCCCGCCATGGCCGATGCCGGCATTGTTGAACACAACGTCGATCCGGCCACCAGCCGCCGTTGAAAAAGCGTTGAGCGCTTCATCCCATGCGGCGCGATCCCGCACGTCGAGCTTGTGCGCATATTTGAAGCCGCCTTCGATCATGCCAAGCGTTTCCTGCATGCCCGCATCGCTGATATCCGCGATGCCGACAAACCAGCCGCGCTTCGCGAAATAGATCGCGACTTCGCGGCCAATGCCTGACCCGCCGCCAGTGATGAAAATGCTCTTGCGATCGCTCAACGTTTCTCTCCCATCCTTGTGTTGCAGGATGGGTAGCTCGCTGAAACCCGTTTGTCAGCTATTTACATCACTGAAGGTAGCGCGATCACTCCGCCAGCGCGTTAGCCAAGCCTGCAACATGCTCTGCGCCTTCGAGAATTTCAGCACTCGAAGGTAAAAGCACATCACCCAGCGGCTCGGCGCGCCCCCCCAGACATTCGGCAAGGAAGTTTTCGGCAATTGCGAAAAAGGCGATGTTGTTGGTTGGCTTCGCGAACCCGTGGCCTTCATCAGGATAGAGCACGTAGGTTACCGGAATTCCCGCGTCTTTCATCGCGCCAACGATCTGGTCGCTCTCCGCCTGCTTGACGCGCGGATCGTTTGCGCCCTGCGCGATCAACAACGGTTTGGTAATCTGGTCTGCCTTGTAAAGCGGGCTGGCCGCCTTGAGCAGTGCCAGACCTTCTTCGGTATTGGGATCACCCATGCGCTCATGGAAAATCTTGACCAATGGCGCCCAATAGGGCGGGATGGTGTCAAGTAGAGTTTCGAGGTTGGAAGGGCCAACGATGTCGACACCACAGGCAAAGGTTTCGGGCGTGAAGGCAAGACCGGCCAGCGTAGCGTAGCCGCCGTATGAGCCGCCCATAATCGCGACCTGATCCTTGCCGGTGATCCCCTGCGTGATTGCCCAATTGGTGGCATCGATCAGATCGTCATGCATGGCTAGGCCCCACTGCTTGTTCGCCGCATTGAGGAAGTCCTTGCCGAAACCGGTCGAGCCGCGGAAATTGACGCTAAGCACAGCGTATCCGCGGTTGGCCAGCATCTGGTGGATCGAGTTGAAGCCGTAATCATCGCGTGCCCACGGGCCGCCATGCACCAGCAAAACCATTGGCGATGATGCGCTGGGGCTGCCATTGCCGTCCATTGCAACGCCGGCAGGCAGCGTGAGATAAGAAGGCAGAGTCAGTCCGTCGCGGCTGGCAATCTCTACCGGATACATTGGCTGAAGCGGTGCGCCTTCCAGTTCTGGTCTGGTGACATAGAACGGCGTGAGTGTTTGCGCCTGACGGTCATAGATATAGGTCGCGGTCGGGGCGGTCAGCGGATCGTTCCAGACGATCCATGTTTGATCATCATCGGTACGGCTGGAAATGCCATACTCACCCTCAAGTTGTGTGCCGAGCCAATCGAGCGATGCACCGATGTCAGCATCAAGCGCGGTCCATTCGGTCTTCAAATAGTTCACCGAATATGCCTGGACTTCGCCAGTTTCGCGGTCGCGGATTGTGCCGCCAATATCGGCTCTGTCATTCTCCGCAATCAGCGTGCGCTCACCACTCGCGACATCCTCTGCGAAAAGCGCAGCTGTGTTGCAATCACGGCTGTCGAGCCAATAAAGGATTGATCCGTCACGGGTGTAGCCAGCAGGGCTGGTGGTTAGCGCGTCTTCCATTTCTGTCGAAGTGAAAGGCTCTTCCTCCACTTTGTTATCGACCACGCGGAAGTAGTCTGTGCCGCCAGCTTCGTTCTGACGCAGTGCCATACGGACGGTCAACGTGTCATCCGCCATGAACCCGGCGTAGCTGTTGTTCTCTATGACCAGTGTCAGCTCACCGCTGTTCAAGTCGAGCAGGTGAACGTCATGGAATTCCGGATCGCGGTTGTTGAGTCCGACCAGGATTTTGTCGCGGATGCTCTCTGATCCGCCAACAATATCGACACGCGTGTTCTCGAATGGTGTCAGCGTGGTTTCCTCGCCACTTGCAATATTGACTCCATACAAGAGGAAATTTTCATCCCCGCCCTTGTCCTGAATGTAGAGCAGGCTCTGCGAATCCGGAGACCAGAAATACTGCCGGATCGGTCGATCTGTGGCATCGGTCATCGCCTTCGCTTGATCGGGGTTGTCCGCTGGCGCTATCCAGATATTGAGCACGCCGTCCTTTGGTGCGAGCCAGCTGAGCCATTGCCCGTCCGGGCTGATCTTGCCGGCTGCGCGGGTCGGATTGCCAAACAGGTCACCGCGCGGGATTAGAGGGGAGGTGTTTAAAGCTGGCATGTGGTGGAACTTTCGGAATCAAGGTGTATTACTTAATCAATACACGTAGCAACGTGCGTTTCAAGTCTGAGCCTATAGCGCTGGATTGGCGTAGAAGTGCCAGGTAAAGATGGCCATTGCACCGCGATGCGGGCGCCATTGCTCGGCAAGCTCGCGCGTCGGCCTTTCCTTTGGGCGTTCGGGAAGATCAAGCAGTCGCTTTACCCCTTCCTGCACGGCCAGATCGCCAGCGGGCCAGATATCGGGGCGGCCTTCGGCGAAAAGTAGATATATCTCGGCTGACCAGCGTCCGATGCCCTTGATGCGGGTCAATTCTTCGATCGCTGCTTCGTCATCGGCTGGCAAATTTTCAAAGTCCAGCTCACCTGCAGCAACAAGTTCACACAGCGATCGCGCATAACCTTGTTTCTGACGCGAAAGGCCGCAAGCCCGAAGTGTGTCGAAATCGCGTTCAAGAATGCATGTGGGCTTGAAGTCGTGGCCAAGCTCGGCCTCCAGCTTGTTCCACATGGACGTTGCTGCGGCGACGGACACTTGCTGACCGACTATCGTGCGGAGCAGCGTCTTGTAGCCGGTATCGCGGATGCGCGGTTCGGGGGAGCCAACCCGCTCAAGCACACCAGAAACCCGCTTGTCGCTGCTTGCGATGGCATCCAACCCGGCCTTTATTGTTTCAGCGCTCAAGCTCACTAACTATTCCCCTAGCTTGCAAATCGGGCCGCACCTGCTTAGCGAGCGCCTTCGAACCGTTATCTAGGGCCCCCTCCGGGAAAAGCCCACCGCAAAAGGAATGCGCACACAATGCCGAAGCTGACAGTCGTTAATCGCGATGGAGAAGAATCGACAATCGAGGTCGAAGACGGCCTGACCGTGATGGAAGCTATCCGTGACAACGGCTTTGACGAGCTATTGGCGCTGTGCGGCGGCTGCTGTTCTTGTGCGACGTGCCACATCCATGTTGACGCAGACGCGATGGACAAGCTGCCGGCGATGAGCGAAGATGAAGATGATCTGCTGGAAAGTTCAGATCATCGTAATGAAACATCGCGCCTGTCGTGCCAGATCCCTTTCACGGCGGATCTTGATGGCCTCAAGGTAACTATCGCACCTGAAGATTGATCTTCGTTGCCGGATGAGCCGGTCGGGTTTATCTCTTGCCTCATGAATATTACTCAGCCCTTTGGCTCTACGCTTGAACTGATCGGAAATACGCCGCTTGTCCTGTTGAAGGGGGCAAGTGCAGCGGCTGGCTGCGAGATTTACGGTAAGTGCGAGTTCGCGAACCCCGGTTCTTCGGTGAAGGATCGTGCGGCGCTTTACATGATCCGCGATGCGGAGGCGCGCGGTGAGTTGAAGCCGGGCGGAACTGTGATCGAGGGCACAGCGGGCAACACGGGAATCGGCATTGCGCTGGTCGCCAATGCGCTCGGCTACAAGACGATCATTGTCATGCCGGACAACCAGTCGAAAGAGAAAATGGACACGCTGCGGGCCCTGGGCGCGGAGCTCGTGCTTGTTCCTCCGACCAAATATGCCGATCCCAATCACTTCCAGCACGTGTCTCGTCGCATGGCAGAAGAGACCGATGGCGCGATCTGGGCGGGGCAGTTTGACAACACGTCCAATCGCAAGGCGCATATCGAAGGCACGGCGTCAGAATTGTGGGAGCAGCTTGGCGGCAAGATTGACGGGTTTACCTGTGCGGCTGGTACGGGCGGAACCATTGCCGGCGTCGGCATGGGGCTCAAGGCGTTTGACGAAAATGTCCGGATTGCGCTGACCGACCCGCATGGCGCCGCGCTTTATAACTATTTTGCGCATGGCGAGCTCAAGGCAGAAGGATCGTCTGTCGCGGAAGGGATCGGGCAGGGCAGGATTACTGCAAATCTCGAAGGCGCACCGATCGACGATCAATTCCGCATCTCAGATGAAGAAGGGATGCAATGGGTTGAACAATTGCTGCGTGAAGAGGGGCTCTGCCTCGGGCTCTCCTCTGGCATCAACGTGGCTGGCGCGATTGAATTGGGCAAACGGCTAGTGGGCGAAGGACGCAAGGAAGTGCGCGTGGCGACAATCCTGTGCGATACAGGGTTCCGCTATCTTTCGACACTCTACAACGCAGATTGGCTGGCTGAGAAAGGCCTGCCAATATTCGGTTGGCTTAAAGCTGATTGACTGAAACTCTCAAGGCGGTAGCCTGACGAGCGATGCAGAAACCTGACATCTTCAAACTCGCGCGATTGCGGGGGCCGGCTGAACCTGATGATGCGACCGAAGCGGCGCCGCTGGGTGGTACCCGCGCGCAAGCGACTCAGCGATTGCAGGTCGGGCTTTTCGGCTTCGCAGCGATGGTTTTGCTCGTGGGACTAGCCAATATTATTCAGGACCGCGCGCGTGTCACTGAAGAATCTTCGGTTCCTGACGCCGCGCCAACCACTGCACCGGCAGAAGCACCGCCGCAACGCGATCCGCTGGCCGATGCTGGCGTTGTGCCGGATTTGCCGGTGGAACCTTCTGCGCCGCTCGGATCCGATCCATTGCTCGAAACGGAGCAAAACGATGCCGCAGCTACGCCGGATACCTAAAGCCGGATTGGTTGGCGTCGTTGCTGGCGTCATCGCGCTCGCCGTGGTTTTCTGGCCGGGCACTAGCGATCCAGAGCCAGAGGTCCCCGTCGAACGCCACAAGCTTGCATTAATGACAAGCCTTCCGATCTATTGGCCTGAAGGTAGCGATATAGCTTCTCTGGTGGATAAGCACAGCGAGACTCCTTGGGTGCGTGAAACGCTTGAGCGCCGCTACGAAATAACACCGCTTGATAGTCTGACAGGCAATGAAGGCGAGCCTGCACCGATCAAGCAGTTTGAATGGCTTGTTATCGCGCAGCCGCGTGGGCTGAGCCCTGCGGACAATGAAGGTCTGGATGCCTGGGTGCGGGAAGGGGGCAAGCTTCTCTACGTCCTCGATCCGATGTTGACGGGTCATTATTCGGTTGCGCTGAGTGATCCCAGTCATCCTACGGCAGTGGGTCTTATCCCGCCAGTAATCTTGCGTTGGGGAATGACTTTGCGGTTCGACGATTTTCAGCCTCTTGAACTTCGTGAGGCTGACTATGGCAAGAGCACCGTGCCGGTGCAGGTGGCGGGCGAAGTCATCCTTCTCGAAGAGTTCGAAGGACTTAGCGACGACCAATCGGCTGCGCGGGGCAATTGTACGATCTTGGGTGATGGGATTGCCGCTCAATGTTCCGTTGGGGCAGGGCAGGTGTTTCTCTTGGCCGACGCTGCCATTCTTGAAATGCCTGACGCGCAAGGGCCGGCCGAGGAGCAGTTGCTCTCTTTGCTCGAACACGCGTTCGAAGAATGAATTCAGTTCAATCGGGGAATTCACGGGACAGTCGCGGGAAAAGCGACTCGGAACATGTCTTTTGCGCGGAAAAACAGGGGATTGCCCCGCATTGCTCGAGAATTTCCATACCAAGGGCGCAAAATCAGCGAAAAGAATAATATTGTAAATCAAATATTTAACAAATTATCCCGCAATTTCCCGCAAAAACCCCTTCCATCCCCACTGTGCCCGCGATATGACCGTCTTCCATCGGACATGACGTTTCGTGCTGCGCTTCTGTTTCTCGAAGCGCGCTGTTTGCGCTCGCGCGCTGGCGGCGACGGTGAAGCTGTGTCCGTAGATGGTGAGGGAAGGGGCCTTCATCGCGCAGGGATTAGGGTGGAGAGGGGCAGTTGTCTTTCGGAGGATACAGTGGACAGGCTTTTTCACCCGCGGGTGATAAGAACCGCTTTGTCCTGCCTCCTTCCTTCCGCAAGGCGGTAAAGGAATCCTCCGGCGGTCGCATCTTGTGCCTCGACAAGCATGATCGCTGGAATTGCCTCGTTGGCTTTGGTCTTTCGCGCAATGACGAATTGAACGCTCAGATCGACCGCGAGGAAGAGCGTGCTCTGCGCTTGGGCCGTGACTTCGACTACGATCTTCGCGCCAGCCAGCTTTTCGGTTTCGCGCAAGTCCCATTTGATGACAGCGGTCGCTTTATCATGCCCGATCACTTGCGGACGCTGGGCCGCGTTGATGATGGTCTCTATTTCCAGGGTGCCGGCCGGTTCTTCACGATCTGGAATCCAGACGAGCTTTCGCAGATGGGCGATGAATGGGAGGCGGCGCAAGCCGCCTGCGCCAATTTGGTCGCGGAAGCACAGGCCAAGGCCAAAGCCAAAGGAGGCAGCAAATGACCTCTGCCGCTGAGGCTCCGCACATCCCTGTGCTTCTCGACGAAGTCATCGCTGCGCTCGATCCGCAGCCCGGCGACGTTATCGTCGATGCAACATTCGGTGCGGGTGGCTACACCCGCGCGCTGCTTGACCGCGGCGCAACTGTCCATGCCTTCGACCGCGATCCGGATGCGACCGCGCAAGGCCGCGGATGGGCTGAGGCGCGTACAACCCCTCCGCGTCTCGTGCTCCATCCGCGGTGCTTTTCCGAGATGGTGGCTTCGCTTGCCGAGGTGGGCATCGCTCAGGTTGACGGTGTCGCCATGGATATTGGCGTCTCTTCGATGCAGCTCGATCAGGCCGAACGCGGCTTTGCGTTCTCGGCTGATGGTCCGCTCGACATGCGCATGAGCCAGGCAGGCGAAAGCGCCGCTGATTTTCTCAATACAGCTTCAGATTCTCAGATAGCGGACGTGCTCTATGAATATGGCGAAGAACGCCAGTCGCGCCGGGTCGCGCGCGCCATCATTGCTGCACGTCCGCTTACGACTACGGGCGAGCTAGCCCGGGTGGTTCGCAAGGCGCTTGGCTACAAGCCCAGCGACAAGAAGGATCCCGCCACGCGTAGCTTTCAAGCGATACGCATTCATGTGAATGGAGAGCTGGACGAACTGCGCGAAGGCTTGAGCGCGGCAGAGCAATTGCTTCGCAGCGGTGGCAAGCTTGCCGTGGTGAGCTTTCACAGCCTGGAAGACCGGATTGTGAAGCGCTTCCTGCGCGACGCATCCGGGCGCAATTCCGGATCGCGGCACCTGCCTGAAACCGATCAGCAGCCTGCGATTTTCACTCAGATTTCCAAGGCGATCCGCCCGTCTGAGGCGGAAATCGCGCGCAACCCGCGCGCCCGTTCTTCAACGCTACGCCATGCCGTGCGCAGCGATACTCCTGCACGAAAGGTTGCCGCATGACACTCGCTGGTTCTCGTTTGCGTCAAGTCGGATGGGCGGTTGTATTGGCCGCGGTCGTGGGATTGTTCGTTGCACTGAGTTTTCAGGTTCACTCTGTGAAAAGCGAAGTGCTGCTGGCGGAGCGCGAGCTGATCCGGCTTGAGCGCGAGACCATGATGCTGGAAACCGAATTCCAGGCGCGTGCCAATCAGCGCCAGTTGTCTAACTGGAACGCTGTCGAGTTCGGGCTGCAGGCTGCGCGCCCCGATCAATACATTGAAAACGAGCGTCAATTGGCGGCCTACGGTGGAGACCGTGCACCAACTGCGCCCAGCCCGATCAGGGTTGCTGTGGCACAGATCCCACTCGAGGGTTCGGGCGCTACCCAGCCGCGCGCTATGGTTTCACCGGTATCCGGCAAGCCGGTTACACTGGCGGCGGTCAACACACCCGATGCAGCGACTACATTTGCAGAAGCATTGGGCGAGTTCGTCGCCGAAGCCTCACCAATCCGGCCTGCGCAAGCGCGCACTTTCCTGAGCGCCGAGGCTGCTGAATGAACGCACTTTCGGCCAGTGCAGCATTCGGAAGCGGCAGGGCCCACCTAGTAAATCTTCGCCAACAATCGCTTTTCCAGGCGCGCTGGCGTGTGCTGTGGATCGCGATCATGTTCGCGCTGGTCGCGGCTGCTGCGCTGATGCGTATCGCCTATCTGGGCCTGGCCGATCACGGCCCGGTGCGCACGTCCTTGGAGGAAGCGCTGCTTCCGCCGCGTGGCGAGATCACTGATCGCAACGGCGTGCCTTTGGCGCGCGCTTTTCCGGCCTATGCTCTATGGTTCAATCCAAAGGCGATGAGTGAGGGGGGCTCACCGCTTGTGAAATCTCCGCAAGAAGTCGCCGCAAGTCTCAAGGCGATCTTCCCTGAGATCGACGAAATTGATGTGGCTGAACGGTTGGCGTCCGGCAAATCCGGCTATCTGCGCCGCCGCGTGCTTCCCGAAGACGCGAACAAAGTTCAGGCCATCGGCGAACTCGCGCTCGAAATGCCGCGCGAGAATGATCGCCATTATCCGCAAGGCCAGCTGGCGGCACATGTTCTAGGCTACATTGACGCCGACGGACAGGGCAAGATCGGCATGGAGCAAGTGTTGCATGAGCGGCTTGCCGATCCGGTGTTGCGCGGCGATTCTGTGCCGTTATCTCTCGATATTCGCGTGCAAGGCGCATTGGAGGACGAACTGCGCCGCGGCATGTTGGCCGTGAATGCGCTTGGCGCGGCTGGCGTGGTATTGGACGTTGATACCGGCGAGATCGTGGCGATGGCGTCCCTGCCTGACTTTGATCCGAACGCTGTTACACAAAGCGATCTGATGCAGTCGGAGGAAGCAGCGGCGCAGGGAAAGAATGCTCCGGTCTTCAACCGTGTCACCAATCAGGTGTACGAGCTGGGCTCGACATTCAAACCGATCACTTTCGCTGCTGCAATCGATGCAGGTATCGTGCGCGATCTTGGCACTCGCTGGGACGCAACACCGGCAGAAGTCGGGCGCAAGACTTTTACCGATTCCAAAGATCACGGCGATACGCTGAACGTAGCCGAAGCGATGATGTATTCATCCAATACCGTTACGGTCCGGATTGCTGATCAGTTGGGTGAAGAGCGCCTTCGCCGCACACTGACCGATCTCGGCATGAGCGAGCGGCCCTATATCGAATTGCCAGCGCGGGGCCACCCGATCTGGCAGGAATCGCGCTGGGGACGGCTGAAAACGATGAACGTCGGGTTCGGTCACGGTGTGTCGGTTACACCTCTGCATTTGGCGAGCGCATATGCGGCAATGGTCAATGGTGGCATTTGGCGTCCTGCGACCTTGCACAAAATCGCGCCGCAAGATGTGCCGCGCGGCCGCCGGGTGTTCAAGGCATCAACCTCCGCTCAGATGCGTCAGCTGCTGCGTATGACCGCACTTTACGGCACCGGCCGGTTTGCCGATGCACAGGGTTACCGCGTAGGCGGCAAGACCGGCTCTGCTGAAAAGCCGACGCGCGGCGGATATCGCCAGAATGCGCTCATCTCGACATTTGCCTCGGCCTTTCCGATGGATCGTCCGCGCTACGTTGTGGTGGCCATGCTTGATGAGCCGCGCGGCACAGTCGCCAGCTCCTTTCAACGGACAGCCGGTTGGACCGCGGCGCCGATCGTCGGGCGCCTCGTTCCGCGCATCGGACCGCTGTTGGGTGTGCGCCCAGACAACACCCGCGATGTCGATCTGTCTGACATAGATCGCCTTGTGCCGGAGAAGAAGTGATGAAGTTGGGGGCGCTGGCACAGGCGGCAGGCATCGCGCTGACAGAAGGCGAGCAGACACAGGTCACCGGCTTCGCGATTGACAATCGAAAGGTGGCTCCCGGCACGGTTTTCGGTGCCTTCCAGGGTGCTAAATTCAACGGGGAGGATTTCATTCCTGCGGCTGTTGAAGCGGGTGCCGTGGCAGTTGTTGCGCGACCCGAAGCGCGCGTTTCGGGCGCGGTGCACATTGCCGACCCGGAACCGCGCCGTGCCTTTGCCCATCTGGCGGCAGCATTCTTCACGCCTGTCCCTGGGCACATTGTCGCGGTGACCGGCACGAACGGCAAGACATCCTGCGTTGAAATGACCCGCCAGATCTGGCGTATGTGCGGAGAGCGGGCGGCGAGTATCGGAACGCTGGGTGTGACAACACCGGATGAAAGCGTTTCGACCGGTCTGACAACGCCCGATATCGTCTCGTTTCTCAGCAATATGAGTGGGCTCGCGCGCGAAGGTGTGACTCATGTCGCTTACGAAGCGTCCAGCCATGGGTTGGACCAGTTTCGCAACGAAGGTGTGCCGGTAACTGCTGGGGCTTTCACCAATTTCAGCCGCGATCACCTCGACTATCACGGCTCCATGGAAGCCTATTTCGAGGCCAAGATGCGCCTGTTCGATGAAGTGCTTGAACCGGGTGCAGCTGCAATTGTTTGGCACGGCGATAGCGATAGCGAATGGACCGCCAAGCCTATCGAGCATGCAGAAGCGCGCGGCCTAAAAGTCCTGACGGTGGGTCCGAGAGGTGGATTCATTACCTTGAAAGAGCGCACGCCAACGCAATTGGGACAAATGCTCGAAATCGAGCATGAAGGCGTATCCTGCACAATCAAGCTCCCGCTGATTGGAGCCTATCAGGCGGCCAATGCGCTGACAGCTTGCGCGTTAGCAATCGCGACGGGCGCATCACCATCCCAGGTTTTCGATGCCGCAGGCCGCTTGCAACCGGTTCGTGGTCGGCTTGAACGTGCAGTAATCACCGCACAAGGCGCGCCGGTATATGTCGACTATGCTCATACGCCAGACGCGCTGGAAGCGGCGATTGCAGCGCTGCGTCCGCATGTTGAAGGCAAGCTTATCACTGTGTTCGGCGCAGGTGGTGACCGCGACCAGGGAAAACGCGCTGCAATGGGCGCAGCCGCTGCAAAGGGCAGCGAGCTAGTGATCGTCACGGATGACAATCCACGCGGTGAGGATCCTGCGACTATCCGCGCAGCAGTGCTGGCCGGCGCGCCGGATGCTCACGAAGTCGCGGATCGACGTGACGCGATCGCTGAAGCGATCCGTCAGGCAAACGCTGAAGATATCGTCCTTGTTGCTGGCAAGGGTCATGAACAAGGGCAAATAATCGGGTCAGGAGAAAACATGCGGGTATTGCCGTTTGACGATGTGCAGGTAGCGCGAGAATGTGCTGCTGCGGAGGCGCGAGCATGAGTGCACTTCGAGCCCTGCGTAATTGGCCCATCGCACAACGCGATGCGCTACCCATGGCGCTGTGGAGCGCGGCAGAGATTGCAGTTGCGACTGGTGGCACCGCCAGCCATGAATTTCAGGCTTCGGGCGTCGAAATGGATAGCCGCGATGTGAAGCGCGGCTATCTGTTCATTGCACTCAAGGGCGACGCGATGGACGGGCACAAATTTCTGCCGCAAGCTTTTGCCAATGGTGCAGTTGCGGCGATCGTCGATCGTCCAGTCGAGTACCCGCATGTGCTCGTTGAGGACACGACAGCGGCGCTTCACGCGCTAGCCCATGCCGCCCGCGAACGCAGCGAAGCCGTGCGCATCGGCATCACCGGATCAGTCGGCAAGACTGGCATGAAAGAGGCAATCTTCCTGTCGCTCGACCGCGCAAGTCGCGGTAGCGCGCATCGCAGCATTCGCAGCTATAACAACCATGTCGGGGTGCCGTTGACGCTCGCTCGTATGCCTGCGCGCAGCAAGTTCGGCGTGTTCGAAATGGGAATGAACCACGCTGGAGAAATCGCACCTCTGGCAGAGCACGTTCGCCCGCATGTCGCGCTGATCACCACTATCGCTCCAGCTCACATAGAGAATCTTGGCAGCATAGAAGCCATTGCCGAGGAGAAAGCCTCGATTTTCTCCGGCCTGATGCCAGGCGGCACAGCGGTGATCCCCGCCGACAGTCCCTATTGCCAACAGATGCGCTCAGTGGCTGAGAAATTCGGCGCAAAGGTTGTCACTTTCGGTGCGGCCAAAGACGCAGATGTTCGTTTGCTCGATGCCATTCCCAGCGCCAATGGCGGTTCGCTAGTGACGGCCGATCTGGGTGATACCCGTGTATGCTATTCCGTTGCAGAGCCAGGTGAGCACTGGATCGCCAATTCGCTCGGTGTCATGGCGGCTGTGAATGCAGCGGGCGGAGACTTGGGTGCAGCGGGCTTGGCGCTTGCTGAAATGGGCGGGCTCAAAGGGCGCGGTGCGCGCCATCATATCGCGGTTCCGGGCGGCAAGGCTCTGATGATTGATGAAAGCTACAACGCCAATCCGGCATCGATGCGGGCCACCTTGAAAGCGCTAGGTCAAACGCCGGCAACCCGCCGCGTGGCCGTGCTGGGCAGCATGAAGGAATTGGGCGATTTCAGTGACAAGTTCCATGCGCAGCTGACCGAGCCTCTTTCCGAGGCGAAAGTGGATTATGCGGTGCTGGTTGGCGACGAGATGCGCGCCCTCGCTGCGGAGTTGGGGAAACTCGCCGGCGCCTCGCTTGGCATTACCCATGGTTTCACGCATTGCGATAACCCTGCCGAGGCGATTGCGGCGCTGAATGAATTCGGGATAACGCAAGGAGATGCGATCCTGATCAAAGGCTCTAATTCAGTCGGACTTGGTGCGCTGGTGTCACACTTTACCGGGATTGGCGGGGCGCTCGCCCAGTCCAAGACCTAGGAACAATAAATGCTCTACCTGATCGCCGAATGGCTGGGTTTCGAAGGTGTATTGAACCTTATCCGTTACCAGACGTTTCGTGCGGGCGCGACGTTGATCACAGCGCTGTTCTTCGGCCTGTTGATCGGGCCGCGCTTTATCAACTTGCTTCGCGTAAGGCAGGGCAAGGGGCAGCCGATCCGGGCTGACGGCCCTCAAAGCCATCTGGCGAAAGTCGGCACGCCGACGATGGGCGGGCTGATGATCCTTGTCTCGCTCAGCTTCTCCTTGCTGCTGTGGATGGACATAACCAACCCGCTGGTTTGGGCGTGTTTGGCGGTGACAATTGGCTTCGGCCTGATCGGTTTTCTCGACGATTACGACAAGGTTACCAAGGCGAGCCACCGCGGCGTTTCGGGCAAGGTGCGCTTGCTGCTGGAGTTTATAGTCGCTGGGATCGCGAGCTACATCATCGTCAGCCAGGTCAGCACCAATCTCTATGTACCGTTCTTCAGCGGCGTTTCGATCCCGCTTGGGCCGTTCTATTTCGTCCTTGCCGCCACTCTGATCGTCGGCTTCGGCAATGCCGTGAACCTGACTGACGGGCTGGATGGCCTCGCGATCATGCCGGTAATCATCGCTGCGGGAACATTCGCTATCATTGCCTATCTTGTGGGCCGCGTCGACTATTCCGAATACCTCGGCATTCCCTATGTTGAGGGTGCGGGTGAACTTGCGATCTTCTGCGCGGCAATAATGGGGGCAGGGCTTGCCTTTCTGTGGTTCAATGCGCCGCCTGCCGCCGTGTTCATGGGCGACACGGGGTCGCTTGCTCTTGGCGGTGCGCTGGGTGCGATTGCAGTCGCGAGCCATCACGAGATCGTGCTGCTGATCGTGGGCGGCTTGTTCGTGGTCGAAACCGCCAGCGTTATCATTCAGGTGTTCTGGTTCAAGCGGACCGGCAAACGCGTATTCCGGATGGCGCCGATCCATCACCATTTCGAACAGTTGGGCTGGAGCGAAAGCAAGGTCGTGATCCGCTTCTGGATCATCGCCATCGTGCTGGCGATGGCGGGTCTCGCCACGCTGAAGGTGAGGTGACGAACGCATGATCACCGCGAAGGCCTTTTCTGGAAAAACCTACGCGGTGCTTGGCCTCGCGCGCTCTGGCGCAGCGACGGTCGAGACCTTGTTGGCGAGCGGTGCGCGCGTTGTCGCGTGGGACCGGCAGGATGTGGCGCGCAAACCTTTCGAGGGACGCTGTGAGCTCGCCGATCCGCTCGAGATGGACCTGACCGGTTTCGATGGGGTGGTCGTCTCTCCCGGTGTTCCGCTCAACACGCATCCGATCAAGCCGCATGCCGAGAACTTCGGTGTGCCGGTGATCGGCGATATTGAGCTGTTCGCGCTCGCACGAGCTGAATTGCCGCCGCACAAGGTTGTCGGGATTACCGGCACCAACGGCAAATCAACCACCACCGCGCTGGTGCACCATATCCTGAAAACAGCCGGGGTGCGGACCACGATGGGCGGCAATATCGGACTACCGATCCTGGCGCAGGATCCGCTCCCAGTAGGCGGGGTCTATGTGCTGGAGTTGTCGAGTTACCAGATCGACCTGACGTACTCGCTCGATTGTGACGTGGCAGTGATCCTCAACATCACGCCCGACCATCTGGATCGCTATGATGGTAGCTTCGAGAAATATGCAGCGAGCAAGGCGCGGCTTTTTGAGATGCAAGGCGATCAGAGCTATGCATTGCTCAATTGGCAAGCTTTCGAGGCAGGTTTGGTCCGACTAGGTGAGGCTGGGTTTAACGGTATCGTTTCAGCTGATGAAACTGCTCAGGCTGAATGGCCCTCTCTTCAAGGGCCGCACAACGCCGAAAACGCTGGTGCCGCGATGGCGGTCTGCGCTTGGCTTGGCCTGACAGTCGAGAAGATCAATGAAGGGTTGAAGAGCTTTCGTGGCCTTCCGCATCGCATGGAGCTCGTTACCCGCCACGAGGGCGTGCTCTATATTAACGACAGCAAGGCAACCAATCCGGACAGTACCGCCCCCGCGCTGGCGGCTTACCCACCCGAGAACGGCCGCCCGCGCATTCACTGGATCGTCGGCGGACTGCCCAAGGAAGACGGGCTTGGCCCATGCGAGCAGCATCTCGGCAACATCGCCGCCGCCTACACCATTGGGGAGGCCGGCCCGCGATTTACCGAATTGCTTGAGCCGCATGTCCACGTTGAACGCGCAGAAATGCTTCAGGATGCGGTCTGCCGCGCCAAGGCATCGGCGCGCGAGGGGGACGTTATTCTGCTTTCGCCAGCCTGCGCCAGCTTCGATCAGTTCCGCGACTATGAAGCACGCGGCGCGGCTTTCCGCCAAGTTGTCGCGGCGCTGACAAATGCAAGTGAAGAGATTCGGTCCGCCTTGCAGGCCGGGGACGCTGAATGAGCACCGTCAAACCCTATATTCCGCGCCAAGGCGGCGCTGCATCAGGCGGCGCGCATTTGAAGCTTAACTGGCGCGATCAATTGCGCATCTGGTGGCGCGAGATCGACAAGGTTTTGCTGACACTGATCCTGATACTGATGTTATTCGGTACTGCTGCCGTTGCGTCAGCATCGCCCGCCAGCGCCTCGCGACTTTCCACCAGCGAAGTGCAATTGAGCGAATTCTACTTTCTGAAGCAGCATATTGTTTGGCAATTTCTGGGTCTGGTCGCGATGATCGGCGTGTCCACGCTGACCCGCGAACGCGCTCGTCAAGCAGGCATCTTGCTTGCATCGGTAACGCTGGTTCTGCTCGCATTGGTCCCCATTTTCGGGTTTGAGCGCAATGGCGCGCAGCGTTGGCTGGATCTGGGCTTTTCGCTTCAGCCGTCAGAGTTTCTCAAGCCCGGTTTTGCAATTCTGCTTGCGTGGATATTGAGCCTGCGCTTGCGTGATCCCGAATTGCCGGTTGTACCTATGGCTAGCGTGATTATGGGCGTTATCGCTTTGTTGCTGATGATGCAGCCGAATTTGGGCGCGACGCTGTTGTTTGCAGGCATCTGGTTTGTGCTGGTGCTGCTGTCGGGAATCAGCGTGCAACGTTTGAGCATTATCGTTGGAGCCGGGATTGCCGGACTGACGGCGGCCTATTTCCTGTATGACAATGCGCGGCACCGGATCGATGCGTTCCTGGGTGGAGGCACAGCATTTGATCAGGTTGATCTGGCGCAGCGAACGCTGATGGCGGGCGGCTGGACCGGCACAGGATTGTGGCTGGGCGTGCGCAAGATGAACCTGCCCGAAGCGCATACGGACTATATCTTCTCTGTAATCGGGGAGGAGTTCGGCCTCATCACCTGCGCCCTGGTAGTTGTGCTTTACCTGGCAATCGTGTGGCGTTTGCTTATGCGGCTGGTGGATGAGGAGAACCTGTTTACTGTGCTGGCCAGCGCGGGCCTGATCGCAGCAATTGGTGGCCAGGCCTTCATCAACATCCTGGTCAATCTGCAGCTCTTCCCATCGAAAGGTATGACCTTGCCGTTGATCAGCTATGGCGGATCATCAACTATCGCCATGTGCCTTACAGTTGGGCTATTGCTGGCTATCACGCGTCGCAATCCGTTCCTGAAGCGGGAGACTCGTGGTTTGAAGGCGATGATGGAACGCAAGGAGGAGGCTGCATGAGCGGCTCGGTACGCACAGGCTCAAGCCGGCATTTCGTGCTGGCTGCGGGCGGGACAGGAGGGCACCTGATCCCGGCATTCGCCCTTGCGACAGAACTGGATCAGCGCGGCCATCACGTGGCGCTGATTACCGATCAGCGTGGCGCGGAAATCCCTGGCAAGCCGGATTTCCTGACGTCGCATGTCATCCCAGCCGGGCGTTTTGGCAAGAATCCCCTGCGCTGGTTTGGTGGGCTGAAGGCTTTGCTGGAAGGGCGGCGTATGGCGCTGCGCCTGTTTGAGAGCTTTGAACCGACCGCTGTGGTTGGCTTTGGCGGCTATCCGGCGGCCCCGGCAATGCTAGCGGCGACAAGCGCAGACATTCCGAGCGTGCTTCACGAGCAAAACGCGGTTCTGGGCCGCGTGAACCGCATGTTGGCCGGACGCGTTGATGCGATTGCAACCGCGTTCACAGAGATTGAACGGCTGAAGCACAAGTACATCGACAAGGTGCATCTGGTCGGCAATCCCGTCCGCCCCGAAGTGCTTGCACTGCGTGATGAGGATTATCCGCCGTTCACTGAGGATGGTCTTCTCAAAGTGCTGGTTACTGGCGGCAGTCAGGGCGCGCGTATTCTGTCCGAAGTTGTCCCTGATGGGCTGGCCATGTTGCCGCCCGCCCTGCGCCAACGCCTGCAAGTCACACAGCAATGCCGCGCAGAAGACCTCGACCGTGTTCGCGAGCGCTATCGCACACATGATATCCCGGCGGAGCTGGGCACTTATTTCGAGGATATGGAAGCGCGGCTGGCGGAATGCCATTTGTTCATCGGCCGCGCAGGGGCTTCGACGATCGCGGAGCTGACCGCTGTGGGCCGTCCGGGCATCCTCATCCCGCTGCCCATAGCGACCGACGATCACCAGGCTGCGAATACCCGCGAAATGGTGAAGGCGGGTGGGGCGCGAATGATCCGCCAGCCATCGGTTACGGTTGGCGAAGTCAGTGGTCTTGAGGACAAGGACAATCGCGAGCGCATTGCGCAATCTGATGCTTTGCAGAAGCTTTCCAAAGACATCTCGTTGCAAATTCAAGCCATGGCCAAGGCGCCGCAATCGCTGGCCAATGCTGCGCATGCTGCATGGAATTGCGGACGCCCAAATGCAGCGAAAGACTTGGCCGACCTGGTCGAAAGTTTTGGCGGCGCGGATATGATGGATGTCATCCGTGTTGGAGAGACAGCCAAAGATATCGCTGCGGAACGTGCTGCATCTACCTCGCATGCTACCCGCGGTATCGGGAGTGACGGCAAGTGAAGGGTGTCGGAACCGAGATTGGCGTGATCCACTTTGTCGGAATCGGCGGGATCGGCATGTCCGGCATAGCCGAGGTGATGCACAATCTGGGATACAAGGTTCAGGGGTCTGACCTGAACGAAGGACCCAGTGTTGAACGGCTGCGTGCACAAGGCATTTCGGTGCACATCGGGCATGAGAAGGAAAATGTCGAAGGGGCCGCTGTGGTGGTCACTTCAACCGCAGTGCGGCGAACAAATCCCGAAGTCGCACATGCGCTCGAGAACCGCATTCCGGTGGTGCGCCGCGCGGAAATGCTCGCGGAATTGATGCGGTTGAAATCGACCGTTGCGGTCGCGGGTACCCACGGGAAAACCACCACAACCAGTATGATCGCGGCCTTGCTCGATCGCGGGAACATTGATCCCACAGTGATCAATGGGGGGATTATCGAGCAATATGGCTCGAATGCGCGCATGGGCGACAGCGACTGGATGGTGGTCGAAGCCGATGAAAGCGATGGCAGCTTCCTGCGGCTCGATGGCACGATTGCGGTTGTTACGAATATCGATCCCGAGCATCTGGACCATTACGGTGATTTCGACGGCGTGAAGCGCGCATTCGTCGAGTTCATTCACAATGTACCATTCTATGGCGCAGCCATTCTGTGCATTGATCACCCCGAGGTGCAGGCCGTGATCGGGCAGGTGCGCGATCGCAAGGTTGTGACCTATGGCTTTTCGCTTCAGGCGGACATCTGTGGCGTAAACATCCGTTCCGAAGCGGGCGGCAATGTATTTGACGTTATCGTGCGTCAGCGCGGTGAAGAGGATCGCCGGATCGAAGGTGTGCGCCTGCCAATGCCGGGCCGGCATAATGTGCAGAATGCGCTCGCGGCGATTGCAGTCGCAATCGAGATGGGCTGCCCGGACGAGGTAATCCGCGAAGGCTTTGGTCAATTCGGCGGCGTTCGGCGGCGCTTCACAAAGGTAGGCGAAGTGGCCTGCAACGGCGGTACTGCGACGATCATTGATGACTATGCGCATCACCCGGTTGAAATCACAGCCGTGCTCAATGCAGCACGCGAAGCGGTCGGCGGCGATAATGGTGGCCGTGTGTTCGCCGTTGCGCAGCCGCATCGCTATACTCGCCTTCGGGATCTGATGGGCGAGTTTCAGGCATGTTTCAACGAAGCTGACCATGTCTATGTCACGCCGGTCTACACGGCGGGCGAAGACCCCATCGATGGCGTGAACGCCGCTACGCTGGTGGCTGGACTGAAATCACGCGGGCACCGTTCTGCTGTGGCGGTAGCTGACCAGACCGAGCTTGCGGGAGCTCTCGCCAGAGAGCTGAACGCTGGAGACATTGTTGTTTGCCTGGGTGCCGGCGATATCACCAAATGGGCCGCGGGCCTTGCACCGGCGATCGAGAGTGCGCGCGGGGGCAAGCCATGATGGCCGACACACTTCCAAAAGTGCGCGGCAATCTCACTCCGAATGCGCCGCTGGCAAAACTTGTTTGGTTCAAGACCGGAGGCAATGCGGACTGGCTGTTCGAGCCCGCCGATATTGACGACTTGCGAGACTTTCTTAGCGCGTTGGATCGCGCGATGCCGGTTATGGCTCTTGGGCTAGGGTCCAACATGATTGTACGCGATGGCGGCGTCGAAGGTGTGGTTGTTCGTTTGGGCAAGGCATTTTCGGGCGTCAAGGTACTTGACGATGATCAGCTTGAATGCGGCGGCGGCGCCAGCGGTATCCTTGTATCTTCCACTGCGCGTGATGCCGGGATAGCCAGGCTCGAATTCCTGCGCGGCATACCCGGTACAGTAGGCGGGTTCGTACGCATGAATGGCGGCGCTTACGGGCGTGAGGTCGCGGACATATTGATTGATTGCGAGGTGATGTTCCCATGCGGAAAACTGTCTCGTGTGCCGGTTGAAGAACTGGCCTATTCCTATCGTCATTCGGAACTGGCCTCGGGTTCGATCGTCGTTTCGGCACGTTTTCAAGGCACGCCGGGTGATCCAGCGACGATTGGCGCAGAGATGGAGCGCATCGCGAAAGCGCGCGAAGAATCGCAACCACTGCGCACTAAGACCGGCGGATCGACTTTCAAGAATCCGGATGGTCACAAGGCCTGGGAGCTGGTCGATGCGGCGGGTTGTCGCGGACTGACAATGGGCGGTGCTCAGGTGAGCGAGAAACACACCAATTTCCTGATCAACACCGGCGATGCGACCAGCGGCGATATCGAGGCGCTAGGCGAAGAGGTGCGCCGCCGCGTGCGTGAAAACTCCGGCTTCGAACTGCAATGGGAAATCCAGCGGGTGGGGCGGCCATGAGCTTGCTGCCCAAACTTCACGTTGCAGTCCTGATGGGCGGCTGGGCCAATGAACGCGAAGTCTCGGTGATGAGCGGCAATGGCGTTGCTGACGCGCTCGAAAGCATGGGGCATCGTGTCACGCGGATCGATATGGACCGGGAGGTTGCAGCCCGCATTGCAGACGCTGCGCCCGATGTCGTGTTCAATGCGCTGCATGGCGTTCCTGGCGAGGATGGCAGTGTGCAGGGCATGCTTGATCTGATGGATGTTCCTTACACACATTCAGGCCTTGCAACCTCGGTCATCGCGATTGACAAGCAGCTGACCAAAATGGTGCTTGGACCACACGGCGTGCCTTTTCCAGGTGGACGGATCGTAAGCCGTGAAGAGATATTCGAGCGTGATCCGCTGCCGCGCCCCTATGTGCTGAAGCCGGTCAATGAAGGGTCATCGGTTGGCGTTGCAATCGTTACGGATGAGAGCGATTACGGCAATCCGATCGCGCCTGATTCGACCGGACCATGGCAGGATTTTAAAGAACTCCTCGCAGAGCCATTTATCCGCGGGCGCGAGCTGACAACAGCTGTGATCGACACGCCTGAGGGCCCGCGCGCACTGGGCGTCACTGAGCTGGTGATCGACGCCGGTTTTTACGACTACGAGCACAAATACACAGACGGCAAGACAGTCCATGTCTGCCCTGCGCAAATTCCGCCGGAGATCGCGGCGCTGTGCGAACAATATGCTCGAACCGCGCATTTGAGGCTGGGATGTAGCGGAGTTAGTCGCACCGATTTCCGCTGGGATGATGAGCAGGGCGAGGATGGCCTGTTTGTGCTCGAAACCAATACCCAACCCGGAATGACACCGCTCAGTCTGGTCCCTGAGCAAGGCAAGTACGCCGGGATGGAATATGCCGATCTGGTGGAAGCGGTGATCGCCGCGGCTTTACGCAAGCACGCACCGGACAAGCTGACGGGAGGCACCTTTGGCGACGATTAGGCGCTCTGCTAGAGGTGCACGCAGTGCCGCGAAAGCCAATGCGCGGGCAAACACCGCACGCAAGGCGAAGAAGACAACCGGCGGTTTTATCGACTGGCTGATGGGCTTGCTGCCTTTCACCGAAGAACAGCTTCAGCGCATCTTTTTGTGGTTGATCATTGCAGCAGCACTTGTTGCGGCATGGTTTATTGCAAGCATCTCTGGGGCCACTGCTCTGGTTCAGGCGCAGATTTCGCAATCCGCAGCCAATGCCGGCTTTGAAGTGCGCCATGTTCGGGTTTCGGGCGTCGAGCGAATGAATGAGGATCGCGTCTACGAACGTGTGGTTAGCCAACGCAACGAACCTATGCCTGACGTTGATGTCATCACAATTCGTGAAGAGCTGCTCGAACTGCCTTGGGTGAAGGACGCTCGCGTTTCCCGTCAACTTCCCGGAACGCTGGCGATCGATATTGTTGAACGAGTGCCGCATGCGGTGCTGCAAAGACCCGACCACCTCGTGCTGGTCGACGTTGAAGGCAATGAACTTGAACCGATCAACCGCACCGATATCGGAGATCGGCTGGTGATTTCCGGCCCGGGTGCCGTGCGCCAGGTCAAGCAACTCGACAACCTGCTCGAAGCCGCGCCGGCGATAAGCCCGCAAGTGCGCGCTGCGGAATGGGTCGGCAACCGCCGCTGGAACTTGACCTTCAAGAGTAATCAGGTGCTTGCGTTGCCACAAGGCGAGGATGAAGCCGCGACAGCGCTGGTGTCCTTTGCGCGGCTCGACGGACAGAATCGTTTGATCGGCGGCGAAGTCACGACATTCGATATGCGGGCACCACCGCGCATCTACATGCGAATTCCTGGCCGGGCAGACCGCGTTCTGGGCGGCAATGATGATGGAGAAACCACCCCTGATGGCTAGTAAGCGCTTCACCCGCTATTTTGGCGCGGTCAATACGGGTTCATTCCGTATTTCAGCGATGATCATGGGGCTTACCGAGGACGGTGAATTACAGGTGCTGGGGTCGGGCCACCGCGCATCGAACGGTATCAAACGCGGCTATGTGACTGACATGGCGGCCGCCACCTACGCCATTCGTGACGCTGTTGAGCGCGCAGAGAAGAATGCTGGCACCAGCGTGCAAAGCGTTTGGGTCGGTTGCGCTGGAGCCGGACTCGCAAGCCAGGTTTCGAAGGTCGAGATCGACATCAATGGTCGGCGCATCGAAGAAGAAGACATCGAACACCTGCTGATATCCGCACGAGAAACCATTCAGCCGCACGGGCGGATGGTGTTGCATGCGCAGCCTGCGCATTACACGCTTGATGGCGCACATGGTGTAGCGAACCCCAAAGGTCTTCATGCAGAGCGGCTGGGCGTCGATGTGCATGTCATGCTGGCGGACGGCGCGCCGGTGCGAAACCTCACCGAAGCGGTGCAGAACGCGCATCTGGACGTAGAGGCCGTTGTCGCTGCTCCACTGGCTGCAGGCTATGCCTGCCTGAGCGAGGAAGAGCGCGAACTTGGCGTAGCGATGGTGGAAATTGGCGGAGAGGTGACCAATGTCGCGGTTTATGCTGGCGGTATGCTGCTCGGCCTGAAGGCGCTGCCTTACGGTTCAGGCGATATCACCGATGCGATCGCATCTGCCTTTGGCATTCGCCGCTTCCAGGCGGAGCGTCTTAAATGCGTTTCCGGATCAGCAATTGCCAGCCCGACGGATCATCGCGAGATGATCCCGGTCAACGGGCCGGGTGATGATCAAGCAGGGCCGGTTGCGCGCGGTGCCGATGACAAGAACCGTATCGCTCGTGCCGAGCTTGTCTCCATAGTCACGCAGAACCTGTCTCACCTGACCGATGAGATTGGCAAGGCATTGAAATCAATGAGGTTTACCGGCGCAAACGGTGGGCAGGTGGTTATGACCGGCGGCGGTGCTGAGCTTGCCGGGCTCGCGGAATTTGCGCAAAGCGCGCTGGGGATGCCGGTTAGGATTGGCAAGCCGCCTTCGCTTACGGGATTGCCCGAAGCGCATTCGACTCCCGGATTTGCTACGTTGGCTGGCTTGTGTCTCTATGCGGCCGATGATCCGATTGACATCCGGAGCGTAGGCGAGAGCCGCGCGCCGATTTCGCGGTTCGGATTGGGGTTGGGTGTGGGCCGTTTGATGCGAGCATTGAAAGAGAATTTCTAGGTATAAATACAGGGAAATGGGTCGGTTAACCACTGTGGATAAGGGAGAATGCGCTATCAACCGTGCAATACCTTTGTGGCAAAGTGATCTATAAGGAAAGGGCCAGCACGCCCGGAGGAAAACTGATGAGTATCAATATCGGACCAGCTTCTAGCGACGAGCTTCGTCCCCGCATCACTGTTGTCGGAATTGGCGGGGCGGGCGGAAACGCTATCGCCAACATGATCGAGTCCGAAATCGAAGGCGTCGATTTCATCTGTGCCAACACTGACGCGCAAGCGCTTTCGATGTCGAAGGCTGACGGCAAGATCCAGCTTGGACCAGAGATCACAGGCGGTCTGGGCGCGGGCGCTCGACCCGAAGTCGGCAAGGCTGCGGCGGAAGAAACGGTCAAGGAAATCGAAGACGCGCTGGAAGGCGTGAACATGGTTTTCATCGCTGCCGGCATGGGTGGCGGTACGGGTACTGGCGCAGCACCGGTCATCGCGGAAGCCGCACGGCGCAAGGGTGTGCTGACGGTTGGAGTTGTGACCAAGCCATTCTTGTTCGAAGGTACGCGGCGGATGCGCGCGGCCGAGGCTGGCATTGATGAGCTGCAAAAGCACGTCGATACGCTGATCGTGATTCCAAACCAGAACCTGTTCCTGATCGCCAAGGCAGAGACAACTTTCAAGGAAGCGTTCCAGCTGGCGGATGAAGTGCTGCAACAAGGCGTGCGTTCGATCACTGATTTGATGGTGATGCCGGGCCTCATCAATCTGGACTTTGCCGACGTTCGCTCTGTGATGAGCGAGATGGGCAAGGCGATGATGGGTACAGGCGAAGCCGAGGGCGAGAGCCGTGCGCTCGAAGCCGCAGAACGCGCGATTGCAAATCCGCTGCTCGACGGGGTCAGCATGCAAGGCGCCAAGGGCGTGATCATCTCGATCATTGGCGGCGAAGATATGAAGCTGCTCGAAGTAGATGAAGCAGCCAACCATATCCGTGAACTGGTTGACGAAGATGCAAACATCATTTGGGGCTCTGCGTTCAATCCAGACCTTGATGGAAAGATTCGCGTATCCGTTGTCGCGACCGGTATCGATCAGAGCGCTATTTCAGCAACCACCCAGAGCACTCCGATTAGCTTGAGCGCATCGCGCCCACCCAAGCGCCCGGTAATCGCGCTGTCGGAAGAAGAGCCGGAAACCGTTGAAGAGCCGATCATCGATGAGCCATTGGAGCTCGCGATGGAGGCTGAGCCTGAGTCCGAGCTATACGGAGCGGCTGAAGAAGTCGAGGAAGCGGCGCCTGTGGTGGAGCCGTTTGACCTTACCGGTATGCAAGTCGGTGATGATATGGGTGAAAGCGAAGAGGATGATGATGTTGACGACATCGTCGATCCGCTTGCGGGCATGCGTAATGAGGACAACGATCCTTATGCCGATGATGTGGCTGACGAGCTGGCCGAAGAAGCTCCGTTCGATTTGACGTCTGAAGTCTCGCCAGAGCCGAGCGAAGGCGGTGAAGCTGCGCCTGCCTCGCGCGAGGGATTCGGTGGAGACACGTCAGAAGCTGTCTCCTCCGGCGCAAGCGGTAGTAGTGGCAGTTCCGGCGGCAGAGGCGCTGCACCAGCTGCTGCATCCGCAGGCGGAAGCACGCTGTTTGAGCGGATGGCAAATCTGTCACGCGGCGCCAGCGATTCTGACAGCGACGAGGACGATGACGAGGATGGCGACGAGGGCGGCTCTTCGCTCAGCATCCCGCGTTTCCTTGGCCGTCAGAACAACCAGTAATTCGGCTCGTCTCACCGCGCTATTCTTGCAAGGTTCACATGCGCCCGCTTAGTGCAGCGCTTGCAGGTGTGAACCTTGTAAGGGTTATGTAATGGCCACCCCCGCCTTCCTCCTTGTGCTTGCTATGGCCGCTGTTCCGGCACTGGCCGTACCAACCAATGCTCAGCAAACCGCATCGCGTGAGGTATCGCAGGCTTTGCCTTCGGCGGAAGTGGAGGAATTGCGTAACGCGTTGCAGCGACTGGCGCGGCAACCTCAAAGCGCTCAGGCCCTGGTGGATGCTGGTGATGCATCGCTCGCACTCGATGATTACAGCGCTGCGGAAGGTTTCTACGCGCGCGCACTTCAGATATCGCCCAATTCTGCTGCAGCCAAGCTCGGGCTCGCGTCTGTCTTTCTGAAGACGCGACAACCGGTAGAGGCGTTGCAGATGTTTGCCGAAGCAGAACGTGCGGGTGCGTCTGTCGATGTGATCCTGGGTGATTGGGGGCTGGCGCAGGATCTGGTTGGCAACAACGAACTTGCGCAACAAAGCTACCGGGCATTTCTGGCGAAGGAACAGGATGATGAGGTGACGCGTCGTTTGGCAATAAGCCAGGCGATTGCGGGTCAGCGCGATGCCTTCGAAGCCACCCTGCGCCCGCTTCTGACGAGGCAAGATCTCGCCGCGTTCAGGGCGCGCGCATTTGGTCTCGCCATACTGGGTGACACCGATCAAGCAGCGAGGCTGGCAAATCAACTGCTGCCGCCCGATCTGTCCAGTCGCATGACCCCCTATTTTGAGTTCATGCCGCGCCTGACCAAATCGCAACAAGCGGCTGCTGCAAATCTGGGAATTTTCCCGCGTGCGGCCGAGATTGGCCGCGATGATCCGCAAATGGCGAGTTTGGGCCGCGGTGAAGATCCGCGGATCGCCCGCGTCGATCAACGGCTTACCCCGCGCGGAACACCGCTGGGAACACGCGTCGATACATCTCCACCTGAGCCGAGCGGCGAAAGCAGGCTTGCGCGCATAGCACGTGAGCAGGCTTCGGTAGCAGATGCGTTTTCAGGCTTTATCGCGCCGGAGGAACTTCCCGCCGCGGCATCTGATGGGGCTGTTGACATTTCGACAATCGAGATACCGCGCGAACAATCGAAACCCGAACCGCCGCAGCATCCCAGCCGTCACTGGGTGCAGATGGCCACCGGGCGCGATATTGGCGCATTGCGATTCGACTGGCGCCGGATGATGCGGCGCGCACCGGAGTTGCTGGACGGGCGCGAGGCCTATTCCACCCCGTGGGGGCAGGCGAACCGGCTTCTGACCGGGCCCTTTGCTACGCGCGACGAAGCCAGGCAATTGGTGCGCGAATTGCGGCAACAAGGTTTTGACAGCTTCAGCTACACTAGCGCTGAAGGCGAAAAGATTGATATTATTCAATAGTATATAAGTTGTTCACGGCTTTCTTTGCACAAGCTTTGAACAAGCCAGTCGCTTTCTCCCCAAAAGCTGACATCGCAGCCATTGCATTCAAAGCAGGGACAAGTGCAATCAGCACTCGATGCGAAGTGGAAGCCCCAATTCATGAGAGCCCGCGAAGTCGAATATGGCACCGGTGAGGATGCTGCCCCGGTAGAAATGCTGGCGGCATTGTTCGATGCGCGCGGCTGGGCATGCGAGATCACCAGTCAAAACGAGATCGCTGGCGAAGTGCAAGGAAGCTGGGCGAAGTACCAGATCAAGGCGATCTGGCGCAGCGAAGACAATGTGCTGCAATTGCTTTGCCTGCCTGACATTCGCGTGTCTGAGGACAAGAACCGCGCGGCCTATGAACTGCTCGCCATGGTCAATGAGCAGGTCTGGCTGGGACATTTCGATGTCTGGTCCAACGGCAATGTCCTGCTCTACCGGCATGGCGCATTGCTTGGTGACGATGGGTTGCTCAGTATCCAGCAGGCGCAAGCCCTGATCGAAACGGCGATTGACGAATGTGATCGCTTCTATCCTGCCTTCCAGTTTGTGTTTTGGGGCGACAAGAGCCCGCGCCAAGCATTGGAGAGCGCGATGGTCGACGCGGTCGGCGAGGCTTGAGGGCCACAGAGGCTTGAGCGCACGCGCGCCTGCTGTAAACGTGGCTCCATGAAAATTCTGATCTACGGATATGGCAAGATGGCCGGCGCTATGGTCGATGGCTGGTTGCGAGCGGGTGTGTCTGCAAGCAACATCATTGCATATAATCCTCGCCATAAGGCAAGCGCGGAGGGGGTGACATTGACCACCCGGCAACCTGACGGCGATTTCGATGCCGTGGTGCTCGGTTTCAAGCCGCATATGCTGGTCGATATCGCGCCGAAAATGCAGTCAATTGCTGGTCCGAACACGCTGGTTCTATCGATCCTGGCGGGTGTCACACTGGCGCAACTTGATGCAGCGTTTCCCGATGCGAAAGCGAATGTGCGTTTCATGCCCAACCTTGCGGTAGCGATCGGCAAGTCGCCCAATGTTCTGGCCGCGCACGACCTCTCGCGCTCGGATAGGGAGGCGGTGACGGAACTGGCATGCAAGCTAGGCACAGCCGAATGGCTTGCGGATGAGAATCTGTTCGATCTTGCTACCGCGCTGGCTGGTTCGGGGCCTGGTTTCGTCTATCGCTTTATCGATGCGCTGGCAGAGGCAGCGAGCGAATTGGGCCTGCCGGCCGATATGGCAGGCCGGCTTGCGACAGCGATGGTCGACGGGGCAGGTTCTTTGGCAGCCGATTCAGAGTTCACAACAGATGAACTGGCAGACCGGGTTGCCAGCCCGGGCGGCATGACGCGCGAGGGTCTGAATGTGCTTGATGAAAGCAAAGCTCTGAAATCGCTTCTTTTACGCACTCTGAAAGCCACGGCGGATCGCGGGACTGAACTGTCAAAAATGGCCGGAAAACAGCCTTAAGCAGTTGCAAGGAATGCAATCCAGTTTTGCTTGAAAATTGCACACAAACACCCGATATTTGAACAGATGGCGCTGAATGTGCGCCCGATTTATTATCGGAGAGACGATTACGATGGCTGATTGGAACGAACCCCGGAGCATGGAGCAGCAGGAGGCGGCTTTCACTGGCGCGTCCGTACCGCGCTCAGGGACTGTGTTTGACGCAGGGCTGCGCAAGCACATGCTCTCGATCTATAACTATATGACCTCTGGTATTTTGCTGACTGGCGTTGTCGCGCTGCTGACGGCGAACACCGGTTTGATCTACAGCTTTGTGGGCTCGCCGCTGATGTGGCTCATTATGCTTTCGCCACTCGCGATTGTTTTCGCGATGAGTTTTGGCGCGAACCGCTTTAGCAAAGGAACGCTCCAGATCATGTTCTGGGCCTTTGCGACGCTGATGGGTCTTTCCATGTCGACGATTTTCCTCGTCTATACGCAGGGCTCGATCGCGACGACATTCTTTGCAACCGCTGCGGCGTTCGCAGGGCTTAGCCTTTTCGGCTATACCACCAAGAAGGATCTGACCGGCATGGGCAGCTTCCTGATTATGGGTGTGGTTGGCCTGATTGTGGCGATGCTGCTTAACCTTTGGCTGCAATCACCCGCATTGATGTGGGCGGTAAGCTTCATCGGCGTGCTGATCTTTGCTGGTCTGACAGCGTATGACACGCAGCGTTTGAAGAACCAGTATGCGCAGCTGCGCGGAACCGACTTTGCCGGCAAGGCTGTGATCCTCGGGGCGCTGAGCCTCTATCTGGACTTCATCAACATGTTCCAGTTCCTGCTCTCCTTCATGGGATCGCGCGAGTAGGCATTTTCCGTTTGTGATCGTCTGGTCGCATAAAGGACTCAATTCACCGACGCCCGAGGTGCCCTTCGCATCTCGGGCATTTTCTTTGCTGCATTTGAACGATATGCCTAGGCGATAAATAACTTTCGGGATTCAGGCGCGGTTAGGGATCGCATTTGTAGCTTGCCCGGAAGGATAGCGAGAGGGACGCGAAAAATGATGCAGTCCGGCATTGTGAAGATCAAGATCATCGCCATTGCTGTCGTCAGTGCGACATTGGCCGCTTGCGGAACTGCGGCCCCGCCACCACCGCCGGTCGTTGTTGCTCCCCCACCGCCACCGCCTATAGTGATTCCGCCGCGGCCCACGGCACCTGCCGGTGCATTCGCGACCATGGCAATTCCGCAAATGGCCGCTGACGGTGTTCGCCAGACCGTCAACTACGGCATTTCTGACGAGCAAAAGCTCTGGAATGTCCGTTCAGGCCTGAATGTTGCTGCGCTCAATTGCCGCAACGCATCGCATCTGGCACTTGCCGACAATTACAGTGAATTTCTCAAGAAGCATCGCCGCCAGCTAACGCGCACCAACAGTACTTTGGCGTCCCAGTATCGTGCTCAACACGGGCGCAGCTATCGCGACGCTCAAGACGCCTACATGACCCGTGTCTATAACTATTTCGCGTTGCCGCCGGCTTTGCCAGCATTCTGCGATGTAGCTCATCAGATCGGGCAGGAAATCGTTGATGTGCCGGCCGGTCAATTGCACGTTTTTGCCGAGACTGCCCTGCCGCGGATGGAAGCGGTCTATGAAGAGTTTTTCTCTTCTTATGAGCAATACCGCGTCGATTTGGCAGCGTGGGAAGCGCAATATGGCCCGAACAGAAGCCCGGTAACGCTTGAAGCCAATTATGGTCCGCCGCAAAGCGCGGCTGCGCAGAATAATTGATCCTTACCAGGGGCGACCAAAGGGCGCTGTGCAATCTTGCACCGCGCCCTTTTGCTATCTAGAGCACGTCTAGCAAACCGGTAACGGGAATGCGGTGCGAGTGTTCTTCACTCAATTCCGCAGCTGTCCCTGCAACTGTAAGCGGCGAGCATCTGTTTCGCGTGTCCCAATACGGACACTCCCACTGGATCTGAACCGATCTGGGAAGGGGAAGCAGAGGCACTGACCCGTGAGCCAGGAGACCGACCGGCGCGCGTCGCTCTTTGTCTGGCTCTGGGATTGGTCAGGCGCGGAAGAACTTTCGTTTCGAGCGACATTGTTGGGCCTTGTGGGTGCATCTCGCGAGGCCCGTCGCGTTGAGACGGAGTATTTCGATGATGAATAAACGAAGTTTGCTGTGCGGTGCGGCTGTAGCTGCGCTGGCATGGAATTCGCCTGCGGTGGCGCAGGGCGCGCAGGAAGGCACCTATGCCAACGATGAGGAGTTCGAACAGGTCGACGTCTTTCTGTACCACCCCAAGCGTGGTGACATCATCGTAAGTGGCAGCCGGTCTGATAATGATCCTTATCCAGAGGAGTACACAGGGTCCGCCACTATCATCGAGACCAATGAACTCCGGCAACGCCAGGTGCGTGATGTGGCGGATGTGCTGCGCGATGTGCCGGGCGTCGCCGTGGCGAGCGTTGCGGGTCAGACCCAGCTGCGCCTGCGCGGGTCTGAAGCCAATCACGTGCTGGTGCTGGTCGACGGAATCGAAGTGTCCAACCCTTTCGCTGGCGAGTTCGATGTCGGAACACTTCAAGCTGAAATCGGCAGCCGGATAGAGGTTCTGCGCGGGCCGCAGTCAGCGCTCTATGGCTCGGATGCAATCGGCGGAGTGGTCGCATACGATAGCGGGCAGTTTGACGGCGCTTCGGCATGGATCGAAGGAGGATCTAACAACACATTCAACGGTGCTGCGCGTATCGGTACAAGCGGCGGTCGTTGGAATGCATCGCTATCAGGCACAATAGTTAGCACCGGCGGCGAACCCAATGCCCGTGGCGGCGCGCGCGATATCGGTCGCGATGGCTACACGCTCTCCGGCAAGGGCGCTCTTGAAGTCGTAGACGGATTTGAGCTGCGCGCTTCTGGGCGTTTTGTCCAAACCGAAGGCGATTTCAACGACAGTGATTTCGACCCAAGTAGCCCGACCTTCGGTTTTGTGATCGACAGCCCGGGGACCCGGTTCGAGAATGAAGCAGCCTATGCGCTGGTTGGCGCACGATTGGAAACCATGCGCGGTGACTGGACGCACGATCTATCTGCCCAGATCGCGGATATTGCGCGCGACACTTTTGGCCAGTTCGGGCGCACATCCGGTAGCGATGGAGACCGCCTGAAGGCGTCCTATGTATCCGGTCTGCGGATCTCGGATGCTCATTCGCTGTCTTTCGCCGCCGACTGGGAGCGTGAGCGGTTCCGCAACGACGATCCGTTCGATTTCGCCTTCACGGGGCGACGCTCGATTGAAAATGTCGGGCTTGCTGGCGAATATCGATTTGACGGCGAGAGGTTCGATTTCTCAGCGGCAATCCGACATGACATCAATGATCGTTTCGCTGACGAAACGACTTTCCGCATGGGCGCGGGCATCGATGCGAGCGAAGATACGCGCCTGCGCGCAAATTATGGCACTGGCATCAAGAACCCGGGCTTCTTCGAACTGTTTGGCTTCTTCGATGGTCGCTTCATCGGCAATGAAGACCTTTCGCCAGAGAAATCCGAAAGCTGGGACGTGGGCGTAGATCAGCGCTTGGCTGAGGGCGCAATGACATTGTCGGCGACCTTTTTCGACAGCCGGCTGGAAGATGAAATCTTCACGACATTCCCGGCTCCATTATACATCGCAACCCCAGCCAACCGCAGCACGCTATCGAAACAGCGCGGCGTTGAGCTAAGCGCTCGTGCGCAGCTCGGAAAGCAACTGACACTGGATGCGGCCTATACCTATCTCGACGCCCAAGAAAACGGGGTGGAAGAAGTGCGCCGCCCCGGAAATATCGCGTCTGCCGTACTCACCTGGACCGCGCCGGGTGACGAGGGATCAACCACTCTGATCGTGCGGCACAATGGTGCAACCGACGATGTGGCCTTCACTGATCCCAGCTTTGCTCCGGTGGTCGAGCGATTGGACAGTTTCACATTGGTCAATTTCAACGCGGAAGCGCGCTTGACGGGCCAGTTCAGAGTGTTCGGCCGCGTCGAAAACTTGTTCGATCAGACATATGAGCAAGTGTTCAGCTTTGTCTCGCCCGGACGGACCGCAGTCATTGGCATCAAAGCTGATTTCTAAAACACTCGCTTTTTCCAGGAAAATGCATAGGTAGCGCCCATGCATTTTCTCGACCAAGCCAAGATCTATCTCCAATCCGGTGCCGGCGGCCCAGGGGCCGTCAGCTTCCGGCGTGAGAAATACGTCGAATATGGCGGACCCGATGGCGGCAATGGCGGCAAGGGTGGCGACATCGTGTTCGAGGCCGTGCAGGGTCTCAACACGCTGATCGACTTTCGTTATTCGCAGCATTTCAAGGCAAAGCGTGGCAACCACGGGCAAGGGCGCGACCGGACAGGTGCAGGCGCGCCAGACCTCGTGATCAAAGTACCCGTTGGCACGCAGGTGCTGTCCGAAGACAAGGAAGAAATTCTCGCCGATTTTACCGAGGTTGGTCAGCGCGTCGTGTTTCTTGAAGGCGGCATGGGCGGTCGCGGTAACGCCAGTTACAAGAGCTCTACAAACCGTGCCCCGCGCCAGCATCAGCCCGGCGAGCCCAGCGAAGAAATGTGGGTATGGCTGCGGTTGAAACTGCTTGCTGACGTGGGCCTGGTCGGGCTGCCCAATGCAGGGAAATCGACCTTTATCAATGCGGTATCGAACGCGCGGGCCAAGGTGGGCGACTACGCTTTTACAACCCTCGTCCCGAAATTGGGCGTTGTCCGCCACAAGGGCCGCGAATTTGTGCTCGCGGACATTCCCGGCCTGATCGAAGGTGCCGCAGATGGCGCCGGAATCGGAGACCGGTTCCTGGGTCATATCGAACGGTGCCGCGTTCTCATCCACTTGGTCGATATTACCGGACAGGGTGATCAGGACCCGGCTGAGGCGATGCGCGTAGTAGAAGAAGAGCTGGAAGCCTATGGCGAAGGGCTGGAAGACAAGCCGCGATTGATTGCGCTCAACAAAATCGATCTTGCGGATGGTGAACTAGCAGCAGAGTTTGCCAAAGAGCTGATGGCTGCCGGTGCAGAAGATGTGTTCGCTGTTTCAGGAGCCACCGGCCAGGGTATCGAAGCGCTAATGGATGCAGTGCTAAGCTATCTGCCAGATCGGACTTCGACAGAAACCAAAGGCAATGAAGTCGAAGACATAGAAGAAGAGGAGGGCGGCAATTGGTCGCCTATCTAAGCTGATGTCCTTTACTGCATTGAGCGAATTGACCTCGTGCCGCCGTTTGGTGGTCAAGATCGGCAGTGCATTGTTGATCGGCAATGGAAGCCCTCGCAGAAACTGGCTTGAAACGCTGGTGCAAGACCTGGTCATGCTGCGGAACGAAGGGGTGGAGCTGGTTGTAGTCAGCTCCGGCGCGATTGCATTGGGCGCATCAAGGCTGGGCTTGCCATCTGGCGGGCGCGCGAGTTTGGCCGATGCACAAGCAGCGGCATCAGTCGGACAAATCACGCTGGCGGGATTGTGGGCAGACAAACTGGCGCAGTCGGAACTGACGGCGGCACAAATGCTGCTGTCTTTGAGCGATCTTGAGGATCGGCGGCGGTATCTCAATGCGTCGGCAACGCTTGCTCGCTTGCTCGAAGCCGGGGCCGTACCAGTCATCAATGAGAATGACAGCGTAGCGACCGAGGAAATCCGGTTTGGTGACAATGACCGACTAGCGGCACGGGTTGCTCAAGCGGCGCAAGCAGATGCAGTATTGCTGCTATCAGATGTTGACGGTCTGTTTGATCGCGACCCCAAGAAAGGCGATGCCCGGCTGATCGAAAACGTCAAAGGGATCACGGCCGAGGTGTTGGCGATGGCAAGCGCGGAATCGTCGTCAGGCATGGGCTCGGGCGGCATGGCCTCCAAACTTCAGGCAGCACAAATTGCAGAGCGTGCCGGCATTACGCTAGCGATCATCAACGGCACGCAGAATTCGCCGATTTCAAAGGCGATCTCGGCCAATCGCGGTACGGTTTTCCTCCCTCAGCGCAGCGATACCGCTCGCAAGGCATGGCTTGGCGGCAGGTTGACTTCAGAGGGTTCGCTGACCGTAGACAAGGGCTGCACAAAGGCCTTGCTCAATGGAGGGGCGAGCGTCCTGGCAGTTGGAATCACCGCAGTTGACGGCGCATTCGAGCGCGGGGCCTTGGTTGAAGTGCTTGATACAAAAGGCAAATCGATCGCCAAAGGTTTGGTAGAATATGACGCAGTAGTTTGCCGCAGGATCGCCGGCCTGCGCGAAGATCATCAGGCTAGAATTCTGGGCTATGCTCCGCGCGCGGCTGTGGTTCATCGCGATCATATGGTGCTGCTGTGAGCGGCGACATACCCATCGCGATAACGGGAGCAACCGGCTTTGTCGGGCAAGCAGTTCTCGATGAAACCATGCACCGCCACCAGCCAGCGAATGCACTGGTCAGGCGCGCGAGCGATCACAAACACACTCGCGTTGAATGGGTTCTGGGTGACCTTGCGAACGCGCATGCGCTGGGCCACCTTGTCGCGGGTACGAAGGCTGTGATCCATATTGCAGGGCTGACCAACACGCCTGATCCTGCGGACTTCGATGCGGCCAATGTGGCGGGTACGGCGAATGTGATTGCGGCGGCGAAGCAAAACGGCGTGAAGCGGTTCGTATTTGTGTCCTCGCTTTCGGCGCGCAAGCCGGAATTGTCCGCTTATGGCGCGTCGAAGGCAGCTGCTGAGGACTTGGTTCGGGACAGCGGGCTCGACTGGACGATTGTCCGCCCCCCTGCGGTGTACGGCCCGCGTGACAGCGATATGTTCGAGCTCTTTCGAACCGCACGAATGGGCGTGGTGCCGCTGCCGCCAGGTGGGGCGACATCGATCATTCATGTGGCGGATCTGGCGCGGCTTTTGCTCGATCTGGTGGATGCGCAACCCGCATTGGTGCGGAAGAAGATATTCGAGCCGGACGATGGCCGGGAAGGAGGTTGGAGCCACAAGGAAATGGCGAAAGCGATTGGCGATGCCGTCGGGCAGCGTGTGTTCGCACCGCATTTACCGCGCGCAGTGCTGCAAAGCGCGGCGGCCTTGGACAAGCTCTTTCGGGGCTCCAACGCCAAACTGACGCAGGACCGTGTGGGCTATATGTGCCATCCGAACTGGGTCGCGCGCTCGGATCGAGCGGTACCTGAAAGCGTCTGGATGCCGCAGATTGGCGGCGCTGACGGCTTCAAGATGACTGCGAAATGGTACGCAGATGAGGGATGGTTGTAACTAACAGCCTTGCAGTTGCCGCAGACCACATTAGAGTCCGCCCGGGGTCGAGATTTTGAGTGACGGAAACACCGTCGAAAAATGCGCGAAAGGGATCCGATGAAGAAATATGTTCTGATTGCCAGTCTGGCCGCTGTCGCCGCTTGCTCGCAGGCTGAAACCGCACCTGAGGCAGAGGTAACGGAGGAAGTAGCGGAAGCTGCGCAGCCGTTGGCTCTTGATGGCAAAGCGACGCCGGGCACCTATAAGATTACCCGAGAAAATGGCGATGTGATCATGGAAGAGGTCCGTGCTGACGGTTCTTACACCGCTACAATGCCGGACGGATCAGTAGAGAATGGCACCTGGGAGCAGCCGTCGCCAGATGTTTTCTGCTCAACCTCGGATGAGGAAGGTGCGGCACAGGAATGTGCCGACGAAAAGTATGGCGACAATGGTGAGTGGCTATCGACCGGCCGCGAAACCGGTAACACGTCAATCGTGGAACGCGTCGAAGGCTAAGCCAGCCGGTTCATCAAGTGCTCGGCCCTGCCAATCGGTCGGGCCGGGTGCTTGAGCTCTTACAGAAACGGCTCGTATCCCGGTGGCAATTCACCATCTTCGGTCAGCGGGGTGTGGATGCCGCATTCGGTCTTGTCCCAGCCTTTCCAGCGGCCCGAACGCGGGTCTTCGCCCGGTGCGACCTTGTTGGTGCAAGGCGAACAGCCGATTGAAGGGTAGCCTTGCGCCACCAGCGGGTGCTGCGGGAGATAGTGCATCACAAAATATGCAGCAATCTGGCTCGCATCCCAATCGATTAACGGGTTAATCTTCAAGCGGCCTTGTGCGTCCGATGTATCGATTTCGAACCGCGGCAAGTTCGCGCGGGTCGCCGATTGGAATGATTTGCGGCCAGTGAAGCTTGCATCATATCCTGCGAGCGCTTTTGCCAGCGGCTTGACCTTGCGAATCTCGCAGCAACCATCGGGGTCGTAGGACCAGCGCAAGCCGGTTTCGTCCTTCGTTTGAAGCTCTTCCACTTCGGGATAGAGATTGATCAGATTGGTGAGACCAAGACGCTCAGCCAGATCATCACGATAAGCAAGTGTCTCGGCAAAGTGCTTGCCGGTCTCCAGAAAGAGCACCGGCACGCTCGGATCGATGCTTCCGATCAGATGTAGTAGTACCGCACTTTCCGCGCCAAAACTTGACACCGTGGCAACGTCACCGGCAAGGCCATCCATGATCACCGCTTCGAGCATTTCCTCGGTCGAGGCGCCCCGAAACAGATTGTTCAGGCGCACAGCATCATGCTCGGTAAAGCGCGGGCCTGTGTCGATGCGGTCGACCGCGCGAATGTCTGTCACAGGCTTATTCATGGCCCACATTTGCGTGACGGCGGTCCGGTACCGGCTGACGCGTGTCGGCCGCGTGCTGGTAGACATTCTCCCAGCGCGCAAAGGCAGTCTCCGCGTCCGCTTCGTCGAGTTTGCTGTCCGGGGCAAATGCATCAAACCCGCAGCGGCGAAGATAAGCGAGCTGATCAATGCCAATATCGCCTACAGCGCGCAGTTCACCTTCGTAGCCTGCCTCGCGCAGTACGCGTGCGGAGGAGTATCCGCGCCCGTCACCAAAAGAGGGGAAGTTTACTTCGATCAAGCGAAGGCGCTCCAGATGCGGGAGCAATGCACGCGCGTCATCGCCCGGCTCAATCCGCACCGCAGCGGCATTGGATTGCTCAAGGAAGCTGTCGACGGTGACTTGTGCGTGATCGGCCACCTCGTCGTCGCGAAATCGGAACTGCACATCGTCGGGGCTGGTACCGAAATCGGTTTCGGAAACATCATTCGCCATAAAGCGCCTCCTTGAAGGGATCCATGCCGATCCGGCGGTAGGTATCGAGAAACCGTTCACCTTCCTCCCGTTTGTCGAGATAGATGTCTGTGACGGTTTCGACGGCGCTAATGATGCCCGCCTCGTCAAAGCCACGCCCGGTGATCTTGGCTAGCGACGTGTCTTGCGCTTCGCTTCCACCGAGCAGCAGCTGGTAGTTCTCGACGCCCTTCTTATCGACACCCAGAATGCCAATGTGGCCGGCATGGTGGTGTCCGCATGCGTTGATGCAGCCCGAAATCTTGAGCTTGAGTTCGCCAAGTTCCCTAGTCTTGCCGGTTTCAGCGAAACGCTTGGAGATTTGCTGGGCAAGCGGGATCGAACGCGCATTGGCGAGGCTGCAATAATCGAGCCCGGGACAAGCAATAATATCCTCGATCGTATCGAGATTGGGTGAGCCAAGCCCCGCCGCGTCGAGCCTTGTCCAGAGCGCATGAAGATCGGCAATCCTTACATGCGGCAGCACGATGTTCTGTGTGTGGGTGACGCGGCTTTCGTCGAAGGAATATTCTTTTGACAGCTCTGCCATCAGATGCATTTGTTCAGTGGAAGCATCGCCCGGAATGCCGCCTACCGGCTTCAGGCTGATGACTGCGCTGACATAGCCGGGCGCTTTGTGCGGGTGTGTGTTCTGATCGGCCCACAGGGCAAAATCCGGATCGCTGCGGTCGATCTCGGTCGGAAGTCCGGTTTCGAACGCCGGATCGGCGAAATAAGGCTTGATCCGCTCCAGCTCGGCCAATGGTGGCTCGACACCTTGCTCCAACAAATGCACGAATTCTTGCTCGACTTGACAGGTGTATTCATCCGCGCCCAGCTCATGAACCAGGATCTTGATCCGGGCCTTGTACTTGTTGTCGCGGCGACCGTAGCGATTGTACACGCGCAAGCAGGCCTCGGAATAGGTGATCAGCTGATCAAGCGGCACGAAATCACGGATTGGTGGAGCAATCATCGGGGTGCGCCCCATGCCCCCGCCGACATAGAAGCGCGCACCGATTTCACCTGCATCATTCTTCACTATCTGGATGCCGATATCGTGCAGCTTCATCGCTGCGCGGTCGTTCTCGCTTGCGATCACCGCGATTTTGAACTTGCGCGGTAGAAAGCTGAATTCAGGATGGAAACTCGACCATTGCCTCAGCAATTCAGCATAAGGCCTTGGATCAATCAGCTCATCTGCCGCAGCGCCGGCGAAATGGTCAGAACTGATATTGCGGATGCAATTGCCGCTAGTCTGGATCGCATGCATTTCGACCTTAGCGAGATCAGCGAGGAGATCGGGCGCTTCTTCCAGCTTGATCCAGTTATACTGAATGTTCTGACGCGTGGTGAAATGGCCGTATCCGCGGTCATACTTCTCGGCGATGTCCGCCAGTGCGTGCATTTGCGCGGAGTTGAGAGTCCCATAGGGAATGGCAACGCGCAGCATATAGGCATGCAGTTGCAGATATAGGCCGTTCATCAGGCGTAGCGGGCGGAATTGCTCTTCGCTCAGCTTGCCTTCCAAGCGGCGGCGGGTCTGGTCGCGGAATTCCTCGACGCGGGTCTCGACCATTGCCTGATCATAACTGTCGTACTTGTACATTAGATCACCCAATCCATGGCTGTCGGGTCTTTAGGTTTGAGTGTCAGGTCAGGCCGAACAGTGGGGCCAAGCGCGCGGACTCGGTCTTTGATATGGGCAGGGCGGACGCCTTTTTCGTCGCGGCTCGCGTCCAGAACATAGGCCGAGTTAACACGGCGCGCTGACTGCTCACGGGCGATGATTTCATCGGCACGATCGCCAACGTCAACGGCGTCATCGACATAGAGCGACCAGCCGGTGCCATCCCACCAGACTACAGCGCCGCTTTCCAGGTTGTTTCCGGTAAGGATGTTCATCGCGCAGACTCCTGAGCCAACTTGGCGAGCGAGATATCGTCGCGGGCAGTCACTTCACCGATAACAATCAGCGCAGGGCTTTGTATCGCATGCAGTTCAACCAGTTCAGGTAGCCCGGCCAGCAGTCCGCGAATAATCCGCATTTCCCGGCGCGCAGCGTTCTCGATCACCGCTACGGGCATGTCTGGTGTGAGGCCGTCTTCCATCAGCTTTTCCGCGATCTGAGGTGCGGTCTTTACGCCCATGTAAATAACAAGCGTGCGCCCTTTTCCGGCCAACCCGTTCCAATCCTGATCCGACAGACCTTTGCACTGGCCCGCCACAAAACTGACAATGCTGGATGCATCGCGATGGGTAAGCGCGATCTGGGCGGCCGCCGCTGCGCCATTCGCGGCGCTGATACCCGGAACGATCTCTACTGGAACACCGGCTGCGCGCGCGTCTTCTGCTTCTTCGCCGCCGCGCCCGAAGATCAGTGGGTCACCACCTTTGAGGCGGACAACGTCACGCCCGGCCTTGGCTTCGCGGATGAGAAGCGCGTTGATTTGCTCTTGCGGGAGCGTGTGCCGGGATCGCTGCTTGGCAACGCTGATCAGTTCTGCATCGTCGCGTGCGAGCGCCAGAATGGCTGGATCGACCAGGCCGTCATGCACGATGATCTGCGCATTTTCGATCAAGCGCGCAGCGCGCAACGTTAGCAGGTCAGGATCACCTGGGCCTGCGCCAACGAGATATATGGTTCCGGGGATTTGCATGGCCGGGAAATGGGCCAATGGTGCCCACCTCGCCAGCGAGAATGGATTTTATACCGCGTAGGAAAGCTATACCTGCCCGCTGTAACGTCGACTAAGTTTATGAAAGTTAGGAGGAAGTTTCACGCGCGGTGATCGCATCCATCAGCTCGTCAAACTGTTTGCTGGTACGGATGTGCAGGTCACGCTGCGGGAAAGGGATCTCTATATTGTGCTCTTTGAACAGTTCCCAGATCCGCGTGTAAACATCCGAACGAATGTTCGCCATGCCTTCTTCCGGATCCTGGATCCAGAAGCGCAGCTCAAAGTCGACCGAGCTGTCGCCAAATCCCATTAAATTCACGCGTGGCTTTGGCGTGTTCAATACGCGGGGCACATCATTAACAGCCTGATAGAGCAGTTCTGTGACCAGGTTCAGGTCGCTGTCATAGGACACCCCTATCGGCGTTTTCACGCGCACATCCTTGGAGCTGTAAGACCAATTGACCACCTGGTTGATCATCAGGTTTTCATTCGGGATCAGATGCTCTGTCTGATCTCGGGTAATCACTGAAATTGCGCGAATGCCAATCTTGCGGATCTGCCCGATTGCTTCGTTTCCTGCCTGATCGGTTACAGAGATCACATCGCCCGGCTTGATAGACTTGTCGAGCAACAGAATGATCCCCGAGATCAGGTTCCCGAAGGTTTTCTGAAGGCCGAAACCGATGGCGAGGCCGAAGGCGCCGCCAAAGAAAGCCAGCGCAGTCAGGTCAATGCCCAGCAGATCGATGCCGATCAGGAACGCCAGCGCCCATATGGCGATCGTGCTGAGTTTTTCAGCGAGCAGCTTTTGCGTGCTGTCAAAACGCGAGATACGTTTGATCAAGCTGCGGCTAAGACGGTTTGCCATCCATGCGGCAGTCAAAACAAGCAGAATGACGGTGATGATCAGCAGCACATCAAGAGTGGAAATCCGCAGATCGCCAATCTCGAAAGCCCATGCGTCGAGTGACTCGAGAATTCCGCCTACAGTCTCGCTTTTCTCCGAAACCGCGTCTTTCAGCCCCTGCGAACCCTCGATCACTTCGACGGGTGCCTCGTCCGGAGCCTCAGGGGTAGGCTCGACAACTGGCATCTCGGTCGCACCGTCTGCGCCTTGCTCCGCGCCTTCAGCGAATGCTTGTTCGCCGTCGGCTGTTTCAGCAGGCAAAGTGGCAGAGGTTGTCATGCGTTATCCATTTTAACGAAAGCCTGTGTCAGATCGGCGATCAAATCGTCAGGGTCTTCTAGCCCGATCGATAACCTAACGCCAAGTTTGTCTTGCGGGTCCCACGAAGCGGGCGGCCAACTCGCGGCGCTGCGGATTGGCGCGGGATCGAATGGGAGCGCCAGGCTCTCAAAACCACCCCAGCTATAACCAATGCCGAACAATTCGAGATTATCAACCAGCCGGGCGCGGGCAGCATCATCGCGACCTTTCAGGACGAAACTGAATAGCCCGCAAGCGCCGCTAAAGTCCCTGCTCCACAGTTCATGTCCCGCATCACCGGGCAGCATGGGGCACAGCACATGCGCGACTTCAGGCCGGGTCTTGAGCCATTCAGCGATTGCCAGTGCCGACTTTGTGCTTTGTTCCAGCCGTACGTGCATTGTCCGGAGCCCGCGCAGCATAAGCGAGGCATCGTCTGGCGACACAACCTGTCCCAATTGCTGGCTCGTCAGGCGCAGCGCGCGATACCAGCGTTCGCCCGCACTGGCAGAGCCCATCATCGCATCCGAATGTCCGCTGACATGCTTGGTCAGGCTCATCACGCTGATATCGCATCCGTGTCGGATTGCTGGAAAGCCAAGTGGCGTAGCCCAGGTATTGTCGATCAGGCTGACTGCGCCTTTTTCTCGCGCGATCCGGGCCATGGCGGGAACATCGCAGACTTCCATGGTCAGGCTGCCCGGGCTTTCCAGCCAAACTGCGCGCGTCTGTTCGCAGAACGCCTGATGGTAGGCTTCCAGATCCGTCGGATCGAAGAAACGGTGCTCGACACCCCATTTCTTGAGCAGCCCGCTCGCCATCAAGCGGCTGGGCTCATAAGAATTATCACTCACCAGCAGAACATCACCCGGGCGAAGTACCGCCATAAGTGCGCCGGCAATCGCGGCCACCCCGCTGGGATACAACACGGTGCCATGCGCGCCTGGCTCTATCTCTGTCAGCGCTTCAGCCAATGCCCATTGCGTTTGAGCGCCACGTCGCCCGTAGTAAAATACGCCGTCATGATTGTTCTTGAGCGTCTCTGTGCGCTCGGCCTCGCTTGCATATAGATGCGTGCTCGCGCGAACGACCGGAGGGTTGACCACGCGACCTGTCCATTCAGGCTTCCGGCCTGCTTCAACCAGCTTTGTTGCAGGTTTATGTTCTTTGCTGCCAGCGCTCATGCCTTCACCGTGGCGTTTGGTGTGTCCGGATCGCTGCCCCAATCAAGCCAGCTGCCGTCGTAGAGTGCGGTGTCATCCCGACCTGTGAGATGAAGCGCGAAGATCAGCACGCAAGCGGTCACGCCGCTGCCGCAAGTTGTAATCACTGGCTTTTCTGCCGTGATGCCGGCTTCGCCCAACGCCTTGCGTAGATCTTCGGGCGCCTTGTATGTGCCATCTGTATTGAACAATGTGGAAAATGGTAGGTTGCAGGAGCCGGGAATGTGCCCTGTCGGCTGGCCATGCACTGTATCTCCCGTAGAACCTGAGAACCGTCCGGCATCGCGTGCATCAAGCACCTGTGCCGCTTCGCTGCTGATATTGGCCAGAATATCGCGCTTGAAACGGATGCGATCAGGTTGAGGCAAGACAAAATGGTCTTTTGGTTGGCATGCCGCAGTGCCGCTTTCCAACGCGCGATTTTCGGCTTTCCATTTGGCAAGACCGCCGTCGAGGATCGCGACGTTTTCCAGCCCGTGCGCACGGCACAAGAACCAGGCGCGAGCAGCGGTTTTGACTGCGCTGTCATCATAAAACACGATCCGGCTGGATCGGTCGGCTCCCAAGCGCGCCAGTTCTGCGGTCAACTGCTCCGGGCGCGGCAGGGCTTGGGGCACATCCGACGTTTCATCGACAAGCCGGGCGAGGTCGAAAAAGCGGGCGCCCGGAATATGCCCCTTTAGAAACTCTTTGCCTGCGTCGCGGCCAGCGCCGGGTAAATGCCGGCTGGCATCCAACACAATGAGATCTGCGGCACCAAGCTCTGCAGCAAGCCATTCTGTAGAAACGAGACTATCCATTGGCAGCAGGAGTAGCCGCGATGCGCGCGCGCGTCGAGAGGGTTAAACTCAGGCGTCAAGCCGCTTGGCCTGCACCCCATCATAACCACCAGGAGGCCCAGACAGGGGGAGTGGTTGCAATCGACCACCGGGCTGCAAGGCTGCAAGTCCGATCAGGAAGGTGTGAAAATGAGGCTCGATGCCCTCCGCCTCGATCCGCAAACGCAAAAGAGGCACGCAAAGCGGGGTTTGTCCTTGGCGGAACACTTCAATCTCGCTCAGCGGCAGCTGCAATTGCCCGCCCAGCGTCTCCATCTGATGCGGACCTATGCGGTCGGTTTGCCCTAGTTCCGCCAGCGAAGACTGAGCGCTGGCCATTTGTTGATCCATCGGCAAGCCGCGCTTCGCACTGATCAAATCAGCTTGAACACGCACGTCACGCAATGCGCGGTCTTGGCGGTTGGCGAGTTCAACGTGGAATTTGAGGGTCAGCATCATGACGCTGCGCATCATGTTATCGACCTGGATATTGGTCTTCATCCGGTCTGCGCGGATAGGTGCGTTACTTGCTTGGCCATTTCCCGCTGACGGCACAATGGGCGGCTCGATCGGAGCCGGTCCTGCGACTGCCCGTTTTCTGGCGAATGCCCAACCTCCTGCACCGGCTGCAAGTAACAAGGCGACCAATCCTGCAGCCCAGATCCACCAATTGGGAAGTCCGGGTGTGCCCGCGAGAACCGGTGCCTCCGCCGTTTGTGATGGCGCGATAGGTTCGGGTGTTGGCAGCGCTATCGAAGGAGTGATCACCTCTGACTCAGGCTCCGGATTGCTCGCGTTCAGATCGCTTGCCGATACCGGCTGCGAAGGCAGCGGGTTGCTGGGTACGGTACGCGGTGCAACTATTGGCTGCGTAGCTGATGGTGACGGCGCAGGTAATTGAGCTGGAGTTGGTGTTGGTGTGCTGGTTGGTGATTGCACCGAGGCCGGGGCAGGTGTGGGCGTAGGTGAAGGCTCTCTGATCGTGCGAGGAGGGATCGCAACACCTGCTGCTTCGTCGACCGGGCCTGCTGCTTCGGACGTCGGCGACGGTGTTGGCGTTCCAACCGGGGTAAGCGTAAAATCCTGCACCCTCTGCTGCGCAAACGCAGGCGGGTTGATCAGTGCTATCGCGAGCAGGGAAGGGATCAGGGCAATTGCAGGTTTCATAGCTATCAATTTGGTCAAGCGGGTGCGGCGCTGAATAGTGAGTGAACCCATCGCAATCCAGCCAAACTCTTGCACTTGGCGTCACTTCGCGGCAACAGCGCGGCATGAGCGACACACCAAAACCGCAGTTTCTCGGCAAACAGACCGATCTTCCCGATTCACCAGAGAAGGCGCAGCTCGACTATGTGCCCAATCCACGCGAAGGGACGCTGTATCTGGTGCGCTTTGCCGCGCCGGAGTTCACTTCGCTTTGCCCGGTGACCGGGCAACCCGATTTTGCGCATCTTGTGATCGATTATGCGCCGGGCCAGACGATCGTTGAATCGAAAAGCCTGAAGCTTTTTCTGGGGTCGTTCCGCAATCACAACGGGTTTCATGAAGATGTGACTGTTGGCATTGGCCAGCGTCTGGCAGCGGAAATGAAGCCGCAATGGCTGCGTATCGGTGGTTATTGGTATCCGCGCGGCGGGATTCCGATCGACGTGTTCTGGCAGACCGGGCCTGCGCCGGAAGGGCTTTGGGTGCCGGAACAAGGCGTGCAAAGCTATCGCGGACGTGGCTAGCCGCCGAATTCGGCGATAGCTTCGATTACAAAGCGTGGGCGGACTGTAGCGCTGGTCAATTAGTCGGACGCGCTTCAAGCGCGCATAAATTTCGATACTCAACCGATGATCGATAGTGGTTTGATAGCCTGCGCCGTCAACAGCTCACCTATCAACTCCCTTTACCTTCCCCCATTGGCGTGCAGCAGTATAGCCGAGGTATCCGGTGCCGAAGAGGACATAGAGCGCTTCGGGTAGCGCCCCCAGATATCCGGTCATGCCTTCGCCGATTGCTTTGGCAGCAGCGGGATCGAACGCCGCGATGATCCCCATCGGCACGCTGAACAGGATCAGCGCATACATGACGTAGAGAAAGCTGGGGCGGGCGCGGCTGGTACACGGGTCTTCCGATTGCGCTTCGGCGACGATGGCTTGCAGGCGCGCTTCAATCAGTTCCATCTCCTGCGTGCCTTGCAGCTGGATCTGCTCAAGTTTGGCCTTGGAGCGGGCTTCCTTGTCCGGGATCAGCTTGTCGATCAGCGAGGCGAGGGGGCCGATCAGTGCGTCGATAAGGGCCATGGGACATGCTCCTGTGAACTGGAATCACAGCGGATATAACCAAATGGGTTCATGTAGGAAAATTGGCTCTATTCGCCCGCTTCGGCAAGCAGCCTTTCCGCGAGCGCGAGGTGCGGCCGATCGAGCATTTGCCCGTCCAGACCAGCTGTACCAGCGCCCGGATTGTCAGCAAACGCCTGCACAATGGCGCGGGCATGCGCAATCTCCTCCGCGCTGGGTGTGAAGGCTTCGTTGATCACATCGACTTGCGCCGGGTGGATCGCCAACATTCCGCGATAGCCCTGGCCACGCACCATTAGCGCGCGCTCGCGCAGCTTATCGAGATCGCGGAATTCGGGCATAACCGTTTCGATAGGAGCGCAGCCCGCTGCGACCGCGCCAAGCAGGCACAGGTTCCGCGCCATCTCGTACATCGGCATGTACGAACCATCGGCCTGATGTTGAACGCGTGCACCAAGTGCTGAAGACAAATCTTCTGCGCCCCAGCTCATCGCGATGAGCCTCGGTGCCCCCTCATAATCGCCGCAATGGAACATGGCTTTCGGCGTCTCTGTGACCAGCGCTGCGACATGGGTCGAGCGGTTCTGGATGCCGTATTCCGCCTCGCGAATGGTCAACATTGCGTCGAGCGCTTCAACGTCTGCTTTGCCTTCCGCCTTGGGCAGGAAAAGTCCGCCGGGCGCCGCGCCCATGATTGCATCAAGATCGGCTTCGATCTCTCCGCTGCGCAACGGATTGACCCGAACCCAGATGCGGTGCTTGTCTTCGCGCGTCTTCAGAAAATCGGCCACCGCCGTGCGGGCAGCCGGCTTGTTTTCCGGAGAGACGGAGTCTTCCAGATCGAGCAGCACAATGTCTGCCGCGCTATCGCTGGCCTTGGTCATCTTGCGCTCGCTATCGCCGGGCGCGAACAGCCAGCTGCGCATTCTGGACGGGGCGGAAGTCTCGCTCATGGAAAAATCTCCTCAGCCGCGCGGGTTAGAGCGCGCAAAGGGGAGGTGCAAGCCAACTTATGAGGGGTAAACCACTGGTCGGGAAGACAGGATTCGAACCTGCGACCCCCACACCCCCAGTGTGATGCGCTACCAGGCTGCGCTACTTCCCGAACCGAGTGGAAGCGCGCCTATAGGAGCGGGACTTGCTGCTTGCAAGACATGTCATTGAGCCGATGATGCGGGTGTGGACGGCGCGCCACACTTGGTGCAGTTCCAATTGCGAGCGGCTTGCATTGCTGCTAACCGCGCCCACTTACCGTGAATGGGGAGACGAGGTCGCGCACTATACGGTGCGAAACTGAGGCAACCCGCTTGAGTTTAATTCCAGTCTCACAGGCTTAAAACCAATGTTCGAAATTCTTGCCGCCGCGGCCACCGTCGACGCACCACCAGCATGGATCCAATGGCTGCCGATTATCGGTATGATCCTGATCTTCTGGTTTCTGATTATCCGTCCGCAAATGAAGCGGCAGAAGGAACACCAGCAGAAGATCGAAGCGATCAAGAAGGGCGATCAGGTCGTCACCGCCGGCGGGCTTGTGGGCAAAGTGCACAAGGTGGATGACACCTATGTGGAGCTGGATATTGCGCAGGGTGTTCGCGTGAAAGCGGTCAAGAGCACCATCGGAGATATCATCCCGCCGGGCGGCAGTGCAGCGAACGACTGACGCAAAACCTAGGCGCGACTGAACGGACGGAAGATTCTACCGATGCTCGACTTTCCTAGATGGAAGAAGATTTGGCTCTGGGGCCTCACGCTAATTGCAGCGGCCGCCGCTCTGCCGACGCTTTTGGCTTCGACCAATATCGATATTCCGGACTTTCTCCCTCAGCCGACAGTCAATCTGGGGCTGGACCTGGCGGGTGGCAGCCACATTCTGCTTGAAGCGGATCCGGCACAGGTCGCCGCACAGCGGCTGGAGAATATGGAAGAAACCGTGCGCACAACGCTGCGCGGTTCGGTCCCGGAAAACCGCATCCGCATTGGCGATGTATCGACCGCCAACGGCGAGTTGAGCTTCATGGTCGACAATCCAGCCGATGTTGATCGTGCGCGCGAGTTGCTGCTGCCGGTTATGAACGGCACCGGGCTGGTTCGTGAATGGGATTTGCGGGTCGAGGATGGCCAGCAGATGATCCTGGCTCCGACTGGCGATGGCCTGGATACAGCAGTCGATCAGGCGATGGAAACGGCGATCGAAGTGATCCGGCGCCGTATTGACTCGCTAGGAACGCGCGAGCCGACGATCATTCGTCAGGGTGACACACGTATCGTGGTCCAGGTCCCGGGTCTGGACGATCCGGATCAGCTCAAAGCCTTGCTGGGTCAAACCGCGCAGCTTGAATTCAAGATGGTCGACCAATCGGCTTTGCCGAGCGATGTCCAGCAAGGCATTGCGCCGCTGGGATCGGAGATCTTCCCCTATGCGGAATCGTCGCAGTTTGCGGGCACTTCGGTTGCGGTACGACGGTTGGGCGGTATTCGCGGTGACAGCCTGATCAACGCGCAGCAGAGCTTTGATCCGCAAACGAATGAGCCGGTTGTTTCGATTACATTTGATCAACAGGGCGGACAGCGTTTTGCGCAGCTCAGCACGCAGAATGTCGGACGTTTGTTTGCGATTATTCTGGACGGCAATGTGCTTTCGACGCCGGTGTTCAATGAACCGATCCTGGGCGGTACAGCGCAGATATCAGGTGGCTTCACCACCGAAACAGCCAACAACCTCGCCATCTCGCTTCGCTCTGGTGCATTGCCGGTCGATCTGTCCGTTATCGAAGAACGCACAGTTGGGCCGGACCTGGGTGCAGACTCGATCCGCAAGGGCATGCTCGCGATGCTGATCGGCTCGGCTGCGGTCATCGCCTTGATGATCGCAAGCTATGGCCGCTTTGGCGTCTATGCGACCATTGCGTTGGTATTCAACGTGATGATCCTGCTTGGCATCATGGCGGGCCTCAACACTACGCTGACGCTGCCGGGCATTGCCGGCTTTGTGCTGACAATTGGTGCTGCGGTGGACGCCAACGTGCTGATCAACGAACGAATACGCGAAGAACGCAAACGCGGACGACGGGTCGTAGCCGCGGTCGAGAATGGCTATAAAGAGGCGAGCCGCGCGATTTACGACGCGAACATCACCAACTTTATCGCCGGTGTCCTGTTGTTCATGTTCGGTACGGGGCCGGTCCGTGGCTTTGCCGTGGTGCTTGTGATCGGGCTGTTCACCAGCGTCTTCACCGCCGTTGTACTCACGCGCATGTGGGTGGCCGGATGGCTGCGCAATGCGCGACCCAACGATCTAAGTCTATAAGGGGATTTGACCGATGCGACTTCTCAAACTTGTCCCCGATGATACCAACATCAAATTCCTCAAGCTGCGGATTCCGTTTTTTGTCGTCAGCATGCTGCTGATTGCGGCGAGCTGGGCGGCTGTATTCACCCAAGGCCTCAACTACGGCGTCGATTTCGCTGGCGGTCAGGAAATCCGCGCGACATTTGTCGGGGAAGCTGAGGCGCCCGTGGCCGAGCTTCGACAGACAGTCAGCGCGCTTGAGGTGGTGGAAGATCCCGTGATTCAGCGCTTCGGCGAGCCCAATCAGGTTTCGATTCGTGTGAAACTGCCGGCAGAGGCCGAAGGGCAGCCGGAATTCGCGGCCATGATGACAGAGCAGATTACGGCTGCGATGCGTGACGGGCATCCTGAAGTACGAATCGACGGCGTCGACAGCGTATCGGGCAAGGTTTCCGGCGAGTTCCGCAACGATGCTGCGCTCGCCCTGGTTGCAGCCATGCTGGCGGTGGCGATTTACATCTGGATCCGCTTCGAGTGGCAGTTCGGGGCAGGGGCGCTGTTCGCGCTGTTCCACGACGTGTCGTTGACGCTTGGCATGTTCGCGATCTTCCAGCTTGAGTTCAGCCTTCAGATCATCGCCGCAATTCTGGCGATCATCGGCTATTCGTTGAACGATACAATCGTGGTCTATGACCGTATCCGGGAAAATCTGAAGAAGTTCCGCAAGATGGACCTGACGGATTTGCTCGACCTGTCCGTCAATGAAACGCTGGCACGTACTGTGATGACCAGTTTGACGCTGTTCGTTGCGCTGCTGCCATTGCTGATTTTTGGCCCGGCCAGCCTGTTCGGACTGGTTGCCGCGATTACGCTCGGCTTGTTTATCGGTACGTACAGCTCGGTCTATATGGCTGCACCGATACTGATCTGGCTGGGTGTAACCTCTGACAGCTTTGTGCCGCAAGAAAGCGCAGCCGATTTGCAGGAAAAGAAGGCACGCGGGCTGACCTGAGCCTGCCCCTAAGCCTACCGTCGATAAACGCGTTCGATCAAAGCTTGCGCACCAGCATTTCCGCAACGGCTATCCATGCGGGATTGTCGATCACCTGCTGCTTTTGCCCTGTGCCCGGCGGCAGAATGCCTACCAGGTTTTCGCGCCGATCAATCAAGCGACCGAAGTAGAACCGACCGCCGGGGCGAGGGACCAGTACATCGCGATTGATGGCATGGCTGACATCGTCTCCGTCTAGCTGGCGCATCCACAGCAAATCACCGGGCCGAAACTCGCCGACGCTTTCTTCAACGCTCAGCACAGTCAGCGTTCCTTCGCCTGCGATATCAGCCGGGAGCATCGCTTCGCGCGGCTTGGCGAGTGCTTCGGGTCCGCTCGCGCGCAGTTGTGCAATGACCATGGGGGCCGGTGTGTCTTCGGACCGGACGATCATCTCCGTGTCGACTTCCAGCGCAGCCGCAATTCGGTCCATCCATTTCAGCGACAGATTGCGCATGCCCGTTTCCAGCCGCCCGATGGTTTGCGGGGTCGTGGGCGGATCGCAGGCTTCGGCCAGTTCGGCCAGTGTCAGTCCCTTGCTTTTGCGGATATCCCGGATGCGATTGATCACAGCAGCTCTCCTGAGGGCTAACCTAATTGGTGATTTTTCTTTCCTACAGCCCATTCAGCGTTGCAAGCCTGCGCTGCAATTCATCAACAGGAGACACGTTTATGCGGCGGATATTGGCGGAGAAGGAATTGACCCAGGAAGGCCTGGTTCGTGGATCAGGCGCTAAGGGCAAACGTCGCTCCGTCACTGTCAATCTGGCTGAATCTCCGCTCAGCTGGCTCCATGCGCGCGGCCATATTGACGAGCGACTGTTCGTTGCGGGCGAGCGTTTGCGCGATGACTATGAACGAGCACAATTGGGCGCGAATGTCACCATGCGATGGGATCCGGTGCGCGTGAAAACGACCGGCGAACAAGGCCTTACCGCAACCGAACGGCAGATCGCAGCCAAGGATCGTTTTGATGGCGCGCTGCGCGAAGCGGGCAGCGGTTTGCAGGACATCCTCTGGCGCGTGGTGTGTGCAGGGGAAGGCCTGCCTGACGCAGAAAAGCAGCTCGGTTGGCCTGCACGAAGCGGTAAGCTGGTCCTCAAGCTGGCGCTCGACCGTGTGGCGGATTTTTATCGGGTGCGGTAAGGTGGGGTTTATTGGGCCAGGACAGTGTTCCAATTGTTCCATCGTGTTGGAACTTACCCCTCAACCATCTCCGCAATCTCCAGCCAGCGCTCTTCGGCCGCGTCCTTTTCCGCGCGTGCGTTTTCCAAACCCTTGCTGATGGTCGCAAATTTCTGCGGGTCCTGGGTGTAGAGTTCGGGGTCCGACAGGATTTGCTCGCCCTTGGCGATTGCACCTTCCAGCTCTTCGATGCGGGCGGGAAGCAGTTCGTAATCGCGCTGATCCTTGTAGGACAGTTTGTCGGGCTTTGACTGTTTTTGCACCGCGGCTTGCGTGGTTGTATCGGGCTTCTTCTTCGTGCTTGATGATTTGGCCTTGGAGGTGATGGGCTGACGGCGTTTGCGCTCCCAATCCTCATAGCCGCCCGCAACCACATCAACACTGCCGCTGCCATCAAGGCCGAGCGTCAGCGTGACCGTGCGATCAAGGAAGTCGCGGTCGTGGCTGACGATCAGGACAGTTCCGTCATAGTCAGCAATCACTTCCTGCAGCAGGTCAAGCGTTTCCAGATCGAGATCGTTGGTTGGCTCGTCCAGAACCAGCAAATTCGACTTGCGGGCGAATTCGCGTGCCAGCAACAGCCGCGACTTTTCGCCGCCGGACAATATGCCGACCTTGGTGTCGACGATCTTGGGGTCGAACAGAAAGTCTTTAAGGTAAGCTTGAACATGCTTGCGATTGCCCCGCACGTCGAGCCAGTCACCACCCTCAGCCAGTACCTGACGCACTGTCGTGTCCGCTTCCATCAGGCTGCGCTGCTGATCGATCATCACGCCTGTCAGTTTCTTGGAGATCGTCACGCTGCCGCTGTCCGGCTCGAGCTCGCCAGTCAGCATTTTGAGCAGCGTCGTTTTGCCTGCACCGTTTGCACCCACAATACCGATCCGGTCGCCGCGCTGGATGCGCAGGCTGAACGGTTTGATAACAGCGCGGCCATCATAATACTTGGTGATGTTTTCGGCCACGATCACGGACTTCGACTTGAATTCCTCTTCGGTCGCCAATTTCAGTTTGGCGGTTCCGCCACCGGAAATCATTGCAGCGCGTTGCGCACGCATCTGCCACAATTTCTCAAGTCGACCTTGGTTGCGCTTGCGCCGTGCGGTGACACCACGCTCGAGCCAGTGCGCCTCGAGTTTCAGTTTGGTATCGAGCTTTTCAGTGGCACGGGCTTCCTCGGCGTAAACTTGCTCTTCCCATGCCTCGTATCCGCCAAAGCCGACATCCTTATGACGGATGATCCCGCGATCCAGCCACAGCGTTGCATTGGTCAGCCGTTTCAGAAACGTCCTGTCGTGGCTGATGACAACAAACGCGCCCTTGAAGCGTGTCAGCCAGTCTTCGAGCCAATCAATAGCGCTCAGGTCGAGATGGTTGGTCGGCTCGTCCATCAGCAGCAGGTCTGGCTCTTGCGCCAATGCCCGAGCAATGGCTGCGCGTCGCCTCTCGCCGCCGCTTGCCCCTTTGGAAGGGGTTGTCATGTCGATACCCAACTGACCGGCGATCGCTTCGACCTCATATTCAGCCGGCGCGTCCTCGCCCGCCAACGCCCAGTCCATCAAGGTCTCAAAACCGTCGAAGTCAGGGTCTTGCTCCAGCACAACCACGCGCGTGCCTTGCTTGACTTTTCGCTGGCCACGATCGGCTTCGATCTCGTCATTGATCAGGCGGAACAATGTAGTTTTGCCTGCCCCGTTGCGCCCGATCAGCGCGAGCCGATCGCGCGGACCGATATGCAGATCGATATCTTCGCGTTCTGGACCGCCCAGCAGCCAACGTCCGCCTTGCTGCAGGCCGAGACCTTCCCAGGAGAGGATTGGTGGTTGAGCCATAGTGGGCGGCAGGTAGGCGAGGGCGCGCCGCCCCGCAAGCCATCACCGCATGCGGTTGTTACTATTCTGCCTGCTGTTACTGCATGATGGCGTTTTCTTGCAGCTTCTGCATTTCGACCATATCGGCCACGTCTTTCAGCAGCGCTCGTGCGTCGAACACAATGCCGTCCTTGATCGTCCACCGCACACCGCCGACGGTCTCCAGAGTATTGGTCTCGCGATTGAGGCGCGTATGGCCAGTGCCGTAGAGCACTTTCAGATTGGCAAGCGGGTTTTCGGGCACAATCACAAGGTCGGCGAGCTTGCCTTCCTTTATCGAACCCATGGGCGGCTCTTCACCTTTTGGCTCATAGATCTCGCGCGCGCCATTGATGGTCGCTGCCTGAATAACCTCAAGCGGCGTCAGGCCCGCTTCGCGCAGCATCTCAAGCTCACCGATATAGGCAAAACCCCATGTCTGGTAGATATAACCAGGATCAGAACCAGCGGTCACGCGCCCGCCGCGGTCCTTGAATTCGCGCGTCAAATCGAACCATTTGCGATAGAAATTGCGCCAGGCGACCTCATCCTCGCTGGTCCAGTCATGGTAATAGCTGCCGTGATTGGTCAGGCTCGGCGCGTAGAATTGCATCAGCGAAGGCAGAGTGTATTTCTCGTGCCATTCCATGTTGCGCGCCTTCATAACATCGCGACTGGCCGAATAAATGTTGAATGTAGGGCTGAGCGTTGCGTCATTTTCGATCAAATGATCGATATAGGCGCTCCATTGCTCGGTGCCGGGATCGCCCACCTGATCGGCCAGCCTTGCCACCCATGCAAAGCGTGATTGCTCATCCAGATAATTGTAGTCAGCGGGGTATTGCGGCAGCGCGGCACCATCGAGCAGGCTCTCAAAATGGCCATAGAAGTGGGTGACACCGTCAAGCCCAAGCTCAGTCGCGACCCTTGCATTGACTTCGGCTACCCCGCGTTGACCCAGATGCGCGACGGTGCCGAGTCCCAGCTTGTCCGATTCATCCAGAATCGCGGCAAGCGTGGCGGGGTCTTCATTGTTGAAGAACTTGATCCCGTCATAGCCCCGGTTTGCTATCCAGCGCACCCATTCGCGGCCCTGCTGAGGCGTGCGAACTGCGCCGTTCGGCCAGACATCTCCCGGAACAGTGTAAGCGAACAGACGCGGCGCGGTGATCGTATTGGCCGCGCTTCTGCGCTTCTGATCAAGCGAAGGATCGTCTGGACCAAACCCGAAACCGACCCCGCGAACGCTTGTAACCCCATGTGCAAGCCAGAGCTTAAAGCCATAGGATGGCTGAGGAGCCTTCGATGGATCGCCATTATGGCCGTGAGTGTCGACGAACCCCGGCAATATATACATCCCGCTGGCATCAATTACGCGATCGGCTGGGATATCCGCTCCACCGCGAAGGATACGGGCAATACGGTTGCCCTCGACAAGGATGCTGACGGGGCCTTCAGGGGGTGCGCCTGTTCCATCGATCATCGTTGCGCCCTTGATGAGCAGCGTATCGTATGGTCCTTCGCCTTCGCCAGCTGGCCGATCGGGCACGCGTTCCATTTGTGCCGCTGCAGGCCCCGAAAAAGCAATTACAGCGCTCGCGAGTGCGGCTGCGCTGAAGAATGACTTAAGCATCGAGTGTCTCCCAGTTGCCATCGCCCTAGCGTGCAGCACTTGGCTTGCAAACCACTGCTTATCGGTTGCGCGTTTCCTGAACCGCAGGAAGGCGGCATATTCACACCTTGTTCAATGGCCCGCGAATAGGCATGACAGCACCATGAAACGGATTGCATCTCTTTTGGCTGCGTTTGCCATTGTCGCTACCGGTCTTGCAGCTCCGGTTACGGCGCATGAGCAATCGCGAAATGACCAGAACGAAGCGCGCAAGGAAATGCACGCCGGCAATGTGTTGTCTCTGCGCGAGATCGAGCGGCGGGTTCTGCCGCAAATGCGCGGTAGTGAATACCTTGGACCAGCATATGATGCCACGGCGCGCGCATACAGGCTGAAGTTCATCAAGGATGGCCGCGTGACTTATGTTGACGTCGATGCGCGCACTGGCCGCATAATCCGCCGTTCGAGCTGAGACTTTCGCTGAATGCAGGTTGACAATCACGCCGCGCGCTTGACGCTGGCTACGCAAACGCTCAACACTCCCGACAATTGATCCAGGACTAGCAGGCAAATATGCGCATTCTTATTGTCGAAGACGAACCGACCCTAGGCCAGCAGTTGAAATCAACGCTGGAGCAGAACGGCTATGCGGTCGATCTCTCCACCGATGGTGAAGACGGCCATTTCCTTGGAAGCACTGAAGAATATGACGCGGTTGTGCTTGATCTTGGTCTGCCCGAGATTGACGGCCTGACGGTGCTTGGCATGTGGCGCAAGGAAGGCCGCGGCTTTCCGGTGCTGGTGCTGACCGCGCGTGACAGTTGGTCAGACAAGGTTGCCGGGCTGGACGCTGGCGCGGATGACTATCTTGCAAAGCCATTCCAAACCGAAGAGCTGATCGCTCGCCTGCGCGCGCTCATCCGCCGTGCTTCGGGCAACACTTCGGCAGAGCTGACCGCCGGTGACGTGCGTTTGGACACGCGTTCAGGCCGTGTCACGCTGAATGGTGAGCCGGTCAAACTGACCGCTCAGGAATATAAGCTGCTCAGCTATCTGATGCACCACAAGGGCAAGGTCGTCAGTCGGACTGAGTTAATCGAGCACATCTATGATCAGGACTTCGACCGCGATTCGAACACGATCGAAGTGTTTGTCACCCGCATCCGTAAGAAACTTGGCGCAGAGGTAATCACTACGATCCGTGGCCTCGGATACAGCCTCGACGACCCCGCAGACGCTCCACGAGCATAGGGCGATATCCGACGAAGCACCTGTAAGTCAGGGCAGCGTCGCGCGGCGCATGCTGCTGATCGCGGCTGGCTGGATTGCTGTGCTGTTGGTTGGCGGAGGCATCGCACTTGATCGCACGCTGACCAATCTGGTCGAGCGGAACTTCGACGAGCAGTTGGAATACATTCTGACAGCGATGATCGGTTCGGCCGAGATTGAAGCGGGGGGTGAAGTCTTCTTTAATCGCATCCTGGGCGACCAGCGTTTTCTGGAACCGAACAGCGGACTTTATTGGCAGATAAACGGCGAGGGATATGAACCCTATCCGTCGAGAAGCCTTTGGGACCGCACCTTGCAATTGCAGGGTGATCACTTCGATAATGAAGCGCATTTCTACGATTCCGCTCAGTTTGAGGGAGAGCAATTGCGGATGGTGGAACGCTCAGTCATCTTGCCGAATAGTGAAGTTCGCTGGACCTTCGCGGTCGCATCTAAAACCGATGAGCTGGACGACCAGATTGCAGAGATCAGAGGGATTTTGATCAGCAGTTTTGCCTTGCTGGGGCTCGGCCTGCTTTTGATGACACTGTTCCAGATCCGCTATGGCCTGTCCCCCCTGCGCCGTGTTCGCGCAGCGATCCAGAAATTGCGCAATACTGGTGCAAGCAGTATTTCCGAGCTGCTGCCCACCGAAGTCCAGCCATTGGTTCAGGAACTCAACGAGTTGCTCGAGCATTCCGAACGGCAAGCCGAAGAGGCGCGCACCCATGCGGGCAATCTGGCTCACGCATTAAAAACACCGCTGACTGTGCTGACAAATGCCGCGACCGCTCACGATCCCAAGCTGGATGAGCTTGTTTTCCGCGAAACCAAGTCCATGCAACGCCATGTCGATCACCATCTTGCCCGCGCACGCGCGGTGGGCAGACGTTCTTCCGGTCGTTCAAGGGCGGAGGTTTGGCCGAGCGTTGAATCTGTCCTGCGCGCAGTCACGCGTATTCATCAGGGCGTTCGTTTCGATCTGGCAGGTAATCAGGAAGCTGCTGTCGCGATCGAGCGGCAGGACCTGGATGAAATCCTCGGCAATCTCGCAGAAAATGCGGCGAAGTATGGCGGCGGCAGTGTGTTTGTAACTGTCGATGCCGAGCCGGATGACCACCATAGCATCATTTGGGTTGAAGACGATGGCATGGGCATTCCCGACGGCGAAAGAGAGCGCATCTTTGATCGCGGGGTTCGGCTCGACACTGGCAAACCCGGTACGGGTCTCGGCCTGGCGATTGTGCGTGACGTGGCAGAGATCTACGGCGGCAGCGTAACGCTTGGCGAAAGCGAAGACTTGGGCGGATTGCTGGTCCGGTTATCGCTCCCACGCGCGGCGACAGTTGCAGATTAGCGCAATTCGCCAGCCACCCAGCGACGCGCGGTACACCTGGCCTCCATGCGGTGGAAGTCCGAATAAGCGTCGTTGATGCGGCGCAGATTGAGAAGCGTCTGAAGAGGAATCGTCTCGTCAAACTCGACACCGACTAGATTGCCAGCACTCCATACCGTGCGAAAGAATGCCAGGAGGTCTTCACACTTGAGTTGGCCTTCCTCGCCTCTACGGGGCGCGCCATTGACAACCAGCTGTGCCCCGGTCTGGGAGATGTTCTCGATCAGACACGAGCTTCTTCGTCCGACGAATGTCAGGTGCGCTGGCAAATGGAGCCGCAAGCGCTATGCAGCGCGCCTTGGCTGCGGGGCCTGTTGATCAAGATCATGCGCGGCAAGGTTTGGAGGCGAGGGCATGGCCTATCCCTATACCGGCGTGACCAATCTATGCTGATCACCACCCCTCGTACGAATACTTAGGATTGCAATTGTCTACGCCCCACGAGCCTTTTCGTGGTGACGGATGACTTCTTCGATGATGAAGCGCAGGAATTTCTCGCTGAACTCAGGGTCGAGATCAGCCTCTTCGGACAATTTGCGCAGGCGCGATATCTGGCGCTCCTCGCGCGCCGGGTCGGCAGGCGGCAGAGTAACCTTCGCCTTGTATTCGCCGACGGCCTGCGTGATGCGAAACCGCTCGGCCAGCATATGAATTATTGCAGCATCGATATTGTCGATGCTCTTGCGGTAAGCGGACAGGACCCGATCGGGTTCGGACGAGGTTTGCGATTCATCGGACATCACTTGCAAAGCTAGCATCAAATCCAGCCTTGCCAAGCGCGCTTGTGACCTTCATGTGGCGTGGCATGAGCGCAACGGTCGTCCCGCTTCCCCGAAAACAGCCATCGCTTGAGCCTATGCTCGCGCTGACGGCAAACGGTATGAATGCGGTGAATACGGTAATTCTCGACCGGATGCAGAGCGAGATCCCGCTTATTCCGCGACTCGCCGGCCATCTGATCTCTGGCGGCGGAAAACGTCTTCGTCCGATGCTTACGCTCGCTGGAGCCGAACTCGTTGGCTATCAGGGTTCGCGGCATCATCTGCTCGCAGCCGCTGTTGAATTCATTCATACGGCCACCTTGCTGCACGACGATGTCGTCGACGGCAGCGAACTGCGCCGTGGCAAGGCGGCAGCCAACATCATTTTCGGTAACCCAGCGACGGTTCTAGTCGGTGATTTCCTGTTTAGCCGCGCGTTCGAGTTGATGACTGAAGATGGCAGCCTGCGGGTTTTGAAGATACTCAGCCATGCCAGTGCGGTGATTGCTGAGGGGGAAGTCTCCCAGTTGTCAGCGCAACGTCAAATTGAAACCAGTGAAGAGCGCTATCTGCATATCATCGGTGCAAAAACGGCCGCATTGTTTGCAGCCGCCAGCCAGATCAGTGCGGTTGTTGCAGAATGCGATGAAGAAAAAGAACGCGCGTTGGAAGATTACGGGCGCAATCTGGGAGTCGCGTTCCAGCTGGTCGATGATGCGATCGATTACGATTCGGATGCGACCGAAATGGGCAAAGAGCAGGGCGATGATTTCCGCGAAGGCAAGATGACTCTACCGGTCATTCTGGCCTATGCGCGCGGCGGAGAGGATGAGCGCAAGTTCTGGAAAAACGCGATCATGGGGCACCGGTCCTCAGATGAAGACCTCGCATATGCACGCGAGCTGATGGCGCGACACAATGCGGTCGAAGATACACGCGAACGGGCACGTCATTTTGCCCAGCGCGCTATCGATGCGATCTCTATCTTCCCGGAAAGCAAGGCTCGCGCGGCGATGGCTGAAGCGGCGATGTTCGCGGTCGCGCGCGGCTATTAATCAAGCCTAGCAAAGCAAAGAAAATCCCGACCTTGCGCAATGCAGGGTCGGGACATTCTTCTAACAGCAAATTTCAATCTGTGCCTGCGTGTCTGATTGTGGCAGGGGCTAGCTATGCTTCTCGAACTGCCAATAGATGAGAAACTCGGAGAGTTGACGACAGCACTGGCAGATTCTGGCGCTGCGGTGCTTGTTGCGCCGCCGGGTGCGGGCAAGACTACGGCTGTGGCCCCGGCCCTGCTTGAAGAAGCCTGGTGCACTGGACAGATAATCCTCACTTCACCGCGGCGAGTTGCGGCTCGTGCAGCAGCAGAACGTATGGCGGAAATACTGGGCGAGAAACCTGGTGAAAAAGTCGGTTATGTGACCCGGTTGGATAGCAAAACATCGGCCAAAACGCGCGTTCTGGTCGTAACAGAGGCCATCTTCGTAAACCGTATCATCGAAGACCCTGAACTGGCAGGCATTTCCGCTGTCTTGTTCGACGAAGCGCATGAGCGGCATCTGGACAGCGATCTTGGTCTGGCGCTGGCCTTGGAAAGCCGCGCCGTCTTGCGCAATGACCTGCGCATATTGGTTATGAGCGCAACGATAGATGGTGCGCGCTTTGCGAAGCTTCTGGGGAATCGCGCACCAGTGATCGAAAGTGAAGGGCGCGCGAATCCTTTACGTATTGAATGGCTGGGTTCGCGACCCGATGCGCGCATTGAAGACGCAATGGCCGATGCGGTGATGCAGGCTTGGCGAGAGACAGAGGGGGAATTGCTGGCGTTCCTTCCCGGTATCGGTGAGATTGAACGCACAAGAGAACACCTGGAAGCACGCTTGCCTGATGTGCCCATCATTCCACTGCACGGACAAGTTCAGCCCGCGCAGCAGCGCGCAGCGATCAAACGCGATGCGGGCGGTCACCGACGGATTGTGCTCGCAACAGCCATTGCCGAGACTTCGCTGACTCTGGACGGAGTATCTGTCGTCATCGATAGCGGTCTCGCGCGATATGCCGAATTCGACAAGGCAGCTGGAACTACTCGGCTGGTTACCCGCCGCGCCAGTCAAGCGGCATCAGCGCAAAGGGCCGGCCGCGCCGCCCGCCAAGGGCCGGGCGTGGCCTACCGCTTGTGGGAAGAAGGTGGGCATGCTGGCCGCCCAGCGTTCGCTCCCGCTGAGATCGAGACAGCCGATCTGGCGCCTCTGGTCCTGAAACTTGCAAAATGGGGAAGTTCTGACCCTGCGAGCCTGGCCTGGATCGATCCCCCACCGGAAGCCGCAATTGCCACCGCGCGCACTTCGCTGTTGAAAATGGGGGCTCTGGACGAAGACGGCAGGATAACTGCGCAAGGCAATCAGATCGCTTCATTGCCCCTAGATCCCTTCGCTGCTGCCGCGGTGCTATACGGAGCGGAGGTTTCGCAAGCGTTTGACGCAGCGAAGTTGGTTCTGCTCGTGCAGGAGCGCGGGCTCGGCGGTCGTGGTGAGGATCTGCTTAAGCGCCTGGACCATTGGAACGGCGATCGGGGTAAACGCGCAGAAGCCTCGCGCAAGCTTGCTCAGGGCTGGGCAAAGGCAGCGCAGCGGTTAATTTCAGGCACGGAACCGGAGCCACGCAATCCAGCACTTTTCCTCGCATTTGCGCGGCCTGATTTTGTCGCGAGAAGACGCGACAAGTCTGGCGAGCAATGGCTGTCGGCTGGTGGCAGGGGCTTTCAACTTGATCCTGCTTCACCTCTGGCGCGTGCGGAGTGGATAGTTATTGGCGATGCGCAGGGTCAGGCAAAGGGCGCGCGGATCGCCGCAGCAGCGGAGCTGAGCGTGCAAGACATCGAAGAGCATCTTCAATATCTGGTTGAAAAGCGCTCGGTAATAAACTGGAATAATCAGGAAAAGCGTGCTGAGGCGCGGCTAGAAAGGAGGCTTGGTGCGATCACCTTGGCAAGTGGTCCAGATCCCGCGCCAGACCCGGAAGCGATTGTGGATAAGCTAGTGGAAAAGGCGTTGGAAAGCTTGGGAGAACTCCTTCCTGCTGACCTATTGGCACGCGGAAAATTCGCACAGATTGAAGCGCTTGAACTACAAAGGCTCCGAGACAGCGCCGACACATGGCTGAGACCGATACTGTATGGACGGCGCGATCTCGATGTGCCGCGCGGAAAGCTGATTGAAGCCATCCTCAATCAGCTCGATTGGGGCACGCGCCAACAGTTGGACCGATTGGCTCCGCGCGAGTTCACATCACCTGCCGGAACATGTCACACGATCGATTATGCTGGCGATGACGCTCCATCAGTTGAAGTTCGTGTCCAGGCCCTGTTCGGATTGGACCAGCACCCGATGATCGGGCGCACACCACTGTTAATCAAGCTGGCCAGCCCGGCGGGCCGTCCGATTCAGTCGACCCGAGATTTGCCCGGGTTTTGGCGTGGCAGCTGGGCAGATGTGAAGAAAGATATGAAGGGGCGGTATCCGAAGCACCGCTGGCCCGACGAGCCGTGGGTGGAAAAACCAAGTCTGAAGACCAAAAACGCCTTCAATCGCAGCGAAAACTGAATTAAGGGCTTCGCCATGAGCGCACGTATCTATCAGCAGCCAAAAAGTGCCATGCAGTCAGGCAAGGCGAAGATTGACACTTGGGTGCTCGAATTCGAGCAATCCGAAGCGCGTCGGCCCGATCCATTGATGGGATGGACGGGCAGCGGCGACACTCAGGCGCAGGTCTCGCTCAAATTCCCGACTAAAGAGGCGGCGAAGGAATACGCTGAGAAGCATGGGATTGCCGTGCGCATTCATGCGACACCGCCCAAATCGCTCAAGCTACAAGCTTACGCGGACAACTTTCGCTGATACCGGCTCGCTAACTGCGCTGTTGAATTTTCGACGAATCATCGCCATATGCCCGCCCGGGAGTCGGGTGGACGTTAGCGTTCGCTCACCGGGTCAGGTCCGGAAGGAAGCAGCCCAGGTGAATTGCGGCGGGTCGCTCGGCTCCTTTTCCATGCATTTCTGACGTCACATGGCATGACATTGCCGCGCCAAACGCGTAGCAAGTGGGCATGGGTGATTCACCGGAAAACACGGATACGCCGCCATGGGACACTGGTGAGCAGGAAGAGGCTGGAAAGCCAAGTGCAGCCGAGTTGGAGGCTGCCGGTCAAAATTCCATGTTTGGCGATCCCGAACCCGCACCCGAGCCCACCGCTGAGTCAACCGGAGCACCTACGGCTTTGCCAGACCCTGCGACTCCCTCTGCCGCTGCCGCTCCGGTGGACACAAACCAGCCTTATCGTGTTCTGGCGCGCAAATATCGCCCGCAAACCTTCAGCGAGCTGATCGGTCAGGATGCGATGGTCCGCACACTTGGTAATGCGATCAAGCGAGAACGGCTGGCACATGCTTTCTTGATGACTGGGGTTCGCGGGGTCGGCAAGACATCGACGGCGCGATTGATTGCAAAGGCATTGAACTGTGTTGGGCCGGACGGGCAGGGTGGCCCAACGATCGATCCCTGCGGTCAGTGTGAACCGTGTTCAGCTATCGCAGAGGGCCGGCACATTGATGTGATCGAGATGGATGCGGCTTCGCATACCGGTGTCGACGACGTGCGCGAGATTATCGAACAGGTCCGCTATTCTGCCGTTTCGGCTCGCTACAAGATCTACATCATCGATGAAGTCCACATGCTGACGCGCAATGCCTTCAACGCATTGCTCAAGACGCTGGAAGAACCACCCGCGCATGTAAAGTTCCTCTTCGCGACCACCGAAGTCGAAAAGCTGCCGGTGACGGTGCTTAGCCGCACGCAGCGTTTCGACCTCCGGCGCATTTCGGCTGAGCTTCTGCAAAGCCATTTCGCGATGATCTGCGAAAAGGAAGGCGTTCCTGCCGAAGACGAAGCATTGCATATCATTGCCGCTGCCGCCGAGGGCTCTGTGCGGGATGGCCTGTCCATTCTTGACCAAGCGATTGCGCATGCGGACATGGATACAGACGGCAAGGTCACAGCCGCGAAAGTTCGCGACATGCTGGGCCTTGCTGATAAGGGCGCGCAGCGGAGAGTTCTCGGGCATTTGCTCGAAGGCGATGCCAAAGCTTTGCTGGCGGCGATCGAAGAGCAATACGCATTGGGCGTTGAACCGCTGGCTCTGATGCGAGCGCTGATGGACCTAACGCACCGCGTTACAGTAGCGCAGGTTTCGGGTGGTGAGCCCGACGTGCCTACCGCCGAAGAACGCGCTGCGCTGGGCGAGTTTGCGCAACGGTTGTCTCCCGCACAGCTGCACCGGTTGTGGCAATTGCTGCTCAAGGGCCATGAGGAAGTGCGTAATGCGCCTGATCCGCTGGTATCTGCGCAAATGGCATTGCTGCGGGCGATGCACGCAGCGGAGATGCCAGATCCAGGCAAACTTTCGAAAAAGCTGGAAGAGCTTGCGGAGAAGGGTATCGCGCCCACTGCCGCAACAGCCGCATCTGGCGATGGAGCGAATGCAAGTGGAACGGCGCCTGCGCAAGCCTCGGTCGAATGGGGCACGCTGGTGCAGCAGATCGATGATGCTGGCCAATTGCGGATCGCGCAGATTATGCGAGACTGGATCCGGGTGAACGAGCTTGCTCCGAATAAGCTTGTCTATTCGGTGAAAGATGGATTGGGCGAAGACCCGGGCGCTGAACTGCGCGATTGCCTTTACCGAGTAACAGGCAGCCGCTGGCAGGTTGAGCGCGGCCAGGGTGTTGGCGCGCCGACCTTGCGCGAGCAGGAAGAAGCCACCAAATTGGCCAAGGAACAAGAAATCCGCGAGCATCCTATGGTCAAGGCGACCTTTGAGGCATTTCCAGATGCCCGGTTGCTCGCAGATGAAGACAAAGTCGCTCAAGCGGGCGGCAGCAAATGGAATAGGTAACGATCATGAAATCGATGGAAGAAATGATCCAGGCAGCTCAGCAGGCGGCCGAGACGATCCAGACCCAGATGAATGACATGCAGGCCAAGCTCGACGGGATCGAGGTAGAAGGTCAGTCTGGCGGCGGGTTGGTGAAAGTTCGCGCCAGTGCCAAGGGCCGCATTCTGGGCGTTACAATTGATGACAGCCTGATGAAGCCCGAAGAAAAACACATAGTCGAAGATCTTTTGACTGCGGCGTTCAACGATGCACGCGACAAGGCTGACCGTGTTTCCAACGAGGAAATGAAGAAGATGCAGGGTAGCATGGGCTTGCCCCCGGGCTTCAATTTGCCAGGTATGTGATCTTCAAAAATCGTGCTAGTGGCGCGATGAAACGGAATTTCGGAGAGACATCATGGCGACACTGATGAACGATACGGGTGCTGGCAATGACGCGGACGTACGCGGACAGGTTAGTGACGAAGAATGGGCAGTCCGGGTTGATCTCGCGGCAGCCTATCGCCTGGTCGCCCTGTATGACTGGGATGATCTGATCTTTACGCACCTCTCTGCGAGAGTGCCCGGGCCGGAACATCATTTCCTGATCAATCCCTACGACATGATGTTCGAGGAAATCACAGCGTCTTCGCTGGTGAAGATCGATGTCGAGGGGCAACCAGTGATCCCGACTTCGCACCCTGTGAATCCTGCGGGCTTCACGATCCACTCAGCACTCCACATGAACTGCGAGGCTGCGCATGCGGTCATGCATTTGCACACTCCAGCGGGTCAGGCAGTCAGTGCGATGGCCGATGGACTGATGGAGCATACGCAGACCGGAATGATCGCGCGCAGCGATATCGCCTATCACGAGTACGAAGGCATTGCGACGGACCTTGAAGAGCGCGACCGGCTGGTCGAGGATATGGGCGACAAGCACACCATGATCCTGCGCAATCACGGCACACTCGCAATCGGCAAGACGGTTGGCGAGTGTTTCCTGCGCCTATATTTCATCGAGCGCGCCTGCGATGCGCAAGTTAAGATGCTTTCCGCTGGCCGCGAAGGACTTCACAATCCGCCGCAAGGCACGCCGGAAAAGGTTAAGGCACAAACTCCGCCAGCAGGCATTGGCATGATTGCGAACGGGCTTGCTTGGCCAGCATTGCTTCGAAAACTCGACCGGATTGACCCGAGCTTCCGGACCTGATTTTGGCGGAATAATACTATCGCAAGATTGTTATGCTAACTATCGCAATGTTTGAGGCACTGCCCAAGAAGCGAGCGACATTTTGCAGCCTGCGTAAGTGATTAAGGCGGAAGAACTGGTTGCGGTGAATTATCTCGCCGACGATCACCCGCACCCACAATCGGTCGAATGGATCAATCGCGGGACAGATCAGGTATTGCGCCCCACAACTACGGACATGTTGCTGCGGACGCTGTTTCAGCCGGCGGCCTCGCCGAGCGTACAAAAACTGCACGATAGCTCTGGATTGCGCGTCATCTTTCGCAGCGACGCCGAGCGTGAAAGGTTTGCCACCGCCTTTCGCGATGCCATCGCAAAGGAGCGCGCGATTACAGAGCATGTCGTGACGGCAATCTTCGATGATCGCGGCAAAGCAGAAGCCGCCATTGCAGCATTGCATCATGAAGGGATCTCGCCAGCCGCGATTTCATTGCTTTGCCGTGCAAGCCATTTTGGTGACCCGGAATCGAAATGGCCTGAGGGACATAGCTCGATGAGTATCACTGGCGCCGTCGCCGGCGCTGGTATTGCCGGTGCCTTGCTTGGTGTGGCGTTTCTGTTTGTGCCGGGGGTAGGGCCTTTGGCGGCGGCGGGCGTCGGGCGTGCTAGCCGCATCAGCCATTCCATGGGTTGCATCGGTATCCAGTATCATTGGTGCGACAGGTGGCGCTGTAGCCAAGATGCTTACTGACCACGATGTAGATGGGTCTATGGCAGAGTATTACGACCGCCAGATCAGGCGGGGCAAAGTCTTTCTCTCGGTTGACCAACGACAAACCACTTTGGCGCGGGAGTTCGTCGAACGTGTGCTAGACAAAAGCGGTGGTGCGTATCCGCAATTACCGGGCCCTTACCACAACTGATCCACAGGCGATCGCCTGCATCCACAAGAGATGCCGTATTGCCCATTGCGAGCCTGCGCTACGCTACCCATATTCCTACACAAAGGTGCGCCCAAACGGCGCGGGATAGGATTATATGACACAACAATTCCCCCTACTGCCCCTGCGCGACATTGTCGTATTTCCGGGCATGGTCGTGCCGCTTTTCGTTGGACGCGACAAATCTGTTGCTGCGCTCGAAGCGGCGATGGAAGTGAGCAAGGACATTTTTCTGCTCGCGCAGCTTGAGCCTGGGTGTGATGACCCTGAAGCAGATGATCTGTATGACCTGGGTGTTGTTGCGCAGGTCTTGCAGCTGCTCAAGCTCCCCGATGGCACAGTCCGGGTTCTGGTCGAGGGCAAGGCCCGGGCACGGCTGGAGAAACTCCATGGCCATGACAGCCACGTAATGGCCGAAGTCACGGTGATCGAAGACGAGTCGCTGTCTGGCAGCGAAGTCACCGCCCTGATGCGTCAAGTTGCAGAGCAGTTTACCGAGTATGCAAAGCTCAACTCGAAGTTGGGCGATAACGCGAGCGTGGAGCTGGGTGATTTTGAGGATGCGGGTGATCTGGCCGACAATATCGCAGGCGCGATAACTGCCAAGGTATCGGACAAGCAATCATTGCTGTCTGAAGTCAGTCCGCTGAAGCGGCTTGAGATGGTTATGTCCTTCATGGAGGGCGAACTGTCAGTCCTTCAGGTCGAACGCAAAATACGCGGCCGTGTGAAGCGCCAAATGGAAAAGACCCAGCGCGAGTATTACCTCAACGAGCAGTTGAAGGCGATCCAGAGCGAACTGGGCGGGCAAGACGGCGAAGATGGCGACGAAATCGCCGAACTCACCGAGAAGATCGAAAAGACCAAGCTTTCAAAGGAAGCGAAGGCCAAGGCCAAGGCAGAGCTGAAGAAGCTCAAGGGCATGCAGCCGATGAGCGCTGAGGCGACTGTCGTCCGCAATTACCTTGATATTTTGCTCGGTTTGCCATGGGGCAAGAAGACCAAGATCAAGAAGGACATTTCGCAGGCGCAGGAAGTGCTTGATGCGGATCATTACGGCTTGGAAAAGGTCAAAGACCGGATCATCGAATATCTTGCTGTGCAGGCGCGAACCAACAAGCTGAAAGGCCCGATCCTGTGTCTGGTCGGCCCTCCGGGTGTTGGTAAGACATCTCTGGGCAAGTCGATTGCCAAGGCGACCGGGCGCAAGTTCGTGCGGCAATCCTTGGGCGGCGTGCGCGATGAAGCGGAAATTCGCGGCCACCGCCGTACCTATATCGGATCGATGCCGGGCAAGATCGTCAACAATCTGAAAAAGGCAGAAAGTTCGAACCCGCTCCTCTTGCTCGACGAGATTGACAAGCTTGGCCAGGACTTCCGTGGCGATCCCGCATCAGCGCTGCTTGAGGTGCTTGATCCTGAACAGAACAGCAAATTCCAAGACCATTATCTGGAGCTGGACCTCGATCTTTCCGACATCATGTTCGTTACCACCGCGAACAGCCTGGATCTCCCGCAGCCCTTGCTAGACCGGATGGAGATCATCCGTCTGGAAGGTTACACCGAGGACGAAAAGGTAGAAATCGCTACGCGGCATCTGCTGCCTAAGCAGATAAAGGATCACGGCCTCAAAGATGGCGAGTTCGAGCTGACGCAAGAAGGATTGCGCGATCTGATCCGTTATTACACGCGCGAAGCCGGGGTTCGGACACTAGAGCGTGAAATCGCACGGCTGGCGCGCAAGAGCTTGCGCAAGATCCTTGAAAAAGAAGCCACCAGCATCACGATCGCACCCGAAAACCTTGGCGACTTCGCAGGTGTTCGGAAATTCAAGCACGGCATGTCGGAAGAAGAAGCGCAGGTTGGTGTCGTGACCGGCCTGGCATGGACGTCGGTTGGTGGTGAGCTGCTGACCATTGAAAGCGTGACCACGCCTGGCAAAGGCGAGATCAAGTCGACCGGCAAGTTGGGCGATGTGATGAGTGAAAGTATTGCGGCTGCGTTCAGCTTCGTAAAAGCGCGTGCGCCTGCATACGGGATCAAGCCGTCGATCTTCCAGCGACGCAACATTCACATCCACTTGCCTGAAGGTGCGGTGCCAAAGGATGGGCCAAGCGCCGGTATCGGCATGGTGACATCGATCGTGTCTGCTCTCAGCGGCGTTGCGGTGCGTCCGGATGTCGCGATGACCGGCGAGGTCACATTGCGAGGTCGCGTGTTGCCGATTGGCGGGCTGAAGGAAAAACTGCTCGCAGCGCTACGTGGCGGGATCAAGACTGTCCTCATTCCTGAAGAGAATGTGAAGGATCTGGCGGAGATTCCCGATAATGTGAAGGAAGGCTTGGAGATCGTTCCGGTCAGCCATGTCGATCAGGTTCTGGAACGGGCGCTGACTGACGCGCTCGAAGAAATCGAGTGGACAGAGGCGGACGATCTGGCCAGCCAGCCGGTGCCGCCAGCGATCAGCGGACATGGCGCGCCAACAGCGCATTGAGCAATTACATGGTGCAGCGCAGCGACTCGGCAGTGCAAATTGCCGGGCGCTGACGCGCCTTGTGACGCAATCCGGTGACCTTGACCCTTAGCTCTGCGCCAATGCGGCACAGTTTATCGTAAATGGTGCCAGATTCTCGAAAAATGGCACTTTTCTGCGCGATTTGCCTTTGACAGCGCGGGTAAAAACGTCTCAATTTGCCCGTCCCAAGAGGGAAAACTTTCGAGTATATTTTTTGAATTCGAGAAACAGGGGTTCTCTAAGAATGAACAAAAACGATCTGATCAGCGCTGTGGCCGATGCAAGCGGCTTGTCCAAAAGTGATTCAGCCAGTGCTGTTGAGGGCGTGTTCGATACAATCACCAAAGCATTGTCGGGTGGCGATGAAGTTCGTCTGGTTGGCTTTGGAACATTTTCGGTCGCAAAGCGCAAAGCTTCGACCGGACGCAACCCGCGGACTGGCGAGCCGATGACGATCAAGGCGTCGAACCAGCCAAAGTTCAAAGCCGGCAAGGGCTTGAAAGACGCGGTGAACTAAGAACACGTTTGTAAGCGCGCTCAATCCGCGCGCAAGAAAAATGACCCCGCCGGAGCAGTCCTGCGGGGTTTTTCTTTGCTCGAAAGATGGTGTTAGTCGGCCAGCTTGATCAGTGCAGTCGGTGCGTTCTGTGTGCTGCCATCAACTTCCCAAGTCAGCACTTCGCCGCGCGGTGATGTTGTCGATCCTTCGTCTGTATTGTTTGCCCGGATCGCTCCGTTCGTAACGATGGTGAAGGTGCCTTCCATGCTGGGCATATTGGGTATATTGTTCGCGTTTTCTCCCAATGATCCCAGGCTCGCCAGACCCATCATGCCGCCCATCATTGCGCTCATCGGGTTAGCGTCCTCTTGTGCAGAGTAGCCCGGCGCATTGACCCTGACTGTATTCTCGTCGCGTAAGATGACTTCGACAAAGGTGGTGCCGGCGGGAAAACCCTCGATGACGGGGAAGCTGAAATCATGGCTCAGATTGCCGCTGGCGACATAGCTCACGTCGAAAACGCCGTTGCCTTTGATTTCGACCCGCTCCCAGCCTTTGTGACGCAGTAATAGCTCGCGCAGTTTTTCGCCCGCCTCCGGATCGTTTGGATCAATCCCGCCCATCATCTTCGCCATATCCTCGGCTTCTTTTTGCGCCTTGGCGATGCGCTCTTGCGCGCCCGCATCCCATTCTGCCCGTTGCTCAGCCAATTCTGTTTCCGTGCAATCACGCACGTCGTAGTTATCTGTGTAGCACTCGTCGGCTTCGAACTCCTCTGCCGCCGCTTCCATCTGGGCTAGGTCGCTCAGACCTAGGAAGAAAATTTCGCCGTCATAGGTGAAGCTGAATGCGCCTCCTTCCTCTAGCACCAGCTCAGAGGTGAATTTGCCAGGTGAAACGAAGCAGCCGGTTAGGGCCAACGCAAAAGCCGCCAAAATGGCAGTCGTACGAATTCGTAGGGCGGCATTCATGTTTGTTCTCCTGACAGACTGGCTATCGTGTTGTTGTGGCATAAAGCGCGATTGCAGCGGCATTGCTCACATTAAGGCTTTCCACTGCCCGTGTGATCGGCAGCTTGGCCAGTGCATCACAGTGCCCTTCGATGTTTTGCCGCATACCGGCGCCTTCTGCGCCTAGTACGAGAGCAACCGGACCTGCTGGCAGAGCCTCGGCAAGCGTGGCCTCCGCATGCCCCGTAAGGCCAATCCGCCAATAGCCGGCTTCGGCCATTTCCTCGAGTGCACGCGCTAGATTGACCACGCGTATCCAAGGCACGACTTCGAGCGCACCCGACGCCGATTTTGCGACCACGCCGGATTCGGGCGGCGAATGCCTGTCTTGCGTGACAATGGCAGCTGCACCGAACGCCGCACCCGAACGCAAGATTGCGCCGACATTGTGCGGATCGGTGACCTGATCGAGCACAATCAATGGGCGCGCAGGATCTGCGTCGGTAAATTCGTCCAGAAAGCGATTCTCCAACGCCTCGCATTCGAGCACCAGGCCCTGATGTGGCGCGTCCTTCGCAACCAGGCGCGCAAGATCGGTGACATCTGCATACTCGATCGGGAAATCGGCCGGCAACTCGCCATCGAGTGATTCGATGCCTTCGCGCGTGGCCCATAGCTTGCGGTGAATGCGTGCAGGATTTTTCAATGCCGCTTCCACCGCATGCCGCCCCCATAGCCGTGCATGACCGGCGGTCGCACGACCGGAGCCCCGCCCACCTTTCATTCGTCCTGCCCGACCTCTAAGCGCGCGTTTGCGATCGCCTTTGGCCATTACTGTTCTCCAAAAAGTGCTTTGTTGCCGCTCCCCTGCCAGCCACACCATTGACAGGCAAGCGCCGCTTCGCCAAAGGGGCGCGTCTCGGCATTCGGAGCCGCCCCACAGCAGCTCTATTTTTCCCGCAGGAATATGTGGACAGGTGGCCGAGTGGTTAAAGGCAGCAGACTGTAAATCTGCCCGCGCAAGCGTACGCTGGTTCGAATCCAGCCCTGTCCACCATTTCCTTGTTTGGTTATTTTTCGACTGCTTTGAAAATCGTCATCCCGGCGAACATCGAAGCGACGAAAATGCCGGCAGGGATCGGATTGACCGCCAGTGATGCGATGCCAGGACCCGGGCAAAGTCCGGCCAAACCCCATCCCACTCCGAACAACGCTGAGCCGAACGTCAATCGCCGATCAATTAAGTCTGTGCCCGGCAACGAGAAGCCGGTATCGGCGATGGGCCGCTCCATCCTGCGTTGAACCAGCCAAGCGACCGCCATTACCAGCGTCGCACCACCCATGACGAAAGCCAGCGTGGGATCCCAATGCCCGGCTATGTCGAGAAAACCGCGAACGCGGGAAGGGTCCATCATTCCCGAAAGGGCGAGCCCGCCTCCGAACAAAGCACCGGAAAGAAGAGCGATAATTGCTTGCCTCATTACCAGCCTCCGCCTGCGAAATTGACGATGGCAACCGTTGTCATGCCACTGCCAATGAAAGTCATGACGGCCACAATTGACCTGCGGCTGAGCCGCGACATCCCGCAAACACCATGCCCGCTTGTGCAACCGCTTCCGAGCCGCGTTCCAAAACCAGTGATCAGCCCGCCCGTAATCAACCAACCTATCGATGGGGGGTAAGTGGATTCTATCGGGCCAAACGCGCCTTGGAATAACAAAGCGCCAAGTATCAGGCCCGCGATGAACATTGAGGCGACAATCCGCGGGGGGCCGGCATCGCTCAGTCCAATACTGCGGCCTGCCAGCCCGCTAGCTCCGGCGATACGACCAAGGCCGAGCAACATGATAGCCGCTGCGATGCCAATCATGAGTCCGCCGATCAGGCCTTCGAGTGGCTGGGCGTCCGGGAAGTATGCCAAGGTCATAGCTGGTCCACCGGTATCTTGAGATATCTCACGCCGTTCTCCTCTGGTTTCGGTAAATCCCCGGCACGCATTTTCACTTGTACTCTGGGCAAGATCAATGCGGGCATTCCTAAAAGCGCATCACGTGCGCCCCGCATTACAACAAACTCGCCCTTGGCAAAACCTTCGTGGATATATACCGACACTGGATCTGCGTTGCTGACCAATCGTGCTCTCCCATGCGGTGTCATAGCAGCGCAGTGCAAGTGTGCAAAAGCTCACAAGCATACTGGGCGCTTTGACTTGCCGTGGAGGGGGAAGGTTACTATTCCCGCGTACCATGGAACTCACTGCCCAAGATCGAACAGGCCGCCCTGTTATCTCCGCTACCGGTCTTTTTACACCGGAACATGTCATAACCAATGAAGAGCTGGTTGCCAGTTACAACGATTATGTGGAGGGGCACAACGCGAGCAATGCGAATGCTATTGCTGCAGGCGAAGTCGAAGCGCTTCAGCCGAGCTCGGTTGAGTTCATCGAGAAAGCGAGCGGGATAAAGGCACGCCACGTGATGGCGAAAGAGCCGATACTCGATCCAGACATCATGTCGCCGCGCTGGGAAGAGCGGGGCAATGACGAGCTTTCGATCATGGCGGAGATCGGCGTCAAGGCCGCGCGCCAGGCATTGGAGCGGGCGGGGCGCGATCCCAAAGACGTGGATGCGGTGCTTTGTGCCGCTTCGAACATGCAACGCGCATATCCGGCGATGGCCATCGAAATTCAGCAAGAGCTGGGCATCGAGGGTTTCGGCTTTGACATGAATGTTGCGTGCTCTTCAGCGACGTTCGGTATCCAGACAGCGGCAGATTACATTCGCGCAGGGAATGCCAAGAGTGTGCTGGTGGTAAGCCCTGAGATTACGTCGGGCCATTTGAACTGGCGTGACCGCGATAGCCATTTCATTTTTGGCGATGTTGCGACCGCTGTGCTGGTTGAAGATGCAGCTATCGCTCCGCCAGAGCATTGGGACATCTTGGGCACAAAGCTAAAGACCGTATTCTCCAACAACATCCGCAACAATTTCGGTTTTCTGAACCGCGCGCATCCTGATGGCGACGGCAAGCCAGACAAGCTGTTTGTGCAGGAAGGCCGCAAGGTCTTCAAAGAAGTGGTGCCAATGGTTGCGCAGATGATCATCGATGAAGCCGAGCGACTGGAGATCGATCCGAAGGGCCTGCGCCGTCTGTGGTTGCATCAGGCCAATGCCGGTATGAACCGCCTGATTTCGCACAAGGTTCTGGGTCACGAAGCAAGCAATGACGAAAGCCCGACCGTGCTTGATACTTACGCCAACACATCGAGTGCTGGCTCGATCATTGCCTTTCACAAGCACAGCGAAGATCTGGCTGTAGGGGATGATGGCCTGATCTGCAGCTTTGGAGCAGGATATTCTGCTGGCACGGTGTTTGTACGCAAAGTTGGTTGACGAAAGCGGGCAGGCTTTGCTTGCAGCGCATCGAACCACCTCCTAAACGCTTTGGCATGGCCGGAGAAATTCTAGACAATAAGGGGCGCGGCGAAGTCAGTTGGAGCTGGCCGCCGATACACCCCGAGGGGCGCAAATTTGGCGTCATCGCTATCGGGCTTAGCCTGATCCCCCTTATCTTGCTCGATTGGGAAATCATCGGTTGGCCGATGTTGCTCTTGTCTGCAGGTGTATTCGCATTTTTCCGCGATCCGGAACGCGTTGTACCGCAGGGTGAAAACGTGATTGTTGCGCCAGCGGACGGGCTGGTTTCGACGATCACTGTGTGTGAACCACCAGAAGAGCTGTGCGTCGATGATGGTTCGGGCGCGCCAAGCTTAACGCGTGAACCCGTAACACGAATTTCGATCTTCATGAGCGTGTTCGATGTTCACATCAATCGCTCACCCATCGCAGGCACGATCGAGCGTGTTGTCTATATTCCGGGTAAGTTCATGAATGCGGACTTGGATAAGGCGAGCGAAGAGAACGAGCGTCAGCATTTTCTGGTACAGCGACAGGACGGCGTAAAGATTGCCTTCACACAGATTGCGGGTCTTGTCGCAAGGCGTATTGTGCCTTTCGTTAAACCAGGTGACATTGTTGCCGTTGGACAAAGAGTAGGCCTGATCCGCTTTGGTAGTCGCGTAGATGTGTATCTGCCTGCTGGAACCGATCCAAAGGTTCTGATGGGGCAAAAGATCATCGCCGGCGAAACCATCTTGGCTGAGCTGGGATCGCAGAAGCTGCTGGAAGGCATCGCTCAGTGAGCGACACACCGCGCGTTGGGCCAAAGTCGGAAGAGGGCGAGGAAACCCTTCCCAAACCTGCCAAGACCACGCGCGGGCTTTCCCTGCGGGCGCTTCTGCCAAACGCAATCACAGCCGCTGCTTTGGCAGCCGGATTGACTGGCATTCGGTTTGCGATCTCTAGCGATTGGAATTTGGCGGTTTACGCGGTTGTTCTTGCCGGATTGCTCGACGGCGTAGATGGACGCATCGCGCGCCTCCTGAATGCGCAATCGCGCTTTGGCGCCGAGCTTGACAGCCTTGCGGACTCGATCTCTTTCGGTGTGGCTCCGGCGATTATTTTGTACCTTTGGTCAATCCAGGACTTGCCCCGGCTCGGCTGGTTTGCGTCGCTGGCATTTGCGATTTGTGCCGCGCTGCGTCTGGCACGGTTCAATGCGCAGATTGATACGGATGATCAGCCGCACAAGCTGGCCGGATTCCTGACAGGCGTTCCGGCTCCGATTGGGGCTGCGCTCGCATTCATGCCTTTCTATCTCTGGATGGCGACAGACATCGCGGAATTTCGCAATCCGGTGTTTGTCTCAATCTGGCTTGCAGCAACGGGCATGCTGATGATTTCCAATGTTGCGACATTCAGCTGGAAATCGATCCGACCCAGGCGCAGCATTCGCCTGGAAGTCATTGGTGTCTTTGCGCTCGTTTTCGGAGCATTGTTGCAAGAACCGTGGTGGACCCTTGCGGGTATATGCGTGATCTATGTCGCGTTGATGCCGCTGGCTCTTTACCGCTACGGAAAAATCAAGCGGCAATTGCAAGATGAGCGGGCGAAACCTGCCGGCTAACGTCGGCGCGAGCAGCAGGTGCCATACGCAGAGTCACCACCGCGGCTTCGTTGACCCGAACAGCTGCAATACTATCCAAAGCCATTTCAGCTTTCATCGAATGATAGGCATTGCGCCATTTCAGTGCGCTGTCTGACAAGGAAATGATACTCCCCAAGGCGATCACCATAAAAAGGGCTGCAAGTCCGAAAGTGAGCATGGGCTGTCTCCTGCCTGTCCCGAACACTTGACCTTTCAAGCGCTAGCGGGCATTGATTGTGTACCACGTTTGTTCCGCTTCGCATGTTCCCTAAATGTTCCAAGGTGTCAAGCGGGAATATCCGGCTCGCACGCGAATTTCACGATTGGGGCTGGATATTTGGCAATTTCACGTCTAGAGCGCGCGGCGTTCGTGAAGAATAGGGCCATCCCGGCCGAGTTCTAACCGTTCAAATCCACATGGTGAGCGTACATACCGGTGCCTTGCGCGGGACATACCGCAACAAGGTTCCAGCTCTCCAGAGGCATAACCGGAAAGGAATTACCTATGGCGGCCACTACCGTCACAATGCAGCAATTGATTGAGGCCGGCGCACACTTCGGCCACCAGACCCACCGCTGGAACCCGCGGATGAAGCCGTATATCTTCGGCAATCGCAACGGTGTTCACATTATCGACCTGTCGCAGACTGTGCCACTGTTCGCGCGCGCTCTCGACTTCGTTGAGCAATCTGTTCGTTCTGGCGGCAAGGTATTGTTCGTTGGCACCAAGCGTCAGGCGCAAGGGCCGATCGCAGAAGCCGCACGCGCTTCGGGTCAGCACTTCGTCAACCACCGCTGGTTGGGCGGCATGCTCACTAACTGGAAGACAATCAGCCAGTCGATCAAGCGCATGAAGACCCTTGAAGAGCAGCTTTCGGGCGACACTTCGGGCTTCACGAAGAAAGAAGTTCTGCAGCTGACACGTGAGCGTGACAAGCTTGAGCTTTCATTGGGCGGCATCCGCGACATGGGCGGCGTTCCAAGCGTGATGTTTGTGATTGACGCGAACAAGGAAGATCTCGCCATCAAGGAAGCGGCTGTATTGGGCATTCCAGTGATCGCGGTTCTCGACACCAATGTCGATCCGACTGGCATCGCATTCCCGGTACCCGGCAATGACGACGCGAGCCGTGCGGTTCGCCTTTATTGTGATGCGATTGCTTCAGCAGCTATCGCTGGCCGCGGCGGAGCCGTTGCCGACAGCGGTGAAGACGTTGGTGCGATGGAACAGCCACCAGCTGAAGCGACTGCTTAAGCCTTAATCTCGGCTGGTACGTCTTTGGCGTGTCATCCACTACCCCTAATGTACTGGGTATCACCGCTAAAGAGCGGTCCCGGTGCACACAGACCATTTGAAAAGGAAATCACCATGGCTGCATTTTCTGCCGCTGATGTGAAGGCTCTGCGCGAGAAGACCGGCGCGGGCATGATGGACGCCAAAAAGGCGCTTGAAGAAGCAAACGGCGATATCGAAGCCGCAGTTGACGCGTTGCGCGCCAAGGGCCTCGCTACCGCTCAGAAGAAGTCTAGCCGTACTGCGGCTGAAGGCCTTGTCGGTGTTACCGTTGAAGGCAAAAAGGGCGTTGCAGTCGAAGTGAACTCTGAAACAGATTTCGTTGCAAAGAACGACCAGTTTCAGGACTTCGTGCGCAAGACCACGCAAGTCGCTCTGAGTGTAGACACAGACGATATCGAAACTCTGAAAGCTGCTGCATACCCAGATGGCGGTACTGTGGCTGACAAGCTGACGAACAACATCGCTACTATTGGCGAGAACCAGCAGGTCCGCCGCATGAAAAGCGTGTCGGTACCGCAGGGTTCGGTTGTTTCTTACATGCACAACGCGGCGGCAGAAGGCCTCGGCAAGATCGGCGTTCTGGTTGCTCTTGAGAGCGACCTGGGCGACGACGTGCTGGTGCCGTTTGGCAAGCAGCTCGCCATGCATATCGCTTCGATGTTCCCACAGGCTCTCGATGCAGACGGCCTGGATCCTGAAGTAATCGCGCGCGAGCGTGCAATCGCAGCGGAAAAGGCAGCCGAGAGCGGCAAGCCTGAAAACGTGCAGGAAAAGATGGTCGATGGCGCGATCAAGAAGTTCGCGAAAGAAAACGCTCTGCTCAGCCAGATGTTCGTGATGGACAACAAGTCTTCGGTTGAAGATGTTGTTGCGCGCACTGCCAAGGATAACGGCGGCTCGATCAAGCTGGTCGACTACGTCCGCTTCCAGCTCGGCGAAGGCATCGAGAAGGAAGAAAGCGACTTCGCTGCAGAAGTCGCAGCTGCTGTTGGCGGCTAATTCTTCCAAGCACCGATTCTGAAGCGGCCGCTGGACGTTATGTTCGGCGGCCGTCTTGTTTGGATGTAAGGGTGACGCTTCTTTACCCTTTGCGCGAGTCGGGAAGGGCGGCTAAGGCCCTTCGCAATTCAATCCATACTTGGGAGCGGGACCGACCATGAGCCTACCACCTGTCAAACGCATTCTCCTGAAGCTCTCGGGCGAAGTGCTGATGGGCGAACAGGAATACGGGATTGATCCTGCCTATGTTGCGCGCCTGGCCGAAGAGGTGAAGGCGGCCAAGGATACCGGGCTAGAGATATGTCTGGTAATCGGCGGCGGTAATATTTTCCGCGGGGTGGCCGGCGCGGCCAAGGGCCTGGATCGCACCACCGGCGACTACATGGGCATGCTCGCGACGGTTATGAACGCGTTGGCGATGCAGAACGCTTTGGAGCAAGCCGGCGTGCAGACCCGCGTGCAGTCAGCAATCCCGATGAGCAGCGTTTGCGAGCCTTACATTCGTCGGCGCGCGGAACGCCATCTAGAGAAGGGGCGGATCGTGATTTTCGCCGCAGGCACAGGCAATCCTTTCTTCACGACTGATACCGGCGCAGCATTGCGTGCTGCCGAGATGAACTGTGATGCGCTGCTCAAAGGTACCAGCGTGGACGGGGTCTATGACAGCGATCCGAAGCAAAATCCCGATGCCACGCGTTTTGACACGATCAGCTATGACCGGGTGTTGGCAGACAATCTCAAGGTGATGGACGCCACTGCAGTCGCCCTGTGCCGCGAGAATTCCATTCCGATCGTCGTTTTCTCGATCCGCGAAAAGGGCAATGTTGCCCGCGTGCTCGAAGGAAACGGCGTACAGACAATCGTACAAGAGGAAGCCTGAAACATGCCGCAATATGAAAAGGCAGATATCGAACGCCGGATGAATGGCGCAGTGGAATCGCTGAAGAGTGATCTGGGCGGTTTGCGCACCGGTCGTGCGAACACCAGCCTGCTCGATCCGGTTGTCGCCGAAGTTTACGGCGCGATGATGCCAATCTCGCAAGTAGCGACGGTGTCGGCTCCAGAGCCACGCATGCTAAGCGTTCAGGTGTGGGACAAGTCGAACGTCAGCGCGGTTGAGAAAGGTATTGCCAAGGCAAACCTCGGCCTCAATCCGATGACTGACGGCCAGACAATCCGTCTACCGATGCCGGACCTGACCGAGGAACGCCGCAAGGATCTGGCCAAGCTGGCCGGCGAATATGGCGAAAAGGGCAAGATCGCTGTGCGCAATGTTCGCCGCGACGGCATGGAATCGCTTAAGGCTGACGAGAAGAAGAAGGAAATCTCGGAAGACGAACGCAAGCGTCTGGAAGACGAGGTCCAGAAGATGACCGATAGCCATATCGCGGATATTGATGCGGCGGTTGAGAAGAAGGTTCAGGAAATTCTGACTCAGTGAGATCGGGGTAGCCGGAGGGGATCGATGGGCGAGACGCCCTCTAAGGATGCGAGCCGCGCACGTCACGTCGCCATCATCATGGATGGCAATGGGCGCTGGGCGAGAAAGCGCGCCTTACCGCGATCGATGGGGCACAAAAGCGGCGTAGAGGCCGTGCGAAAGCTTGTGCGCAGCCTCAATAGTTCCGGGCTCGATTGCTTGACGCTTTATGCCTTCAGCAGCGAGAACTGGAAACGGTCAGAAGACGAAGTCGACGACCTGATGAATTTGATGCGCAAGTTCATCAAGTCGGATTTACCCGAATTCATCGAGAATGGCGTCCGGCTGAAAATTATCGGCGATTGGCAAGGGCTTGAGCCCGATATCGTCCAAATGCTCGAAGATGCACTAGAACAGACCAGAGCGGGTACACATACGGTTGCAGTGGCACTCAACTATGGCTCGCAGCAAGAAATCGCGCGCGCAGCGACCAAAGCTGCGTCAATTGGCGAAGTGAACGAGCGGACTATTGCTGCGCATCTTGATACGGCTGATTTGCCGCCTCTCGATCTGCTGATCCGGACCAGTGGCGAAATCCGACTGTCGAATTTCCTGCTGTGGCAATCGGCCTATGCCGAAATGTTGTTCGTGGACACGCTGTGGCCGGATTTCACGCCGGAGATGCTGCAAACTGCGCTGGACGATTTCGCGCAAAGGGAGCGACGCTTTGGCGGACGCTGAGACACCTAAGAAGAAATCCGACCTGCCGGTGCGGTTCGCCTCGGCTGTGGTGATGCTGGCGGTGGCAGGTACGGCGCTGTGGCTGGGTGGTTTCTGGTTTGACCTGTTCGCGCTGATTGTCGCGGTCCTCTGCGTCAGCGAATTCGGGCGACTGGTGATGCTGGCATTCGAGGGTAGGGGATCTCGCCTGATCGCTCTCGTGCTGGGCGGGCTTTATGTCGGCACGGCCGCATATGCATTGGTGAGCCTGCCAATAGCAGTTGTGGTGGGAATACTTGCGGTCGTTATCGCTACCGATGTCGGTGCGTATTTCAGCGGGGGCTCGATCGGCGGACCCAAGATCGCACCGAAGATCAGTCCTTCCAAAACATGGGCTGGCCTAGGTGGCGGAATGCTGGCGGCAGGACTTGTCTCAGCCGGATTTTTCGCTTGGAACAGCGGCGATAGCTCCCTTCGGACAATGATGTTTATCGCATTTGCAATCGGCGCATTGCTTGCGGTGGTCGCCCAATCGGGTGATTTCTTTGAGAGCTGGCTCAAGAGGCGCGCAGGGGTGAAGGACTCGTCCAACCTCATTCCCGGTCATGGCGGTGTGTTTGATCGTGTGGATGGCTTGCTACCTGTCGCAATTGTGAGCATCGCACTGTGGGCGGTGCATCCGGCATGACCCGCTCGATCTCGATTCTTGGAGCAACGGGTTCGGTGGGCGAGCAGACGCTCGACTTGATCCGTCGCAATCCTGACGAATGGCAAGTTGAGGCGCTGACTGCGAATTGCTCCGCGAAACAGCTGGCCACGTTCGCGCGCGAATTCAGCGCGAAGATCGCCGTGGTCAGCGACGAAAGCTGCTTGCCTGAATTGCGCGAGGCTCTTGTCGGGACAGATATCGAAGCGGCTGGTGGCCGTGCGGCGCTTTGCGAAGCGGCAAGCCGCCCGGTCGATATCACCGTTGCTGCGATCGTCGGCTGCGCGGGGCTGGCGCCGGTTATGGCCGCAATCGAGCAAGGCGGCACGCTCGCTCTGGCGAACAAGGAAGCGCTGGTTTCGGCCGGCGACGTCATGACGGCAGCGGTTGCCAAACATGGCCCGACACTGCTGCCCGTCGATAGCGAGCACAATGCGATCTTCCAGTGTTTGCAAGGCAATGACATTGCCGATGTCGCGCGGATCACGCTGACTGCCAGCGGAGGCCCGCTGCGCACCTGGTCACTGGACCAACTGAGGGCTGCAACCCCTGCTCAGGCCATCGCGCATCCCAATTGGGATATGGGCGCGAAGATAAGCGTCGACAGCGCCACCATGATGAACAAGGGTCTGGAGTATATCGAGGCGCATCATCTTTTTCCGGTGGGCCTGGACCGTTTGAAAATCGTGGTGCACCCGCAAAGCGTGATCCATTCCATGGTCGAATACCGTGACAAGTCCACGCTGGCGCAATTGGGCCCGTCCGATATGCGTGTGCCGATTGCTTCTTGCCTCGCATGGCCAAGGCGTATGGACACACCGATGGAATCGCTCGACCTGGCGGCAATCGGTGAACTCAGCTTCTTCGCACCCGACGAAGCGCGCTTTCCTGCTACGAGATTGGCGCGCGAGGCCATCGAAGCGGGCGCGGGCGCTCCTGCCACGCTGAATGCCGCCAATGAAGTAGCCGTTGCGGCGTTTCTGGCGGGTCAGATCGGGTTCATGGACATTACGGCAGTGGTGGAAAGCACACTAAACCGCTATAGCGCGCCAGCGCCGCAAACCCTCGATGACGTGCTAAATGTTGATCGAGAGGCAAGATCGGCTGCGACTGCGCAACTGGAGACCGCGTAACTTGTTCGAATCCCCGCCTTTCTGGATGTATATCGCCGGTTTCCTGCTGGTGTTGGGTCCGCTAGTTACAGTGCACGAACTGGGTCACTATCTGGTTGGCCGCTGGTTTGGCGTCGGCGCCGATGCGTTTTCGATCGGCTTCGGTCGGGAGCTGTTTGGCTGGACTGACAAGCGCGGCACGCGCTGGAAAGTCGCGGCCATCCCGCTCGGTGGCTATGTCCAGTTCAAAGGCGATATGAACCCTGCTAGCATTCCGGATCCCAAGGCGCCGGTTCACTCGGATTCTTTCCAGTCGCAGTCATTGTGGAAACGTGCGCTGATTGTGTTTGCAGGCCCTGCGACCAATCTGATCGTGGCCATAGGCATCTTCTTTGCGTTCTTCGCGATCAGTGGACAGCCAACAGTCACATTTCCCGACGATTCCACTATGATCAGCCGTTTTGCGGAAGAATCCGCCGCGCACGATGCGGGCGTTGAAGTGGGTGACCGGATCATTGCAATAGACGGGCAGGCAATTGGTGATTTCCAGGAGTTGATCGACCAGGTTGCGCTATTCCCGAACCGGCAGATCGAATTGACCGTTGAACGGGCTGATCAAACTCTGACGCTGCCGGTTACAATTGGCAGCGCTGTCGAGGAAGATCGCTTTGGCAATCAGATGACGCTTGGCCGACTGGGTGTATTCCGCCCTGACAACGGCATTCCGGAAGTAACGTATGAGCGGCTGGGCGTGACCGAGGCCTTGCCCGCCGCGCTTTCCTACACATGGAACACATTCGAGATGATGATGCTGGGTTTAAAGCAGATCATCGTCGGGGACCGTTCGGTGCAGGAGCTGGGCGGCCCAATCAAGATAGCAAAGTACTCCGGCGAGCAGTTGAGCCTCGGTCTGCTGGCATTTGTCAATTTCGCCGCTTTGATCTCGCTTAATTTGGCATTCATTAACCTGCTGCCAATCCCCGCGCTGGATGGTGGGCATCTGGCATTCTATGCGGCTGAGGCCGTTAGGAAGAAGCCGGTTGGACCGCAAGCGACCGAATGGGCGTACCGCACGGGGATAGCAATCGTGCTGATGCTGATGGTGGTTGTGACATTCAATGACCTCGTGTCGCTGCCGATATTCGGGAGTTAGTCGGGGAAAGGGGCCGGTAAGGCGGCAGTTGGTAGGTTCTCCTGCTTGATTGCCAACCGCGCATCGGGCAGAGGCGAAAGGGAATTGCCTCAACCTGGAGATCGGGCCCTGGGGGCGACGCTTGAAGGTTTAGAGTTGGACGGGAAATTTGCGAATATGAGTGGACGTATCAAAGCGGGCGATTGCCGTAGGAAGCCCGCTGCCGGTCTCGCGACTCTTTTGTTGTGCGGAACTGTGCTGGCCGGTGTGCCGGTCGCAGCATTTGCACAAACAGCCCCTGCAGAAGCGGAGCCAGAGCAGGTCACAGCACCAGAGCTGGTCGACAATACGATCCGCACCATCAGCGTGGTCGGCGCTGAGCGTTTGGAAGCGCAAACGATCCTCAGCTACATTCGTTTGCGTGTTGGGCAGGAATACACTTCGGCCGGCGCTGACGCGGCGCTGAAAGATTTGGGCGCGACCGAGCTGTTCTCCAATTTCTCGATTCGCAACGATGGCGGTAATGTCGTGATCGAAGTGACAGAGAACCCGGTCATTAACCGGATAATCCTGGAGGGTAATCGCCGCCTCAAGAACGACAAGATCCTGCCTGAGATAAAGCTCTCGCCGCGCCAGATTTTCACCCGCTCAAAGGTTCGTGCAGATGTTGCGCGTATTATCGAGCTGTACAAGAGGCAGGGCCGGTTCGCCGCGACGGTTGAACCTCAAATGGTCACGCTGCCTCAGAACCGTGTCGATATCGTCTTCGAGATCACGGAAGGGCCCAAGTCCAAGGTTCGCCAGATCAACATCATCGGTAACGAGCAATTCTCTGACGGAGAGCTGCGCGGTGCGATGGTAACTAAGCAGTCGCGCTGGCACCGTTTCTTCAGCTCAAACACCAGCTATGACCCGGACCGGCTGGCATTCGACCAGCAACAGCTACGCGCGTTCTACCTCGAGAACGGCTATGCCGATTTCCGCGTCGTTTCCGCGGTTGCGGAGCTGACGCCGGACAAAGAGGACTTCATCATCACTTACGTGGTGGAAGAAGGCGAGCGGTACAAATTCGGCGAAGTGACCGTTGAAAGCCAGCTGCGCGACTTTGATGGCGAACGGATGCAAAGCGGCCTGCCGATGCAGACGGGCGATTGGTACGACGCGAAACAGATCGAAGACACGGTCGAACAGATTACCGAGCTCGCTGGTACCTTCGGCTATGCCTTTGCCGATGTGCAGCCACGCTTCGACAGAAGCCGCGAAGACCTGACCATGAACGTCAACTTCGTGATCCGCGAAGCTCCGCGCGTCTATGTCGAGCGTGTGGACGTAAACGGTAACACGCTGACGCAGGACAAGGTGGTTCGCCGTGAATTCCGTATTTCGGAAGGCGATGCGTTCAACTCGCTGCAGGTCGCGCGTACGACCGCTCGAATTAACTCGCTGGGCTATTTTCAGGAAAACTTCGAAGTTAACCAGGCAGAGGGCAGCCAGCCCGACCGGATTGTTCTGGAAGCGAATGTGCAAGAGCAACCAACCGGCGAGCTTCAGCTGTCGGCCGGCTATTCTTCGCTAGAGCGCTTCATTCTTGCAGCTTCGGTTCGTCAGCGGAACTTCCGCGGCCGTGGTCAGACGGTTGGCTTCAGCGTCAACTGGTCCCGTTTCAGCCGGTCCGCGTCAATCAGTTTCCAAGAACCGTACTTGTTTGACCGCAACATTTCAGCGGGTGTCGATATCTACCGGCGCGAGTTCAACAGCTTCAACTTCCGAAGCCGTGACCGCAACCGTACGTTCGAACAATCGACAACCGGCTTTTCGCTTCGTGCAGGTGTGCCGATCACAGAATATATGTCGTTCATTGCCAGCTACACGCTGAACTTTGACGATATCACGCTGGACCAGAATACATTCTTTTCCGACTTCGACGGCGACGGCATACGCACTTGTGAGCCCTTGTTTGCAGGCCGTTTCCTGTGTGACGCGATCGGCAAACGTACCAGTTCGATCCTGGGTGCGAACGTGGTTTACAGCACGCTCGATAGCCGCTTGCGTCCAACGCGCGGTGAGAACGTCAGCTTCTCGACCGAGTTGGCTGGACTGGGCGGCAATGTGAAATATGTTCGAGTGCGCGGCACAGCGTCCAAATATTGGCCGGTAGGTGCAGGGTTCATCTTCTCGGTCTCTGCCGAAGGTGGTGCGATCAACGCATTGGAAGACAGCAATCGCCCCGGCTTCGATGATGTCATTCTGACCGATCGTTTCCAGCTGGGTGAACCGCGTTTCCGCGGGTTTGATATTCGCGGTGTGGGCCCGCGTGTTATCCGTCAGCCTTATATCGATGATGGCGAAGGCGGTGTTATCCCGTTGACTGAACGAAATCAGGTTGTTGATGATGCGCTAGGCGGTCGTGCTTACTACCTCGGTCGTGCAGAGCTCGAACTTCCACTGGGTACAGGCGCGCGTGAGTTGGGCCTGCGTCCTTCCATCTTCATGGATGTTGGTGCTCTTTTCGCTGTCACCAAGCCAATCCTTCAGGACAACCCCAATGGCATTCAGCAGCGCGACGGCGATGGTAATCTCCTTTATCTTGAGGTTATTACCGATGCCAACGGCAATCCCTCAACTGTATTCAGCAGCAATGCTATCGCCGCCGACGGCGTAACTGCCAACGCACCGTCGATTATTCAGAACAGCCGCTTCCGTGAGGTATTCCTCGGCGATTCAATTTCGCCGCGTGTCTCGATCGGCATCGGCGTCAACTGGAATTCACCCTTCGGTCCGTTCCGGATCGACTTCGCTCGTGTGCTGAGAAGTCAGCCCGGTGATGATACCAAACGCTTCACGTTCAACGTAGGAACTCAATTCTAATGAAACTCTTCGCATCATTGCTTGCAGCAGCGAGCATTTCGACCGCAGCCGCCATGGCTGTGCCTGCAACGGCTCAGGTTCAAGGTAATATGGCCACTGTGAACCTGCCAGCTGCAGTTATCAATTCCAATGCATTCGTAACTGCCTATCAGCAGATTGCGGTTACTTATAAGCCGCAGATCGACACGATCCAGGCGCGTCAGCAGGAAGGCCAAACTTTGCTGCAACAGCTTGACACTAACAGCGATGGCCAGCTGGACGAAGCCGAACAGCAGGCGGCGCAAGGGAGCGCACAGCAAACCCGCCTTCAGGCGATCGATCAGGAAGTCACGCAGTTGACCGACCAGATCGAAGCAGCGCGGGTTTACGCTGTCGAGCAAATCCTGATTCAGTATCGTCCGGCGCTCGAGCAGGTGGTTCAGCAGTTGAATGTTCAAGTAGTTCTGTCCCCTGAAACGGTCATTTATGCACCGCCGCAGGCAAACATCACGCAGCAGGTTACTGCCGCGCTGAATACAAACGTGCCTTCGGTTGCGATTGTGCCGCCGCAAAACTGGCGCCCAAGCCGCAATGTTGTGGCTGTCTATCAGCAGATCCAGCAGACTCTGGCCGCCGCTCAGGCTATCCAGGCTCAGCAGCAGGCTGCTCAGGCGCAGCAACAGGCGAATACGCAGGCCCCAAGCGGCCGCTAAGCGACAGACAACTGGGGGCAGGGCCATGAGTGACGCAAACGGCGATACGCCATACGACATTCACAAGATTTTGAAGGCTCTGCCGCACCGTTACCCTTTGCTTTTAGTGGATCGCGTGCGCTCGATCGAACTGGGTGATAGAATTCATGCGGTGAAGGCTGTGTCTTTCAACGAGGAGTTCTTTCAAGGGCATTTTCCCGGCGCACCGATAATGCCGGGCGTGTTGCAGATCGAAGCTCTGGCTCAGGCTGCAGCGATCCTCGGGGTCGAGACGCTAGAGCTGGCGGGCACGGGCAAACTGGTTTTTTTCATGGGTATTGACGGGGCTAAGTTCCGTTCGCCGGTGACGCCGGGATGCCTGCTCGATCTTGAGGTTCAATTCCTGCAGAAACGCAGCCGGGTCTATAAGTTCAAAGGGCGCGCCAGCGTTGAAGGCAAGACCACCACGGAATGTGAATTTACTGCGATGATCGCCGATCCACCGAGTTGATGGGCAGAATCGCTTGATTTTTGGGCAGCGCACCTCTATCCGCGCGCCTTTCCCAGAATACAGCACCGCCGGTCGGTACCGGCGCAAGCTATAAAGGATATTTGAGATGAAAGCCGAAGGGCACCCAGACTACCACATGATCACGGTCAAGATGACCGATGGCACAGAATTCCAGACACGCTCGACTTGGGGCAAAGAAGGCGACACGCTCGCGCTCGAAATCGACCCGACCAGCCACCCGGCATGGACCGGCGGCAAGCAGCAGATTCAAGAAGGCGGCCGTGTGGCAGCGTTCAACAAGCGCTTCGGCGGGCTTTCCCTTAAGAAGTAAAGGGCGCTTAAAAAATAAGCGGCTTCACAAGTTTTCCGACCCCAATCCGTTGGCATGCCGGATAGAGAAGGCGGTCCATAGGGCCGCCTTTTTCGCATTTGGCGCGGGCGCTAGGCGCAATCGATACACCGTGTCGCGATCGGCCGCGCTTCGAGCCGTTCGCGGCGGATGTCCTTTCCGCATTTGGAGCAAGTTCCGTATGTGCCGTTCTCGATCCTGAGCAACGCCAGCCTGATCTGCTGGATTTCCGCACGCAGAACGTCGTCGACTCCTTCGAGCGCCTCGTCATCTGCCAGATCAACCGCTTACTCACTCCAGTCAGCATCAAGCGGATGACGCAAATCATCTTCGATCACTTCTGTTCGCTCTAGCAAGTCATCAAGCCGCTTGCGCAGCTTCTCTGCCATATCCGTGTAGTCGCTCATTCTAACCCCACTCCTTCTCCCGATACCATTTGGTTATCACATATTTCACGCCCTTGCGGACTTTCATACCGTGATGGAGCGTATTCGGGTTCACGCTGCCGTCCGGGCGGCGGTTATTCCAGCAGAGCAGTTTGCCTGCCTCCGGCTGAAATGTTTTGCCTACCGTCTTGAAGCGTGTAGCTCCTCCGGCGACGACTTCATTGAGATAGATCATGAAAGTCCAGGTTCTTTGCCCGGCGACTGAACAGAACTTGTGAAAGTCCAGACCGTCGGGCGCGAAATAGTCAGTATGTGCTTTAAATTCCTGTCCCACGGCATAGCGTTGGCCTTGTACCGGCTCTCCATGCGCAGGATCGATGCCGTTCAACTCTAACAGCATGGCTTCCAACCGTTGCACCGCAGGTTCGCTCGCTGAAAGATCACAAGTCTCACTGGTGCGGAAATAGCTGTCACCATTATCGTCAGCGATGGTGCTGGGACGGCGGCCTGCATCTATCAGTGCGATCAGCTCTTCGCACAGCTCAGCGGAAAGAAAGTCCCGGCACTGAAACAGCTCTATCTTGGCGGAGGGCGCGCGCTGCATGCCCGCCTTTGCCAAGAGTCGATCGGTAGAAGATTCGCCCGGTCCCGCCATGGATTGCACGATAGGCATTTGGGCGGCCCAGCGAAAGCGCGAAATAATCTTGCGTTCAACAGGGAAATGCGCAGTTTTCGCTTCCCAAATGGGCCGAGCTATGCAACAGGCTCGCCCCCGTTGAGGCCGGTCTTGACCATCCGGCCACAAAGCTTATCAGCCCCGCTTGCGCGGCTCGACTTGCGAATGTGAGGCGGGGCATATGGCGATCGTAGCTCAGTTGGTTAGAGCGCCGGTTTGTGGTACCGGAGGTCGGGGGTTCGAGACCCCTCGATCGCCCCATTTCTCCTCTTCAGCGCGATTGTGAAGCTGCCCGAGACAAGGATGGGCAAATGACGGCTTTCTGGAATGAATCCGATTTTGATGATCACGAACAAGTTGTGTTCGTGCGCGACGCAGCATCGGGCCTGTCCGGTATTATTGCCATTCACTCGACACATCTTGGCCCGGCGGCGGGCGGCACGCGGTTCTGGCACTATGCCGATCCTGCCTCTGGCATGCGCGATGCGCTGCGCCTCAGCCGCGGTATGAGCTATAAGAACGCTATGGCCGGCCTACCTGCCGGTGGCGGTAAAGCCGTGATCCTGGCTGATGCCAACCGCACCAAGACGCCGGAAATGTTGGCAGCATTTGCGCGCGCGGTGGAAGGTCTGGGCGGAAAATACATTACCGCGCAAGATGTCGGCATGTCTCAGGATGACATGGTCAGCCTGTCTCAGCACACATCGCACGTGGCGGGCCTTCCCGGCCAGGGCGGCGATCCGGGGCCATATACAGCCCGCGGAGTGTATTTGGGCATCAAAGCAGCGGCAAAGCGCGCGCTTGGTACAGATGACCTCAAAGGGGTGCGTGTCGCCGTTCAAGGGGTAGGTAGCGTTGGCGGCGGAATGGCGCGTTATCTTGCGGAAGACGGCGCGCAGTTGATTCTTTCGGACGTGAATCACGGCCGCGCTGCCGCTCTGGCAGAGGAGCTTGGCGCAACTATAGCGGGCACTGACGAGATCCTTGGCATAGAAGCCGATATCGTCAGCCCGAACGCTTTGGGAGCGATCCTGAACGAGCGATCTATCGATGGGCTCAAGGCCAAAGTCGTTGCAGGCGGTGCTAACAATCAGTTGGCGACAGGAACCGAAGGAAAGCTGCTGCAAGAGCGCGGTATCCTCTACGCGCCCGATTATGTCATCAACGCAGGTGGGATCATCAACGTTCTGCGCCACATCGACAACGCCGGTGATGGCGAGATCAATGCACGGATTGATCGCATCCCCCACCGCCTTGAACAAGTGTGGCAAGAGAGCGAGAGCACTGGCGAAACGCCGGACGTGGTGGCGGACAAGATGGCGCAGCGCTTGATCGGGCGTTGAACGAAACGGGACTTGAAAATTTGCAGCCTTGCAAGGAGCGAGAGGCACTGTAATACCCTCTCCTAAAGGACCTCTTCGTTAATGCACGGCTTTGCCAATCCGACCCGTTTTCTCAAGCTAGCAGCCTGGCTAACCCCGCTTTTGCTGCTGAGCGGGTTGGTCATGGTGGCAATCAGCCTGGTTTGGGGCTTGTACTATGTCCCGCCTGACCGCTTGATGGGCGAAACGGTGCGCATTCTATTCATCCACGTGCCGAGCGCCTGGCTCGGGATGGGTGGTTGGACGGCCATTGCAATTAGCAGCCTTGTCTATCTGGTCTGGAAGCATCCACTGGCCGCGATTTCAGCGCGCGCTGCGGCTGTCCCGGGAATGGTCTTCACGGCGATTTGTTTGGCCACCGGCTCGATATGGGGGCGCCCAACATGGGGTACGTGGTGGGAATGGGATGGTCGGCTTACCAGTATGCTAGTGCTGCTGTTTCTCTACTTCGGCTATATCGCGCTTTCGCAAGCCGTCGCGCGCGAGGGCGTGTCGCCGAGAATTGCCGCGATCTTCGGGCTTGTCGGCGCGATCAATATTCCGATTATCAATCGCTCGGTCGTGTGGTGGAACTCGCTGCATCAACCTGCGAGCATTTCCATCGGGAAAAGCGCGATTGATCCCACGTTTCTTGTGCCTTTGGCGTTCGCAGTGGTGGGCTTCTCGTTGTTATTTGGCGGCGTGGTGCTGGCGCGGATGCGCGCATTGCTGGCAGACTTTCAAGCCGAAGTCCGCCTTCGACGCATGGCGCTGGAGATTGCGTAATGTATGAGGCGCTCAATCAATGGGACTTTGTTGTCGCTGCCTATGCTGTGGGCATTGCGGGAACGCTTGGCATGGTCGCTTGGGCCTGGTGGGACATGCGCCGCGCAGAGGCAATACGTGATAAGGTGAAGCGCAAATGAGCGGCATCAAACCCAAACATCAGCGATTAGTGCTGGTGAGCTTTGCGATGGTGGCGATTGTCGCTGCCGGATTGCTCGCCGCATGGGCGCTGCGCAATCAAGCGAACTATTTCTATCTGCCTGACCAGATGATGGCTGACCCGCCCGCGGTCGGACAAGCCGTTCGGCTTGGCGGGATGGTCGCTGAAGGTTCGATCGAGAAGCAGCCTGATGGGATCACCATTTCATTTGTTGTGACTGACCAGGGCGACGCACGCGTTCCGGTAATGTACAAAGGCATTCTGCCCGACCTTTTCGTCGAAAATTCCGGAGTGGTCGCAGAGGGCAGTCTGGATGCCAAGGGCGTGTTCATTGCGGACAATTTGCTTGCCAAGCATGATGAGAACTACGTCCCGCGCGAGCTTCAGGAAATGTCCGAACATCAAAATGCCTACCGGCCCGAAGATACGGTGGTCGATTAAGAATGAGCGCTGAGCTTGGCCTAGCCGCACTGTGGATGTCCGCCGCGCTTGCGATCCTGCAGCTGGTGGGCGGAGCGATTGCGCAACGCAATCCGGATGCACCGTTGGCGGCCTTGGTCAGGCCGGCCGCGATCTTGCAGGGTTTCCTTGCAGTTTTTAGTTTTGCGATGCTGCTGTGGGTGTTCGCGATTACAGACCTGTCGGTAAAGCTGGTCGCGACCAATTCTCATTCTATGAAGCCGATGATGTTCAAGCTGTCTGGCGCTTGGGGTAATCACGAAGGCTCGATGCTGCTGTGGGTCACGGTCATGGCACTGGCAGGGGCTCTGATTGCGTGGCTGGAACGGCGCTTGCCTGAAAAGACCATGCTGGCAACGCTTGCCTCGCAAGGGTTTGTTGCCATTGGGTTTTATGCGTTTCTGTTGTTGAGTTCGAACCCGTTTGAGCGGCTCGCAACACCTGCCGTCGAGGGGAATGGACTAAATCCATTGTTGCAAGACATCGGCTTGGCTTTCCACCCACCTACGCTCTACATGGGCTATGTCGGACTGTCGGTCGCGTTCAGCTTTGCGGTGGGCGCGCTGCTGACACGTCAGGTAAACCCGGAATTTGCACGCGTAATGCGCCCATGGGTGCTGGGTGCGTGGGTGTTTCTCACCCTGGGTATCACAGCCGGATCATATTGGGCTTATTACGAGCTTGGCTGGGGTGGCTGGTGGTTCTGGGATCCGGTCGAGAACGCTTCACTAATGCCTTGGCTCGCTGCGACCGCTTTGCTGCATTCGGCCAGCGTTCTGGCCGCTCGCGATGCTTTACGTGCCTGGACGATCATGCTGGGCGTTGTGGCGTTCTCCATGTCGATGTTGGGTACATTTCTTGTGCGCTCGGGCATCCTGACCAGCGTTCATGCCTTCGCTGTCGATCCTGAACGCGGGTCATTTATCCTCGCTCTCTTGTGCCTTTACATCGGCGGTGCGTTGCTGCTGTTTGCCTTGCGCGCGGGCAGCGTTTCAGAGGGCCAGCGTTTCGCTCTGGTCAGCCGCGAGGGCGCACTGGTGTTCAACAATGTGATGCTGTCTGCGATCCTCGGAATTGTGTTGCTTGGGACGCTTTACCCGCTTCTTACGGAAGCATTTGATGTGCGTGTGTCTGTCGGCCCGCCCTATTTCAATCCGGTCGGCGCGATCTTCACCATTCCGATGCTGGCGGTGATGGCCGTTGGCCCGATGCTGCGCTGGCGCGAAGACAATATTGATCGCATCAAATTGCCGATCGCTATTGTCACGGTTCTTGTCGTTACGGCTGCACTGGCAATCGTGCTGTTCACATCCGATATCGGCGTACTGCCGCTGCTGGGTCTGGCGTTCGCTGTGGGCTTGGGCGTGGCGAGCTTCATGCCGTTGCGCGGGCGCAATCTCCTGCGCGTCCCCTTAGCGACATGGGGCATGGTCATTGCGCATTTCGGCATTGCAGTTGCCCTGCTGGGAATGGCGAGTGAAAGCGCATTTACGGATGAGAAGCTGGTTGCGGTCGCACCGGGCGAAGCGACACAGCTTTCAGGCTTCACCATCACATTGGAAAGTGTCGACCCGATCGCCGGGCCAAATTGGACAGCGGTGGAAGCGCGGATCACGGCGCAGCGCGGCGATGGAGCGCCTGTAGTTCTCAACCCTCAGTCGCGCCATTTCTGGGCACCTGTTCAGCAGACTACGGAAAGCGCGTTGCTGACGCGTTGGGATGGGCAGCTTTATGCGGTGGTGGGCGCGCCGTCTCCGGACGGAAGATGGCAATTGCGGCTGTGGTGGAAGCCGCTGGTCACGCTGATCTGGTACGGCGGGTTGCTGATTGCTTTGGGCGGTACGCTTTCAATCATCGGGCGTCTTTCCAGCGATATCCGGCGCCGCCAAAGGCTTGCCCGCGAAGCTGACGAGCGTGCCGATATGGCGGCGCTTCGCGTTGAAAATGGTGCGGCACCGGCAGGAGGGCCAGCGTAATGCGTTGGACATTATGGGTCCCGTTAATGCTGTTTGCGTTCTTCGTGGGCGTTGCGGGATATCAACTGTTTCAGCCCAAAGACGAATTCATTCCATCGACCATGATCGGGCGGGCCTTGCCAGAATTCGAGCTGCCAGCGGCGAGCGAGACCCGCCCTGGTGTGACCACTGCCGATTTCAAGGACGGAAAGCCCAAGCTTCTCAATATCTGGGCCAGTTGGTGCTTGCCGTGTATTGCGGAAGCTCCGCATCTGGAAAGCCTCAAGGAAGAAGGCGTCGAGATTATCGGTGTGGCCATTCGTGACAAGCGTGAAGACGTAGATGAATTTCTTGCGACCCACGGCAATCCATATACCCGCATTGGCGCAGATGAAATCTCCGCAGTACAACTCGAAATCGGTTCGTCCGGAGTGCCTGAGACCTTCGTGATAGACGGGGAAGGCAATATCATTCACCAGCACATTGGCGATGTTCGCGCGCGCGATGTCCGGCGATTGTTGGAAATCCTGGAGGACGCATCGTGAAGCGCGTGCTGCCACTTCTCGCAATAGTCAGCCTTTCGCTGCCATTGGCGGCGCAGGATGACTTGCCGCCTGCGCCCTATGCCTACACACAGTTGGAAGACCCCGCGCAGGAAGCCGAGGCGGTCGCGCTGATGGAATCCCTGCGTTGCCTGAAATGCCAAAGCCAGTCGATTGCAGACAGCGATGCCCCAATGGCGGGCGATATGCGCCATCAGGTGCGCACACGAATCGCGGCGGGTCAGGAACCCGAAGAAATCCGCCAGTGGTTGATCGATCGCTATGGTGACTATGTCAGCTATGCGCCGCGTGTGACGAGTTCGACTTGGCCTTTGTTCGCAATCCCCCTGCTGCTCTTGCTAGTCGCAGGCGCAATTCTGTGGCGGCGGATCGGCCGTAAATCGGTCGGCGGACTGGACCAGATTCTCGACGAGGGCGATGATTGATGGCCTGGATGCCCATTTTACTGCTTGGTATAGCCGCGATGTTGACTGCAATTCTGGTCTTGCGGCTGCCGAAGCAAGGTTGGATGTTGTTCGCGGCGGTGCTGATATTCGGCCTGGCCGGATATGGAACGTTCGGCTCTCCAGGAAAGCCCGCAGCACCCAAGGCGGCAGGCGCAGAGCAAATGCGCTCAGGCGAGCAACTGGTGCAAGCGCGGCGTAGCCTATTCGATGATGGTTCGCCGCCTCCGAGCCATCTGGTGACGTCAGATGGTTATGCGCGCCAAGGCCGGTATGAGGAAGCGGCTGGTTTCTTGCGCAATGCGATTAAGGATTATCCTAATGACGCAGAAACCTGGCTCGCATTGGCGATTGCTTTGGTCGAACATGCTGAGGGTCAGGTAACGCCGCCCGCAATTGCCGCGTTCAGCAAGGCGCAGGAAGCCTTCCCGGAGCATCCCGGCGCGGGCTATTTTCTGGGTATGGCGTTTCTGCGATCAGGACAGCCAGAAGATGCGCGGCGCGTGTGGGCCGAACTGCTGGAGCGCAGCCCGGAAGATGCGCCCTGGCGGCAAGATCTGGAGTTTCGCTTGGCCGGATTGGACCAGTTGATAGCGCAAATGGACAGCATGCGGCGTATGATGGAAGCGCAAGATGCCGCTGAACAACGCGCGCAGGTGGTCGAAGAGTAGCGCGCAGCGGCTTGCAGGGGGCGAAGCGCAGTGCTAAGCGCCGCCGCCTTGTGCCACAGGGGGCATGTTCGGGATCGCGAGTCAGGCTCGTGAGGGCAGTACCGGGAAAGCGGGAAATCCGTTTGATATGAGCGAAGCAGCAGCGCCAGCACATCAGCCACCAACGGGTGGAAAGTCACACAGTGCGTCCAAAACCGCGCTGGCTGTGGGCGCTATCGGTATCGTTTTTGGCGATATCGGTACCAGCCCGCTTTACGCCTTTCGTGAGACATTTGCCGGTACGGCCAATATTGCAATTGACCGGATGCATGTGCTGGGGGTCGTCAGCCTGATATTCTGGTCCATGCTGCTGGTTGTGGCGATCCAGTATGTCACCATCCTGATGCGGGCCGATAACAAGGGGCAGGGCGGTTCGCTCGCACTGGTCGCTTTGCTTTCGCGGCATATCGGCAAGTCAAGCTACGGCTGGTTGGTCGTTCTGCTTGGGGTGTTTGCGACATCGCTGTTCTACGGCGACAGTATGATTACGCCTGCGATCTCGGTCTTGTCAGCGGTCGAAGGTCTGACCGTGGTTGACGCTGGACTACAGCCGTTTGTTATCCCGATTGCGCTGGGTTTGCTGGTGTTCCTGTTCATGTTGCAAGCACGCGGGACCGCCAAGGTAGGCGCGCTGTTTGCGCCCGTTATGATCGTCTATTTCACGGTTATTGCCGGCCTGGGCGGATGGCAGATAGTCCAGAACCCCGACATTCTGTGGGCGCTCAACCCCTATTATGCGGTGATGTTTTTCGTGACAGACGGCGTGGTGGCGTTCCTGGCGCTTGGCGCGGTGGTGCTCGCGGTGACAGGCTCTGAAGCGCTCTATTCGGACATGGGCCATTTCGGGCGCGGTCCGATGCGCTTGAGCTGGTTCGGTTTTGTGATGCCGTGCCTGCTGCTCAACTACTTCGGGCAAGGCGCGATGATCGCAGGCTTGCCGCCTGAACAGGCCGCAGAAGTGGTGCGCAATCCGTTCTTCCTGCTCGCCAGCGAAGAATGGCGCTTGCCATTGGTGATCCTGGCAACTGTCGCCACCTTCATCGCCAGCCAGGCGGTTATCTCCGGTGCGTTCTCCATCACCCACCAGGCGATCCAGATGGGCTTCATGCCGCGTTTGAATGTGCGCCACACCAGCGAAACGGAAGGCGGCCAGATCTACATTCCGGTCGTGAACTGGGCGCTGATGGTGGCGGTTATCATCCTCGTGCTGACGTTCCAGAGTTCGTCCGCTCTCGCCAGCGCCTACGGTATTGCGGTGACCGGTGCAGTCACGATCGATACGCTGCTGATGGCGGTATTGCTGGTCGGGGTATGGAAATGGAAGTGGTGGTACGCGGGCCCCGTAGTCGCCCTGTTCCTGATCGTGGATGGTGCTTATTTCGCGGCAAACCTCACCAAAGTTCCCGATGGGGGCTGGTTCCCATTGATGGTCGGTTTCATTGCCTTTACGTTGCTGACGACCTGGGCGCGCGGGCGCAAGCTGATGCGCGCACAGATGGCCGAGGGCGGCCTGCCTATGGAGATCTTTGCCAAGTCAGCTAAGAACTCTGCGGTGCGGGTGCCTGGTACGGCGATCTTTATGGCCTCGAGCACCAACGGCGTACCGTCCGCGCTGCTGCACAATATCAAGCACAACAAGGTGCTACATGAACGCGTGGTGATCCTGACGGTCAATATCGAGGAAGTGCCCTATGTCGATCCGGGCGAACGCTGTGAATATCACGATATAGGTGACGGCTTCTATCGCGCCATCCTGCACTATGGTTTCATGGAGAAAACCGACGTTCCAGCGGGCTTGAAGCAGATGGAGCAGTGCGGCGGCGAGTTTGACATGATGCAGACGAGCTTCTTCTTGAGCCGGCAGACGCTGCTTCCGTCTGACAAGCCGGGCATGCCGATCTGGCGCGAGAAGATTTTTGCCTGGATGCTACGAAACTCGGCGACTGCGATGGATTTCTTCAAACTGCCCACCAACCGCGTGGTGGAGCTGGGTAGCCAGGTAGAGATTTAAGGTCCGCTAACGACCCATTTGCGGACGTTGGCAATATTCAAGTAACATGGTGGCATGACTGATTTTCCGGCAGACAAACTCCGCACTCTGAACGAACTTGAAGCATATGACGCGATGGTTTGGTTTCTAAACAGTTATTGGGAGAGAAGAGGCAAGTTATCGGATGACATCGCAATCCTTATGTCAGACTTGAGCCGCGAAATTTGGTCTAATCAAATGCCGGGCGACCCCGCGTCGTGGCGCGACTGGCAGAAGGCCGTTACCAATATTCAGGGTGCACGGGATCAGTAGTGTCCGCTTTGCACTCTATAATCAGACATAGAAAAGGCGCCACGGTTTCCCGCAGCGCCCTTCGTTATTCGTAGTGAGTGATCGCCGGGCGTTAGCCCAGATTTGCGCTCACCATCGCATACATCATCGGGAATGACAGCAGCGTGTTGAGACGGCTGGCGATAAGTGCGCGCGGTGCAGCAGCGGCTTTCTCGTCAGCGCTTGCCTCGACAATGCCGAGCACTTTCTTCTGCGCTGGCCAAATGATGAACCACACGTTGAACGCCATGATCAGCGCCATCCACATGCCGGCACCGATCAGGTTTTCGTACGAGTTTCCGGCGAAGGTCAACGCGTTGACCATGTAGCCATTGATCATCGCGATCCACAGACCGGTCACCACGGTCAGCAGAGCCGCCCAGCGGAAGAAGAACAATGCGCTTGGTGCGATTGTCTTCGTCACAGCCGGCTTATGCTCGTCCGCGATCTTGGGCATTCCGGGTACCTGTACGAAGTTGAAATAGTACAGCAGGCCGATCCATAGCACGCCGAAGAATAGGTGCAGCCAACGCCCGATCGAGTTTCCGTCAATCGCAACCGAATCTGCAAAGCCGAACATGAGTGCGAATGCTGAGACGAGACCAATCGCCAGCACCAGATGAAGATTTCCAAAAAGTTTTGCCATTATACTCCCCCTTATGAGCTTTCGCGGGGGCAATGGTCAGCCAATCCCCGCTACGCGCGGACACTGCGCAGATTGACACAAAAATGGCAAGAGCGCGATTAACTCGCTGGTGGAGGAGTTTCCGCGTCTTCGTCGCCATCATCCAATGACAGCCCGTTCTTGAGCAGCATGGGTATCTGGCTGAAAGTGAACAGGAATGTGAGAGGTAAGAACACCCATAGCTTGGCCCAGAGCCAGCTTTCAAAGCTGAGATTTGCGCGCAATCCTTCGTTTAGCGCTGCCAAAGCCAGGAAGAAAATGCCCCAATTGCGCGAAAGCTTAAGCCAGCCCTCATGGGTCAGCCCTTCGAAGGCGGCTTCGAGCAATATCTGCAGCAGAGCCCGCCCGCGCCAGACCCCGATCAGCAATGCGACACCCAAGACGCCGTAGATGATCGTCGGCTTTGTTTGGACAAACACCGGATCGCCAAAGAATATCGTCAGCGCGCCAAATCCCACGATCAGCGCGGTTGAAAACCACAGCATGGGGGAGACTTTGCCAAGCCGCCATTTGGAAGTGATCAGCGCCACTACGGCGGCGGCCATGAAGGCCATGGTGCCGTAGATGATCGCGAGAATTTCGTCGGCCGGGTTTGCCTCTGCAGGCGCATTCCAGCGATAGACACCAAGGAACACCAGCAGTGGGCCATAATCGACCAGGACATTGAGCCAGCCAGAACCCTTCTTGGCGGGCGCGCTTCTCTGTTCGGACATTACGCCACCCCTGCAATAACTTTGGCGACCAGATCGGGATCGAACGGACGCAAATCGTCAATTTTCTCGCCTACGCCGATAGCATGTATCGGCAGGCCGTATTGCTCAGCTGCGGCGACCAGCACACCGCCGCGCGCGGTGCCATCGAGCTTGGTCATGATGAGGCCCGTCACCCCAGCCACTTCCTTGAACACGTCGATTTGGGCGAGCGCGTTCTGGCCGTTGGTGGCATCAAGCACGAGTATGACATCATGCGGGGCTTCCGGATTGAGCCGTCCGAGGACTTTGCGGATCTTCGCAAGCTCATCCATCAGCTCGCGTTTGTTCTGGAGCCGCCCGGCAGTGTCGACGATCAATGCATCAATACCAGTGTCAGTTGCGGCTTTGACCGCGTCAAAAACGATGCTCGCCGGATCCCCGCCCTCGGGGCCGCGAATAATCGGCACACCCACACGCTCTGCCCATGTGGCGAGTTGTCCGATCGCAGCGGCGCGGAAAGTATCGCCTGCGGCCAGCATCACGCCGTAATCATCTTCCTGAAGCAGATGCGCGAGCTTGGCGATGGTGGTTGTTTTGCCTGACCCGTTGACGCCGATAACCAGCAACACTTGCGGGCGTGGGAAGGCTGTGATCTCAAGCGGCTTGGCCACTGGGCGCAGGATCTCTGCGATCTCCTCCGCTACGGCTTCTTTCAACTCGCGCTCGCTGATTTCAAGGCCGAAGCGTTTTTCACGCAAGCGCTCGCGAATGCGTGCGGCTGCCGACGGACCGAGATCTGACATAATCAGCGCGTCTTCGACATCGTCCAGCGTCGCATCGTCCAGCTTGGCCGTGCTAACCACTGTGGTCAGGTTCTCGCTCAACCGGTCAGAGGTTTTGCGAAAGCCGCCAAACAGACGCTCGCTCCAGCTCTTTTTCGGGGCTTCCGCCTCGCTCATACGAGCATTCCCTCAATCACTTCGTCAGGCGAGATGGTGGCGATTTGCCCCGCCGCAATGCCTTGCGGCACTGAAACTCGCGCGAAGTTCGGCGCATAGCCCGTACCGTCGCGTTCGGCGAGGACAGAAAGCTGTTTGCCCACGAGCGATTGCAACCATTGGCTGCGCATGTCGATGACTGCCGCGCGTAGTTCGCTCGCGCGTGCCTTGATGGCGGAACGATCCAGCTGCGGCATGCGCGCCGCGGGTGTGCCGGGGCGGGGCGAATAGGGGAAGATGTGCCCGTGCACGATGTCGCATTCACGGATAATGGAAAGGTTCGCCTGGTGGTGTTCTTCGGTTTCGGTCGGGAAACCCGCGATCAGGTCAGCGCCAATCGCGATCTCCGGACGGCGTCGCTTGAGCTTAGCGACCAAATCCACTGCGTCATTCCGCAAATGCCTGCGTTTCATGCGCTTGAGGATCAAATCATGCCCATGCTGCAGTGAGAGATGGAGATGGGGCATCAATCGACGCTCGCTGGCGAAAAGCTCGAACAACTGTTCGTCAATTTCGATTCCGTCGAGCGAGGACATGCGCAAGCGTTGCAGCTCTGGAAAAGCATCCAGAATCTCTCCCACCATTGCACCGAGCGGCGGCTTATCGGGCAGGTCATAGCCCCAGCTTGTCACGTCGACACCCGTCAGCACGACCTCTTGCGCGCCGAGCGCCAGATGTTGCTCGACCTCGCGTTTGACCGCATCGACGGTCATCGAACGGCTTTGCCCGCGCCCTTGCGGAATCACGCAAAAGGTACAGGCATGGTCACATCCGTTTTGGATCGCGATAAAGGCGCGCGTGCGGGTTGGCGGTAGAGGAGGTACCTCCATCGGCACATTCCATGCGCGCGGATCAAGCTTTGCCTGGTTGGCAATCAGCCCATCTACCTCAGGCATGTCTGCGATCTGCTCGCGCTCGATATCCGCCGCGCAACCCGTGACCAACAGCCGCGCATCGGGCCGCGCCTTCCGCGCCTTGCGAATAGCCTGGCGCGTCTGACGGACCGCTTCGGAAGTTACCGCACAGCTATTGATCACCACCAGATTGTCTTCGCCGGAAAGCATACCGCGCATGCGTTCGCTTTCGGCGATATTCAGGCGGCAGCCCAATGTGATCAGCTCTGGCCCGCTCATCATTCGCCGTCCGCGTAGTCCGACCATTCAAAGCTGCCGCGAAAGCTTTCGGTGGCTGGGCCGCTCATTAGGATGCGGTTGTCATCAGTCCATTTTATTTGAAGCGCCCCTCCGGGCAATTCGACCATTACTTTGCGCTCTACCAAGCCACGCCTCATGGCACCCACTGCCGTCGCGCAAGCACCTGTGCCGCATGCTCGCGTCAAGCCGGCGCCGCGTTCCCAAACGTTTAGCTTGATCCGCTCTTTGGACTGCACTGTGGCGACATTCACATTGACCCGCTCGGGGAATAAAGGATCATGTTCGATCTCAAGGCCGATATTGCCAAGGTCGATCGCATCCGTATCGCCGACAAAGAAAATCACATGCGGATTGCCAACATTGACGGCAATCGGGTTGCATAGCGGCCCCCAACTGACCGGCATCGAGGCTGTATCCATTGCATAGTCGAGCGGTATCGATTGCCAATCGAAGCGAGGTTCACCCATATCGACGGTTGCGCCGCCATCAGTTGGTTCCAGCGATATGACGGCGCCGTCAGTCAAAACTTTTGCCGACACTCCATGCAACAGCGCCACGGCACGGGCGGCATTGCCGCATGCTTCCACTTCGCCGCCATCTGAATTGAATATCCGCATGCGGAAATCCGCGTCACCCTGATCACAGTTTTCCAGCAGGATGAGTTGATCGCAGCCAATCCCCTTGCGGCGATCCGCGATCGCAGCGGCGGTGACAGTATCCAAGACAGGCAGAGCTTCTTTGCGACCATCTAGGATCACAAAGTCATTTCCGAGCCCGTGCATCTTGGTGAAATCAACTCGCATAGCGAAACGCGCTCTATGCGGCGGGCGCGTCTGCGTCCAGTATTTGTCGAGTCGGTTGCGACTTATGCGCGGCGTTGCTCTTGTGCTGCGTCGATTTCGTCAACGGCCTCAGTAGCGGTCTTTGTCACGACCGGAGGGGTCTTCGCGAGCTTGCCGTTCTCTGCCAATCGCTCAAGCATCTGGGATCCATCCTCCGGACGGCCATAGTGATATCCTTGCCCCTTTAGCTCGCCCATTTCGCGAAGCTGCGCGAGAATGTCTTCGTTCTCGATACCTTCCGCCGTGATCGGCATCTGCAACCCGTCACCTAGTGAGATGATCGCGTCGACGATCTTGCTGCTGTCCTTGTTGCGGAGCTCGCTGACAAAGCTGCGATCGATCTTGATCCGGTCAAGCGGCAAGCTGCGCAATTGCGAAAGGCTGGAGTATCCGGCGCCGAAATCATCAAGGCTTACTCGAACACCCTGGTTGCGCAGGCTGGCGATCATCGATTTCACCAGTCCCAGATTCTCATGCAGACAGGTTTCAGTGACTTCGATTTCCAAGCGGTGTGCCGGGAAATTGTTCTCAATCAACAGCTTCAGCAGCCGCTGTGAGAACCACGGATCACGCAGTTGAACTGGCGAGATATTGACTGACAGGGTCAGGCTGGAATCCCAGGCCTGAGCATCAGTGAATGCCTGAACCATCAACTGCTCGGACATCTCGGCAATGACGCCGATCTCTTCCGCAATCGGGATGAATACGTCCGGATTGACCAGGCCAAGCTCAGGCGATTTCCAGCGCGCCAGCATTTCGAACCCGACCAATTCGCCAGTCGAAATGTCAACCTGCTGCTCGTAGAACGGGACGAATTCGCCTCGTTTCAACCCGCGACGAATGCCATTCTCCAGCTCATTGCGGAAGCGTAGCTCATTCTCCATCGTAGGTTCGAACCAGAAATAGCGGTTCTTTCCGTTCTTCTTTGCCTGATACATCGCGATGTCAGCATGGTGTATCAGATTTTCGCTGTCCTCGATCCCCGCGGCCTTGCCTTTCAAATCGTGGTCAGTAGAGATGCCGATCGACATTGTCGTATCCACGCTGGACCCTTCGATCTCGACCTTGCCAGATACTTTTTCAAACAAGACGGCAATCAGCTCATCAACTTTCTCAGGGTGATCAGGCGAGTATGACATTGCGAACGCAAACTCGTCTCCACCCAGTCGCGCTACAGGTGACGTGTCCGGCACTGCATCGCGCAAGCGCTTTGCCATTACCGTCAACACCTTGTCGCCCATGCCATGGCCATTCATGTCATTGACCTGTTTGAAGTTGTCCAGATCGATCATTACAAACGCGGTGGCTTGACCGCGTGCATTGGCCATGCGGCGCAACTTCTCGGTCGCGCTCCCAATACTTCTGCGGTTCAGGCAGTTGGTCAGGGGGTCTGTTTCAGCCAGTTTGCGCGCAATTTCTTCAGCCTGCTTCCGCACCGCAATCTCGCTTGTGAGATCGCGATAACGCCGCCATCCGAAAATCATCAGCGCAATGTTGAGCAACATGGCATTGACCAGCAGATTGTCCGGCGCGGCTCCGGTGCCCATGATCGATGCGGCAACAAGCGGCAGAACCGAGCTGCCCGTCACAACAAAAAGGATGATCGCTGCCGCTGCAATTCCCAGCGCTACGATGTCGCGCTCGGCTTTGCCTAGCTTTTGCTGGTTGTCGTCTTCAGCCACTCTTGCGTCTTACAGGCCTTGTCGGCGCTGCCCTCAATCCTACGGACTAACTCGCATTACGTATGACGCCGATGATTAAAAATCGGGTTAATTGTGACTTCTCATCGCAGCCGGGGTGGAAACCGAAGCGTGGCTTGCGTAGGGCTATCAAAGTTTACCAATCCAGTTTGGAGAAAGAATTTGGCACGCTATTGGCTGATGAAATCGGAACCCTTCAAATACAGTTGGGACGATCTTGTGGCCGAAAAGGAAGGCCTATGGGATGGTGTCCGCAACCATCGCGCAAAGAATAATCTGGCTGCGATGAAAGTTGGCGAGGAAGCCTTTTTCTACCACTCGCGCGAAGGGCTGGAAATTGTAGGCGTTGCGACGATTAGCGTGGAAGGCATCCTCGATCCGACAGATCCAGAAGGCAAATGGGCGGCGGTAAAGATCAAGCCCAAATCGAAGCTCAATCGGCCGGTGACGCTGAAGCAGATCAAGGCCGAGCCCAAACTGGCGGAATGCGAGCTTATCCGACTTGGGCGATTGTCAGTGGCAGAGCTGACCAAGGCAGAGTGGGACACTATCCTTGAGATGGGCGGGGGCCTGTCAGGCGAGGTTCAAAGCCCGCGTGTTACCGCTTGCGAAGCCCGCTAATCGTCGCTCCGCTTGCGGCCAATTGTTCAACGTCAATCTTGCAATGGATCATCCGTAATCCCTTGCGAGTATTCGCTTCAGTAAGAGCTTGCTTGAACTGATCGGTTGTTTCAGCCCGCGCACTCCAAGCCCCGAACGCTGCGCCGAGCGCCGCGAAATCCGGGTTGGCAAGTTCTGTTGCTGAAACGCGTTCGGGGAATTCACGCTCCTGATGCATGCGGATCGTGCCATAGGCACTATTATCTATGACCAACACGATCATGTCGCACCCATGCTGTGCGGCTGTCGCCAATTCCTGACCATTCATCAGAAAGTCACCGTCACCGGCCAACGCAACCACCGTGCGGTCCGGGTGGCGCTGCGCAGCGGCAACGGCAGCAGGGACGCCGTAGCCCATTGCGCCGGCAGTGGGGGCGAGTTGCGTCGGGAAACCCTCATACCGCCAGTAGCGGTGCCACCAGCCTGAGAAGTTACCCGCACCATTGCAGATGATGCTGTCAGACGGCAGGGTTTCGCGCATGAATGCAACCGCTTGCCCCATGTCGAGCGCGAAATCGTTCGGCTGAGGGGTGGCCCAAGCCTCCCATTCTGCGTGAGCTTCAGCGCCTGCGTCGAAAGACAGGATGGAATTGTCTTCCCACAAGGCAGCAGTTTCAGCGAATTCATCCATTGCGCAACAGATCGCGAGATCGGTGCGGTAGACACGGTGCAGTTCTTCGGGGTCTGGATGAATATGCACCAGCAATTGCTCGGCGCGATCAAGCTCCGGGAAAGTGTAACCATCAGTGGTTGCTTCACCAAGCCGCGCACCCACTGCGATCACCAGATCGGCCTGCTTTACGCGCTCAACCAGTTTCGGATTGGGGCCATAGCCCAGATTGCCCGCATAAACCGGCGATGAAGGAGAGATAGCGTCCTGACGCCGAAAAGCAGTCGCGACGGGAAGCCCGTTCCGTTCAGCGAATTGCTGGAAGTGTTCGCGCGCTTTCGGATTCCAGCCCGCACCGCCGATAATCGCAATGGGGCTGGCCGCATCTGCTATCATTGCCATCAGTGTTTGCATCGCATCGGGACAGGCCGCTTGCGGCGGCCGTACGACGAACGGGCGAGGGGATGCGGAGGTCGCATCGTCCAGCATGTCCTCAGGCAGAGCCAATACAACTGGCCCCGGACGCCCCGAGATTGCGGTCGCATAGGCTCGCGAAACAAATTCCGGAATCCGGTCAGCATTGTCGATCCGCGCTGCCCATTTGCAGATCGGGCCGAAGAACGCAGGAAAATCGACTTCCTGAAATCCTTCACGTTCGTGCATGTCGCGCGCCACATCGCCCACAAACATGATCATCGGCTGCGAATCCTGATGCGCAACATGCACCCCAATGCTGGCATTGGTTGCTCCGGGACCGCGCGTTACGAAGGCGATACCGGGGCGGCCGGTCATGGCTCCATCCGCGCAAGCCATGAAACTGACACCGCCTTCTTGCCGGCAAGTGACGACATCAATGTCTTCGCGGCCATGCAGCGCATCGAGCACCTGCAGGAAGCTTTCGCCCGGAACTGTGAAAATACGGTCCGCGCCTTGTTCTGCAAGGCAATCGACCAGCAGTTTTGCTGCGTCAGGTGTTGTGCGTGTTGTCATGGTTCGCCGCTTAGCTTTGGTACGCTCAAGAGGCAATCATCCACAGCTCAGCATGAACACACATGCTTAATGTCCCGCTCTGCGACAGTCAGGATTTCTGCCGCGCACGATGGTTAGTATCGGGTTAAGACTCTGATCCATGAAGAGAGCATTGGTCCTGACCGACGAGCAAGCGCGCCACCCGTTCCGGGCAAGCCTGCCTGCTCATGTACGCAGCAATGAATATGAGGCTCCGGCTGACGTCTTGTGGAAGCTGACCTGCGATGATGTGCGCGGCTTTGCAACTGTATATTTCTCTGTCTTTGCAGCAGTATTGGTCTTTGTCGCCTGATCAGGCAGGGCTTTGCCCTTCGTCCAGCTCTGCCTGGTGCAAACGGTGGCCCAGCCACGCCGAAACCAGACACATTCCCGCGCTGAGCAGCAATTGCTCCACCACAGGCACGCCGATTGCGCTAAGCGCCATCGCAACGAGCGACCCTGCAACCATGGATCCGGAGTTGACGATATTGTTCGCAGCGATGGTGCGTGCGGCTTGATCCGGCGCGCAGCGCGTCGTCAGGAACGCATAGAGCGGCACCACAAACATGCCGCCTGCGATTGCGATGCCTATCAAGGTGAGCATGATCAAACTTGCCAGCGGCCAGGCTAAGAACTCGGTCACACCCATAATCTCGGTTATTTCGTAGGATTGCCATAAGCGGCACACGAAATAGAACGCGACGACAAATGCGCCCATTATGACCACGGAGATTGGTGAGTAGCGGGCCGACACCTCGCCCTTCAGCAGCGCGTTGATCGAAACCGAACCGATCGCAATTCCGACAGAGAAGATCACGAGAAACAGGCTCGCGACCTCTTTGCTTGCCATCAATGTATTCTTGGCGAGCGGAGGAAACTGGATGAACAGCACTGCGCCGATCGTCCAGAAGAAGCTGATCGCGATGATTGCGTAAAAGATCTGCCGGTCCAGCATTACATTGCGGATCAGGTTGATCGATGCACGGATGATGTGTCGGTCAAGCTTTTCCACCTTGCCTTGCGCCGGTGCGTCCGGGATCGAACGGCTGGTGAGATAGCCAAGCACGGAGGTCAGAATGATACCGCCAGCGGCCCATTCAACCGGAATCCAGCCTGCCAAAATCGTGCCCGCCAAAATCGCGATATATGTGCCAGCCTCCACCAGACCTGTCCCGGCCAACACTTCATCCTTTTTCAGATGCTGTGGCAGGATTGCGTATTTGATCGGGCCAAGGAAGGTGGATTGCACTCCTGTCAAAAGCAGAGCGAGCAACATCAGCGGGATAGCGACTGTGTCGACAGCGATCCCTTTCCACGCCAGATAAAGCCCGGATGCGCCGATGATCATCAACCCGATTTCGCACATTTTGACTGTGCGGATGATCTTTGCCTTGTCGCGCATGTCAGCCAGCTGCCCCGCTAGCGCGGACAGAAGAAAGAATGGCAGGATGAACAGAAATGACGCGACGCCGCTGAAAATACCTTCCGCGCTCTCGTCATTATAGACGGTATAGACCACGAACAGGACCATCGCGGTCTTGTAGAGATTGTCATTGAACGCGTTGAACAGCTGTGTGCAAAACAGCGGCAGAAAACGGCTGCGACGCAGCAAATGGGTTGAAGTAGTCAAATCATCTGCCCTGTAGCTGCTCCCTATTGCGGACCCTAGGGGTGGGCGTAGCCGTGAACAAGCCTGAAACTCCGGCTTTTTCCCAACGCACCTTCGCGCTAGGGGTGAAATCGATGCTTACTTTGCCGAACATCCTCACACTCTCGCGCATCTGTGCCGTGCCGCTATTGGCCTTTCTTTTGTGGTGGCCGGGTTGGGAGCTCGGCTATTTGCTGGCATTCGGCCTTTACAGCCTGATGGGGATTACGGACTATTTCGACGGCTACCTCGCGCGATCAAGCGGTACGGTGTCCAAGCTGGGCGTCTTTCTCGATCCGATTGCGGACAAGATTATGGTCGCGTCTGTCATTCTCGTGCTGACAGCAAAGGGCATTTTGACCGGACCATATGTGGGCGATCTGCATGTAATCGCTGGATTGATCATTCTCGTTCGTGAGATCACGGTCTCGGGCCTGCGCGAATTTCTTGGTGGTCTGCAAGTCTCCGTTCCCGTCACGAAGCTCGCCAAGTGGAAGACGACATTCCAGATAATTGGGTTGGGCGCGCTGATATTGGGGCAGGGGCTGCCGCAATGGAATGTGATGATTGTCGATGTGCTGGCGAATGTTCCGCATACGGTCGGGCTGATCACACTATGGGCTGCAGCCATTCTAACAGTGATGACCGGCTGGGACTATCTGAGGGTTGGCCTTAAACATATGGATTGATGTGAATTGAGGCGGCGCGTGCATTGGTGAATGCCGCGTCAACCTATTCTCAATATTTGGGGCCTAGTCAGGCCTCATGAGCGCAACGCTTTCAACCCTGCTCGCGGCATTTCTGAAGGTCGGCTGGATTGCCTTGATCTTCAATGAGGTGCGTGGAGCAATCCTGGCTGTGCCGGTGCTTTACGACATGTATCAGGCGGGCGGTTCGTGGATGGCGATCTGGGTTGGTTTCTGTTCGCTCGTCGGTATCGCCTTGTCAGTGGAGCTACCGCTGATCGCAGCGAGAAAGATTCAGAAGTTCGCGGACGAGAAGCTGCTCAAACCGGTTCCGGTGAACGCCTAACCCGCTCTCAGTTCCTCTGCCAACAACTCGAATTCCTCCGCACGGGGGCTATTCTTGCGCCAGATCAGCGCAATCTCCCGCTTGGCGCTCTTGTTCTTGAGCGGCCGCGCAACAACATCTGTTCCTCCCAAAATACCGGCATCCAGAGCCATCTCTGGCAGCATCGTTAGCCCCAGATCATTGTTCACCATCTGCACCAGCGTGTGCAGTGACGTGCCGATCATCGTGGCCGATGCGCGCAATTCAGGCCGATTGCAGGCGGCCAGCGCGTGTTCCTTTAGACAGTGACCATCCTCCAGCAACAGCAAGCGCCCTCCGGATGTCATGGTGTCAATCATACTCGCTGATACTGTCTCCGGCGGGTCTCTTGGATCATCCTTTGGGAACGCCACGAACAGGCGATCATCGGCAATATGCGCCATCTCCACCTCGCCGGTCGCGAAAGGCAAAGCCAGCAGCACGCAATCAACCCTGCCGTGATGCAGCGATTCGACAGCGTCCTGGCTCGTTTCTTCGCGCAGCAGAAGTTTTAGCTCAGGGCGTTCGCTGCGCAGGCGCGGCAGGATCTTTGGCAGCATGAAGGGCGCGATTGTGGGGATCACGCTCATCCGGATGGTCCCCGTCAACGGCTTTCCCGATGCCTGCACCAGATCGGACAATTCCTCTGCTTCGCGCAGCAGCCTGTGTGCCTTGGCCACCACCTGCTCTCCCAAAGCAGTAAAACGCACCACCCGGCGACTGCGCTCGACCAGCGTTACCCCAAGCAAGGATTCCAGCTCGCGCAATCCGGCCGACAAGGTTGATTGAGATACGAAACAGCTTTCCGCCGCGCGCCCGAAATGCCCGTGCTCGTGCAGCGCGACCAGATATTGCAGCTGCTTGATGGTGGGGAGGTAAGTTGACATCGCTAAGCCCTTAGCCCGCCGCCGCACGGTCGCAAAGCCCTACAGGATGGAACACATGGAACACTGTCCAAGGGCGGAAAACGCCATTGTGTGAATGCGCGGGTGCTGAGTGTGACCCTGTGGCGGGTGCGGAGAGGAATTGGCGGGCGGGCATGACACGGTGTCTAGCCCTCAATGCAGCAAGTAGGAAAACAAACCAGTACCTTATTCAGCCCCGCATCCGCGCTGATAAACGGTGTTGATCAATGACCGCAATTGGGCTGGAAAGCCCGGCCTCTGCTGGCAATGATAATTGAGGTGCGCCCTCACTCAGCCGCGAGCGATTCTTCCATCGCTGCTTGCATATCGTCGATATGCGTCATGGTGAGTTTGCCGTCCTTCACGGCGAAAGCGAGCTTACCTTCCACCAGTTCGAGAGCGTCACGGCCGAAAACGTCATATCGCCACCCATTCAATACAGGCAGTTCGCGGATTCCAGCGGCCAGCGCCTCCATCTCGTCAGCTTTTGTCAGCAATCGCGCCGCGACATCAATTTCTCGCGCGCGAATCTTGAGCAGCAGCTTGAGCAAATCGGCAACCAGGGCTCCCTCTTTGCCAAGCGGCGCGCCGCGCTTCATCTTCTCGGGCATTTCGTCTTTGTCGAGCGGTCCGGCCTTCTCGATCACCTTCATCAATCGCTTGCCGATGTCGTTTTCCCGCCATGCCGCCGACAGCCCGCGAACCTTCGCAAGGTCTTTCTGCTGCTTGGGTGGATGGCTTGCGATGTCTGCCAGTGTTTCGTCGCGCATGATGCGACCGCGCGGGATGTTCTTGTGTTGCGCTTCGCTTTCGCGCCATGCGGCAAGCGCTTTCAACCGCCCGAGCACCTGCGGATTGCGGCCTTGCGAACGAATCCGGCGCCATGCCAGGTCGGGGTCTGTGACGTAGTTGGAAACCTCCGCGAGCTTTTCCATTTCCGCGTCGAGCCACGCGCCGCGACCTGTTTTCACAAGTTTCTTCAGAATCTCGGGGAAGATTTCCGAGAGATGTGTGACATCCCCGATCGCGTACTCGATCTGACGGTCGGTCAGCGGGCGGCGGCTCCAGTCGGTAAAGCGCGCGCCCTTATCAATCGTAATGCTGAGCCAGCTTTCGACCAGATTGGCATAGCCGATTTGTTCGCTCTGACTGATCGCCATCATAGCGATTTGAGTGTCGAATATGGGATGCGGGGTCTTGCCGGTCAGATTGACGATAATCTCGACATCCTGCCCGCCGGCATGGAAGACTTTCAGAACGTCCTCATTCTCGGTTAGCAGATCCAGCAGCGGCTGCAAGTCGATGCCATCGGCCAAGGGATCGATCGCAGCGGCCTCTTTGTCATTCGCGATCTGGACCAGGCAAAGCTCTGGCCAATAGGTGTTCTCGCGCATGAATTCGGTATCGACGGTAACAAATTCGGATTTGGAAAGACGCTCGCATAAGTCTGCCAAAGCGTCGGTTGTGGTAATCAGATCATGTATTTTCATGCATCATTTCTTTTCGTTGAGCGGAGTACCGCTCTCGGACACTTAGTCCAGTTAGTGAGGTCAGCCTTGACAAAAGCACCCTCATCCCCTGTTAGCGCGCGCTTGAAACCGCTAGAGGTCATCGTGCTTATTCTTTGCGCGCGCCCTTAGCCGCATACACCCGAACAGGACAAGATTTTAGATGCACGCCTATCGTACCCACAACTGCGCACAGCTTTCCGCGGAAAATGTTGGCGATTCAGTCCGTTTATCGGGCTGGATCCACCGTAAACGCGATCATGGCGGGGTTTTGTTTATCGACCTGCGCGATCATTACGGCATGACGCAGATCGTAGCGGACGAAGATTCGCCTGCACTTTCGGTGCTTGAAAAGCTTCGTCTCGAATCGGTTGTGACGATCGACGGCGAGGTGAAGGCCCGTACTCCAGAGACGGTCAATAAAGACCTGCCTACCGGAGCGATTGAAGTGTTTGCGCGTTCGATCACCGTGCAGAGCGCATCTGAAGAATTGCCTATGCCGGTAGCCGGCGAGCAGGAATATCCGGAAGACGTCCGCCTGAAATACCGTTTCCTCGATCTGCGCCGTGAAACGCTGCACACAAACCTGATGAAACGCACACGGATTGTGGCTGACCTGCGCCAGCGGATGAACGCGATCGGCTTTAATGAATTTTCGACTCCAATCCTGACCGCATCTTCGCCAGAGGGCGCGCGTGACTTCCTGGTGCCCAGCCGAATCCACGCGGGCAAATTCTACGCGCTGCCCCAGGCGCCGCAGATCTACAAGCAGCTGCTGATGGTCTCTGGCTTCGACCGCTATTTCCAAATCGCACCGTGTTTCCGCGATGAAGATCCGCGTGCTGACCGCCTGCCGGGCGAATTCTACCAGCTCGATCTGGAAATGAGCTTCGTCACTCAGGAAGAGGTGTGGGATACTATGGAGCCGGTGATCGCTGGCACATTCGAAACTTTCGCTGAAGGCAAGCATGTGACGCCAGCAGGCGAATTTCCGCGCATTCCTTATGCCGAAGCGATGATCAAATACGGCACGGACAAGCCCGATTTGCGCAATCCGCTGATCATCAGCGATGTGACCAGCCACTTCGAAAAGTCCGGCTTTGGCCTGTTCGAAAAGATCGTGGGCGGCGGTGGCCGCGTCCGTGTGATCCCTGCGCCGAACACGCATGAGAAGAGCCGCAAGTTCTTCGACGATATGAACGATTGGGCACGCAAGGAAGGCTTTGCCGGCTTGGGCTATGTAACGCGCAAGGGCGGCGAATTTGGTGGGCCGATTGCCAAGAACCACGGGCCTGAGCGCATGGCCGAGCTCTATGCAGAGCTGGGTCTGGGTGAAAATGACGGTCTGTTCTTCGCTGCTAGCAAGGAAGCCGATGCGGCTAAACTGGCCGGGGCAGCGCGTACCCGCGTTGGTGAAATTCTTGAGCTGATCGACACAAATCGTTTTGCATTCGCATGGATCGTCGATTTCCCGTTCTACGAATATGACGAAGACGAGAAGAAGGTCGATTTCAGCCACAACCCGTTCTCTATGCCGCAAGGCGGGATGGAAGCGCTCGAAACGCAGGACCCGCTGACCATCAAGGCTTACCAGTATGATCTGGTCTGCAACGGCTTTGAACTCGCATCGGGCTCTATCCGTAACCACAAGCCTGAAACCATGGTGAAGGCGTTTGAATTGGTTGGCCTTTCACAGGCAGACGTCGAGCGCGATTTTGGCGGTATGTACCGCGCGTTCCAGTATGGCGCGCCGCCGCATGGCGGGATGGCTGCGGGCGTCGATCGGATCGTGATGCTGCTTTGCGGCGCGCAGAATTTGCGCGAGATCACGCTGTTCCCGATGAACCAGAAGGCGGAAGACCTGCTGATGGGTGCGCCAAGCCCCGCAGAACCGAAGTCGCTGCGTGAATTGCATTTGCGTGTGATTGAGCCGCCCAAGGAACAGAAATAAGCGACCCACAGCCCATTTGTTCAGCTTAGGTTGTATTTATCTGAATAAAATCACCTCTTCGACCTTCTAAGGGGAAGAGTGATGGCGTTTTCGAAATGGGTTCTCTCGCTGGTGGCGGCCTGTGCTGTGTCAAGCGGCGCAGTGCGGGCAGAGCAGCTGGCCGTTGAGGGCGTGTATGCAGCGCGAACTGATGGCGGGCGTGGCGTGACGGAGATATCCATCGAGCCAATTCGCGGCCGTGAAGGTATCGCATTGGAAAACGCGCTTGCGGATCAACTTGGCTCGGCGCGAATCTATGGCGAGCAATACTTTCGCATTGTGCCTTCGTCTTTCGACAATGAAGGATCACAACCCGGCCATGCAGAGCTGCGCGGCTTTGCCAATTCACGCGTTTACGACGCTTCGGATGGAGAGATTGAGCGCACCCGCTGTCTGCGCAAGATCAAACATGAAGACGGCGAGAAAGAGTGCGTCGAAAGCGTCAAGGCCGTCTATGAGTGCCGACGCCTACACGTCGAGTTCCGGCCTGATGTAGCACTGTTCTCAGATGAGGGCGCGCTTTATCAGCGTCAGGATAGCTTCGTAAATTCAGAACGTTACTGCGCGGATAGCTCCTATATCCCATCAGCCGAAGCGATAATCAAACCGATGATATCGCGCTTTGCGCGGGCAGTGCGACTGGACCTGGCGCCGAAGCAGCGTTTTGACCGGATTCGCATCCTGGAAAGCCGCAGCGGGCTGGAGAGGAGTGACCGCCGAGCTTTCAAGAATGCCATCAAGCTGACCAAGACCGATCCGGTCGGCGCATGCATCGCGTTTGAAGATATCCTCTCTCGCAATCCATACCAGCGTTCCGCGCTCTACAATGCTGCTCTTTGCCGCGAGGCGGACGGCCAGCTGGAACTCGCCGCTGAAGCGTATGGTCAATTGATGCTTGCATCCGACAAAGACCGTTTTCGCAACGGGATGGCACGTGTGGACAGTCGGTTTCTGGCGCGCGAACAATTGGCATCGCTAAGTCTGCCAGCGGTTGCGCTAGCCTCTGCAAGCCCGCAAGATGCGTCAATTGAATAGCTATGCCTGTTTGACAGATCGGCCTAGTCCCACCATCTATTGCGAACAGCCCTTGCGCTATTCAGCGCCGTTCATTAGGGCGAAAGCCAATTCTAAACCCCATAAGCAGAGGGATCACTATGAGCGATACTGCCGACCGCGTGCAGAAAATTGTTGTCGAGCATCTTGGCGTCGAAGGCGACAAGGTTACTCAGGAAGCCAGCTTCATTGACGATCTGGGCGCAGACAGCCTGGACATCGTTGAACTGGTTATGGCGTTCGAAGAAGAATTCGGCGTTGAAATCCCTGACGACGCTGCTGAGAAAATCAGCACCGTTGGTGACGCAACCAAATTCATCGAAGACAACAAGGGCTAAGGCCTTTTCGTCTTTGCCCCGCCACGGCGCGGCTTTGGCCACGTTTTAGCGGGTTATTGACAGGCTCGGCCCCCTAGGGGTTGAGCCTGTTGCTATCTGGTCTACTGAATTGTCAGCGTTTCGCTGAAGTACGGAGAATTCGATGCGTCGTGTCGTCGTTACCGGTCTTGGCCTCGTTACCCCATTGGGCGGCGATGTGCAGACCAGCTGGAGCAATCTCATCGCTGGCAAGAGCGGGGCGGGGCCGATTACGCGTTTCGATGCGTCTGACCAGAAGTGCCAGATCGCCTGCGAAGTGAAGCCGGCGGATCATCCGGACGGTTTCGATCCGAACAAACGCGTTGATCACAAGGTCCAGCGTCAGGTTGATCCTTTCATCGTTTATGGGATCGATGCAGCAGGACAGGCGCTGGAAGATGCAGGCCTGACCGAGATGGATGACGATCTCAAGATGCGCACCGGCTGCTCGATCGGTTCAGGCATCGGTGGATTGCCGGGTATTGAAAGCGAATCGATCGTCCTGAAAGAACGCGGCCCAGGCCGTGTGAGCCCGCACTTTGTCCATGGACGCTTGATCAACCTGATCAGCGGGCAGGTTTCGATCAAATACGGGCTGATGGGCCCGAACCACGCGGTGGTGACCGCCTGTTCAACCGGCGCTCACTCGATTGGCGACGCAGCCCGCATGATCAAAGATGGCGATGCCGATATTATGCTGGCCGGCGGCGCGGAAAGCACGATCAATCCGCTGGGTGTTGCAGGCTTTGCGCAAGCACGCGCACTCAACATGAGCATGAATGACCGCCCAACCGAGGCGAGCCGCCCATACGATAAGGATCGCGATGGGTTTGTGATGGGCGAAGGCGCGGGTGTGGTTGTGCTCGAAGAGTATGAACACGCCAAGGCGCGCGGCGCGAAGATCTACGCCGAAGTGGTTGGCTATGGCCTTTCGGGTGATGCCTATCACGTCACAGCACCGCACCCAGAGGGCAAGGGCGCGCAACTCGCGATGGAAATGGCATTGCGCAAGGCTGGCCTGACCCCGGCAGACATCGATTACGTCAATGCGCATGGCACATCGACCATGGCCGATACGATTGAGTTGGGCGCGGTGAAACGCGTATTGGGCGATGATCTGGGCGGAGCATCGATGAGCTCGACCAAGTCGGCCATCGGTCACCTGCTGGGCGGTGCAGGCGCTGTTGAAGCGGTATTCTGTATCCTTGCGATCCGCGACCAGATTGTGCCACCGACGCTCAATCTGGACAATCCGGATGAAGGCACCGAAGGTGCAGACTTGGTCCCGCATCAAGCGAAAAAGCGTCAGGTGCGTGCAGCGCTGAATAACAGCTTCGGCTTTGGCGGTACTAACGCGTCGCTGATTATGAAGCAGGTAGAGGACTGACGTGAAAAAGCTCGGCTGCCTTGTTGCGGCCCTGATGGCGCTTTTGATCGCAGGATGGCTCGTCATCGGTTCTGTCATGGGCGAAGCGACCATTGAAGAAGACACGGTGTTTGCGATTCCGGCTGGATCCTCGCTGACTGCGGTCGCGAACAGGATGGAGGAGCAAGGCTTGATCAGCTCATCTGATGGTTTCTTGTTGAATGCCAAACTGTTTGGTGGCGGCGACGCAATCCAGGCAGGTGAATTCGAACTTACCGCTGATATGAGTCAGGCGGACATCCTCGGCGCGTTCCAGAACGGCGATGTGATCCGGCGCTTCATCACAATTCCGGAAGGCATGCCCTCGATCATGGTGTTCGAGCGGTTGATGGCGCACGAACTTCTGAGCGGAGAGATTGAAATCCCGCCTGAGGGATCGGTGCTGCCCGACACTTATGATTTCGAGCGCGGCGAAGCGCGTTCGGCCGTGCTGGCACGGATGCAAAGCGCAATGACTGACTATCTCGACCAGGCGTGGGAAGAGCGCAGCGCCGATGCCGCAGTTACATCGAAAGCTGAAGCGGTGATCCTTGCCTCGATCATCGAGAAGGAAACGCAGGCGAAAGATGAACTCGGCAAGGTATCGGGCGTTATGTCCAATCGTATTCGGATCGGCATGCAATTGGGCGCTGATGCGACGACGATCTATCCGATTACCAAAGGAAAACCGCTGGGCCGCATGATTCGGGTATCCGAGCTGCGCGATCCCAATCCTTACAACACGCGGGCGATTTTCGGCCTTCCAATTGGCCCCATCACCAATCCGAGCCGGGCTGCAATCAAGGCCGCGCTCAATCCCGAAGAAACGAGTGCGCTGTTTTATGTGGCAGATGGCAGCGGCGGTCACGTTTTTGCGGACACATTGGAAGAGCATAATCGCAACGTGGCCAAATGGCGGCGCTTTCGCGAAGAGAACGGGATCTAGGGTGCGCTAGGCGCAAGGTTTATGTCGCAACCTTTCATTGTCACCGCCGCCTTGCCGCAAGATATTCAAAGCTGGGCTGAGGGCCTGCGCCGCGCGCACTATCCCGCACATCGCAACAAGCTCCATGCCCATGTCACCATGTTTCACTCGTTCGCGCCGTCCCTGTTCGAAGAACTGAAGGATTTTCTATCTCGAGTTGCGGCGGAGTTTGCGCCACCCCTTGGCCGCGTGACCGGCGTAATGGATCTGGGGAAGGGGACTGCGATCGCTCTCCAGAGCGAGGAATTGCTGGAAATCCGTGCATTCATTGCTGAGCATTTCCATGGCGCGCTGACTGCTCAGGATCTGTATGAACCACGGCCGCATATCACGATCCAGAACAAGGTCAGCAAGGAAGAAGCGCGGGCTCTTCAAGCCGAATTGAAGGCGCAGATCGAGCCGCGCAGCTTCCACTTTCCCGCGATTGAGATGCACATCTATCGTGGCGGTCCATGGGATGCAGTCAAACGCTGCGCATTTCGCGGGCAATAGCGGTTGACCAAGGGCGACACGCGCCCTAAATGCGCCGCCTGCCGAGCGGTTGATTTCGTTTCCGGCATGCCTTTCGGGGCGGAGTAGCTCAGGTGGTTAGAGCAGTGGAATCATAATCCACGTGTCGGGGGTTCGAGTCCCTCCTCCGCTACCATTTTTTTGTTTAATATCAATAGCTTAAGACGAATTTGACTGGTTGTCAACATCTGTCAATGAACGCATTTCTACAGGTTCATTTTCACGATCATCCAAATAGCCATGCCCATCATCATTAAATTCTCAGTGAGCGATATAAAGCCAAGGGGCACATTGCTATCCCCGCCGACACAGGCGCATTTGAGTTCGCGCTTGTCGATGTAAACAGCCTTGAAGACCGAGACCGCTCCTACCGTTCCGATGAAAAGCGCGACCGGAATCGAGATGAATGGCAAAATTCCGCCAATCATCAGTAATCCTGCCAAGCCTTCGCCATAGGGATAGACGTAGCCATAGGGCACCCACTTCTTTGCCAGCAGGTCGTAATTGAGAAACATGGTCGAAAAGCTCTCGACATCGCGCAGCTTGAGATAGGCAAGTCCGCACATGGAGAATGCGATAAACCACTCGAAGGTGCGCAGCGTTATCCACTCACCTTCGGCAACGAAGGCTGCCATTAGCGCCATCAGGAAAGTCATCGCAAATAGCGCGATAACAGGGCGATAGGTCGTCTCGTCTTCGCCCTTTGGCTCTTCTCCAAAATGCGCACGCAAATCGTCATAACCACCGATACGCTTGCCATCGATGAAAGTTTGCGGAGTGGTCTTAACCCCATGCTTTTCCTTGAAGGCGTCGGTTTCTTCGCGCGTAGTCAAGTGGTGATCCTCGACCTCAAATCCCTGCTTTTTGAGCAGGTGTTTTGATTTAAGGCCGTAGGGGCAGACATGCTTTTCCATGACCATCCGATAGAGCTTTGCTGTTTTGGTCTGTGCCATGTCCACTACCCTCCCGCTTACAGTTCACCTTCAAATTCAGGCACAGGCCGAGCCTCGGCCTCAGCTTCCGTGGTCGCGCGCCCGTTCGTCTCGATGTCATCAAGTAACCACTTCATCTCATCGATTTCGCGGCGTTGCGCCTTAATGATTTCGTCTGCCAATTCGCGCACGCGCTGATCTTCGATATTGGCGCGCTCACTGGTGAGAATGGCAATCGAGTGATGCGGGATCATCGCGCTCATCCACGCCTCATCAGCAATCGTGTTCTGACTTCGCACAAGGAAAAGCGATCCTGCGAACACAACCGCTGCGCCCACAAAGATTGCAATGTTGACCTTCGTTTTCTTATACATGCCCAGCATGAAGGCGAGCATGATGATTGCCATCATCGCGCCCATGTAGAGCGCCATCCAGGCGCGCGTCTCACTGAAAAACACGTGGCCTAGTTCGTAAGTGTTCAAATACATCAAGCCATACATGATGACTGTAGAGGCCAGGATCATGGCCGCAAATCTTCCGTAACTCATTTAAGAGCCCCCTTTCGGATTTAAGTTAAGGTGGTCAGGGCCCAAGGCGAGCTCGCCACCCAAATAACCCTGAACTATCAATGCAATAGCAACTGAAAACACTAACAGGCGGAACAGGTTGCGGTTCCATTTTCGTGCGTGAATGAGCGCAGCAATCAGTGCAATTGCGACAAGCGCCGTTCCGTTCCAGCGATGCCAGAACAGTGTTTCGGATCGGTCGGTCAAACGGAAACCGCCTGCAAACCATCCGAGGATAACCGCCCCTATTCCGGTCAACGCACCCGACCATACCAAAAAGCCAACCGTCCTCTCCAGTCCAAGAGTTGGTCGAATGAGAAGCGCAAGTTCGGCAATGGCAGCGAAAAAAAGAAGAGCAATCGGGAAGTGAACGGCTGCCGGGTGAAGGCGACCCAGAAAATCGGCAACATCAAATGCACTTTCGTCGACAACGATTGCTGGATCTTGATCAACCTTCGGTGCGGAGCTTTCTGTCGCAATTTCCTGCTCGGTTTGATCCTGTCGGTGAGCCTCATGTGCTGTCACAGGCGACCCAACCGAAAAGACCAGAGCGACAATGACAAGCAACACGCCAAAAACCGCCAAGCGCGGTTTAAATAAATTTTTGTGCATGCGGTCCCTTGTCGTCGTCATTGATCGATCTATCTAATTGCTATACCATACTCCACTAGGGTATATTTTGCAACCTTGCCGAGGACATACGAGACGATGAGCGAGAAGTTCCAAAAAGAAATCGCCCGCATGAAGCGGATTGAAGGACAGGCACGCGGCATCTCCAAAATGATGGAGGAAGGACGCTATTGCATCGACATCCTGCAACAGATGCAGGCAATGGAAGCGGCTCTGAAGTCAACGAGACAGAAGGTGCTTTCGATTCATGCAGGATGCTGTGTGAACGAAGCGATTGAAAGCGGCGACCGCGAGGCTCAGCGCGAAAAGTTTACGGAACTCGTCGAACTCTTTGGAAAGATGGGCAGGTAAGTATGAAGCGTAAACCTGCCCCCATCGACCAGTCGCGAAGAAACCTTCTCAAGGGCTCACTAGCCGTTGGCGGCATGTTTGCCTTCCACTCAATGATGCCCGCCTGGGCTTCTCCAAAAGGTTTGGCCCACGCGCCTGCGACGAAGAATGGTGCCACGCTGTCAGGCGAGGACATCGCGCTATCAATTGCCAACTCGTCCTTTTCGATTGGTAACCGCACCGGACATGCTGTGACCGTCAATGGTTCACTTCCCGCACCGCTCATTCGCCTGCGCGAAGGGCAAAATGTTAGATTGGCTGTCACCAATCATCTTGAAGAAGATACATCTATCCACTGGCACGGCCTTCTTTTGCCTTTCCAGATGGACGGCGTTCCGGGCGTTAGCTTCCCGGGCATTAAGCCGCATGAGACATTCGTTTATGAATTCCCGATTATTCAGTCGGGGACATATTGGTATCACAGCCATTCGGGCTTGCAGGAAGCGATGGGGCATTACGGTCCGATTGTTGTTGATCCCGCAGGTACTGACCCCATTCAATATGACCGCGAACACATTATTGTGCTCTCGGACTGGAGCTTCATGCACCCGCATGAGATCATGCGAACGCTCAAGCAATCGCCCGACTATTTCAACCGCCAGCAGCAAACCCTAGCAGGCCTTCTGGCAGGTGAAGGTCAGGATATAGAAGAGCGCATTCGCTGGGCAGGCATGCGCATGATGCCCTCAGATATCGCCGATGTGACGGGCGCAACCTACACCTACCTTATCAATGGTCACGGTCCGAACGAGAATTGGACAGGGCTGTTCGAGCCGGGTGAGCGCGTTCGCCTACGTATCATCAACGCCTCTGCCATGAGCATATTTAATGTGCGAATTCCTGGCCTTTCGATGACTGTGGTCAATGCTGACGGAGAAAACGTCCAGCCTGTTGAGACAGACGAATTCCAAATCGGTGTTGCCGAAACCTATGACGTGGTGGTCACACCGCGCGAGGATCGGGCTTACAGCTTCGTCGCAGAAAGCATTGATCGTTCAGGACTAGGCCGTGCAACGCTAGCACCGCGCCTCGGTATGGAAGCTCCCGTGCCAGCTCTCAGGGAACGTCCAACGCTCACCATGCGCGACATGGGCATGGGCGGCATGGCCAGTATGGGCGATGGTGAAGATCACTCCGGCATGGACCACGGCAGCATGGATCATGGGGACATGAGCATGCGTGACCCTGAAAACGCTCCTGGAATCGACGTCAATCCGGGTGTTGATATGATTGCCCCTAACCCTGCCGACCGAACAGGTGATCGCGGCCTCGGCCTCGAAAACGTCCCGCACCGTGTTTTGACTTACACGCAACTTCGTTCGCTTAATCCTAACCCCGATCCACGCAGTCCGAGCCGCGAGCTAGTCATCCATCTGACAGGGAATATGGAGCGTTATATGTGGTCCCTCGACGGACGACGCTTTGCCGAAATCGTAGAGCCAATCCGTTTTGCACGCGACGAGCGGGTGCGCGTCAAACTCGTGAATAATACGATGATGACGCACCCGATTCACCTGCACGGACATTTCTTTGAGATCGTCAATGGGCAGGACGGGCACCAGCCGAGGAAGCACACCGTCAATGTCCTTCCCGGAGGCTATGTGAAGTTCGACCTCACTGCCGATGCACCAGGAGACTGGGCGTTTCACTGCCACCTTTTGATGCACATGCACGCAGGCATGTTCAACGTTGTGAAGGTTCGCCCGATGGAAGGTGAACCGACATGAGAACAGCCCTTATTATTGCCGCACTAGCTCTTCCAATTCCTGTCGCTGCACAGCAGATGCACCATAGCGCACATAGGATGGAAGCACCTGCTCAAGACGCACAGATAGAAGACCCTCGCGCAGGCCATGACATGTCTAATCCGCATGAAGGTCACGACATGGGCGATATGTCTGAGAGTTCAGACGCGGCAACCGATCCTCACGCGGGCCATGACATGGGAATTATGCAAGGCCAGGACACAACCGAACCCGACCCCCATGCCGGTCACGATATGAGTGACATGCAAGAGCAAGGCAGCGACGATGCGGACCCGCATGCAGGACATGATATGGGTGGTATGGACGCGATGTCTCTTCCACAATCAGGCCCGCCTCCTGAGGCTTTTTCCGGCCCTGAGCATGCCGCCGATACCATTTTCTCTGACTCTGAGATGGCAGCATCGCGTGAACAGCTTCGCCGCGAACAAGGCGGTGCGATCAACTCGCTCATCAGCATCGACCGATTGGAACTGCAATCGGGTGAAGGTGCAGATGCTTACGTTTGGGAAGCCAACGCATGGGTTGGCGGCGATCTCAACAAACTTTGGATTAAAACCGAAGGCGAGGGCGAATTTGAAGAGTCCCTTGATGATGCTGAGGTGCAAGCTTTATGGAGCCGTGCCATCAGCCCTTGGTTCGATTTTCAAACAGGCGTGCGATATGATTATCGCCCATCTGAACCTGACACCTCACACCTCGTGTTGGGTGTGCAGGGATTAGCCCCCTATCTTTTCGAGGTCGATGTTGCAGGCTTTGTCTCTGATGAGGGTGATTTTACCGCACGGGCAGAGGCTGAATACGACCAGCGCATTACGCAACAGCTGATTTTGCAACCGCGCGTTGAGCTGAATATGTCAGCTCAGGACATCCCCGAACTTGATATCGGAAGCGGGCTTACCAGCCTCGATGCGGGACTTCGATTGAGATACGAATTTGTGCCTGAATTCGCGCCTTACATCGGCGTCGAATATCAAACCGACCTTGGTGAAACACGTAATATAACACAAACGGAAGGGGGAGACCCGGATCGCACCGTATTCGTTGCAGGTGTGAAGTTTTGGTTCTAAATCATGATACGCTTACTACTTACAATTTTTCTTTTTTCAGTGCCGCTAGGCTTGGCTGCCTGCTCGGAAGAAGAACCCCAAAATGCTGAAAATATCGCGGTTGAGGAAGTGTCCGCTCTGCCGCTAATTACAGTTCATAAAACACCGACATGTGGGTGTTGTAACGCTTGGATAGATCATTTGCGCGAGAACGGTTTTGAGGTGAGTGCTATTGATGTCGAAAACACCACACCTATCGCCAGCCGTCTTGGCGTGCCGGATAATATGCGCTCCTGTCACACAGGTGAGGTCGATGGCTATGCATTGGAAGGTCACATCCCGGCAGAGGACATAAAGCGTCTGCTAGATGAACGACCTGATATTGCAGGCCTCAGCGTTCCTGGAATGCCTTTGGGTTCCCCTGGGATGGAGGCTGGTGGCCAGACGCAACCTTACACAGTCTTTGCGATTGGGCACGATGGAGCCACCGAGGCTTTCGCTCAGCACAACTAAAGCGTTGTAACTAAACGGACTTTCGTGCACTGAATCTACCTAGTTCTGCAATTTGCCTCGCTAATCTAAGGCAAACATCGTTCGAGGCTTCATCGCGTGGGTAACGCGTGCAGCGGACCTCCGCTACCATTTTATCGTGTAAAATCAATACCTTATTAAAATATCTGCCACACACATTTTGGCATGATATTTGATCCATGTGCGAGATAAATCTTTCTTAGATACTAGTTTCATAATTGAAGATTTTGCTTTTCAAGTATCGTCAAATGCAAACTGCCGGAAGTAATGTCATATCATTCCCGTGAAAGATTATTACTTCTCTTGTTGACCGTGAAATTGATTTGGCAGATACTCGCATCATGAATGCACGAACACATCAGGCAAGTTTCCAAAGTGCAGCGATGCGTGTCGTCGCCGTGCTGTTGCTTGCTATGTTCGCATTCTCGACGGTCGCAGAGGCAGCCGCTTGTTCAGGTGAAGTGCAATCGGAAATCTCCCATATATCATCTGATTTGGCCGATAATGGCCATTCCGATGAGGACGGAGACACAGGCGACAAACATGCTGTTTGCGCGCACGGGCATTGTCATCATCTGGCGCAGGTCGTGGCACCTGTTGCTTCGGCAGAAGGCCTGAGCGTATCGGTGTCACTGCTTGGTCCTAGGCGCGACAATGCCTTGCCCGAGGCAAATCTCTCAAAACTGAAGCGTCCTCCACGCATCTGATTTGTGTTCCCTGACCGCGTGTTCGCGGTTCCCCCAACTCAAACCAGATAAGAGGACTTTCCATGTCACCAAACTTGGCGCTTTTGCGCCCGATATGCGCAGCAATTGTGCTTGCGCTCATACCTACTACAGTTTCGGCCCAAGAGCAGGGCTTGAGCCTGGAGGACGCCTTGCAGTTGGCGGGAGCGGAATCTCCTGTTGCAAGCATAGCAGAGGCCGAAGTCGATATTGCCCGAGGCAATGAGCGGCAGGCAGGCTACGGCCCGAACCCCGAAGTCTCGCTCGAGGTCGAGAACATCGCTGGCAGCGGTGCTTTCTCGGGACTGCGCTCGAATGAAACAACACTGATGCTAACCCAGCCCATCGAGCTTGGCGGCAAACGGGGTACAAGGGTGCGCGCAGCACAGGCACAATCGAGCGTTGCCGAACTTAACGCGCTTATATCGCGCGCTGACCTCGCACTCGCCGTGCGACAGCGCTTTACTGAAGCCGTGGCAGCCAAAGAAAATGTGGCATTGCAGCAAAGCATTTTTGATCGTTCGGCAGAGCTTCACCGCATTGCCAGCGAATTGGTTGAGGCCGGGCGCGAACCGCCCCTTCGCGCCATTCGGGCAGAAGCCGCAATGGCGGAAGCCGAAACCAATCTGCGTTCGGCTGAGGCCGAATATCTGAACGCACGGACGAACCTGGCCGAGCTTTGGGGGGCAGGCACACCTCCCGAGGATATTGAGACGTTTTGGCTGACACCCGATACGGTTGCAGGCACGAGAGATATTGCGGGAACACTTGCCTTGGCACGTGCAAGTGCCGAGCTGAACGCTGCCGAAGCCGATATTGTCCGTGAGAGGCGCGCAGCCATTCCCGATCTCAATGTCGGGGCTGGCATCCGCCGTTTCGAGGAAACCGGTGATACGGCTTTTACCATCGGCGCGTCGATGGCGATACCTTTGCGCAACCGCAATCAGGGAGGCATCGAGGCAGCAGAAGCAAACGCGCGTGCGACCGAAGGGCGTTTGTTGCTTCTCCGGATGCAATTGCAGCGTGAGCGCACCACGCTTTTGACCACCATCAGTGCCGCCGAGGCGCGCGTTGAGAGCCTGTCCGGGGTTATTCTGCCCCGAGCGGAAGAAGCGCTTGAGCTTGCGCAAATCGGTTACCGCTACGGCAGATTCACGCTCATTGATGTGCTTGATGCGGCGTCGGTCAGGGACGCAGCACTGGCCGACTTGATCTCTGCAAGGACGGACCTGGCACAAGCTACGGCCACGCTCATGCGGCTCACCCAGCGACAAGGAGGTGAGTCATGACCAGACAAAGAGTCCTCACTATTCTTTCGGTCCTGCTGATTGCAGCGGCGATCCTATGGTTTTCGCTGCCGGGTTCCTTTGCCGACGAGGAACATGGTCATGCGGAGGAATCCGCCGAACACGAAGATGAAGAACTGCTGATTATCACGAACGAGCAAATGGCTGCGTCCGGGATTGAACTTCATACCGTGACCCTTGGCGGCAATGCACAGATCATCGTTCCGGGAACGGTAAAGGCCAATCCGAGCGGGGCGGCACGGCTTGACGCACGTGCCGATGGCACGATTGTCCGTATCACCAAGACACTTGGCGATGCCGTCGCTCGCGGTGAAATAGTGGCGGTTATAGAGAGCGCGCAGGCCGCACAATATTCATCCGATATTGCAACAGCCCAAGCCCGTCTTACCCAGGCACAAGCCAATTACGACCGCGAAAAGCGGCTATTTGATGCGAATGTGACCGCGCGTCAGGATTTGGAAGCGGCCCAAACCCAGCTTTCGGTTGCCCGATCCGATCTTGCGCGGGCGCGCAGCACTGCTGCGGCCGCAGGCGTGACCGACGGTGGCACAATTGCGATTACAAGTCCCATCGCAGGTCGGATTACAGATGCGCCTGCCGTGCTCGGGGCTTTTGTTACGGCAGGAACAGAGTTGATGGAGGTCGTTGACCCGGCACGGGTTCAGATCGAGGCGGCGATACCGCTTGGTGATGTCCCGCGCGTTTCCAGTGGCGACCGTGTGATCATCGTGATTGGTTCGCAGGAAATCGGCGGACGAATCCGCTCAATTACTCCCACGCTTGATCCTACAAGCAGGGCGGCAACGGCCGTCATTATCCCCGACCGTTTGGTTACGGCACTTCAAGCTGACGCCTTCGTGGAGATCAGAATTGCGAGCACATCGGATTCTGATCCGAACGTAATTTCTGTGCCGGAAGTTGCGGTCCAGACGGTTGAAGGCAAGTCGGTCGTTTTTGTCCGCGAAGGTGATGCGTTCGAGCCCATCGAGGTTCAAACAGGCGCGCGTTCGGCAGGGCGGGTCATAATCGTCTCAGGGCTTGAGGCAGGAGCCGTCATCGCTTCGCAAAACGCCTTCTTGCTAAAGGCCGAGCTTGGAAAATCGGAGGCTGAACATGGCCACTGATACGCAGCACGGTCTTATCGGGAGTATCCTCGATTACGCTGTCCGCTTCCGTCTGGCGGTCATAGTCCTGACCGTTCTTGTCGCGGGTTGGGGAGCGTTCAATCTCTTCAAACTGCCAATTGATGCCGTTCCCGACATCACCAATACGCAGGTGCAAATCAATACGGTCGTGCCGGCGCTCTCGCCTGCACAGGTCGAACAGCAAATCACCTATCCGGTCGAAACAGGGCTTGCGGGGATTGAGGGGTTAGACATGACCCGCTCGATTTCACGCAACGGCTTTTCGCAAGTCACGGCCATCTTCGACGAAGGCACCGACATCTATTTCGCCCGCCAACAGGTCAATGAACGCTTGACCGCAATAGCCTCCGACCTTCCCGAAGGCGCACAGCCCGTCATGGGGCCAATCTCAACGGGGCTTGGTGAAGTTCTCATGTATCGCATCGGCTTTGCCGAGCGCGAGGAAGGTGGTGCATCTAGCGGTGCAACAGGTTGGCAGGCTGACGGCAGTTTTGTCACCACCGAAGGTGAACGACTTGCCGATGAGGTCGCGCAGGCAGCTTACCTACGCAGTTTGCAGGACTGGGTAATCGCACCGCTCATGCGCGCGTCGCCCGGCGTGGCAGGCGTGGATTCGATTGGTGGCTATGAAAAGCAGTTTCTGGTGCAGCCCGATCCAACCCGTATGAACGGCTATGACATCGCATTTAACGAACTTGTCGATGCAATCGAGCGCGCCAATCTTGCGGTGGGCGCAAACTTCTTCAACCGCGACGGAGAGGCCTTGCTCGTGCGTGTCGATGCCCGGGTGGGTTCGGTGGAAGACATCGCGCAAGCCATCGTTGCCAATCGGGGTAGCGTGCCCGTGCGTGTCGCAGACGTTGCCGAGGTTAGCCTTGGAGGTGATCTGCGCACAGGGGCAGGCACTTACAACGGCGAGGAAGCCGTCATCGGAACCGTTTTAATGAGAAGCGGGGAGAACAGCCGAACTGTAGCAGCCGGGGCTGCGGAACGCTTTGAGGAGGTGAGATCGGTCTTGCCCGACGGTGTTGTCGGCGAGATCATCTACAATCGCTCAACCCTCGTGGATGCGACGATTGCAACAGTCGAAAAAAACCTCGTCGAAGGCGCGCTTCTTGTCATCGTCATCTTATTTCTGCTGTTGGGAAACATCCGCGCAGCACTCATTACAGCTCTAGTCATCCCGCTTTCCATGCTGATGGCCGCCATCGGCATGAACCGCCTGGGTGTTTCAGGGAATCTAATGAGCCTGGGCGCACTCGACTTCGGCTTGATCGTGGACGGTGCAGTCATCATCGTTGAGAATTCGGTGGCGAGGTTGGCCGCGCGTCAACATCAAGAGGGGCGCTTGCTGTCCCTTGGCGAGAGGCTCGCAGAAACCCGCCTTGCCGCACAAGAAATGATTAAACCGACCGTCTACGGTCAGGCCATCATCCTGCTCGTCTTTGCACCGCTTCTGACCTTCACGGGCGTTGAGGGCAAAACCTTCTCGCCTATGGCAATCACGATGCTGCTCGCACTGGCCTCTGCCTTTGTGCTGTCGCTGACTTTCGTACCTGCGATGATCGCAGTGCTTCTCAAAGGGCGTATCTCGGAAAAGCAAGTACGGGTCATCCGCGCCTCGAAGGAGCGTTACGAACCGCTACTTGTCAAAACCATCGCACGGCCCTGGCCGGTGATCGGCGGCGGTGCCGCACTCTTTGCCGTTGCTGCGCTTCTCTTCACGACTTTGGGGAGTGAGTTTACGCCGCAGCTCGATGAAGGCGACTTGGCAGTGCAGAGTTTGCGTATTCCCTCGACCTCGCTTGAGCAGTCGGTGGCAATGCAAAGGCAGGTCGAGCGGACTTTAGCGGAGTTTCCCGAAGTGGCGACCGTTTTCTCCAGAACGGGCACGGCAGAGGTCGCAAGTGATCCGATGCCTCCCAATATCTCCGATGCTTACGTTCTTCTCAATCCGAGGGACGAATGGCCGGACCCCTCACTCAGCAAGGACGCTCTTGTTGCAAATATGGAGAGTGAGTTGAACGGCTTGATCGGAAACCTCTATGAATTCAGCCAGCCTATCGAGCTTCGATTTAACGAGCTGATTGCGGGTGTGCGCGGTGACATTGCCGTCAAACTCTATGGCGACAATGTCGAAGCCTTATCGGCATCAGCTAATGAGGTGGCAAACTTACTTCGCGGAATTGAAGGGGCAGCAGACGTCAAAGTGCAGCAGACTACCGGCTTTCCGACACTTGATGTCCGTTTCGACCGCACCGCTATCGGGCGCTACGGCTTAAGCGTTGAAGAGGTTGCCGAACTTGTCGCTATTGCCGTGGGAGGCCGTCCCGCAGGTCCGGTTTTTCAGGGCGACAAGCGTTTCGATATTGTCGTTCGCCTGCCTGAGACTCTGAGAAGTGACTTCGACCGTCTAGGCGCATTGCCGGTCCAGACGCCGAACGGCGCAACAGTGCCTTTGCGGGAACTGGCGAGCTTCGAGGTGAGCGACGGATTGGCGGAAGTGAGACGCGAGCAGGGCAGCCGCCTCGTTATCGTCTCTGCCAATGTACGCGAGCGCGATCTCGGCAGCTATGTCGAAGAAGCACAGGCGGCGGTGAGTGAGACGGTCTCCTTGCCGGAAGGTGCATATATCGAATGGGGCGGCCAGTTTGAAAATCTGCAAGCTGCCAAAAGCAGACTGAGCCTCATCGTTCCGCTCTGCTTTTTCCTGATTCTTCTCCTGCTCTATATGGCTTTGGGAAGTTGGCTTTCCACACTTGCAGTGTTTAGCGCGATCCCGATGGCTCTTGCCGGAGGCGTGTTCTCGCTCTGGCTGCGCGACATCCCTTTCTCGATATCCGCTGCGGTTGGTTTCATCGCATTGTCAGGCGTGGCCGTTTTAAACGGCCTCGTGATGATGACCGCGATACGCCAAAGAATGGAGAGTGGTATGCCTTTGGACAAGGCGATCGTCGAAGGCGCACTGGCAAGACTCCGCCCCGTTTTAATGACGGCACTGGTGGCCTCAATGGGGTTTGTGCCGATGGCTATTGCCACAGGCACAGGCGCCGAAGTTCAGCGTCCGCTTGCGACAGTTGTTATCGGCGGATTGATAACCGCAACGGCGCTCACGTTGTTCGTGCTCCCCGCAATTTCGCGACTTGTTCTTAAGCGTAGAGATAATGATTAAACGGAGGCCAATCACTACCAAAACTATCATTAGGATATTATGCGGTAGGTATTTGACGTTTTCAGGCAGCTTTATGCAAGTATGTTCTAGCTAAAGCTCTGATTTTATTGGAAAGTCGTTCAACTATCTCATTGCCCTCATTATACTGGGGGTAACGCGTGCAGCGGACCTCCGCTACCATTCCCACTGACGAAGTCTCATGCGTATGAGTGTGCGCAGCAGTCTCAGAATATTTCAAGCGAATTGATCGCAGCAATGCTTGCAGGGTTCGCATTGCTGAACAGATGTCATGGCTTCTCAATATTTCGCGTGGTTGCGGCGCTTAGCCCTAGACAGATTTGTCGCTTAGCCACCAACCCGCTATCGATAGTGGCCTGACTGTTGCCGTGCCTGCCAGCACCAGCAGTCCGGCAAGAATTCCCAAATTCTTGAAGAAATTCTGTGTTTCGCGCTCGACCATATCCGGACCTATTGTCCAGAAATCGTGCAGCATGAAATTGACCAGCAAAACATAGATTACGAAGCCATAGGCGACCAGTCGGACATGCCGACCCGCGATCAGCGCCAGCCCGCCCAATATGTTTATGGAGGCAGAAAAACACATCAGCGGTGCAGCAAAGGGGATCGCGTGGCTTTCCATATAGGCGATGGTTTGGGCGGGTCCTGCGATCTTTATCAAACCCGGCATCAGGAAATATAGCCCCAGCAGAACCCTTCCGATTGTGATGCTTAGCTGTCCCATTTTGCTGTCTCCCTTGATGCAGGGTCCGGCCTATAGTTCCGCAGCCCGTTGAACAAGGCGCAATCCCCATCCCAAGCCGAGTTTGGCGTTTCAAGCTGCGGCTTGTTAATCGCCTGCATCTTTGCCGGATCGATTTGTATTGCTACTCGTTCCAGGACAAAGCAATTTTCGGGGGAGCAGATAATGACATTCAAAGGTGCTGAGAAAAGTTTGACGGTTGTCGTCTTCGCGACAATTCTGGGGGCAGGTTTTGCCTACCTTGCGGGCGCAAACAGCGTGTCGATGGGTGTGCATTCAGCGGTTTTCGTGTGCGCCATGGTGGCCTTTGCGGTGAACTGGCTGGCGTTCATCCCCTCGGCTTTGGCGCAGAAGGATACCTATTATGACACGGTCGGCGCGCTGACCTATCTCTCTGTCATCGCGGTGGCGGCGTATAATTCGGCGCCGCTGGACGCGCGCGCGATGGTGGTGGCAGCGATGGTAGGTATCTGGACTATCCGGCTGGGCAGCTTCCTGTTTACACGCATTCATGCCGCAGGTGGTGCGGATGAACGGTTCGAGAAGATCAAGGTAAATCCTCCGCGTTTCCTGGTTGCATGGACATTGCAAGCGGTGTGGGTGATCTTCACCGCGTCCGCAGCACTGGTTATTATCACAGAGCAAGAAAGCGCGCCGCTGGGACTATTCTTCTGGGTGGGCGCAGCGATCTGGGTGATCGGATTCGGCTTGGAAGTGGTCGCGGATAACCAGAAACGGCAGTTCAAGAAAGATCCGGCGAACAAGGGCAAATTCATCCAGAGCGGCCTGTGGGCATGGTCTCAACATCCGAACTATTTCGGAGAGATCACGCTGTGGACCGGCATTCTTGTGATTGCGATGCCGCTGCTTTCAGGCTGGTCATGGCTGGCGGTGATATCGCCCATTTTCGTCTTCCTGCTGCTGACGCGGGTGAGCGGGATCAACCTGCTCGATGGCATCGCCAAAGAACGCTGGGGGGATGATCCGGATTATCAGAATTATCGCAAGAACACGCCAAAGCTGTTTCCGCGCCCGCCAAAGGGGTGAGGGTGGCTACTCTGCCGCTTCCTTTAACTCCGGATCGAAGCGCCATTTGGGTACTTCGCCTTTCTCGCGCAAACGGGCCGACTCCTCGACTATATACTCGCGGGTCATCGGCACCGCTGCGCGATCTTTCACATACTGGATTTGCCAGTTCACCATCGTGCCATTACGGAGGCTTTGCTCTGCGCCGGCGAGGTAGAACAACCACATGCGGTAAAACGTCTCGTCAGACATCTCCGTGATTTCCTCGCGGTGCATGACGGTGCGTTTGTACCATTCCTCAAGCGTGTAGGAGTAGTGGAAGCGCATCGCCTCCACATCCATAATCTGCCAGCCGGCCTTCTCGCTTTCAGAGACAAGTTCGGACAGTGCCGGAATGTAGCCGCCAGGAAAGATGTATTTGCGCGTCCAGGCATCGGTGAAGCCAGGCTTGCCAGCGCGGACGTGACGGCATTGCCGTTTTACCGTCGGGCGATGCTGGGACTTGCGTATTTGCCCGAGCAACCATCGATCTTTCGTGGACTTACCGTCGAGCAGAACATCCTGTCCATGCTGGAAATAGTCGAACCCGTGCGCGAGCAACGGGACGCCAAACTCGAGGAGATTCTTGAGTCGCTCGATCTTGCCCGGCTGCGCAAGGCGTCGGCCAATTCCCTTTCGGGCGGTGAAAGGCGGCGATGCGAAGTGGCTAAGGCGCTCGCGCTTGATCCGGCGATTATGCTGCTCGATGAACCATTCTCGGGAATTGATCCGCTTACCATCGCCAGCATCAAGCAACTGATCCGCGAGATGCGGACGCGCGGCATTGGTATCTTGCTCACCGATCAGAACGTGCCCGAAATGCTCAGCCTGATTGAGCGTGCATATGTACTGGATGAAGGGCGGGTAATTTTTTCCGGCACGCCGGATGAAATGATGCGCGCACCGCTAGTGATTTAGCACTATCTCGGACGGAAGCCCGCCAAATAGGGATCAATCACATCCCGGCATACCACTGATATCCGTAGTTATCTTCCCAGAAGCCGCCTTTGCCGCCTTCGATATCGTCAAGGCTGGCTACCGCTTCGATGCCGGTAAGATACTTGGGATGCTTGTAGCCAAGTTGACGTTCAATGCGCATCCGCAACGGAGCGCCGTTCTTTTCCGGTAGCGGCTCGCCATTGAGTGCATGCGCCACGATTGTCTGCGGATGGTAGGCATCGACCATATCGACGCTCTCGTAATAGCGCTTGCCGTAGAGAATATCCGCGCAATAGAAGACAATGAAGTTGGCTGCCGGAAGCACTTCGGCGGCGTCAAGCAGCAACGATAGCTGCGGCCCGGTCCATTCCCCGATCGCACTCCAACCTTCGACACAATCGTGCCGGGTAATCTGTGTCCGCTGGGGCAGGGTGCGAAGGTTTTCGAGCGAGAATGACATCTCGTTCTTGACCAATCCGCCGATCCGCAGACGCCAATCGGGGAAGCCTTTGCTCAGCTGATCGCGATAGATGTCACTGTCGACCGTTATCGAACCATTGCCCTTAAAGACCGGAGAAATATCGGACTTGGCAAATTCAGGAGCAAGAGCCTGACGGTTTGCCAGCGCGCGATGCGCCTTCAAATGCCAGTTTTCCGCCATGTCGAACAGCGATTGGCCCGCACGGCTTTCAGAGATTTTCGAGCATGCCCCGGCGAATAACGCACCAAGGCCAACGAGGGCTGTTCTACGTTTCATCCACGCCTCCGGTGATCATGTCGCGCATTTGCTTCGCAGGGCCGGAAAGCAGCACGAGCAGGATGTGAACGACAAAGAATGCGAACAGCGCCCAAGCAGCAAGAAAGTGGATCGACCGGGCGCTTTGCCGCCCCCCGAACATATCCACCAGCCACGGCGCGGCCGGCTCGAAACCGGGGCTGATTGCAAGACCGGTGAAAACCATAACGGGCAGCAAGACAACCAGTACGATCCCGTAAGTCAGCTTTTGCAGAAAGCTGTATTTCGCGCCAACATGGGTGAAATCGAGCTTCGCGTGTTTGACAACATCAGCCCATATTGCAGCTGGTTTCCATTCTTCCTGGCGTGTTCGCAGGTCACGCCAGAAATGCCCGCCGATCAGCATCGCGATCCAGAACACTAGCAATCCGACGGCAAAAGGCCATGAAAACAGCACGTGCCAATCGCGCGATTCGGCCAGATCATAGCGCTGCGGAAGTGTCGCCCAATCCGGGAACCGGATGACTGCGGTCCACGCCTCTGACGGCTGCGACCCCGCATCACCCCAATAGAGGTATCTGTGCGCGTTGGAGATGCCGAGACCGCTCATAAACAACACAATCACACATAGCGTATTGAGCCAGTGCCAGATACGCGTGAGCAGGGAGTGCTTCTTTTTCATCGTGCGGTTCCCTCAGCCATTTCGCGAGCGAGATAGATCACATCGCGATCCTGATCGAGCAGATGCTGCCCGCTATCGACAAAGATGGACTCGCCGCTGCGAACATGACCGCGTGACAGCATAAGCGCAGCATCGGCAATTTCATCCGGGCCAGTCTTTCGGCCAAGTGGATTCAAGCGATGCGAGATTTCGATTTCGTCGGGTGATTGGTCGTGACTAGGCAGTATCGCACCTGGAGCGATGCCGTACACGCGGTCATCGGGATCGGTCGTGTCCTTTGCCAGCATTTTGATCGTCGATGCGAGCGCATGTTTGCTCATGGTGTAACTGAAGAAGTCCGGATTGGTATTCTCGAGCTTCTGATCTGTGACGTGGATTACAGTGCGCCCGGCGCCGCTTCGCGCTGCCGCCAGGAATGCTTGCGCCATGCGCGTGGGAGTTTCTGCGTTGACCTGCATCGCATACTTGTTCGTTGCGGGATCAAGTTTGGTTGCATCGTCATATGAAAATACCGAAGCATTGTTGACCAGCACGCGCCAGTCGGTCAGCTTGCCCGCAAGCTCGTGCACCATTGCGACTGCCGCATCCCCGTCTAGCAGATCGCATCGGACAATCTCGGCTGAGGGCAATGTATTTGCCAGTGCGCGCGCTTCCTCGTCAGAGCCGCGATAGTGGATCACACAGTGCCAGCCTGCATTCGCAAATGCCTGAACGATGCTTGCGCCGATACGCGCTGCTCCGCCGGTAACGAGAATTGCTGGCCTGGACATCAAATCTATTCAGCAGAAATGCGTCAACTTGGCTAGAGAGCGTGCGAAGGTTGGAGAAACGCGATGAAAATTGATCTGGTGGATGTATTCGGATCCGGCCCGCTCAGCGGCAATCGGTTGGCGGTGGTTCATGGTGCGGGCGACTTGTCAGCAGATCAGATGCTGGCGCTTACACAATGGTTGGGGTTTTCCGAGACGACCTTTCTGTTGCCACCTAGCGATTCTGCGGCCGATTATCGTGTGCGGATATTCTATCCGGGCGGCGAACTGCCGTTTGCCGGCCACCCCACATTGGGAAGCTGTTACGCTTGGCTCGAGGCGGGCGGATCGCCGCAGCAAGACGGGGTGGTGATACAGGAATGCGGGGTGGGGCTGGTCGAAGTTCGTCGAAAGGGAACTCAACTGGCATTCAAGGCGCCGCCGTTTACCAAGCAAGGCGATCTGACTGCCGAAGAGCGCGACAATGCGATCAAGCTGACAGGGGTTGACCCAGATGCTGTTGTCGAAGCGGTGCATGTTCAAAATGGCCCGCAATGGCAATTGCTCAGGCTCTCAAGCGCGGCAGATGTTTTGGCAGCGGATCCGGTATCGAAAGCGCCGTTGGGAACCGACATCGGGCTAGCCGGGCCATGCGAGAAAGGTGCGGATGCGGATTGGGAATTGCGCGCATTCTTCGCCAACGCCGCGGGTCGTTTTGTAGAGGACCCCGTGACCGGCAGTTTCAACGCGGGCGTGGCGATGCATTTGTTCGGCAGCGGGCTGGCACGAGGTAGTTACCGCGCTGCGCAGGGGCGCGAGACCGGTGCGGACGGTCTGGTCGATTGCAGACAGGAAACAGATGGAAGTATCTGGATCGGGGGGCGCTGTGCGATGGTTGCGCAGGGTGGGGCGCTGCAACCGATCGCTTAGGTAAAGAAAAGGGCCGCCTCTTAAGATGAGAGACGGCCCGGTACCGAACCTTTAGCAATGTTATCTTCTGATCAGCGGCACTGCAAATCGCCGCGATCAATGGCGCGGCCTAGCACGCCACCAAGCGCCGCGCCGAGCAAAACTCCCAGCGTCTTGTCACCGTCACCGGCAAGCTCGTGACCAGCCAATGCGCCAACACCAGCACCGATCACCAGGCCGGTCGTGCCTTTATCCCGCTTGCAGTAATATTTCCCGTCGCGGCCGCGCCATATGCGTGAATCCCGAGAGATCCGGCGCGGCGAGATGTAATAACCATTGGCATCTTAGATAGCGGCACGGTCTTTCGCGCGCTTGCCATGCGCGGGGGCATGCGCGGGCGGATCAGCCAGCGCTGGTGCCGTAGGAATTGTCAAAGTGGCGGCGGCGATTGCCAAAGCGAACTTCTTCATTTGGGTACCTCCCAAGATAATTTCATGCGCAGCATATGCAGATCGCGATCAAAACCTTGCATGAACGCGGGTGGTTTCCGCGGTATTAGGGATTAAGCTAGCCTCAATTGCGACGAAATTCAGTGTAGTTGAAACTCACGCTTGCGCAGCGGCCGCGGCAGCTTCGCGGTCACGCTCGGCGCGGCTCTTCTTTTCCGCAGCCGTTTTGAGCTGACCGCAGGCCGCATCGATATCGCGGCCACGCGGTGTGCGCACTGGCGCGCTGATCCCGGCCTCGAACACGATGTTGGAGAAGCTCTTGATCCGTTCCGGCGTAGAGCATTCATAGGCTGATCCCGGCCATGGATTGAACGGGATCAGGTTCACTTTGGCGGGAAGATCATATTCCTTGATCAGCCGGACGAGCTCATGCGCGTGCTCGTCGCTGTCATTCTTGTCCTTCAGCATCACATATTCGAATGTAATCCGGCGTGCATTGCTGGCACCCGGATAGGCGGCACAAGCCGCGAGCAGCTCTTCAATGCCGTATTTCTTGTTGAGCGGCACGATTTCGTCGCGAATTTCCTTGGTCACCGCGTGGAGTGAAACCGCCAGGTTCACGCCGATCTCTTCGCCGCACTTCTCCATCATCGGCACAACACCGCTTGTGGAAAGCGTGATCCGCCGGCGTGACAGCGCAAGACCTGCGCCATCCATCACCAGCTTCAGTGCAGCTTTGACATTGTCGAAATTATACAGCGGTTCGCCCATGCCCATCATCACGATGTTGGTCAGCAGGCGGCCATCGGCGCGATATTCGCTGCTGTCTTCAGCGCCATCAAGGCCGGCCATCGAGCCTTTGGGCCATTCCCCCAGCGCGTCGCGTGCGAGCATCACTTGCCCTACGATTTCGCCCGGTGTCAGATTGCGAACCAACTTCATCGTACCAGTGTGGCAGAAAGTGCAATTCAAGGTGCAGCCAACCTGGCTGGAAACACACAGAGTTCCGCGATCGGCATCAGGGATGAAGACCATTTCGTATTCGTGACCATCAGCGGTCTTGAGCAGCCATTTGCGCGTTCCGTCGGTCGAATGCTGCGCCTCGACCACATCGGGTCGGGCGATCACAAACCGCTCTGTTAGCCACGGGCGCATGGTTTTCGCGATATCAGTCATATCCGCGAACTCGCCAACGCCGCGGTGATAGATCCAGTGGAACACCTGCTTGCTGCGCAGTTTGGCCTGCTTGGCGTCGAAGCCAGCTTCCGCGAACAGTTCCTGGATGCGTTCTTTTGGCAAACCCATCAGATCGATACGACCGTCGGCGCGCGGCGTGACGTCACGCGGCGCGGGCACGGGATCAATCTGTCCCGGTATACTCATGAGTGCAGTGTCTGCCATGGAGGCCGCGCATATAGGGCTGGTTTGACCGTTTGGCTAGCTGCGGCGCGCTTCGTTCAAGGCCGCAGGCGCGCAGCCTAGCGTGGCGGCATCAATTGCGGTCGCTGCGCCAGACAGCTGATAGGTGTCTGTGAAACGCCGGCCTGACTTGGAAGTCGACGTAACGCGCATGGTGTCGGCGGAACGCATGGCAGCAATGATCGCCGCATCCATTGCTTGATCTGCGGCCCATGCATCGCCGCCACCGCCGGTCAAAGCGAAGCTGCGCCCGCCGACGCGCAGGCTGATCGAAGCGCCCTGCGTCATCTCGCGAGATAGCCGCAAATGCAGTTGATTGCGGACCTTGCGCAGGGGCCAGGTGCCGACACTTGCATAGGGCTCATAGTCGCGCGCGGCATCTGTACGTGGGCCAACCGGTTCGGCTGCGGTGATCGCATAGCATCTTGGTGCCTCGAGATCGCGAAACGCTGCCCAATCAGAAAACACGCCGAGGCTGTCTTTGGCTGCGAACGGCGAGGCAACGGCCAGAATGGCCAGAACAGGAGAGAGCGATCTAATCATAGCTAATCGCCAATACTTCCCATTCCTTCAGCCCAGTGGGAAGCCTGACTGTTCGCAAATCCCCGATTGATGCGCCGCGCAAGGCCTTGGCCATGGGCGAATTCCAGCCAATCCGGCCATTGCCCGCATCCTGCTCGTCATCGCCGACCAGTGTAACGGTTTTGTGATTGTCGTTTTCATCGGCCAGCTCGACAGTGGCACCAAAAAACACCCGCGATTGATCGGGTTGCTCGCTGGGATCGACAACACGCAGCTTTTTCATACGGCGCGAGAGATGGCTCAGTTCGCGGTCGATCTCGCGCATGCGTTTGCGGCCATAGAGATAATCGCCGTTTTCGCTGCGGTCACCATTGCCCGCCGCCCAGCTGACGATCTCTGCGATTTCAGGGCGTTCAGTCCCCAGCAGATGGTGATATCGCTCTTTTAGCGCCGCCATCCCTGACGGCGTGATCGGATCACCGATTGGTTTCATCAGTCGCTAGCTACGAAGGAAGTAATCGATGTGCCGCGGTTGGCCGCCAGGCGCGCGATCGGGGTGCATATTGTCATATGCCACTGCGTTACCGAGAACGCGCATAATGTAATAGCGTGTCTCGAAATTGGCCGGGATCTTCTCGATCCAGGTGACGTAATCGATAGCCCCGGTCCGCGGATCACCGTTCAGGCGCAGCCACTGGTTTACGCGACCCGGGCCCGCGTTGTAGGCACCCAGCGCAAGCGGGTATGACCCGCCGTAATAGTCCAGCATCCGGCGGAAATATGCATCGCCCAGGCGAATGTTGTATTGTGTGTCATCGGTCAGGCTGGCTGACATGTAATTGACGCCCAGCTTGCCCGCCTGCTCACGCGCGGTGCCCGGCATCAGCTGCATCATCCCGCGTGCGCCGGCATGGCTGACGCGGTTCTGGTCGAACTCACTTTCCTGGCGCATGATCGCATGTGCCATGGTCCAGTTTGAAGTTGATGGCACGCGTACTGTCGGATGCGCGAACCTTTCAAACCCTGTCAGGCCATGCTCCGGCGCTGTTGCGCCAGCCACGACCGCGAATTCATCCATCAACAGCTCTTGCGATAGCTCGGACAGCAAGACCATATCTTCGGGAGTTCTCGCCTTGTCGGCCAGCGCTTCAAAGAATGCGCGTTCCGTGCGCCAGTCGCGGCGTGAGGAAGCAAGTGTACGCAGCGCCTGCGCAAGCGGTTTCGCACGAAACTCACGGCGCTGCTCGTCGCTGACTTCAAGTTCGGGAAGCTGCGCGAATTCTGGCACCGGCTTGTTCAAAGCGCTCAGCGCAAGCTGGCCATAATACTGATCGGCATATTGCCCGGCCATTTCGTAGTAGCGGGTTGCTTCGCCTGCGTTGCCTGCCTGGCTCGACGCTCTGCCCGCCCAGTAGAATCCCTTGGCCCGCGTCAGCGGAGTCTTTGCTGCTGCGCCATAACGATAGAACAGAGGGGCAGCGGCTGCGCCGTCACCCAAATCCCACAGAGCTTGTGTGCCACCCAGCCACATAAGATCGGTGTATTTGTCACGAAGACGGAACGACCCCTCGCTAATGTCGGTGTTTGGGGCAAAAAGGTCATCCGCCGATGCGGCAATCTGGACCGCACGGCGTGCACCGGCGCCCTTTGCAGCAATCAGCATCTCATTGATCATGTCAGATTCTTCAAACGGCAATGAAGTCGCTTGCGGGCGATTAGTCAGAATATTGATCGCCTGGTTCATCTGCCGGTTTTCACGGTAGTAGCGTACAAGGTTGTACACCGTGCCCGGATTGTCGAGCGCGGTGCGCGGAATTGCCAGCCCTTCGTCTTGCGGAAGTTTATCCTGCACCAGGGCGAGGCGTTTGCCAAACAGGTCACGCTTGTCGAGAGACGTCATGAGCATATGGCGAACTGCGCCATCAGCATCACCTTCCCACAGCAACGCTTCCATCCGAGCGTCATTGTCGGCCTGTGTAAATTGCCCTGCAAACAGGCCGAGAAGGTAGACTTCGGTGGTTTCCTTCATTGGCCCACCGCGCCAGGCAGTACGCGCCATTTCGGCGGCTTCAGGGCGTCGTAGAGTGTTGAGCGCCAGAGCGTAGCGCGCACGCCCGGTATTGGTTAGCGGTGGGTGCGCATCGAAATAGGCGACCAGCTGTTCCGAAGACGCGGCTGTGCTGTCCAGCACATTCTCGGCGCGTATTTGCAAGCGGGCTGTGCGCGGAAAATCGGGATAGGCAAGCAGGAAGCCGGAATAGGCATCAAAATCCAGATCATCATTCTCGTTGAGATATTCCCAACGGTTGATGACTTGCTCCATGCGGGTTGGCTGCTGCGCCACCATTTGCGCGCGTGCCATGTCTGATGCACTGGCGTTCTGCGTTGCTGCAGGCGCCCCCATGGCCAGCCCGGTCGTGCCGAGAAGGACTGTCGCGACAAGGTATTTCATACCGAATTTTCGGCTCGAGGTGTTTTGCATGCTGGACATCTTGCCAGTGCGCTCCTTATCAGGCTGTGAACGGCTTGGAAAAGCTCACGGCGCTAAGATTTCCCCTCAATTGCATTATGCCATCAAGAAAGGTCTGAAATCAATGTTCTCTGGCTCAATACCGGCTCTGGTTACACCATTTCGCGGTGGACAATTTGATGAAGGGGCCTTTCGCCGCCTGGTCGATTGGCAAATCGAGCAGGGCAGCTCGGCATTGGTGCCATGCGGAACAACCGGTGAAGCATCGACTCTTTCGAATGCAGAGCATCACCGGGTGATCGAAGTTTGCATAGAGCAAGCAGCGGGCCGTGTTCCGATTATCGCCGGCTGTGGATCGAATGATACGCGCAACGCGTTGCTGCATATGAATTTTTCCAAGAAGGCCGGCGCTGCCGCGGGGCTTTGCGTTGCGCCTTACTATAATCGCCCGAGCCAACGCGGGCTGATTGCCCATTTCAGCTTTCTTTCGGAAAACAGCGACTTGCCGATTGTTCTTTACAATGTGCCGGGCCGCACCGTGACAGATATCGAAGATGAAACGGTGGTCGAACTGGTGCGTAAATACCCGGAGCGGATCGTGGCGATCAAGGATGCGAGTGGAGACCTGTCGCGAGTCGCTGATCACCGCATGGGCATCGGGCGCGAATTCTGTCAGCTTTCAGGCAATGACGAACTGTGGCTGCCGCATTCGGCTGCTGGCGGCAAAGGTGCGATTTCGGTGACCGCCAATGTTGCCCCGGCGCTGTGCGTGGAGTTTCATGAAGCGATTGCAGCCAATGAATTGAAGCGCGCGCGCGAGCTGAACGACAAGCTGTTCCCGCTGCATTATGCAATGTTCAGCGATGCTTCGCCGGCGCCAGTGAAGTATGCGCTCAGCCGCGTGCACGACTGGGTTGAGCCGACCGTGCGCCTGCCATTGGTGGAATGCTCGGATGAGGCCAAGCGGCAGGTCGATGAAGCGCTGGAAATCGCCGGATTGATCTAGAGCACTTCGTCTTCGTCGAGCAGAACTTCAGCCAGACCTTCCGGTTCGCTCGCGCGGATCGCTTCTTTAATCGAGTCTATCTGAGCACCGACTTGCTCCGGGTGGGACACTTCTGCGATATGGAACAGCGCGTCTCCCTGATGCACCACTGGCAGAGTCGCGTGTCCGATAATGATTCCGTCGATTGGACTTATGACGGCCTCTGGTTCTTCTCCCAACAGCCCTGCGACAGTTGCGAGCAAGTCCCCCTTGCGCACCGGATCGCCTGAAGTTTTCGCGGGATGCGCTACGCCGCCGCGTGTCGACCGGACCCAGGTGGACTTGTTCGAACGGGCGGGCACACTGACCCCTGCGAGCCCATCATCGGCGTCGATCATTCCCAGATGTGCCAGAACTCTCAAAACTCCGGCTACCCCCGTTTCGATTGATAGATTGTCAAACCTCAGCGCTTCACCCGCCTCAAGTAGAAGCATATCCACGCCTTCTTCCTTGGCTTTGGATCGCAAGGAACCTTCGCGCAATGGGCTCTCGATGATCACCGGCGCACCAAATGCCATCGCCAGCTTGACCAGGCGGGGGTTTCCTTTGTCGATACGGATCTGTGGCAGATTATACCGGTGTACAGCGGCGGTATGTATGTCGATCCCGAGCGATGCGCGTTGTACCACTTCCGAGAAGAAAACCTGAGCCAACTGCGAAGCGAGCGAGCCGCTTACGCTGCCCGGGAACGAGCGGTTGAGATCGCGCCTGTCAGGCAGGTAGCGTGACCGATTGAGAAACCCGAAGATATTCGTGACCGGCACGAGCAGAACGGTTCCGGAAAGCCTGCTGGGATCAATCTGTTGCGCCAGATGCTGGATCACAGCCGTGCCGACAATCTCGTCACCATGAACAGCGCCGCTGACGAATACGGTCGGACCAGGCTCCGCACCATGAAAAACGCGAACGGACAACATCGATGAATATCCAGTCGCCAAGGTAGTGATCGGTATGGAAATGTCAGAGGAGCTACATGCCGGGACATGATGCCCGCCAATCTCGAACTCGTTCTGCTCTGCTTCGCCCATTACCCGTCGACTCCTCTCTTGCAGCGCTTTCCCTGAAGCCCGCGTCAAAGCAAGAATAATCGGTTGTCTCTCAACCCTTTCGCATTTGCTCACAAATGCCTACATGGGCGTCACCATGGCTCGCCCGAAACCTGAAACCTTCGACAAGCACAATATCGTCGCTGACAATCGTCGCGCGAAGTTTGACTATGCCATCGAGGATAAGTTTGAAGCCGGTTTGGCGCTTCAAGGCACGGAAGTGAAGGCTCTGCGTGCGGGTCAGGCGACGATCGCCGAGAGCTACGCTGAGGTTCGCGATGGTGAGGTTTGGCTGATCAACGCCAACATTCCCGAATACAGCCACGGCAATCGCCTCAACCACGAGCCGAAGCGTCCGCGAAAACTGCTGTTATCGGCGCGTGAGATCAACAAATTGTTTGGTGCGGTCGAACGCAAGGGCATGACATTGATCCCGATGTCGATGTACTTCAACAAGACCGGCCGCGCGAAGCTAGAGCTGGCGCTGGGCAAAGGGCGCAAGGCGCAAGACAAGCGTGACTATATCAAGGACCGCGATTGGAAACGCGACAAGGCGCGATTGATGCGCGAAAAAGGCTGAGCAGACAGCTAAGCGCGTTCTGTCGCGAATTCACAATATTGTCAGACTGTTTCTGCTACCCATATCGACAAGAGTAAACGCTTTGCCGAATTACGTGGCTCGCTGCACTTGCGGACACGCGTTCAGAAGCGCAAGGCGAACACGGAATCGAAATGGCGACACGTTCAAAAACCTGGTTGGCAGATAAGCTGAAGTCACACTTCCCAGATCGGGAAGAATTGGCCAGCAATCGCTATCTGGCTCCCATAGCGCATCGGTTTTTGTCGCCTGAGTTGTGGCGCTTTACGCGCCGTTCTGTGCCGCGCGGCGTCGCGCTTGGGCTGTTTGCCGCATTTATCGTGCCCATCGGACAAATCTTCCTGGCTGCATTTCTGGCGTTGCCTTTCAGAGCAAACATGCCGCTTGCGGCCGCGGTCACATTTGTCACGAACCCGTTCACTCTCCCGTTCTGGCTGGTAATTGCCAATCGGGTTGGCAATTTTACGCTCGCGATTGATGCTGCGACTACCGGGGTTGCAACCGAAGGTATGGCCGCCGACCAGTTCGCATGGCTTGCGGAGTTCTGGCAGCTCGCGGGTGTAACGGCATTCGGATTTGTGGTGCTTGCAGTCGTGTCGGCTGCGATGGGTTACCTGATCGCAGGCCGCACTTGGCGCGTGATGGTTGCGCGCCGTCGCACGAAGCGATTGCGCCGGATGGAAGCACGGCTGGATGAGCGACTGGGAGCGCAACAGTGATGACATATCTGGAGGGCGCGCGGGGGGCGCTTTCGAAACAGGTCGGAGATCAGCGTTTGAAGCTCTTCTTGGGCCTGACTCTCGCGCTCATCGCGAGCACTGCCGTACTATGGTTCGCAACGGGCGAAGTACTGTTGGTTCTGGCCTATGCGCTGGGGCTTGCCGTCCTGCTTGCCGGCGGTTTGGCCTTTCAGAGGATGCAAGCTGCGCCCGAAACTGAAGCGCTTGGGATTCCCGACTGGTCCGTCACCGTCGCTGCTATTGAACAGCCAGGCGAAGCTGTTGCGATAACAGACCGCGCCAATCGTCTTACTTGTGCCAATTCGGCTTACATCGAATGGTTCGGGTTGGATTCAGCGCCACCAAACCTTGCTCTGACACGTGCAAGTCAAGAGGAAATGCTGCGTTTGATCCGTCAAGCATGGCGCGATGGATCTGCCCATTCGGATCGGCTGGAAGGGCTGGATATCGAACGCCAATGGAAAGTGACAGCCCAACGCGTCGGTCGCGGCGATGATCATCTGATTTGGCGTTTCCGAAAGATCGAGACCGAAATTGCCGACCCGCTGGCAAGTTATGACGTAACCGGTGCGTTCGGGCGAATGCTGGCAAAGGCCGGGATTGAAGCGGCGATCACCGCGCCCGACGGGACGATCAAAAATGCAAGTGCCGGCTTTGCACGCCGCGCCGCCGGGGACGAGAAGACTACGTTGGCTGGACAAGACTTCGTTTCGTTCCTGCGCTCGGATGATCGAGACCGGATATTCTTCTCTCGAGAGGGACGAAGCGGCACGCCGCAGACGCTCATTCATATTCCGCTGGATGATCCCAATGACGAGCGAGCCCTAGGTCCTGACGAAGTACCTTCGCTGATGCTACTCATCGATGCAGGAGTCGGGATTGGCGGCGGATGGGAAAATTCTTCCCAAGGTACAGCCCAGTTGGAAAGGTTGCTTGGGCAATTGCCGCTTGGCTTGGCGATGACGGATCGAGATGGCCGTTTCTTGTTCGGCAATCAGGCATTCCTAAGGGCCGTCAACCGCGATGAACTGGGACTACCCGCATTCCCGACCGATCTGGTTGTGCGTGATGACAAAGCGGCATTGTCTGATGCGGTGCGCCGCCATGGGCGAGGCCCATCAACTAGTGGGAACATGGCAATCAGGCTCGCTAGCGCGCCTGATAATACGGTCTCATTGGGACTGGCTGGCGTTCGGGGGATGGGTAATGCATCAGTCTTGCTTAGCCTGACCGATTCCAGTCAGGAAACACAGCTCAAGCGGCAAGTCGCACAAGCGACAAAGATGCAAGCCGTGGGTCAGCTCGCTGGCGGCGTTGCGCACGACTTTAACAATGTGCTCACCGCAATCATTGGTACCTGTGATCTGATGCTGCTCCGCCACACGCCCGGCGACAGCGATTATGATGATATCCAGCAGATCCAGCAAAACTCCAACCGTGCAGCTTCCCTGACGCGCCAGTTGCTCGCCTTCTCTCGCCAACAAACCCTTCGCCCCGAGATACTGCAATTGCCCGATGTGGTGAGCGAAGTTGGTCCGCTGATCACCCGGCTGTTAGGCGAAAAGATCAAGTATAGCATCAAACATGACCGCGATCTGGGTGTGGTGCGGGCTGACCCGCAGCAACTTGAGCAAGTGATCATGAATCTGGCGGTGAATGCGCGCGATGCGATCAACATGCACCGCGGAGGGACTGGAAAAATCTCTCTGACCACGCAGCGTGTCAACATGCGCGAGGTCGAGCAGATGGGGTCTGAAATCCTGCCCGTGGCCAACTATACCGTTCTGGTTATTGAGGACACTGGTGGCGGCATTCCGGAAGAGGTGATGCCCAAGCTGTTCGAGCCATTCTTTACAACCAAAGAGCAAGGCAAGGGCACAGGGCTTGGGCTTTCGACAGCTTACGGTATCGTAAAGCAGTCAGGTGGGTTTTTGTTCGCGGACAATGTCAAAGGCACTGGCGGGCGCACGATCGGCGCGCGCTTCACAATGTACCTGCCAGTGCACGAAGGGCCCATGGCGCCTGCGCCAGAAGCTCCGGTCGAAGTTCCATCGAGCGAGTGGTCCGGCGGAGGCCGCATCCTGCTGGTTGAAGACGAAGACATGGTGCGCGCAGTTGCGGAACGTGCGCTCACGCGCGCCGGATATGATGTGACCGCATGTGATGATGGCGAGGTCGGCCTTTCTGCGATCACATCAGGCGGCGAGTTCGATGTGATTGTGAGTGACGTTGTGATGCCTGGGATGGACGGGCCAACTATGGCGCGCGTCATTCGTGAAACGCATCCGGACCTGCCGGTACTGTTCATGTCGGGCTATGCCGAGGAGCAGTTGCGCAAGGATATCGATATCCCGAAGATGTATTTTCTGCCAAAGCCATTCAGCGTGCAGCAGATCGGCGACAAGGTTGCCGATGTGATGCGAGGGTCCGCGCGCAAATAGTCGTCGAACAGGCGAGATCGAAAGAACGGGTGAAGGCCAGGCCGGCTGGCGCGAACTGCGCGCGGTTGTCAGGAACTCCGGCTCGCAAAGCGCACAGGTTCGGTTCGGGATCGGGAGTTCCGCAAGTCTCGAAGTGCGCCGCACACGTGGATTAAAACTTCGTAATGGGGAGCATATCATTAAGACCAGTCTTGGCGCCGGGGAGGAACGCAAGCCCGTCCTCTGGTACGAGAGGTCTAAGCGCTAAAAGCCCAGCAATTCGAACAAAAACACCCGGGTGAAAAAAATTAAGTTCCCTACTTGTTCTATAAGAACAAATCGGGTACATACTGTTCCAACAGGGCGGTCGATAACCGATTTAAAGCTCTAGGCAAGCAAGGGAGGCCATGCGATGGCGACTAATCTGAAACTGGTTGAAAAGGAATCATCCGTGGATCGTCAGAAGGCGTTAGACGCTGCACTTGCACAGATTGATCGGGCCTTTGGTAAAGGTTCGGCAATGAAGCTGGGCTCCAAAGAAGCGATGAACGTCGAATCGATTTCGACCGGTTCGTTGGGCCTGGATATCGCGCTTGGTATTGGCGGCCTGCCTAAGGGCCGTGTCATCGAAGTTTACGGTCCGGAAAGTTCAGGCAAAACCACGCTGGCACTCCATGTTCTTGCAGAAGCGCAGAAGAATGGCGGTACTGTTGCCTTTGTCGACGCAGAGCATGCGCTGGATCCGGTTTATGCCAAGGCTTTAGGTGTAGATATTGACGAACTTATTATTTCTCAGCCGGACACCGGTGAGCAGGCACTTGAGATCACCGATACGCTGGTTCGCTCGAACGCGATCGACGTATTGGTGGTGGACTCGGTGGCTGCTTTGGTGCCGCGCGCTGAGATCGAAGGCGAAATGGGCGACACCCACGTCGGCTTGCAAGCGCGCCTGATGTCGCAGTCCCTGCGCAAGCTTACTGGTTCGATTAACCGTTCGAAATGCATGGTGATCTTTATCAACCAGCTTCGCATGAAGATCGGTGTGATGTATGGTAACCCTGAAACCACAACTGGCGGCAATGCGCTGAAGTTTTACGCATCGGTTCGCCTGGACATTCGCCGCACAGGTCAGATCAAGGATCGCGATGAAGTGGTTGGCAACACCACCCGCGTAAAAGTAGTCAAAAACAAGGTTGCACCTCCATTCAAACAGGTCGAGTTCGACATCATGTATGGCGAAGGGATCTCCAAGATTGGTGAGATTCTCGATCTTGGTGTGAAGGCCGGTATAGTCGAGAAGTCAGGTAGCTGGTTCTCCTATGACAGTATCCGGATCGGTCAGGGCCGTGAGAACGCCAAGACCTATCTGAAGGAGAACCCGGAAATTTGCGACAAGTTGGAAGCTGCTATTCGCGGCCGCACCGACGAAGTCGCCGGGGAAATGATGGCAGGGCCTGACGCGGAGGCCTGACACATATCTTCAAGCGGGCGCGCCGAGTTCAAGTAACTCTCGTGATTGCGTTCCCGGAAACCTGGAAAGCCGGTGTGCGTAGCTCATCTCCTCGAGCGGCCCACATCGGCTTTTCCGTATACTGCTTATGGATGCCTTGCGTTACTTTGTCGTGTTGAGACAATACAATAGCGTAGTAAGCAGACAGGTCCGATACTGACGTGGGAGACATCTATGGCAAGTTCCGACACTCAAGAATGGCAAGGCCGCGTTGGCAAATCATGGGCAAGCGAGTGGCAACGCACGGATCGAAGCTTCCGAATGCTAACTAGCGAGTTAGAGCGCAGAATTGCGGGAAGCCCATATGCGAATTTGCTCGATGTCGGTTGCGGGGCCGGAGAGCTGTCGCTTGTAGCGGCGCAGGCGCGTCCGGAAGCGCGGGTGACGGGCGTTGATATCTCACCTGACCTTATCGATGTCGCACGGCTACGCTCCGCCGGTATACCGAATGTGCGGTTTGAACTCGCGGACGCGGCCAGCTGGCGGCCTGGCGATGGGGAGAGTTTTGACCTTCAGGTTTCACGACACGGGGTCATGTTCTTCGATCAACCTGTTGCCGCTTTCGCCAATCTGCGGGCAATATCTGCGCCCGGCGCCAACTTGATATTCTCCTGCTTTCGCTCGTTAGAGGAAAATCCTTTTTTCGGATTGGCTGGCAAACTGGTCGACGGTGGGGTTTCGTTGCCCGATCCCCACGCACCGGGGCCTTTCGCATTTGCGGGTGTTGAGCGGGTACATGGAATTTTGTCTGATGCTGGTTGGTGCAATGTATCGATTGTGCCGTTTGACTTCCAGATGATTGCTGGTTCGGGTGAAGATCCGGTCAGCGACGCGGTAAGCTATTTCAGCAGGATTGGCCCGGCGGCACGGGCGATCTCCCTGATGGATGACATGGCAAAGCAATCATTCCGCATGAAACTTGAGGGATTCGTGAGAGAGCATCTTTCAGCAGATGAGGTTGCACTTGGTGCAGCTGCCTGGATCGTCACGGCCACACGCGATTGAATGCTTTATCTGGCTTGTCGCTGGCTGGCTTAGCCTTTAACTGCCCAAGCATGACGTCGACCAATGATATCCGCCGCTCTTTTCTTGAGTACTTCTCCGCTGCTGATCACGCCGAGATCGCGAGCTCGCCGCTTGTGCCTTACAATGATCCGACCCTCATGTTCGTCAATGCGGGGATGGTGCCGTTCAAGAATGCATTCACCGGGCTTGAAGCGCCTCCGGCATTGCGTGCAGCAAGCTCGCAAAAATGTGTGCGGGCGGGTGGCAAGCACAATGATCTCGACAATGTTGGCTATACCGCGCGGCATCACACCTTCTTCGAGATGCTCGGCAACTTTTCCTTCGGTGACTATTTCAAGGAACAGGCGATCCATCATGCGTGGACACTTCTAACCAAGGAATGGGGTCTTTCGCCCGACAGGCTGACTGCGACTGTTTATCACACGGATGACGAAGCGTTTGATCTGTGGCGCAAGATTTCCGGTCTTCCGGAAGATCGGATCATTCGTATCCCCACCAATGACAATTTCTGGTCAATGGGTGATACTGGTCCTTGCGGTCCGTGCTCGGAAATTTTCTTCGACCATGGCGATCACATCGAAGGTGGGCCTCCGGGCAGCCCTAATGAAGATGGCGATCGTTTCGTGGAGATCTGGAACCTGGTCTTCATGCAGTTCGATCAGGCTGCGGATGGTTCGCGCAGCAATTTGCCCAAGCCATCTATCGATACTGGTATGGGACTCGAACGTATTGCAGCTGTAATGCACGGTGTGCACAACAACTACGATACTGACACGTTTAAAGCTCTGATCGGTGCCTCTGTGTCACTTACTGGTGTGGCTGCGGAGGGGGATCATACCGCGAGCCACCGCGTTATCGCGGACCATTTGCGGTCGACCAGTTTCCTGATGGCGGACGGCGTTCTGCCTTCCAACGAAGGTCGCGGTTATGTGCTGCGCCGGATAATGCGTCGCGCAATGCGGCACGCACATTTGCTGGGCGCGTCAGAGCCTTTGATGTATCGCCTTGTACCCGCGCTAGTGGCCGAGATGGGGCAGGCCTATCCGGAATTGGTTCGTGGGCAGGCGCTGATCGAAGAAGTGCTTGAGCGCGAGGAATCGCAGTTTCGCAGGACACTGGAAAAAGGTCTGCGGCTGCTCGACGATGCGACCAGCGATATGGCCGAAGGGGGAGAGCTTGATGGTGAGACAGCATTCAAACTCTATGACACGTTCGGGTTCCCTTATGATCTGACCGAAGACGCTCTACGCGCGCGTGGGCTTGGGGTGGATCGCGCAGGTTTCGACGCCGCCATGGAGCAACAGAAGGCGGCGGCACGCGCGGCCTGGAAGGGTTCGGGCGACGCTGCTTCGGGCGAGGTCTGGTTTGATATTGCCGAGCGTGAAGGCGGCACGGAGTTCACTGGCTACACGTCCACCAGTGGTGAAGGAACCGTTGTCGCAATCGTCAAAGACGGTGCGGAAGTCAAAGCTGTGTTCCCAGGTGACGAGGTTGTTATCCTAACCAACCAGACGCCTTTCTATGGCGAGAGTGGCGGTCAGACCGGGGATGTGGGTTCAATCACCAACGTCGAGGGTCTTTCGGCCGATGTTACGGATACATCCAAGCCGCTGGGCCGATTGCATGCACACCACGCCAAGATTTCGACCGGTACGATAAAGGTGGGCGATAGTTTGCATCTGGAAGTCGATGTCGAGCGTCGAGATCGCATTCGTGCAAACCACTCGGCAACGCACCTTGTCCATGCGGCTTTGCGGAACGCCTTGGGTGACCATGTAACGCAGAAGGGATCGCTGGTTGCGGATGACAAATTCCGCTTCGACTTTTCCCACCTTAAGCCATTGACGCCTGAAGAGATTGCGGCAGTCGAAGCCGAAGTAAACGCAGAAATCCGCGCGAACGAAGCTGTTCAGACACGGCTTATGAGCCCGGATGATGCAGTCGAAGCTGGTGCCCTAGCGCTGTTCGGCGAGAAGTATGGCGATGAAGTTCGCGTGCTTAGCATCGGGCGCAAGGCCGACGGCAATCGGAACTACTCAGTCGAGCTGTGCGGCGGCACACATGTCAAAGCGACAGGCGACATCGGCATCTTCCGGATTGTGTCAGAAGGCGCGGTCAGCTCCGGCGTACGCCGTATCGAAGCGCTGACCGGTGAAGCAGCGCGAGAATGGCTCGTATCCCGCGAAGAAGCGCTCAAGTCCGCCGCAAGCGAGATTCGCGCCACACCGGAAGAGGTGCCCGCACGAATTGCCGCTCTGCTAAGCGAGCGCAAAGCATTGGAGAAGGAACTCGCGGACGCCAAAAAGGCCCTCGCGCTTGCAGGCGGCGGCGGCCCGGCTCAATCTGCGGACGAAGAAATTGCCGGCGTGAAGTTCAGCGGTCAGGTGCTTGACGGCCTTAGCCCAAAGGAGCTGCGCCCGCTGCTTGATGAGGCAAAGCAGCGTCTCGGCTCAGGCATTGCGGCGGCGGTCGCAGTGAATGATGGCAAGGCAGCTTTTGCCGTTGCAGTAACTGACGACCTGACCGAGCGTTTCAGTGCCGTTGATCTGGTCCGTGTAGGCGTTGAGACCTTGGGCGGCAAGGGCGGCGGTGGTCGCCCTGACTTGGCGCAAGGTGGCGGCCCGGACGGCAGCAAGGGCGAGGATGCGATTGCCGCGGTACGTGCAGCTATCGCCGGTTAAGCTTCGCCCGTTGAAGTTCGAAGTTTCGGGCGATGCTCAAGTTGGCCTTCGCGCTCAAGCATTTCGCGAAACTCGTCACGTTTCTCATGGATTGAGGCAATAACCGGCCCCATCGCCACGCCAATATCAACGAGCACAGCTTCGGAAAGTTGAAGCGAACTTTCGAGGTTTTCCGGCACCGCATGACTTGCGCCGGCACGGTACAGTTCCGCTGCATGGTCCGTGTCGCGGGCGCGTGCAACGATCAGCAGCTCAGGATGCTCCTTCCGAAGCTTGGAGACCAAACGCTGCGCAAGTACGGGCTCGTCCATGGTCAAAACGACCGCCGGTGCCGTTTCGACACCTAACCGGGACAAGGCATCTCCACGTGCTGCATCGCCAAATATGGCGCGGTATCCGTCACGCGCGGCGCGCTCAATCAAATCAGGGTCTGAATCAATTGCGACATAGTGTTTGTCATGTACCTTGAGCATATCCGCTACCAGACGACCGACGCGACCGGCACCAATGATTATCGTGCGTGATTCGTCAGTTTCGTCCTCATCCAGCTCAGGAATTGGCTCTATCCGGCGAGCGATGACGCGACCCAGTTTGGCAAGCAATGGTGTCACAGTCAGGCCTATCGCAGCGACGATCTGCCAGAACTGCGCCGTATCCTGATCGATCACCAATGCCGTGGTTGCTGCGGCCAGCACGATCAAGGTCGTCTCACTGGGGCTGGCCATCAACACACCGGTTTCCGCCGCAGTGCTGCGGCGCGCTCCCATCATGCGCAGCAACACGCCAGTCACGATTGCCTTGAATGTGAGGACGCCGACAACAGCGAAGGCGATCTCGCCCAGATTGGCCCATATCTCCATCAGATCAATGCTCATGCCGATGGTGATAAGGAACACACCGAGCGCGAGGCCTTTGAAAGGCTCCATGATCGTTTCGACTTCGCTGTGATACTCGGTCTCGGCAATTAGCAGGCCTGCGATCAACGCACCAACAATCGGTGACAGGCCAGCGGCGGACGTGGCCAGACTGGCACCGATAACAACCAACAATGAAGCAGATAGAAACAGCTCTGGATTCTTTGTTCGCGCGGCCTGGCTGAACAGCTTAGGTAGCAAAAACCGCCCGGCCACCAGCAGAACGAGAACAACAAGGCCGCCCTGAATCAGTGTGGTGGTTAGCCCTCCTACGCCTTCGTTCGCTGCGGTTGGCGCAAGCGCGCCCAGAATGAAGATAATCGGCACGATCATGATGTCTTCGAACAGCAGCATGGATAGTGCTGCCCGGCCAACCGGCGTCTTGGTCCCGGAAATTGGCAGAACGATAGCCGTGGATGAGAATGCAAGTGCGAAACCCAGGGCAATTGCGGCGGTGGTGCCCATGCCGCTGACATAAGCAAAAAATGCCGCCCCCACACAGCCTATGATCAGCAGTTCAAGACTACCTAGGCCAAAAACGAGTTTTCGCAGCTGCCACAGCCGGTTGAACGAGAGCTCCAACCCAATCGCGAACAGAAGAAGTATGATCCCGAAATCTGCGAAGGGCGTCAATCGATCCGCTTCGGTGATCGTTATGTATCTGAGCCACGGGACCTCTGGCACCAATGAACCCAAACCGTAGGGCCCAACTGCGATCCCGATCAGAATGAAACCAATAATCGGTGTTATGCGGAAGCGTGTAAAGACCGGAATCACGATGCCTGCTGCGCCAAGGATCACCAGCGCGTCAGATAACATCGGAGAAAGGGTCAGTTCGCCAGCCACGGTTCTGGGTTAGCTGGGCGTTTGCCTCATGTCACTGACAGAATACGGCTTAACCGCCGCCGGGAGCATATCTGCCACCGGGAGCGGTCGCTCGTCCTTCACCGGCCTCGCCTATTGGAGTGCTGACCTGTCCAACCCGCTTGTCCCATTCGATGCGGTAAAGGTCGAAACGGCGGTCGGCGAGGTTCTGGACTGTCCCTTCAGCGCGGGCCCAGCTGAGGTCCGCCAGATTGACGTCGCTGATGGTCAGTGTCTCTACATTCTCGCTCGCTTCAGCGGCAATTTCGTCTCGTGCAAAGGGAAATCGCACGGTGTCAGGATGCAGCTTTGGGCGTACTGAATGTCCATATTGGCGACATTGGGCAGATTGCCGACATTGCCGCTCATCACGACGTAACACTGGTTCTCAATTGCCCGTGCCTAAGCGCAGTATCGCACGCGCATATAGCCTTGGCGGCTATCGGTGCAGAAGGGCACAAAGATGATCCGCGCACCTTCATCGACCAGCCTGCGGGCCAATTCCGGGAACTCGCTATCGTAGCAGATCAGCACGCCGATCGGCCCGCAATCGGTCTGAATGGCATCGATGCTGTCGCCGCCCTTGATGTTCCACCAGTAATCCTCATTCGGGGTGGGATGGATCTTCTCTTGAGTATGGATCGATCCATCGCGTAGGCAGACATGGGCAACGTTGTGAATGTCCCCATCATCCATTCGGGTCGGGTGTGAACCACCGATGATATTGATGTTGAAGTTGAGCGCCATTTCGCTCAGCGCCTTGCGAATTCGAGGCGTGTAGCGGCTAAGCGCTTCGATCGATTCCTGCGGATTCAGCTCTTGCTCTTCCGCGCTAAGCAGCATCAGCGTGAACAGTTCCGGAAAGACAATGAAATCAGCTTCATAGTCGGCCGCAACGTCGACGAAGTATTCGATCTGCTTCATGAACTCGTCAAAGTCTGCAACCGCGCGCGCTTGTAGCTGGCACGTCGCGATCCGTATGCTCTCCACGTCGCGCGGGATGCGGTGTTTCTTGGGTGTGTTTCCGTCGACATAGGGGTTGCGCCAGACCATCCTGACAGCGTTCGACTTCGACTGCTTGTCTTCCGGTAGATAGTTATGAAGTACCCCGTCTGGCTCAAACCCGTTTGCGAGTTGGAAGCGCAGGACCGGATCGTGCACTTTGCCTTCGAGCACGAGATCGAGATACTCCTCCGGCGTTTCCGCACGGTTGTTCTTGCGGCGCGTCGCTTTGGCAAAGCCGGGCATCCGCCCGCCGAACACAATGCCGGTCAGATCTAGTCGTTCTGCGAGAGCGCGACGTTCTTCGTAGAGTGGCCGTCCGATACGCGTACCACGTGTTTTCGCATCAACGCACATTTCATAGCCGTACAGCCATTCGCCCTTGGGATTGTGGCGACTGCCAAATCCATTGCCCGTCACTTCATCCCAGCTATGGTTCGCAAGTGCGATCCGTTTGCTCAGCCGCATGGTCGCACAATAGCCCACCAGCTTGCCGTCGAGTTTTGCGATAAAACAGCCTTCGGGATAGTTGTTCAACGTCCGCGGATCTCGCCATGCGTATAGGCAGGCATGTCGTCGTACACGCGCCGCACCAGATCCGCTATCGCGCGGACATCGCACAACTTGGCTTGGCGAACTTCGAGACGAGCCTTGGCGCGAGATTGAGTCATGGCGTTTACTTGATCTCCGGAATCAAAAAGGGCGACCGGCCCGAAAGACCGTTCGCCCTTTTGGTACGTTGTGCAAGGGAGCTGGTTCCGACAATCAGCTCCAGCTTTGCATCTCTGTTTCTAGATTGGTCACAATCGCCTCAAAGAACTGTTCTGTCGTGAGCCAGTTCTGCTCTGGGCCGATCAGCAATGCCAAATCCTTTGTCATTTGGCCGTTTTCGACTGTTTCGATGCAGACGCGCTCAAGCGTTTCAGCAAACCGGACAACATCAGGGGTGTTGTCGAAGCGGCCGCGATAGATCAGGCCACGTGTCCAGGCGAAAATCGATGCGATCGGGTTAGTGCTAGTCGCCTTGCCCTGCTGATGTTGGCGATAATGGCGCGTAACAGTACCGTGCGCGGCTTCAGCTTCCACTGTCTTGCCATCAGGGGTCATCAAGACCGAAGTCATCAGGCCAAGCGAGCCAAAGCCCTGCGCGACGACATCCGACTGAACGTCACCGTCATAGTTCTTGCAGGCCCAAACGAACTTGCCGCTCCATTTCATGGCCGCAGCAACCATGTCATCAATCAGGCGGTGCTCGTAGTGAATGCCGGCTTCGTTGAAGCGGTCGGCGAATTCTTCGTCGAACACCTCCTGGAACAGGTCCTTGAAGCGGCCGTCATATTTCTTGAGAATGGTGTTCTTGGTCGAAAGATAGACCGGCCAGCCGCGATCGAGGCCATAGTTCATGCATGCGCGCGCGAAGTCACGGATGCTATCGTCCAAATTGTACATCGCCATTGCGACGCCTGGAGATTCAAACTCGAACACATCAAGATCAATGTTCTGTCCGTCTGCGCCTTCGAATACGAGGCGAAGCTTGCCTGCACCCGGGATCAGCGTGTCGGTTGCGCGATATTGGTCACCAAAAGCGTGGCGACCAACAACGATTGGATCGGTCCAGCCAGGCACAAGACGCGGTACGTTGTCGATCACGATGGGCTCACGGAAAACTACACCGCCCAGAATGTTGCGGATCGTGCCGTTTGGCGAACGCCACATTTTCTTCAGGCTGAATTCTTGCACGCGCGCTTCGTCAGGTGTGATCGTGGCGCATTTCACGCCAACGCCATGTTCCTTGATCGCATTTGCCGCATCGATGGTGATCTGGTCATCGGTTTCATCACGCTTCTCGATCGAGAGATCGTAATACTTCAGGTCAACATCGAGGTAGGGGAGGATCAATCGCTCGCGGATCCACTGCCAGATGATTTTTGTCATTTCGTCGCCGTCGAGTTCGACAACCGGGTTCTTGACCTGAATTTTCTGCATGATGTTCCTGTGTGCTGCAATTTGTCCGGAATAGGTTTTGCCGCGCTTTAGCAGAGGAGCGCGCGCGCGCAAGTGAGACAGATGCTAACAAAAAACCCGCCGGGTGAGGGCGGATTTGTGTTTCGATGGTGGGCGTAGAGAGAGTTGAACTCCCGACCCCTGCAATGTCAATACAGTGCTCTACCACTGAGCTATACGCCCACGCTATCGAACATGTCCGCTTAAGGACAGGGCGCGCCATTAACCTGCACCTGCCATAGACGCAAGCGATTCGCGCGGACTAAAGGCTGACTTCTTGCGCTTCGCCGAATGTTTGCTCCACTTCAAGCACGAGATCGCGCAAATGGAATGGCTTCGACAGCACCTTGGCGTGAGGCTGTTCGCGGCTCGCTCGCAGTGAAACGGCAGCAAAACCCGTAATAAACATAACTTTGGTTCGAGGGGTGATCTCTGCGCAGCGTTGCGCGAGCTCGATCCCGTCCATCTCCGGCATTACGATGTCCGAAAGCAGCAGGTCGAAATGCTCGTTTTCTAAATGAGGTATTGCGGACGTCCCGCGGTCGACAGAGACCACTTCATATCCCGCATTTTCGAGCGCGCGCGCAAGGTATGTGCGCATGGCATCTTCGTCCTCAGCCAAGAGGATTCGCAGTTTAGACCCGTTGTTCATGGCGTTTTCATAGCGCCAAGGGCTTAAGAAATCTTACTGAACATAAGCGGTGACCTGCTTTGGGACAGACGAGAAGAGAATAATTTGGCTGCGGGACAGACGAGAAGAGGATAATTTGGATGCGATTTGACAAGCCAAACTGCTTTGACACCCTGCGCGAGAGCAGGCAGCAGACTTGATATGACAACAAGCAAGCGCGAATCGGTAGGCGGGCGGATGGAGCGCGGTGGCGCAATTCCTAGTCTGGATTACCCCTCATTTACGCTCAAGGCACCTGCTACCTCGCCAGTACCCGTTGTGATCGCGGTTCCACATGGCGGGCGCGACTATCCAGAGCACGTGCTGCGCGCGATGCGGGATCCCGAATTCTCCAGCTTGCGTTTGGAAGACCGGTTGATTGACGAGATCGGAGTAGAGGTCGCAAAGCTGACTGGCGCTGTATTGCTTGAAGCGCACGCGCCGCGCGCGATGCTCGACCTCAATAGATCGCGCGATGATGTCGATTGGGGCATGATCAAGGGAGCAAAGCCGCATCCCATCCGGCATTCGCAGGCCAACCGGCGTGCCCGCAGCGGACTGGGGCTAGTCCCCCGGCGCTTGCCCGGATTTGGCGAGATTTGGCGGCAATCGCTCACCCGCGAAGAACTCGACGCGCGAATTGAAGGCATCCATCAACCATATCACGCCGCATTGGGCCGCGAATTGGCAAGGGTGCGCGACCAATGGGGGCAAGCATTGTTATTGGATCTGCATTCCATGCCGCCACTCAAGCCATCAAATGGAGAGAGCCAGATGCCCAAGTTTGTTCTGGGCGATCGATTTGGCACAAGTTGCGATGCAAGCCTGGTTAACCATGCCTATCGCTTTCTTGAAGAGAAGGGGCAGGTCGTTTCGCATAACCGACCCTATGCCGGCGGTTATGTCCTGGATACTCATGGTGCGGTGCAAAATGGCATTCATGCCATCCAGATTGAAGTTTGCCGGTCGACCTATCTCGATGCCCGCCAAGAACAACTTTCACCCAAGGCACGAACGCTCGTCAAAATGCTTGCTGGTTTGGTTCAAGATCTCGGCGCGATGACCGCCAGAATGATGGGCAGAGGTGATTTGCGAAATGCGGCTGAATGACAAGATTGGTCATTAAGCCTTGGAAATCAAAATAAAAACCACCCCGTGCAATCTGCACGAGGTGGCCAAGGTTCAGGGAGGATCGCGCTGTTGTAAAAGCAGCGCGATGTCCAGGCGGGCAATGAGGGGAGCCGCGCCTGAACGGTCCAGATTTGGGATTTAGCGGAGCTTTTTCAAGCCCCGCGGACCACAATTTTACCTCGTTCAGGTGCTCGCTTCAGGTTGTGGAACCTTGCCCAGCCGTGATTGGCGAGAGAAGATAACACGCATCAGGTTGAGCGAGAACAGATGTGCGTGCAGCAACATCAGCATGCCATTACCAGCAAGGCTCTCTAGCACTTCGCCCTTAAGCTCGCGAAGCTTGTTTTCATCGACCATCTGGAAACCGCGATAAACAAACGGTTTGTCCGGGTTTTCCTGCATCGTGATAGCGATCTCGCCATCCATCAGAAGGCCATGCTTCTTGATCTCTTCCATGAAGCCCTTGGTGCGAGCACCCGACTCTTCGAACTTCTGGCAAAAGTCGAGAACGCCCTTGGTGTAATCGGTCGGTTCGTTCTTGTCGTCAAACAACGCATTGCCGTCGCTGTGATCGCCAACTACGCCCGCGCTCGGGTCAAAGCATAGCGACAGTTCTTCGCTATTGGGCTGTAACTTTGCGAGCATGAATGGATAGCGACGCACATAGGCGGGGATGTATACGTCGTCAGTAATCTTACCTTCATCGTCGACAAACGTGTTCACGCCCTCGTTAAGGCCCATCAATGCCAGTGGGACAGGGTTGTCGCCTGCGCTAAACACGATCGGATAATGACGCTGTGTGTCGATGAACTCGTCAACCGTTACAGGAATCGCGTGATGCTTCCCTAAAAAGCTCACATCCGGAAACTGTTTGCTGTGCCAGCTGGAGTGATCACGGCTGTTAAGTGGCATCAAGTCATTGAAAAAGATAGGCAGATTGGGCTTCGGCGCGCTGGCCATGAAACGTCTCCGAGAAATAGTGCAAAATTCAAAAAAGGCCTCGCTGGATCGCCAGCGGGCCGCGCGATGCGCGCTTTAGGCCTTCAGGCTCTCATAAGCAAGCCGCTCTAACCTGAGCCCGGGACAAGTTTACCAGGGTTGAGCAGCCCGTCCGGATCGAGCGCGGCTTTAACGCTACGCATCATGTTGAGTGCTACCGGGTCACCCAGCCGCTCCAGCTCGTCACGTTTGACCTGACCGATACCATGTTCTGCGCTGATTGAACCGCCCCATTCAGTGACCATTTCGTAGATCACACGGCTTACCAACTTGCCTTGGGTGTTTTCCCATTCTCCCGGCACTGCCCCGTCTGGAGCAAGCACGTGGAAATGCACATTGCCATCCCCCAAATGCCCGAATGCCAAACCTTTCGTGCCAGGGAACTGCGCTTCAACATGCGGGATGGCAGCTTCCACGAAATCTGGCATGCGCTCGACGGGGACGGAAATATCGTGTTGCATCGCCGGGCCCAACGCGCGCTCTGCCGGAGCTATGGAGTCTCGCAGCAACCAAAAGTTGTCAGCCTGTGTTTCATTGGCTGCAATGACTGCATCGAGCAGCAGATCCTTCTCCATCGCTCCAGCAAAGGCGGCCTCAGTCGCCTCGCGCAGCAGGGCGCTTTGCGCCGGCGCGGCGACAAGCTCAATCAAAGCGTTCCACGGATAGCGCTCAGCCAATGGTGCACGGGCATCGGGAAGATGCGCAAGTACGCTTTCAAGGCAATGGTCCGGCACAACCTCAAAGCCTTCGAGTTCTTCCGGCATGCATGCCTCGAAATGTAGGAGGAGTTCGCGCGCCATGTGGATGCTCTCCACACCTACCCAAGCGACCACACGTTCGCCAATTTGCGGAAGCAGGCGCAGGTTTGCCGCCGTTACGATGCCCAGCGTGCCCTCTGATCCGATCAAGAGTTGCTTTAGGTCAAAGCCGCGATTGTCTTTCTTCAGAGCAGTAAGGCTCTCAAAAATATCGCCATTTGCAAGAACGGCTTCAAGTCCCAAAACCTGCGCACGCATCGTTCCGTGGCGTAGCACCTGTGTTCCGCCAGCATTGGTCGCGATAAGCCCGCCAACTGTGGCTGAGCCCTTGCCGCCCAGAGTCAGTGGGAGGCGCAGCCCTTCTTCTTCGACTTTTTCGTGCAGATTCTGAAGGATGACACCGGCATCGCAGACGATCTGGCGCGCGTCGACATCGAATGACCGCACCGCATCCATCCGCCGTGAGGATAGCAGCACAGAATGACCGCTCTCGTCAGGCGTGGCACCACCAACCATGCCGCTATTGCCGCCCTGGGGGACAATCGGGATATGGTGTTTGCGGCAAAGTTTGACGAATTCAGCAACTTCTTGCGTTGAGGCGGGTGATGCCAGCCCGATGGTCCGGCCATGAAATCGGCCACGCCAATCGGTCAGCCAGGGCTCCACCAGATCGGGATCGCATGAAAATCCGCGCGGTCCCAGAAGGTCTGTGGCCTGTCGTACAAAAGTCTGGACGTCGCTCATGCCTGCTCATTGCCACAGGCAAACAAGTGTTTCCAGACTTTGCAGATAACCCCAAACGCATTAAGCCGCTATTCAACCCATTGTGGTATCGCGTGGCACAGTAGCCAAACAGGGGTCAGAGATCGGGTGAAATTTAGCCCAAAAGATTGAACCACCATGCCCAGCATGCTCGCCTATCTTGCGCCGCTAGCGCTGATCTTGCCGTTCGGCGTGTCCGACGGTTCGATTGTTGGCGAAATCGATAAGAGCGCAAGGCTCGATCCGCGCGAAGTTGAGGTATTGTCAGGGCCGTCAAGCAAACTGGAAGCTACCGCAAACAGTTTCACTGGCTTGCCGCCAAATGTCGCCTATCAAGTCCGTATCGACCGCCGCGTGACTGTGCGTATCTCTCCTCGCAGAGTTAGCCCTAGGCAGAATCTTGCCGCTGATCTGGAGGAGCTCCCGCAGCCCATTCGATATGAAGAGGGCGACAACACAGAGTGTGTTTCGATCAACAGCATTGCGGGTGTTCAGACCGGCAGTGGTGATCGGTTAGTGCTCTACCTGCGCGATCAGCGCATGCTCAGCGCACGGCTGGAAAAGAGTTGCCGCGCGCGCGATTTCTATTCGGGATTTTACGTGGAACGGGGCGAACACGGAAACATTTGCGTTAATCGTGACAAGCTCCAATCGCGCGCAGGCGCAAAATGCGCGCTAAGCAGAATGCGCGAGCTGACACCCATCTACAATTGATCATGCGACTTGTGCTGGTTCAGCAGAGGCGTTGCTGCATCGTGATTTCTTGACTTTTGTCAGTTTTTGAGCAAGTGCGCGGCTCGCATTGCGAACACCTTTCGCAACTGCACAATCCACGGAGCGCTTAACGCTTCCAGATCCGGACATTCAAAAACGTATGACTTTCGCCGATCTCGGCCTTTCACCTGAATTGCTCAAGGCGGTTGATTCCGCTGGCTATACCACTCCGACCGATATTCAGGCGGAAGCGATCCCTGCGATTCTGATGATGAAGGATTTGATCGGGATCGCGCAGACTGGAACGGGCAAGACCGCGAGTTTCGTGCTCCCAATGATTGATGTCATGGCGGCTGGCCGGCGGCGCGCGCTGATGCCGCGCTCTCTAATTCTTGAGCCAACACGAGAGTTGGCCGCTCAAGTTGCCGAGAATTTTGAGAAATACGGCAAGAACCATGACCTGAAAATGGCACTGCTTATTGGCGGTGTTCAAATGGGCGATCAGTTGAAAGCGCTTGATGAAGGCGTCGACGTTTTGATCGCTACACCAGGTCGGCTGATGGATTTGTTCGAGCGCGGCAAGATACTGCTCAACGGCTGCGAACTGCTCGTGATCGATGAAGCTGACCGGATGCTGGACATGGGCTTCATTCCGGACATTGAGTTTATCTGTTCGAAATTGCCCGAAACGCGTCAAACGATGCTGTTTTCGGCCACCATGCCTTCGCCGATCGAGAAGCTGGCGAAGAAATTCCTCAACAATCCAAAACGGATCGAAGTGAGCCGTGCGGCAAGCACGAACAAAGATATCACCGCTTTCAAGATCCCGGTTCAGACAAAACAGAAGCGCGAGACCTTGCGCTGGCTACTGCGTCACGATCTGGTCGAAACCGCGATGATTTTCGCGAACAAGAAAACGACGGTGCGCGAACTCAACAAGAGCTTGCAGCGCCATGGATTTGCCAGCAGCGAGATCCACGGGGACATGGACCAGGGCTCGCGTTTGAAAGAGCTGGATCGGTTCAAGAGCGGTGATGTGAACATCCTGGTCGCCTCTGATGTTGCGGCGCGCGGACTTGATATCAAAGGCGTCAGCCACGTATTCAACTTTGATACGCCATGGCATCCCGATGACTATGTCCACCGCATTGGCCGCACTGGTCGCGCGGGTGCAAAGGGGCGCGCATTCACGTTTATTTCGAAAGAAGATGCAGAAGCGATTGCCAATGTCGAGAAGCTGACCGGCAGTGAAATCGCGTTGTTCAGCAAGAAGGACGTGCGCGTCGAGCTGAAGCAGCCGAATCCGGAGGCGGAAAAGCCGCGCGAAGAGAAGAAGGCACGCAGCAACAGTCGCCGGAAAGTGGACGACGTCGAGCAGGATGCTCCCAAGAAGCCGCGACGTGAGAAAAAGCCCAAGTCGGAAGAACAGCCTGAAAAGAAACCACGTTCGCATCGCTATGACGAAGATGACGAGCCGATTCCAGCTGGCGAGTGGAACGGTCCGAAGCCCGGTTTTCTTGATGTCGGGGTCGGCTAGAAATTCGGGAATGAACAAACCCAGTCTGCAACCTCAGGATCATCCTTTCGAGGTGGCAAACCGGGCCTAGCAAACGCTTCGGTTCCTAAGCTATGCCAGGGAAAAGGTGATAACCTACTTTTTCACGATAGGTGCGATACTATTCATCGGCTTCGAGAAATTTTTCTTCTTCTTTGGCGCGCAACCAGAATTCGATCCACGCCACTGTGTATACTGCCACGTTGTGCAGTGAGAAGAAGAACAAGAGGAAACCCAGCTGATTCAGGATGTATCCCAGGTACATCGGATGGCGCACAAACCTGTATACGCCATACTGTTTTACTACGCGATTTGCAGGCACAATGCCAAAGCTACGTCCAAGGAATATCTTCGCCAGAAATGTGATCGCCGTGCCTGTCAGCTTCTCGACATTGGCAATCGCTTCTGCGAAAACACCCGTTAGGCAAGCTGCTCAGCGTCGTGTTTGACGGGCCGTTCGCGATTTTGCTTGGGCTATCGATGGGAATTGTCGTTCTGGCTGGCGTAATGAGCAGTTGGCGGTTTTTTCACTCATGCCGATGTGTCATGGACGCTTGGCATCGTTGGCGAGTTCATGATTTCGCCTGCAGCACACCGGCTTCACAAGAGCGATGCGCTAGCGACCGCCGGTCACGTACAGGCATTGTCCGGCCACCCAGCTTGCCGCGGGTGATGCCATATAGACGACGGCCGCTGCTATATCCTCCGGTCGGCCATAGCGCTGCATCGGAACGCCGATCATCTTGAGTAGCTCTTCGCGTTTTTCCTCCGTGTCTGTGCCCATGCAGTCGTCAAAATTCTCTGTCGGTACCGGCCCCGGCGCGATGGCATTGACGCGGATCCGTGGGGCAACTTCTACGGACATGGTGCTGGTCAGGCTGTTGACCGCCGCCTTTGCAGCGCCATAGGGCCCATTTTTGACCTGCGGGCCAAAGGCAGAGCGGGACGAGATGTTGATGATTGCACCGCCGCTCTCCGCCATTTTTCCGGCCGCAACGGTCGAACCCATCCAGACAGCTTTCAGGTTCAGGGCGATCTGAGCATCGAAATTCTCTTCCGACGTACGGGTGAGATAACGCGGCGTGCCATCGGGTATACCGCCCGCATTGTTGACCCAGATCGTCAGTTTACCCAGTTTGGCGACTGTCTCGTCCGCAAGTCGCTCAAGCGCAGACCGGTCGGTTGCGTCAGTGGCAATGGGTAATGCCTGCCGGCCGAGCGCACGGATCTCTTCGGCTACAGCGTCAAGATCGGACTGCGTCCTCGATGCCAACGCCACATCGGCCCCTGCCTCGGCAAGGCCAATTGCGATCGCTCGGCCAATGCCCTTGCCTGAACCGGTGACGACTGCCACCTCTCCATCAAGGCGAAAATTGTCCAGAATGCTGATAGCGGCCTCCCTCAAACGTCTGCGTCAGTTCGTTTAGGAACGATAGGTCGAAGCTGCAGCTTCGATACTGTCGCTTCAGCTAGTCACGATGGTGCAGCATGCCGGGCGCGGCGTTTTTAATCCGCAAGGCTAACAAAGCTGTCGATCACGCGTTTCGTGCCCGAATGCTCGAAGTTGATCTCGAGCTTGTTGCCTTCTTGATACACAACAATGCCATAGCCGAATTTGTCATGGAAGACGCGCTGTCCAATCGCGATATCGCTGCGCGGCTTGGCCGCAAAACTGGCGGCAGAGCGCTTGTTTTCGCGTACGCGGGCTTGCTTGGTCTCGTAGCCGGTAGAGATAGCGCGCTGCCATCCAGGGCCACGCTGAGAGGAACGCTGTGGCCGATCTTGCGCCACATGTGCAAACGGGTCTTCGCTTTCAGACCAGTTCGCTTGCCAAAGTGATGCGCCGCCTGTCAGCGTGGTTTCCTGATCGATATGTTCTTCAGGCAATTCTTCGATGAAGCGGCTGGGAATGCTGCTGGTCCACTGGCCGTAGATACGCCGGTTTGCTGCATGCAGGATTATGCAGCGGCGCCGGGCGCGCGTGATCCCGACATAGGCCAAGCGTCGTTCCTCCTCCAGGCTGGCCAATCCGCCTTCATCGAGCGAGCGTTGCGAGGGGAACACGCCTTCTTCCCACCCGGGCAGGAAAACGTGATCGAACTCCAGACCCTTTGCGCCATGCATGGTTATGATGGTGACCTTCTCACCATCGTCGGCCGCGTCATTGTCCATCACCAGGCTGACATGCTCTAGAAAATCGCCAAGCGTTTCGTATTCTTCCATCGCCCGCGCGAGCTCTGACAGGTTCTCTAATCGTCCAGCGGCTTCGGCGGTGCGTTCCGCATTGAGCATTTCGGTATAGCCACTCTCGTCCAACACCATGCGCAACAGGTCCGCCGGGGTGACTGCTTCAGACTGTTCGCGCCAATGTAGGAATTGGCCCAATAGCGCGGCAATAGTGCCAGCGGCACGCTTAGGCAGCTCGTCGCTATCGGCCATCTGCAGTGACGCGGCAGCTAGCGGCAGACCGGTTTTGCGCGAATGCTGGTGCATCTTTTCCAGTGTCTTTGCGCCAAGCCCGCGCTTGGGCTGGTTATAAATTCTCTCGAAAGCGAGATCGTCTTGCGGTTGAGCGATAACCCGCAGGTAAGCCAGCGCATCGCGGATTTCCGCGCGTTCGTAGAAACGGAAGCCGCCAATGATTCGGTAGTTGATCCCGATCTGGATGAAGCGATCTTCGAATTCACGCGTCTGGTATTGCGCGCGCACAAGGATTGCGACTTTGTCTAGCGGCGCGCCTTCACGTTCCAAGCGCTCAATCTCTTCGCCCACCCGGCGTGCTTCTTCGGGAGCGTCCCAAACGCCGATGACGCGCACTTTGTCACCGCCGTTGGTCTCGGTCCAAAGCGTCTTGTCGTGGCGTTCTGAATTGGTTTGGATCAGGCCGGAGGCTGCACCCAGAATGTGCGGTGTTGAGCGATAGTTCTGCTCCAGCTTCACAACCTTGGCGCCGGGGAAGTCTTTCTCGAATTTCAGGATATTGGCGACTTCGGCTCCGCGCCATGAGTAAATCGACTGGTCATCGTCTCCGACGACACAGATGTTCTTGTGCGCTTGTGCCAGCAGGCGCAGCCACAGATACTGCACCGCATTCGTGTCCTGATACTCGTCAACCAGTATGTATTTGAAGCGTTGCTGATAATCTTCTAACACTTCGCGGTATTGCCTGAAGATGTTCAGCATATGAAGCATCAGATCACCGAAGTCGCAGGCGTTGAGAGCCTTCATCCGGTCTTGATAAAGCTGGTAGAATTGTTGCCCGCGCCCATTGGCGTAGCTTTCATTCTCTACCGCATCCAGATCGCCTGGATTAAGCCCGCGGTTCTTCCAGCGGTCGATTAAGCCCGCAAGCTGACGCGCCGGCCAGCGCTTCTCATCCAGATCATTCTGCTGGATCAGCTGTTTCAGAAGGCGCAGCTGATCGTCTGTATCGATGATGGTGTAATTGCTTTGCAGCCCGACTAGCTCGGCATGGCGGCGCAGCATTTTTGCGCAAATTGAGTGGAACGTGCCGAGCCACGGCATCCCCTCAACGGTCTGCCCCAAATGCCCTGCCACGCGTTCGCGCATTTCGCGCGCCGCCTTATTGGTGAAGGTGACGCACAGGATCTGGCTTGGCCATGCACGGCGGGTTGCAACGAGATGCACCAATCGAGACGTAAGTGCAGCGGTTTTACCCGTGCCTGCGCCCGCCAGCATCAAGACCGGGCCCTCTGTCGTCAGCACTGCTTCGCGCTGCGGCGGGTTCAGCTGCGCGGCGTACGCCGGAACATTTTCGCGGCCTTGCGTAGCGGGAAGGGGGGCTGGATCGGTCATCGTTTGATGTGAACAGGTAGAGAACGTTTGCCTTGTCGGCAAGCCTCACTCCGCCTTGGTCAACAGCGTCAATCGCGCTTTACCTACCTTGCGGTCGGCCATTGGCTCGAGCCCCGCGACTTCGACTGCTTCCTTGTCTGAAGTCTCGACAGCGATCCAGGTCGCATCACCGATCCAGCCCAGCCGCAGCATCCGGTCTAAGGCAACAGATGCTGCGCCAGTGCGATAGGGCGGATCAAGCAGAATCAGATCGAGCGGTTCGCGCGCGGGAGGCAGCGACATGACCGAGGCATGCTGGACATCACTGCGGCCGCGCGCGTCAAGTGCCAGAACATTTGCCTTGATCGCGTCCACGGCCGGCTTTTCTTGTTCTACAAACAGGCAATGCGCTGCACCTCTTGAAAGTGCTTCGAGTCCAAGCGCGCCGGAACCTGCGAACAGATCGGCCACACGCAACCCATCGAAATCACCGATCCGGCTAACAAGCATGTTGAACAGCGTTTCGCGTGTGCGGTCAGCTGTTGGCCGTGTCGCATCGCCGCGCGGTGCGATCAGTTTCCGCCCGCGCCATTCGCCTGCGATGATTCTCATAATTTGAAACCGCGCTTCAATCGACTGCGGAACTTGCCCAATTCGTGTTTGCGAATCTCGCGTGCTCTACCGCGTGGCAAATCTTCCAGTTCAAACGGACCATAGGCGGTGCGGATCAACCTGCTGACCTGGAGCCCCAGATGTTCCAGAACTTTGCGCACCTCCCGGTTCTTGCCTTCGGTGATGCTGACTTCAATCCATTGGTTGCGACCCGTGCTGCGCTCAAGATTAGCGTCGATTGGGCCATAATTCACACCATCAATTGAAATGCCGTCGATCAGTTCTTCGAGTTGTTCCTGAGTCACATCGCCAAAGGTGCGCGCGCGGTAAATACGTGGGATTCCACTAGAAGGAAGCTCCATCTCGCGTTTGAGTTCACCGTCATTGGTGAGCAGCAATAGGCCCTCAGTATTGAGGTCCAGCCGCCCGATCGGCATCAATCGCGGGGTCCTCTTGGGCAAGGCATTGACCAGCGCGCTGTAGATTGTGGGCCGACCCATGGGGTCGCGTTCAGCGGTAATCAGCCCGGTTGGCTTGTGGAAGGCGAACAGCCGTGTGGGCTCTGGCGCAGCGACAGGCTTGCCATCAACCGTCACACCTTTGAGATCTGTCAGAAAGGTTGCCGGCGTATCGACTGGTTTGCCATCAATGGCGACCCGCCCGTCAGCGATCATCCGTTCGATCTCGCGACGGCTGGCAATTCCCGCACGCGCAAGCAGCTTGGCAATGCGGTCACCATCTGGGCGGTCTGCGGAGGGGGGAGGAGCCTTTGGCATATCCCAGCCGGTTACGCGCTCAATTGATTCCGCGCAACGCTTCTTGAACCACTTCGTGGAAGCGGTGAATGCCGCCTTCGAGCGTGCCGAGAGTCAAATTTGGAATTGCTCCTGTCGACAAGCCCTGCTGACCAAGCTCCGCCGCGCGAAAATCCTCTGAAGCGAAGACGCCTCCGTCCAACAGCGCCCAGCTGCGTTCCCAGTGATCGCGTGCCTTGTCCGTGGCAGGAGCCTCCGGGATCAACATGAAGTCCTCAACCAGAGTCAGATCGTGCGCTTGAGGCATCAGCACCATTACATTTAGATAATCCGGGCTGGGGATGATGATGGTAGCTGGCAACAATTGATAGGCGTATGTGACGACCCTGCGCAGCGCGGCCATATCGTTCAGGTCAACGCCTTCCATGTCTTCGAGCCTGCCCACGGCGCTGCGCTGGTGCGGGCCTATCTGATCACCGCTGGTCACGCCATCCTTGAAGAAGGGGCCGATGGTTTGCGAATGCAGCCGGGTGACATGGTAGCTTTCAAGGAACGCATCCATGATGAGCTTCCAATTGCCTTTGACTGTGTGCGTCTTGCGGCGGAACAACACGTGCTCCGCCATTCCAAACGCGTCAAAATCTTCGCCAAGGATGCGTGCATGCATAAAGTCAGCGTTATCTTGCGGAGCGAACCAGATTAGTCCGCCAGCCTCGCAGCTTGGCAATTCGATCAAGCCGTAGTGTTCCTTGTCCATCCCGGGAAAGGTTTCCGGACGGGGCAGGGCAAGCAATTTACCGTCCAACCGGTAGGTCCAGGCATGGTAAGGGCAGACCAGCCGCTTGGCGCATTGCACGTCGTCACCTTCGACCAGCCGCGTACCGCGATGGCGGCAAACGTTCAGGAACACATGCGCCGTGCCATCTGCATCGCGCGTGATCAGCAGCGGGCGCCCGGTTGCGTCATGCGGCAAGGCCATTCCCGCATGAGGCAAGACCGCGCTGGGGCAGAGGATTTGTGGCAATCGATCAAACAATGCCGCTTTCTCTCGCGTCCAGTGCGCCGGATCGGTGTAAACGCTCGCGGGAACTTGCGTGATGCCGTTTCCGCTGCGCTCCTCTCCACGTGCAACAGCCCGCGCCAGTGCCAATTGTCCCTCTGTCGGGCGCAAAGGTGGTGATTTCGTTGCAGCCTCGTTCATCCGGACGTTCCTATTCCTCTCAACCATGGGTAGTGTCGCACAAGTTTGACGTTTCTGGAAGGACGCTAGGGAATGGCTGTTGCCACTGCCGACAAGAAGAAATCTGCATGGAAGGCGCTGGTATTAGCGCTGACCAACCGGAAAACCGGCTTTATGCTGATTTTCGGCTTTGCCAGTGGCCTGCCGTTCGCACTGTTCCTCGGCACGCTGTTCGCATGGCTAACAGAGGCCGAGGTCGAGCTGGAGACGATGGGCATTTTCTCGCTTATCGGGCTTGCATACGCTTTCCAATTCCTGTGGTCCCCATTGATCGACAAGGTCGATCTTCCGCTGCTGCGCAAGCTTGGCAAGCGCAAGCAATGGATTGTGCCGATGCAAGTGGCGTTGGGCACGATTCTCGTCACGCTCAGCCTGCTAGACCCCAAGTCGCAACTTGGCTTGTTTTCGCTATTGGCCGGGATCGGGGCGTTTGCCAGTGCGACGCAGGATATTGCAATAAATGCCTGGCGTATCGACGTAGCCGACGATGTTGCAACGATCGATATCCTCTCGACCATTTACCAGATGGGATATCGGTTCAGCTCGCTGGTTGGTGGCGCGTTGGGACTGATTATCGCGGCACGGATCGGATGGCCGGAAACCTATATGCTGATGGGAGCAATCTTGCTGACGGCAGGATTTCTGGGGCTGTTTGCGCCCAATGGCGATGGAGATGCCGCAAACACTATGGCCGCGAGTGATGAACTGGTGCGCGAATTGCGCAAGGCGGGCGAGCTTGATCCGAAAATCCGCGCCCGCGCATTAGCGATTGTCGGCGTGCTCTGGGCCGGTGCGATTGGCGTCGTGTTGAGCTTCATGATCATGTCGATGACCTATGCGCCAGCGGACAGGCCAAACCCCACCCAATTCACGCTCAACTTCGGTCCCTGGATTATTGTTGCCACGATCATACTGCCAGCTCTGATCGCTGGCTGGCTCGCAAGCCAAAAAAAGCAGGGCAACTATTTGTTAGAGCAAGACGCTCCGCCATCAAGCGGCGCGGGCTTTGCGATGGACCACCTCTATCGCGCTCTTGTGCTGCCGCTGGTTGAGTTTGTTGGGCGGATGGGATGGAGCCTGGTCCTTATACTGGCGGTCGTGCTGACCTACCGGATTTGCGACGCGATCTGGGGCACGTTTGCCTATCCGTTTTATTTGGGAGAGCTGAATTACACCAACGACGAAGTGGCGTTTGCCTCCAAGTTCTTCGGCGTGGGCGCGATTATCGGCGGCCTTGCATTGGGTGGTTTCTTGCTCACTGTGATCGGCCGCATGGCTACGCTATTCATCGGCGGATTGCTCGCGGCACTGACGAACCTGCTTTATGCCGATCTGGCGATTGGCGGGCACAATATGCAAGCGCTGAGCGATCTTGTCGGCTTCACATGGCTGATCATGCAGGTGCCCGGAATTGGCAGCGCTGCGCTCGCTAAACTCACCTTCACGATTTTCTTCGAGAATCTGGCGATTGGCATTGCGGGGGCGGCCTATATCGCCTGGCTCAGCTCGATCGTGTCGAAGAAGTTCAGCGCGGTGCAATATGCCCTGCTATCATCACTCACTCTGCTGGTGGGCACGCTGGGGCGTGGAGCGCTGGGTGAGATGATAGAGGATCAGGGCTATTTCGACGTGTTCGTACTGACGACTTTCATCGGGCTTGCTGCTGTCGTGCTGGTGTGCCTTGAATGGTGGCGCGAACGGCGCGCGGGGCGCAATTCAGGTGTCATCGCGCTAGAAGCGCTTGCGGCGGAGTAGTCAGTCCGGAATCTCGTCATTGAGGCGCAGCACCTCGCCCGCGAGATAGAGCGAACCAGCGATAAGGACCGGCAATCCGTCATCGCGCAATCTGTCAATCGCCTTGCTAACATCAGAGGCAGATGCAGCCGTCGCGCCAAACGCCTCTGGCGGATGGCAAGGGAAGCCAGGCACGGGAACAACCGTGATCGTCTCCAGTGAAGCTGCGAGCGGAGCGACCAGCGAAGCAGGATCTTTGCCTTCGATCATGCCAATCACCAGATGCACTTTATGTCCGGCAAAATACGCGCCCAGCATGGCCCCCGCCGAAGCGTTGTGCCCACCGTCTAGCCAAACCTCGCGCCCTTGCGTCAACGGACCATCGGCCAGTCGATGAAGCCGCGCAGGCCAGCTCGCAGTGCGAAGCCCGACCGCAACTGCATTGTCTGAAACGTCGATCTTTGATTGGGAACGCAGCATTGCTATCGCCAAGCCGGCATTCAGACCCTGATGTTCGCCGGGAAGAGCCAGTTCGCGTCCATCCACGCGCGATGCGACGAACACAGGCGCTCCAGCTGGGTTTGCGACTGCTTCGATTGCCTGCTTCTCTTGCTCCGGCTGAGCAATCGTCACCAGCGGCACGCCCTGTTTCGCGATCCCCGCTTTCTCGAATGCAATCCGAGCCATTGGTTCTTGCGGTACGCCTTCCTCTGGCGCGAGGAGGAACTTCTCGTGATCGATCCCCAGCGCAGCAATTCCGCAAGCTGCCAGCGCACCCGGCTCAAGCACATTGGTTGCATCCAACCGCCCACCAAGGCCGACTTCCACCACACACGCATCGGCTGGAACGCGCGCGAATTCCACAAACGCCGCCGCAATGCTGATCTCGAAGAAGCTGCAATCGAGCCCCTCGGCGGCGTCAAACACCTGCTCCAGCAGTTCCGCCAACCGTGCGTCTTCGATCAGTTTGCCCGCCACCCGGAACCGCTCGTTATAGCGCACCAGATGCGGGCTGGTGGTGACGTGGACTTTGTACCTCTCCGCCTCCAGCATCGCGCGCAGGAAGGCGCAGGTTGATCCCTTTCCATTGGTCCCCGCGACGTGAAACACAGGCGGCAATCGCTTGTGCGGATCGCCAAGTTGCCGCATCAATTCTTGGATCGCATCGAGCCCCAGCGTGTCACGCTGAATGCTTAAGCTGCCAAGTCGGTCGAGCTGGGCCTGAACGCGCGGATCGTCCGAGCGCCCCATATCGCGCATAGCGGTGACGCCTTAAGCGGCCTTGCGCGGCTGCAAATAGCCGAGCACGGTTGCAAGCTGTTCCTTCAGGTCCGCACGGTGCACCACCATGTCGACCATCCCGTGCTCGTAGAGATATTCCGCGCGCTGGAACCCCTCGGGCAATTGCTCGCGGATCGTATCCTGGATCACGCGCTGTCCGGCAAAGCCGATCAGTGCACCTGGCTCCGCGATCTGAATATCGCCCAGCATGGCATAGCTGGCGGTTACGCCGCCGGTGGTCGGGTCTGTCAGCACGACGATATAGGGCAAGCCCGCTTCTTTCAGGCGGCGCGTCATCACGGTTGCCTTGGGCATTTGCATCAGGCTGAGGATGCCTTCCTGCATGCGTGCACCGCCTGCGGCGGTCACCACGACATATGCCGACCGGCGCTCCAATGCCTTTTGCGCGCCCGCGACAAAGGCCGCACCCACCGCCATGCCCATCGATCCGCCCATGAAGCCGAAATCCTGAACGCCGACCACCGCCACGCGGCCGTCAATCGTGCCGGAACCGACGCTGAAGGCATCGGCATGCGTATTGTTCGCCCGCGCCATTTTGAGCCGGTCAGTGTATTTCTTGCTGTCCTTGAACTTGAGCGGGTCTTCCTCGACCTCAGGCTGATCGAGCATCTCGAAACCATCGTCCAGCAGCAGCTTCAGCCGCTGATCCGCGCTGATCCGGCCATGATGGTCGCACCGCGGGCAGACCCACAGATTGTCCTTATATTCCTGCTCGAACAGCATCTCTGCGCAGGACGGGCATTTGACCCACAAATCCTTCTCGCTGATTCGCTTTTCGCCGAAGCCGATGGAGTTTCGAACGCGTGTAAACCAGTTCATCTGTTGTCCTATCGCGCGGTTTGGATCGCAAGTGCGAGAGCCGACGTCAGTTCCTTTAGCTGCTCCGGCGCGTCTTTGCCAAACTTTCCGACCAGTTCGACCAGAGCCGAGCCGACGACCACGCCATCGGCGACCTTTGCGATTTCTGCGGCTTGTTCAGGCGTGCGCACGCCGAAACCCACCGCAACAGGCAGATCGGTCGATTGCTTGATGCGGCTGACATTGTCTTCGATGGAGTCGATTGCGGCCTGTTGCTTGCCGGTGATGCCCGCAACGGAAACGTAATAGACGAAGCCCTCGGACCCTTGGAGCACGGAGGGAAGCCGCGCTGCATCGGTTGTGGGTGTCGCGAGGCGGATCGGTGCAACGCCTGCTTCGCGCAGGGCGGGGCCGAGTTCCTCGTCCTCTTCGGGGGGAATGTCGACGCAGATCACGCCATCAACGCCGCAGCCCATGCATTGCTCGGCAAACCACCCCGGCCCACGCCGGATCATCGGGTTGGCATAGCCCATCAGAACCAGCGGAATGTCCGGGTGCCGCTCGCGGAATTCATTCGCGATCATAAGCACGTCTGCCGTGGTTGTGCCTTTGCCCAGGCTGCGCAGGTTCGCGGCCTGAATCGCCGGCCCATCGGCCATCGGATCGGTGAAAGGCATGCCCAGCTCTATCACATCCGCACCGCCCTCGACCAGCGCGTCGAGATTGGCCGCGGTGTCGCCATCGCCAGTGGTGATGAAGCACACGAGCGCGGGGTGCGGCTTGGAGAAGGCGTTTGAGAGGCGGTTGGATTCGGTCATTTCCGGGCGTGAAGTCCTACAGTATGGAACACATGGAACACTGTCCTAGGGGCGAAAAATCTTGCGTCAATTCGAGTGCAATTTTCGGCGCGGTTCCAGAGGTTTGAAGCATTCTTCATATGTGTCTTATGGCATTGCTGCGGGTGTGTAGGACAGGCCAACAATCGTCATTCACGCGAAAGCGAGAATCCAGAATTGCAGGGCGCAGTTCGAGCCGCTCTGGATTCCGGGTCAAGCCCGGAATGACGAGCAGAGTGTCATTCATTTCGTGTGCCTGAGGTAGATCAGTTGGCTGGCTTCGCTGAGGATTCCCATAAAAACCGCTAAGCCAATACGTTCCAACATCGGCCCAGGATCGCGTTCAAATACTATGTCTGCGCCAAGCATTGCCAAGAAGAAGAGCACTGCAATTACGGCGACGTTTCGGACGAAAAGAGCCTTCGCACTCACATCTCCACTCCCAGCTTTTCAGCCACTGTGAAAATGTCCTTGTCGCCGCGGCCGCACAGATTCATCAGGATGATCTGATTATCGCGCATCTGCTTCGCGCGGTCGGCAACGGCGGCGATGGCGTGTGATGGTTCAAGCGCCGGAATGATCCCCTCGGTGCGGCAAAGCAGCTGGAAGCCGTCCAATGCTTCGTCATCGGTAACAGCGGTATATTCGACGCGGCCTGACTCTTTCAGCCACGCATGCTCCGGACCGATACCGGGATAATCCAGCCCGGCGCTGATCGAATGGCCTTCGGTGATCTGACCGTCCTCATCCTGCAACAGGTAAGTCTTGTTGCCGTGGAGCACACCGGGCGCGCCGCCCAAAAGGCTTGCCGCATGTTCATCTCCATCCAGCCCATGCCCCGCCGCCTCGACGCCCAGCATCTTCACTTCCGGATCATCGAGGAAGGGGTGGAACAGCCCGAGCGCATTCGAACCGCCGCCTATGCAGGCAACCAGCAGATCCGGCAGGCGGCCTACGCGATCGAGCATCTGCTCGCGCGCTTCCTTACCGATCACGCTCTGGAAGTTGCGCACCATCTCCGGATAGGGATGCGGCCCTGCTGCCGTACCGATGATGTAGAAGGTGTCATGGACGTTCGCGACCCAGTCACGCAGCCCTTCGTTCATCGCATCTTTCAGCGTCGCACCGCCGCTGGTGACGGGGACAACTTCCGCGCCGAGCAGCTTCATACGGAAGACGTTGGGCGATTGCCGCTTCACGTCCTCTGCGCCCATGTAGATCACGCAAGGCAGACCAAAGCGTGCGCAGACGGTCGCGGTGGCGACGCCATGCTGGCCTGCACCGGTTTCCGCGATGATCCGCGTTTTGCCCATGCGGATCGCGAGCAGGATCTGCCCGATGCAATTGTTGATCTTGTGCGCGCCGGTGTGGTTGAGTTCGTCGCGCTTGAACCAGACCTGTGCGCCGCCCAGCGCCTCTGTCAGCCGCTCCGCGAAGTAGAGTGGTGAAGGGCGCCCGACATAATGCTTCATCAGGTCGTTGAACTCGCGCGCGAATTCGGGGTCGGCCTGCGCCTTGCGATATTCCTTTTCGAGATCGAGGATCAGCGGCATCAGCGTTTCGGCGACATAACGCCCGCCAAACTGGCCGAAATGCCCGCGCTCGTCAGGCTGGTTGCGAAATGAATTGGGGGTATTTTCTGTCATGGATTTCTCAAGCTTCCAGAGCCGCTTTGCAGAACGCGCGGATCAAGTCCACATCCTTCACGCCCGGCGCGCTTTCCAAGCCGCTGGATGCGTCGACCAGCGGCGCGCCGGTTGCCCGGATTGCCTCAGCGACATTGTCGGGCGTCAGACCGCCCGCAATGCCCCAATCGACCAGGTGCTTGTGCCCCGCCAGAAGGTTCCAGTCGAAGGCGGTGCCATTGCCCCCAGGCAGCGCTTTTGCAGGAGCGTCAAACAGCAGACGGTCGACCTTGCCGACATATGCCGCGCTGCGTTCCAGTGTGCCCGCATCTCTCAGGCCCAACGCTTTCCACACTTTGAGTTGTGTCTTTTCGCGGACCATTTCGGTCCACTCAGGGGTCTCGCGACCATGGAACTGGACCACATCGGGTTTGACGGCGGCAAGCGCCTTGGCGGTCGCATCGGGTTGCTGATTGACCAGCAAGAGCACCACTTTAACGTTGGCCGGCACACGCGCACGCAGCTTGGCCGCATCTTCCAGCGAGACATGCCGTGCGCTCGGCTCGAAATGCACGAGGCCGACATGTGTCGCGCCCGCATCTACAGCGGCGTCGATAGTCTCGGGCGTTGAAAGCCCGCAGATTTTGATCTGAACTGACATTCTTGGCCTCTAAAGCGTCGCTTCGATTGCGCGAGCGGCCTCCAGCGGGTCATCCGCTTTGCTGATCGGGCGGCCAATCACCAGCACGCTGGCGCCATCATCTCGAGCCTTGCGCGGAGTGACCACGCGTTTCTGATCGCCCGTGGCCTTTCCGCCGGGGCGAAGGCCGGGCACGACGAAGAAGCCGTCTCTCCATTGCTGGCGTACCGCGCCCACTTCTTGCCCTGAGCAGACAATTCCATCGAGCCCGGCATCATGCGCGAGTTCGGCCAGCCGCATAACCTGATCATGCGGCGAACCCTTAATGCCAGTGCGGGTCATGTCGCGCTCATCAAGGCTGGTGAGCATAGTCACCGCAACCACCTTGCACCCGTCAGCCGCTGCGGTCTTGGCATCTTCCATCATCGCGCGCCCGCCACTGGCGTGAATCGTGACAATCACTGGTTCCAGAACATGGATCGCCTGCATCGCTCCGGCAACGGTGTTGGGGATATCGTGCAGTTTCAGGTCAAGGAAGATCGGCAGGCCGGTGGCGTGCGCGATTTCGTGTACCCCGTGATGGCCATGCGCGCAGAAGAATTCCAGGCCCAGCTTTACTCCGCCAATATGCGATTTCACCTTGTTAAGCAGCGCCTTCGCCGGCTCAATCTGAGGCAAATCCAGGGCAAGGTAGACGGGGTTGCTCATTAGTTGCTGTCTTGTTTCAGTGTGTCGTCAGTAGGGGCAGGATCTGTGGCTGGCGGCGCAGGCGCAGTTGACGCCGGAGAGGGCGGCGGCGCGCTATGGCGGCTGCTGAGAGCGTTTGAACGCACCGCGTTTTCCAGGCTCGCGATCCGGCGGTTCAGGCTCCATTTCGCGCCACGATGGTACAGCCACATCGGTACAAGTCCGAGCAGGAATGATACGATGACCAGAACCGGCACCTTCGTTTCGACCACGAAGTCTCCCCAAAGGTTCACGTCAACAGCCTTCCAGTTGATGGCCGAAAACAGTGCGATCCCGACAAAGATCAGTACCCAAAGAATCGTGCGGACAATCTGCATTGTTGTATCCCCTCAAACCTTTGTATCCGAAGCCTAAGCGTTTTCGCGAAGGAGTCTAGGCGGCTCGTCTCAAGCGCCTAGGAGCCAAACACACGAGCAAAGACAGTGTCGACGTGCTTAAAGTGGTAATCCAGATTGAATTTTTCCTCGAGTTCCTCGGTCGAAAGCGCTGCGGTGACTTCCTCATCGGCTTTCAAAAGCTCGAGCAGCGACAGTTTGCCGTCCGATTCCCACACCTTCATCGCGTTGCGCTGAACCAGGCGGTACGCATTGTCGCGCGTGATCCCCGCTTGCGTCAGCGCCAAAAGCACGCGCTGCGAATGAACCAGACCGCCCATCATATCGAGGTTCTTCTGCATACGTTCCGGATAGACCAGCAGCTTGTCCACCACGCCTGTCAGGCGAGCCAAAGCAAAATCGAGCGTGATCGTCGCATCCGGGCCAATAAAGCGCTCAACCGAACTGTGCGAGATATCGCGCTCGTGCCAAAGCGCGACATTCTCCAGCGCAGGCACGGCATAGCCGCGGATCATGCGGGCCTGTCCGGTCAGGTTTTCTGTAAGGATAGGATTGCGCTTGTGCGGCATCGCGCTTGAGCCCTTTTGTCCCGGCGCGAAGTATTCCTCGGCTTCCAGAACTTCGGTGCGCTGCAGATGTCGCACTTCGACCGCAAGGCGCTCGATCGAGCTGGCGATGACAGCGAGTGTAGAGAAATACATCGCATGGCGATCACGCGGGATTATCTGCGTCGAGACTGGCTCCGGTGTCAGGCCCAGCTGCTCGGCGACATATTCTTCAACCGAAGGATCTATATTGGCAAAGGTGCCTACCGCTCCGCTGATCGCGCAAGTCGCGATTTCGGCGCGTGCATTGACGAGGCGCGTCTTGCATCGATCAAATTCGGCATAGGCTTGCGCGAGCTTCAGTCCGAAAGTGACCGGCTCTGCATGGATGCCGTGACTGCGCCCGATGGTTGGAGTGAACTTGTGCTCCTCTGCGCGGCGTTTGATCGCCGCAAGCAGTGCATCCATATCTTCCAGCAGAATGTCGGTTGCCCGCACCAGCTGCACCGCGAGCGTGGTGTCGAGTACGTCGCTGCTGGTCATGCCTTGGTGCATGAAGCGTGCCTCGGGGCCGACTTGTTCTGCCACCCAGTCAAGGAACGCGATCACATCGTGCTTGAGAACGGCTTCCTTGGCATCAATTGCGGCCACATCGATCTTGGGTCCGGTTGCCCACCAGTCCCACAGCGCTTTCGCCCCGCTTTCCGGTACAACGCCCAGATCGGCGAGCTTCTGCGTCGCATGCGCTTCGATCAGGAACCAGATTTGATATTTGCTCTCCGGCTCCCAAATCGCCGTCATGGCAGGGCGGGCATAGCGAGGAACCATCTTCGAACTCCGATCGAGGTATTAAACGTGTGAGGCGCGGCTATGCGGTGCAGCCAAGAATGGCAAGGGGGTAGGGGTACGGAACTTGCGCTTTCCCCTGCTACCATGCTGCTGCAATGTAACGGTCCTGCATCTGGCGCGAACCAGAGGGGCAGGAGGAAACAGCAGATGGCCGGGCAGGCAAAGACCGCGGAAACAGGCGTGCAAGCGGGCAAGGAAAGTACGCTTTGGCGTAAACTCGCCCGCGTATACGTCGGCACTACGGTCGTGGCCGCATTCATGATCAGCGGTGTGCATCCAAGTGTCACCCTGTACCCGGTGCTTTTGCTGGGCCTGTATGATGTCCGCCGTCGCTTTGGGTGTGCTTACAGTGCCTGCTATGGCGCAGCGAGACCCGGCCTATGCCGCCGCGCGTTCGTCCGGCCAAGTGGGCGAGAAAATGGACGGCTATCTAGCAATAGTAGGTTCCGCGACCCCCGAACTTCAACGGTTGGTGAGCGACATCAATATCAAGCGTCGAGCAGTCTATGCACAGCAAGCCCGCGAGAATGGCATAACGCTTGAGGAATACGCGCTGTCGACTGGTTGCCAGCTGATTCTCAAGACAGTGCCGGGGGAGATGTATCAGGCACCTGATGGTTCGTGGCAAACGCGCACATCGGCCTCGCCGCTGCGCGATTCGCGCTTTCCTCCGGGCTAAATGCTGGCTGAAATCGGGCGAAATACGTTGATTTTTCGCTGCACTGCAAAATAGCGCTGACTTTCAGCGTAAAGCGGCCCGCTTGCGGTTGACTTGCCTATAGGCCTCGCCTAGTGGGCAGGCGCCCTCGGCGGGCACCTTTTTGCGCGTGCTGCGCATTCCATATCTGGAGGCTGGCATGAGTGAAGAAAAACCCGCACGAGAACCCATCGCTGAGGATGCGCGAATTGACGCGCTCGAAGCGCGGCTGAAGGCCGCACGCGAGCGTGAAGAGGAACGCAACCAGCCAAAGGTGCAGGGTGCTGATGCGAATTATCGCATGGGCAACCGGGTGCTGGCGGATCTGCTTGGTGGGATCTTTGGCGGCTTTGTTATCGGCTGGGTGATTGATCACTTCGCTGGAACATCGCCCTGGGGCCTGTTGGTGATGCTGTTCCTCGGGATCATTGTTGCCTTCAGAAACGTTATTCGTTCAGCAAACGCGCACTCTGCCGATCCTGACAAGGATCAGTAACAGTGCCCAAGAGTTTTAGGCGTTAGGGACCAGACGATCGTGGCAGCCGAAGAAGGCAAGGTAGACCCAATGAAGCAATTCGCCATTGAGCCGTTGTTCGGCACAGGCGATTTCACGGTGGCCGGTTACAATCTCGCTTTTACCAATTCCGCACTGTGGATGCTGATTGCCACTGTGCTGCTTTGGGTATTCGTCGCAGGCGGCATGAAGCGTCAGCTCGTGCCTGGCCGCTGGCAGATGGCCGTCGAAAGCTTCACCGGCTTTATTGATGACATGCTGGAAGCCAATGTGGGCAAGGAAGGGCGCAAATATGTGCCTTACATCTTCAGCCTTTTCATGTTCATCCTATTCGCCAACCTGTTGGGCCTTTTGCCAGTGGGTGTGGTGCCTGGTGTCCACGCCTTCACCTTTACCAGTCACTTCACGGTAACCGGCGTTCTGGCGATCCTCAGCTTTGCGATCGTTTTGATTGTTGGTTTCTGGAAGCACGGCCTGCACTTTTTCAGCCTGTTCGTGCCGCACGGCACGCCGCTGTGGCTGATCTGGCTTATCCCGGTGATCGAGTTGATCTCTTTCCTCGTTCGTCCGTTCAGCCTGGCGTTGCGTCTGTTCGTTGCCATGATGGCCGGCCACGTACTGTTGAAAGTGCTCGCCAGCTTCGTGATTGGCAGTGTGAATGCGGGCGCGGTTTACGGTGGCTTGATCGGTATCCCAAGCTTGATCCTGATGGTTGCCATCAGCGCGCTGGAAATCCTGGTCGCGGGAATTCAGGCCTATGTTTTCGCTCTTCTGACGTCGCTGTACATCAACGACGCAGAGAATCTTCACTGAGTTTTTTCTCACTCAATTTTCAAGTTTCCACCTAAAGGAGTTTTTCACAATGGAACCAGCAGCAGCACAGCTTATCGGTGCCGGTCTCGCAGCGATTGGTTGCGGCGCCGCAGCCATCGGTGTGGGCAACGTTTTCGGCTCTTTCCTTGAGTCAGCATTGCGTAACCCGGGCGCAGCAGACAGCCAGCAGGGCCGTCTGTTCATCGGCTTCGCCGCAGCAGAACTTCTCGGTCTGCTGGCCTTCGTCGTTGCGATGATCCTGATCTTCGTTGCTTAAGACGATTTGCATTATCCGGTCGGCTCCATCAGCCGACCGGGCAGTGTCTCTATGGAATTGATTTTCGGACCCTACGCATGCCTCAGATAGCTCAACTTGCCGAAGTCTGGTCCAGCCAGGTCTTCTGGACACTGATCTTCTTCGGTCTCACTTTCTTCGTCATCGGGCGCGGAATGGTGCCGAAGGTGATGGAGACCGTGGCTTTGCGTGACAAGCAGATCGCAGACGATCTGGCTGCCGCTCAAGCTGCGCGTGACATTGCTGACGAGCAGGAAGAGGCATGGCGCAAGCGCGAGAATAAGAACCATGCGAAGGCGCAGGCCGTGATCGCCAAAGCCAAGGCGGATGCCGCGGCTAAGAATGAAAAGAAGATCGCCGCCGCGCAGAAGCGACTGGACAAGAAGCTGGCAGAAGCTGAGCAGCGGATCGGTGAAGCGCGCGGTGCGGCAATGGCCGAAGTAGAGGACGTGGCTGCTGAGGCAGCGCAGGATATCGTGGCGCGTATTGCTGGAGCATCGGTTGATGGTGCAGCTGCAAAGGCCGCGGTGAAGGAGGCCATGACCAATGGTTGATGCTCTCACAATTCTGATCGCTGCGGGCGATAACGAGCCAGCGGCTCTGGGTCTCGACTCCTACCAATGGGTATCGATCGCGATGCTTGTTCTGGTCGGTATCTTCATCTGGAATAAGGTCCCTGGCCTGATCACGGGCGGGCTTGATTCCAAGATTCAGGAGATCAAGGACCAGCTGGACGAAGCGAAGAATCTGCGGGCAGAGGCCGAAGCCCTTCGCGACGAATATGCTACCAAGATCAAGGATGCTGAAAAGCACGCGGAAGACATGCTTGCCAATGCAGAGCGTGATGCCGACGCAATCCTCAAGAAAGCCGAAGCTGATGGCAAGCTGATGGTCGAGCGCCGCAAGCGCATGGCCGAAGATAAAATTGCAACAGCAGAGCGTGAGGCTGTTGCTGAAGTCAAATCGGTTGCCGTCAATGCCGCAGCTGCGGCAGCGCGCACTCTGATTGCCGATAGACACGATGCTGAAGCCGACAAGAAGCTCGCTAACGAAATGATCTCTTCGATCTGAGCTTAGGCTTGCATTAGAGCAAATGGGGCGGCCAGCGATGGTCGCCTTTTTTGTCTGCGCGTATATTCTCTATTCGCCCAGCTCAAACACTACTTTGCCGACCAGTTCACGGTTGGCCATAGCTTCGAAGCCTTCGCGCCACTGTGAGAGTGGCAGCATGCGATCGATTGCAGGTTTGATGCGATCTTCGCTGGCAAGTTTTGCTATTTCGCCACTGATCGCGGCACCGCGCTCCGGGAAACGCCGCGAATACTCTCCCGCGCGTAGACCTACAATAGAAAAGCCCTTTATCAGCGGGATATTGGTCGCGATGTCAGCGATCCGCCCGCTGGTAAATCCAACCACCACCAACTTGCCCGCAAAGCTGACGCAGCGCGTGCATTCATCGAACACATCGCCGCCCACCGGGTCGAACACGACATCGCACAGCTTGCCGCCGGTAATCTCGCTAACCTGTTCGCGGAAGCGGCCTTCGCTAACGATCACCGCATCTGGCGCATAGAGCTGCTCGATCTGCGCGCGCTTTGCATCGACGCCTGTCTCTGCGATTACCTTTGCGCCCATCGCCTTGGCGAGATTAACGGCAGCCAGTCCCACGCCGCCGCTCGCCCCCGTTACTAGTACCCACTGGCCTGCCTTAAGACCGCACAGTTCGATCAAGCCGGTGTAAGCTGTTGAGTAAGCCGCGCCCATGGCCGCGCCTTCGGCAAAGCTTATTCCAACGGGAAGGGGGCTCAGGCCGCGCTCTGGCACGCAGGCAAACTCGGCGAAGGCGCCGGTCTTGTTGCCGCCAATCACTTTGTCGCCAGGTTTGAAGACGCTATTAGTGTCTGCTTCAATGACTTCGCCTGCCAGTTCCAGCCCGCTGGTAAACGGCGGCCGGGGTTTGAACTGGTATTTTCCCTGCGTCATTAGCAGGTCAGGGAAGTTGAGCGAAGCGGCGCGAACGCGAACCAGAACTTCGCCGGGTATGCGTTCAGGCGGCTCGACTTCGTTCAAGGATACGCCTGACAAATCCTCTGTAAGCTCCAAGACGCGTAGCGCCTTCATACGGATTAGAATTTGTCTTTCGCGGCCCGCAGCGCCGCAAATGTCTCGTACGGAGCATCTCCGCCCCACTTCGCCATCAGTACCGGATCGTCAGCGCGCAGGAAGGGGTTCGTCTCAAGCTCGCGCGCAAGCCGTGTCGGTACGGTCGGTTCGTCCTTCGCGCGCTTGGCATCGATCTCGTCCGAATAGGCTTGCAGTGCCGCATTGTCGGGATCCGCGTGTAGAGCGAATTTCGCGTTGGAAGTGGTGTATTCGTGCGCGCAATACAGCATGGTTTCCGGCGGGAATTGCTTGATCCGCGATAGACTGTCCCAGAATTGCTTGGGCTCGCCTTCGAACATTCTGCCGCAGCCCAGCGCGAACACACTGTCGCCGACGAAGGCGACACCAGCGTCGGGGATGTGAAACGCAATATGGCCGTTAGTGTGGCCCGAAACATCGATCACATCGGCCTTGAAGCCGCCCAGCGAAACGATGTCGCCATGGGCCACGACCTGATCGATCTCGGAAAGTTTCTCGACTTCCTTGGGCGCGATCACCTTTGCGCCGGTGGCCTCGACGATAGCCTTGTTACCGCCTGCATGATCGGGATGCCAATGCGTGTTCCAGGTATGCGTGATGGTCCAGCCTTTGGCCTCGGCTTGTTTCAAATATTCCTTCGCATCCGGCGTATCGATCGCCGCGGTTTCACCGCTTGCCGGATCATGAATGAGGAATCCGTAGTTGTCGGACAGGCACGGGAATTGGTGGATTTGTATAGTCATGCCCTGTTACCTAGTGGCCAGAGCGCCAATAGAAAAGGCCCACCTGCTCAAATGAGCAGGCGGGCCTTGTCTGTTTCCGTCTGAAAGCGTTGAAGTGGCTTATTCGCCCTTCTTCAAGGCTTCGCCAAGGATGTCGCCGAGCGAAGCGCCGCTGTCGGAAGATCCGAACTGCTGCACTGCTTCCTTCTCTTCAGCGATCTGACGTGCCTTGATGGAGAAGTTAGGCTTCTTCGAACGGTCAAAGCCGGTGATCATGGCGTCGACCTTCGAGCCGACCTGGAAGCGATCCGGGCGTTGCTCGTCACGGTCACGACCAAGATCGGAACGCTTGATAAAGCCGGTTGCGCCGTCGTCGCCGATCTGAACTTCGAGGCCGCCATCGCGAACTTCGAGGACAGTGACAGTAACGGTCTGGCCTTTGCGCAGTGCACTTGAGTCTGCGCCGTCTGCCGAAGGCGCACCCTTTTCAAGCTGCTTCATGCCGAGGCTGATACGCTCTTTCTCGACGTCGACGTCGAGAACGATTGCTTTGACCTCTTCACCCTTGCGGTGCAGCGCCAATGCGTCTTCGCCCGAGATGCCCCATGCGATGTCTGACATGTGGACCATGCCGTCGACGTCGCCTTCCAAGCCGATGAACAGGCCGAATTCGGTCGCGTTTTTGACTTCGCCGGTGACTTCAGTGCCGACTGGGTGCTTCTGTGCGAAATCTTCCCAAGGGTTACCCTGAGCTTGCTTGAGGCCAAGCGAAATGCGGCGCTTCTCGCTATCGACTTCGAGAACCAGAACTTCGACTTCCTGGCTGGTCGAAACGATCTTGCCAGGGTGCACGTTCTTCTTCGTCCAGCTCATTTCGGAAACGTGGACCAGGCCTTCGATGCCAGCTTCCAGTTCAACAAAGGCACCATATTCGGTGATGTTGGTGACTGTGCCAGACAGTTTCGCGCCAACCGGATATTTCGCGACCACGCCACCCCATGGATCGCTTTCGAGCTGCTTCATGCCCAGGCTGATGCGCTGCGTGTCTTCGTTGATACGGACAATCTGTACAGTAACGGTCTGGCCGATCTCGATGATCTCGCTCGGGTGATTGACGCGCTTGTAGCTCATGTCGGTGACGTGGAGCAGGCCGTCGATGCCACCCAGGTCAACGAATGCACCGTAATCGGTGATGTTCTTGACCACGCCGTCCATAACCTGACCTTCAGCGAGATCATTGATCAGCTCGCTGCGCTGTTCCGCACGGGTTTCTTCGAGAACCGCACGACGTGAAACGACGATGTTGCCACGGCGACGATCCATTTTCAGGATCTGGAACGGTTGCGGCACATCCATCAGCGGAGTGACATCGCGAACCGGGCGGATGTCGACCTGTGAACCGGGCAGGAAGGCTACGGCACCGTCGAGATCGACAGTGAAGCCGCCCTTGACGCGGCCAAAGATACGGCCGTCTACGCGCTTGCCTTCGCCAAATTCGTTTTCAAGCTTGTCCCAGGCAGCTTCGCGGCGCGCGCGGTCGCGGCTGAGCATGGCTTCGCCGTCTGCGTTCTCGACACGGTCGACAAAGACTTCGACTTCGCTGCCGACAGTCAAGCCGTGATCGTCTTCGCCACGGGAAAATTCTTTGAGTGAGACGCGGCCTTCTGATTTTAGGCCCACATCGATCATCGCCATGCCGTTTTCGATGGCGGTCACGGTGCCTTTTACGACGCGGCCTTCAAAGCCATCATCTTCTGCACCGCCGAGTTGTTCGTTAAGAAGCGCTTCGAAATCGTCGCGCGTAGGGTTAGGCGAAGTCGCCATAGGTTGAGTTTCCTCGTTCACTGTTTGCTACCGGCCACGGAGTTTTTCTCCGGGTCTTAAACTGCCTCCCACGCACCATTGCGGGGGCTAGCAGGGCAAGAGGCCGACGTCTCCGCGAGGCCGAATACCAGCGCAGAGGTTCTTTCCATCACAGAGATGCAAGAGAACGGCCGCGCGCCTAGGCGAAAGCGGGCAGGAAAGCAAGTGGTTTGCAGCCTAGCGCAGCGCTTGGCGGACAGCTTCTATTGCAGCATCAATCGCCTGCTCCTTGCCGAATGCAGTGGTGTCGATCACCATCGCATCGGGCGCTGCGCGCAATGGTGCATCCTTGCGGTTGATATCGCGCGCATCGCGAGCGGCGATATCGCGTTCGATATCGGCCAGCGGAATGTCGATTTCGCGCCCTTGCATCTCGAGCCAGCGCCGCCGCGCGCGTTCCTGCACGCTGGCCGTGATGAACAGTTTCACTTCGGCTTCTGGCGCGATCACTGTGCCGATATCTCGCCCGTCCAGCACTGCGCCGCCGGGCTGCTGCGCAAAGGCACGCTGACGCTCAAGTAGTGCTTGGCGAACTTCGGGGTGCACGGACACACGGCTCGCGTATCCGCCTGTTTCTTCACTGCGTAGGGCTGAGGATCGCAGCAAATCGCTGCGAAATTCGCAAGCCGCGAGCGCATCTTCGGGGCTATCCGGATCGCCGCCGTCAGCCACCGTCTGATAGCCGACCGCGCGATAGAGCAGGCCTGTATCAAGATAGGGTAGCTCGAAATGCTCGGCGATAGCCTCTGCGATAGTGCCTTTGCCAGAAGCAGTGGGTCCGTCGACTGCGATGATCATGACTTCGCTTTCCGCGACTTTACAGCCTTCCACAAGCCCCAGATCGCAATCGCGGCCCAAAAACCTTCGAGCACCAGGCTGGGCCAATTGGTGTGGACGATTAGAGACACGGTGAGCAGCGCCGCCCCCACCAGATTGGTCCCATGCAGAATGAACGGATTGGGCTCGTCCGTCGCGGTCAGATAGAAATATGCCCCGATGATGCAGGCCATCCCGACAAAGCCGATCAGGCTATAGATGTCCATTGCTTCGCTCATGCCGCAGCCTTCGCGAGCAGGTGCATGAAGTTAGGGAAGCTCGTCTGGATTGGGGAGGTGTCGTCCACTTCGACTCCTTTGCGGCTGGCGTTTCCGGCCACTGCCATCGCCATGGCAATGCGGTGGTCCAAATGCGTGGTCACGGGCACACCAGACGTGCCGGGCAGGGGATCGCCGCCACTGCCGTGGATAACCAAGCCATCCCCGCGCTCTTCAACTCGCGCGCCGGCCAAAGTCAGCGCATCCGCCATTGCAGACAGGCGATCGCTCTCCTTGACACGCAATTCGTCTAGGCCGCTGGTGGTGGTTGTCCCCTTCGCCAAGGCGGCGGCGACAAACAGCACTGGAAACTCATCGATCATGCTGGGCGCAACCTCAGGATCGACATCGATTCCGGTAAGTGCAGAGTGCTTGACCCTAAGATCGGCAACGGGTTCACCGCCAACCTCGCGTCGGTCCAGTTCCTCGATCTGTCCGCCCATCGCGCGCAGCACTTCGATCAGACCCGCTCGTGTCGGATTAAGACCGACATTTTCGATGACAAGATCGCTACCCTCGGTGATCAGTGCAGCAACGATCAAGAAGGCCGCTGATGATGGATCACCCGGAACGACCACATCTTGTGGCTTCAACTCCGCATCGCCGTGGATTCGGATCACACGCTCTCCATCTACCTCTTCGACTTTCAGCTCAGCGCCAAAGCCGCGCAACATCCGCTCGGAATGATCGCGCGTCGGAACGGGTTCGATCACGGTTGTAATACCCGGCGTGTTGAGGCCTGCGAGCAGCACCGCGCTTTTTACCTGAGCGCTCGCCACCGGCAGGCGATAGGTAATCGGTACTGCGGGAAGGGCACCATGCATGGTCAGCGGCAAGGTTCCGCCCTCGGACGCATCAAAATTTGCGCCCATCTGGCTCAGCGGTGTGATCACGCGGCCCATCGGACGCTTCGACAGGCTAGCATCTCCTGTGAACTGCGCGGTTATCCCATGGCTGGCGATCAGCCCCATCAGCAGGCGCGTGCTGGTGCCGCTATTGCCCATGTCGAGCGGCGCGTCAGGTTGCAGCAACCCTCCTACACCCACGCCATGGATGTGCCATGTCTCGCCGGATTTTTCGATCCTTGCACCCATGGCGCGCATAGCGGCGGCGGTCGCCATCACGTCTTCGCCTTCGAGCAAGCCGGTGACGCGGGTTTCGCCAATGGCCAGCGCACCAAACATAATCGATCGATGACTGATTGATTTGTCCCCTGGCACGCGCAAGCGCCCCGTCAGAGGTCCTGAAAAAGTGAATCTATGGCTGGGCAAGAGGGTTTCCGGTCCGTTTTGAGCTGAGATTTTAGCAGCGCGGATTTTGACAGGCGCATGGCCCTATGGCAAGGCGCCGCGCTCTTGATTCGGGCTGAATTACTACCCATAAAGAAAAAGAATTTTTCGCGCGGCCTGATTTAGCAAGAACAGCAGGCCCGACCAAAGGAATACGAAGATATGGCTAAGCCAGAATGGGGCACTAAGCGTTCCTGCCCTAAATGCGGGGAACGTTTTTACGATCTGGGCAAGGATGACCCTGCGACCTGCATCGAATGCGGTGAAGAATGGCATCCTGAGCCGGTTCTCAAACCGAAGCAGCCGATTCCGTTCGAAGACGAGAAGAAGAAGGACGTAGAACCGGATAGCGATCTGAGCGGCGACGATGATGATGATCTGAAGGATCTGGAAAACATCGATGACGCAGAAGATTCGCCAGACAATGATGTTGATCTCGGCGGTGACGATGACCTTGGCGTAAGCAAGGGCAAGGGCGACGACGAAGAAGACGATAGCTAAGATTATCGTTGCATAACTCGGAAGGCGTGTTTAACGCGCGCTCCCTGCAGGTCGAAGAGCCTGCAACATGACTGGCGCGGGGCCTTAGCTCAGCTGGGAGAGCGCTACAATGGCATTGTAGAGGTCAGCGGTTCGATCCCGCTAGGCTCCACCAGTCACCTGATAAAGTCGGATTTCATATGAGATTCGCACGCTGGCCGACGAGTTCTCGTCCGCCGGCGTTTTTCGCATTTGCGAAGCTTTCGAGCTTCGAGACTTGGAGTTGAAGACGATGTTTGACAATTTGTCCGACCGCCTTGGCGGCGTCTTTGACAAGCTCAAAGGCCGGGGCGCTCTTAAGGAACAAGACGTACGCGATGCGATGCGCGAAGTCCGCATTGCTATGCTGGAAGCCGATGTCGCTTTGCCGGTCGCGCGCCGTTTCATCGACGCTGTCACTGAAAAGGCCGTTGGTCAGGACGTTTTGCGTTCGGTCACCCCGGGCCAGCAAGTGGTCAAGATCGTTCATGACGAGCTGGTCGAGATGCTGGGCGGGGAAGAAACGCCGGGCCTCAATCTTGATGCCAAACCGCCGGTTGTGATCATCATGGTCGGTCTGCAAGGTTCGGGTAAAACCACCACTACCGCCAAGCTGGCCAAGCTGATCCGCGAAAAGCACGGCAAGAAAGCGTTGATGGCTTCGCTCGACGTCAATCGTCCGGCGGCGCAGGAACAGCTGGCTGTGCTCGGTGAGCAGACCGATATCGCAACTTTGCCAATCGTCGCGGGCCAGCAACCGGTTGATATCGCGCGCCGCGCGATGGAATCGGCCAGATTGCAGAACGTGGATGTTCTGCTGCTCGATACTGCGGGCAGGCTGCATGTTGATGAAGCGCTGATGGCCGAAATGAAGGCTATTTCTGCCGTTTCAGCGCCAACCGAGGTGCTGCTGGTGGTCGACAGCCTGACCGGCCAGGACGCGGTCAATGTCGCGCAAAGCTTTACCGGCGAAGTGCCGCTGACAGGCGTTGTCCTCACCCGTATGGATGGCGATGCACGCGGCGGTGCGGCGCTTTCCATGCGCCACGTCACGGGACAACCCATCAAGTTTGCCGGTACAGGCGAGAAGCTTGACGCGATTGAAGCATTCCATCCCTCGCGCGTTGCGGACCGCATCCTTGGCATGGGCGATGTTGTCAGCCTGGTCGAGAAGGCTGCGGCGACGATCAAGGAAGAAGACGCCGAAGCACTCGCCAAGCGTATGGCAAAGGGTCAGTTTGACCTGAATGACCTGCGTACCCAGCTGCGGCAGATGCAGAATATGGGTGGCCTCGGCATGCTGGCGGGCATGATGCCTGGCATGAAGAAAGCCAAGGCAGCGCTCGCGGCGAGCGACATGGATGACAAGGTGCTGGTGCATATGGACGCGATCATCGGTTCGATGACCGGTAAAGAGCGCGCGCGGCCCGAATTGATGAACGCCAAACGCAAGAAGCGCGTGGCGGCAGGCAGCGGCACCGATGTGCAGACCGTGAACAAGGTTCTGAAGATGCACAAGGAAATGAGCCGCGCGATGAAGCAAATCAAGAAGATGGGTGGCCTCAAAGGCCTCGCATCGATGTTTGGTGGCGGTGGCCTAGGTGCAGCCATGCCCGGCCTCGGTGGCCCGGGTGGCGGCATGCCCGGCTTGGGTGGTCCAAAGGGGCCGTCGGTTGATCCCGACACGCTCCCGCCGGAACTTAGAGACATGTTGAACAAGAAATAATTTTACTAATTTACAAAGATTTAGACTGGAAAGGTAATACACAATGGCAGTTGCAATTCGTTTGTCGCGCGGAGGCGCGAAGAAGCGTCCTTACTACCGCATCGTTGTCGCAGACGGCCGCGCGCCGCGTGACGGCAAATATCTGGAGCAGATCGGCACCTACAACCCGATGCTGCCGAAGGATTCGGACGAGCGCGTGAAGCTCAACGAAGACCGTGCGCGTCACTGGCTCTCAGTCGGTGCGAAGCCGTCTGACCGCGTGCACCGCTTCCTGGATGCGGCTGGCATCCTTGAGCGTGCACCGCGCAACAACCCGAACAAGGGTGAGCCGGGCGAAGCTGCGAAGGAACGCGCTGAAGAGAAAGCTGCAAAGCTTGCTGAAGCTGAAGAAGCGGCCAAGGAAGCAGCCGAGGCACCTGCAGAAGAAGAAGCAGTGGTTGAAGAAGCTGCCGCTGAAGAGGCGCCTGCTGAAGAAGCCGCAGCCGAAGAAGCTCCGGCCGAAGAAGCTCCGGCTGAAGAAGCGGCTGCTGAAGAAGCACCCGAAGAGAAGGCTGAGTAAGCCCTTTCATGACGGATACGCCCGTCACGCCGAAGGATCTCGATCTTGCAGCCGTAACTGGCGCGCATGGCGTGGCGGGCGAAGTCCGCTTGAAGCTGTTTGGCGAAGGCGTGGATGCGCTAGCCAAGCACAAGAGCTTCAAAACCAAAGGGTCCGATCTCACTCTGACCCTCAAGAAGATCCGCTCAGACAATAAGGGCGGCGCGATTGCGCGTTTCGCCGAGGTATCTGGGCGCGGCGCGGCGGAAAAACTGCGCGGCACCGTACTGTGCGTTCCGCGTGACGCACTGCCTTCGCTGGACGATGGCGAATACTATTTCATGGACTTGATCGGGCTGGCCGTTTTCACCGATACCGGCGACGCCGTGGGGCGCGCCGTGGATGTTCAGAATTTCGGCGCGACCGACATTATCGAGATCGCCAAAGACCCTGTGCCTGCAAAGGGCATGAAGTCCTTTATGGTCCCGATAACCAAGGACGCGGTGATCGAGTGGGACGCAGAAAAGCTTGTGATTGCAGCCAATTTCGTTGACGAATAGCGGCATGACCTCTCTCAACGTCGCGATATGCCAAGCTGCGCCGGTGCCGCTCGATTTTGCTGGCGGGATCGAGAAAGCGACGCGGATCGCGAAAGAGGCGATCGACAATGGCGCGCAGCTGGTCGCGTTCGGTGAGACTTTTCTTGGCGGATATCCGCTGTGGCTGGATGAGGCGCCGGGCGCGGCGCTGTGGGATCATCCGGGCACGAAAGCGCTGCATGCAATCATGCTCGAGCAGGCGATTGTTCCAAATGACGAGCGTTTGCTGCCCTTGCAGGAGCTGTGCGACGCAAGCGGTGCATGCATCTCTATCGGCGCGCATGAGCGGGTGCGCCAAAGCCTCTACAACAATCAGCTGATGTTCCGCCCGGAAGACACACCGCTGGATCACCGCAAGCTGGTGCCGACGCATGGTGAGCGGCTGATCTGGATGCGCGGCGATGGCTCGACGCTTAGCGTGCATCAGGCCGAGTGGGGCAAGGTCGGCAATCTGATCTGCTGGGAACATTGGATGCCGCTGGCAAGGGCTGCGATGCACAATCTGGGTGAGAGCGTGCATGTCGCCGCATGGCCGACAGTGCGAGAGGAATATGCGCTGGCGAGCAGGCATTATGCGATGGAGGGGCGGTGCTTTGTGCTGGCGGCGGGGCTGGTGCAGCATCGCGATGATCTGTTCGACGGGCTGGAACGAGTTGGCGGAAACGACGAAGCGCTCGCGTTATTTAACGCCATCGAAAGCGAACAACTCAATCGTGGCGGCTCGATGATCATCGTCCCCGATGCGCGGGTTTTGGCGCAGGCAGGCGAGGGCGAGGAAACGCTCTTCGCGGAGCTTGATCTCTCAGAGGTCGGCCAAGGCCTCGCGAGCCTCGACACCGATGGCCATTATTCGCGGCCCGATGTGTTCGAACTGCACGTCGATACTCGGGCGAAGGATGGGGTGAATTGGGCGGATTAGAGTATGTTGTTAATTGGCGTAGCGAAGCGCCCACATGCCTCGCCCTTTCCCTTCGGGCAACGCGAAAAGATCCATTCCACCTTTATACGCGTCAGAATCTGAGGAGTTTTCCTCCAGAGTTTTTCGGATCACGGCTTCGGTGCTCGGAGGAAGTGATCTTCCACCCCGGCTTCTAATCGCGCGGACAGATTTGTAAATTTCAGCCAAGTGACCTTTGCCACCGATATGGTCGAGCGCCAAAGCTACGTCGTCGATCCATGTAATCTTTCCTATGCGGGGTATGGTGATTGTCCTCTCGTGCGATTTAACTTGGATGGTCTTGGTTTCGACATGTTCGGGTCCTGCTTCCACTTCGGCTAGAAATTCTCGTTCGGCAAACATCCTAGCCAGTATGTCATTCTCCGATTTGTCTCCCTCGACGGAAGCGCTCCAAATCTTGCCAAAGATTTCGTTCGAGATTTCAATAGTGCGCATTGTTCTTTTCCAGACTTAGAGGGTTTATGAGCTGTAAAGAGGTATTTAGAGGTTTTTGGAGGGTTTTGTCAGCTTTCGGACCTTCAACTCTTCTGTTAGTCGCCTCGCCATGACCTTCGCTGCCACCATCCTCACGCTTTACCCAGAGATGTTTCCCGGGCCGCTGGGCGTTTCGCTCGCAGGCAAGGCGCTCGAGCGCGGGGACTGGTCTTGCGACACAGTCAATCCGCGCGATTTTACCGAGGACAAGCATCGCACGGTTGATGATACGCCAGCGGGCGGCGGTGCCGGGATGGTGCTGAAGGCCGATGTAATGGCGGCTGCGCTTGATTCTGTTTTGCAAATGCAAAAGCGCTCCTCTGAAGTGGAGGGGGCTTCCTCGCCCAAAGTGCCCATCCTCGCCATGACACCGCGCGGGAAACCCATCACGCAGGCACGGATTCGCGAGATAGCATCAGGGTCCGGCGTCACCATCATTTGCGGCCGTTTCGAGGGGTTTGACGAGCGGCTGTTCGAGGCTCGCCCCGAAATCGAGCAAGTCAGCCTGGCGGACATCGTGCTTTCCGGCGGGGAACCGGCGGCATTGGCGATACTTGATGCTTGCATTCGGCTGCTTCCCGGCGTAATGGGCGCGCCTTCAAGCGGAACCGAAGAATCCTTCGAAGATGGATTGCTCGAATATCCGCAATATACCCGACCTCAAACATGGGAAGGGCGCACGATCCCTGAAGTGCTGCGATCGGGGGATCATGCGAAGGTGGATACTTGGCGTAAAGCGCAAGCGGAAACCGACACTCGGCTACGCAGGCCGGACTTATGGGAACGCTATAGTGGCGATCCAGTCCGATCTGCCTCTGGTGTGCAGCGAAAAAAGAAGGACTAGGACCAGTGAACCTGATCCAGCAAATCGAAGCGGAAGAAATTGCCAAAGCTGGCAAGGACATGCCCGAATTTCGCGTCGGCGACACCGTTCGCGTGGGCGTGAAGGTTGTCGAAGGACAACGTGAGCGTATTCAGAATTTCGAAGGCGTAGTGATCGCCCGTTCCAACCGCGGAATGGGTTCGAATTTCACTGTCCGCAAGATGAGCTTTGGCGAAGGTGTTGAGCGTGTATTCCCGCTCTATGCACCAATCGTTGACAGCATCACTGTGGTTCGCCGCGGTGTCGTGCGTCGCGCGAAGCTCTATTATCTGCGTGGCCGCACCGGTAAACGTGCGCGTATCGCCGAACGCCGTGAGAATGCGCCGAAGGCGTAAATCTCGCATCAGCGAAATAGAGAAGGGCGGTCCTGCGGGGCCGCCCTTTTTCGTTGGAACTTTGCAATCGTTCAAGTTTTTCGCCATGCATCGCCAAACCGATTTGAGAGAGGTCTGTCCTTGGAATGCGCTTACTCATCGCCGTTGCCGCTTCGCTTGCTCTTGCCACTCCAACACTCGCGGATGATCACGCGATGAGCGATGCGCCAGAACTGACATTTGAGCGGGTATTCGCTTCGCCAAGCCTCAATGGATCAAGCCCGCGCGAGGCCAAGCTTTCGCCCGATGGACGCTATCTCACGCTGCTGGGCAATCGCGAGGATGACAGCGCGCGCTATGATCTGTGGGGCTTTGATCGTGAGAGGGGCGAGTGGACCATGCTGGTCGACAGCGAGAAGCTCAGCTCAGGCCGCACGCTGTCCGAGGATGAGCTGATGCAGCGCGAGCGGCAGCGTGTCGGCAATCTCAAGGGCATCATCAGCTATCAATGGGCGAGCGATGGCAAGTCCGTGCTCGTGCCGCTGGACGGTGACCTCTATCTCGCAGGCCTTGATGGATCAGTCACGCAATTGACTGACACTGAAGAGAGCGAGCTCAACCCCAAGCTCAGCCCCCGCGCTGGCTATGTCTCTTTCGTGCGCGATCGCCAGCTTTGGGTTGGCGAAGTAGGCTCGGAAGCTACGTCGATCACTCCCAAGGAAGGCGAGAACATCCGCTGGGGCGAAGCCGAGTTCGTCGCACAGGAGGAAATGGCCCGCCTCACTGGCTTCTGGTGGGACGGGAATGATACGCGCATCGCAGTCCAGCGCACTGATGAAACACCTGTGGCGGTTGTGAACCGCGCCGCGATTGGCGCGACTGGCACACGGGTATTTTCTCAGAAATACCCCTTCGCGGGCAGCGACAATGCGATTGTCGAGCTCTACATCATGGACCCGGACGGGCAGAACCGTGTGAAAGTAGATCTGGGCGAAGAGACCGATATCTATCTCGCGCGGGTCGATTGGGGCCCGGACGATTATCTTTATGTCCAGCGCCAGAACCGCGAACAAACCGTGCTCGACATGCTGCGTGTCGATCCGATTACCGGCGAAAGTCAGTTGTGGTTCACGGAAAGCGCAGCGCGTGATGACTTCTGGATCAACTTGGACGACAATTATCGCTTCCTCAACGACGGATCGCTGATCTGGTGGAGCGAGCGCGACGGTTTTGGGCACCTCTACCGGTTTGCTGAAGGCGAATGGACACAGCTCACCAGCGGCGAATGGGTTGTCACTGGCCTTGTCGGCGTCGATCAGGAGCGTGGCCGCCTCTATTTCGCAGGCAATGCCGATGGTGTGCTGGAACGGCATATCTACGCGCTTGACCTCGATACCCCCGGCGAATGGACGCGGCTGACCGAACCCGGCTTCGTCAACTCCGCCAGCATGGACAAGAAAGGGCAATCGCTGCTGATCTCGCGCTCTGCATCAAACCAGCCGCCACAAACCTATCTTGCCGATATGGACGGCAACCGGATCGCCTGGGTTGAAGAAAACGCGCTCGACGTGGATCATCCTTATGCGCCGTATCTGGCCAGCCATGTTGCGCCAGAATTTGGCACGGTGGCCGCCGAAGATGGCACACCGCTGCATTACACGATGATCAAGCCGGAAATGGAGCCGGGCAAGAAATACCCCGTGTTCTTCTACCACTATGGCGGACCTGGCCCGCAGTTGGTCGATCGCGGCTGGGACGGGGCTTTGGCGCAAGCGGTGGTCGATAAGGGTTATATCTGGTTTGCGCTCGACAATCGCGGGTCGAACAATCGCGGGGTCGATTTCGAACAGCCAATCTACCGCGCGATGGGCGGGGTCGAAGTGCGCGATCAGGCGAAAGGTACCGAGTTCCTTAAGACGCTTGAATTCGTCGATCCGGACAAGATTGCGATCTACGGCTGGTCCTACGGCGGATACATGACCTTGAAGCGCTTGCAGGCAGAGCCGGGCGTCTATGCCGCGGGTATTTCCGGCGCGCCGGTTACCAAGTGGGAGCTTTACGACACGCACTATACAGAGCGTTATATGGGCGATCCGCGACTTGTACCGACGGCCTATGAGGATTCCAATGCGATGAAGGACGCGACCAAGATGTCAGATCCGCTGTTGTTGGTGCACGGCATGGCTGACGACAATGTGGTGTTCGAACATTCGTCAGAACTGATCGCGGCGTTGCAAGAGGGCAATGTCCCGTTCGAGATGATGCTCTATCCCGGATACACGCACCGCGTGGCGGGCGAGAATATCTCACCGCATCTTTGGAATACCTATTTCAACTTCCTCGAACGGCACGGCGTGACTCCGCCTGAATAGGGCGCGGGGTTTCCGCCAACCATTCAAGCACCTTGGCTGCGACCTCGTCGGGAGCTTCCACCTGGGGATAGTGCCCGATTTTGGGCAGTAAATGGTTGCGCGCATTGGGCAACACGTCGCGCCATTTGCGATAGGCGTGTTCTCCGGACACCGGATCAAGTGCACCGTTGATCAGGCCGATGCGCGCTTGCGAATGTTCTAACGCGCCCACCCAGCGCGCCTCATGTTCGCGGCGATCGGCGATGTAGTGCAGCAGTTTGTGGAAGATCAGGTTTCCGTCATGCTCGTTAATGAATTCCCAAAAGCTGTCCAGTTCGGCTTCGCTCGGCTGAGTGTCTGGGCCGAAAACTTCTGAGAAGCTCTTCCCGAAACCCTTTCGGTTCAGCAATCGGCTGACGATAAAGCCCATGGGCGAAGTGCCCAGTTTCTGGATTGGCCGCGGGCGGTGCTGATCCGGAAATATGCCCCCGTTGAGGAATATCATCTGACCCAATCCGGTTGCGCCAGTACCGTCGACGTTTCGGGCCAGCAATTCCTGCCCCACCGACACGCCGTAATCATGCACGAGCGCATCCCACTCACTAACCTTGAGGTGTGAGAGCAGTGCTTCCTGAAGATCTGTTTGAAGGTGGATCGAATAGCCTGAGCGGGGTTTTGCCGACAAGCCGAAGCCTAACATGTCGCACGCGATCAGGCTGTAATGTTTGGAAAGCTCTTCCCACACAGGTTCCCAATCCCATGCGCAGGTTGGGAAACCATGGACAAGCAGGAGGGGGGGACCCTCACCGCCGGTCCAATAGGCGATCTGGTGTCCCTCAAAGGTGAAATAGTTCGCGCGACCGCGCCATTCGGCTGTATTGGCATGCATAGGTTTTCCTCTTGCTATGCAGGGCTAGTCGCGGCAGCGGGGTGTGCAAGCAATTTTATGCGACGGAGAATGTAATTGGGTTATCGGGTGGCAGTTGTTGGCGCGACAGGCAATGTCGGGCGCGAAATGATGCAGATCCTCGCAGAGCGCGAGTTTCCGTGTGATGAGGTCGCGGCAGTCGCATCGTCGCGCTCGCACGGGACAGAGGTGGAATTCGGCGACACCGGCAAGATGCTCAAATGCAGGAACATTGAGCATTTTGACTGGGCGGGCTGGGATATTGCGCTGTTCGCGGCTGGCAGCGGCCCGGCGAAGGAATATGCGCTCAAGGCTGCGGCGGCAGGCTGTGTGGTGATTGACAACAGCTCTCTCTACCGGATGGATCCGGACGTTCCGCTGATCGTCCCAGAGGTCAATCCGGAAGCGATCGACGACTATTCGAAACGCAACATCATCGCGAACCCCAATTGCTCGACTGCGCAAATGGTTGTCGCGCTAAAGCCGCTGCACGATGCGGCGACGATCAAGCGTGTCGTTGTTTCGACCTATCAGTCCGTGTCAGGCGCAGGAAAGGCCGGAATGGACGAGCTTTTCCAGCAGAGCCGCGCAATCTTTGTTGGTGACCCCGTTGAAGCGGAAAAGTTCACCAAGCAGATCGCCTTTAACGTGATCCCGCATATCGATGTCTTCCTGGACGATGGAGCGACCAAGGAAGAATGGAAGATGGTGGTCGAGACCAAGAAGATTCTTGACCCCAAGATCAAACTGACTGCCACATGTGTGCGCGTGCCGGTGTTCGTTGGCCATTCCGAAGCGATCAATATCGAATTCGAGAATGAGCTTTCAGCCGAACGAGCGATGGAAATCCTGCGTGAGGCGCCGGGCGTTATGCTGGTCGACAAGCGCGAGGACGGCGGATACGTCACCCCGGTCGAATGCGCAGGCGATGGCGCTACCTATGTCAGCCGGGTTCGCGAAGACCCGACGGTAGAGAATGGCCTGACGCTTTGGTGCGTGTCAGACAATCTGCGCAAAGGCGCGGCGCTGAATGCTGTTCAGATTGCCGAACTGCTCGGCCGCACGCATCTCAAGAAGGGGTGACGCATTTCAAGGGGTGACGAGTGTCTATGAATGCGGCACAAGTTCTGCATGACACTGACTGCAGATCTCTATTTCAGCTTTCGTTCGCCTTACAGCTATCTCGCCATAGGGCGATATAGCGAACTGTCTGAGACTCACAATGTCGATATCGCGCTGCGGCCGGTATATCCGATCGCGATCCGCGATCCCGACATCCTGTTCACCAACGCCTTGCAGGGCCGATACATCTTCATAGATTCCGCGCGTTCGGCTCAGATGCTGGGAACTCCCTATCGTTGGCCGCGCCCTGACCCGGTGGTGCAGGACATGATGACACGCAAAGTGTCTGACGAGCAGCCTTACATCTACCGGCTGACGCGTATGGGGCAGGCGGCTCAAAGGCGCGGCAAAGGTATCGCTTTCGCCGACGAAGTGTCCAAGATCATCTGGTCAGGTGAAGTCGATAATTGGCACGAGGGTGACCATCTGGCTGAAGCGGTCAAACGTGCAGGGCTGCATCTGGACGAGCTGGATGCCGAGGCGGCAGCTCGGACAGAGGAACTCGACGCGGAAATCGCCGCGAACCAAGATGCGTTGGCGGCCGCTGGTCATTGGGGGGTGCCGACGCTGGTGTTTGAGGGCGAACCCTTCTTCGGGCAGGACCGGATCGAAATGGCGAAATGGCGCATGGAGCAAAAAGGGCTGACCAAGCGATGACAGCTATTCTGACTGGGCGGTGCCAGTGCGGCGCTGTGACCTATCGCGCAAAGGCTGAGGCTAAGGGGTACGCCTGCCATTGCCTTGATTGTCAGAAGCAATCGTCAAGCGCGTTTGGTATCTCACTGTCCATGGATACGACGAACCTGACCGTTGAGGGCGAGCTGGGCAGCTATACCAAGACCGCCGATAGCGGCGCTCAAACCGATTGTTATTTTTGCCCCAGTTGCGGCAGCCGGATCTATCATGAAGGCAAAAGCAGGCCGGGGAAGGTCACGATCAAGGCGGGTACGCTTGACGACACGTCCGCTCTGCAGTTGACCGGGCACCTCTGGGTCAGTCGCAAGCAACCGTGGCTTCATCTAGGAGAGGAATTGCCCGTGTGGCTAACGCAGCCGACAGCGCCGGACGAATGGGAGATGCTCTGGAGCGGCGGACGCGAAGAATGACGGACTATTTTGAAAGCTTCGACAGCACCAAGCTTGCCGTTCACCGTACGGGCGAAGGACCGCCCGTGGTACTGCTGCACGGGTTGTTTTCCAGCGCGGATATGAACTGGATCAAATGGGGGCATGACGCAAAGATCGCCGAGGCTGGGTACGAAGCGATCATGCTCGATTTCCGCGTGCATGGGGAAAGCGAAAGCCCGACCGATCCCGACAGCTATCCGCAAAATGTCCTGGTGCGTGATGTTGCGGCATTGATCGAGCATCTCGAGCTTGACGACTATGTTCTCGGCGGATTTTCACTTGGCGCGCGCACTTCGCTGCATGCGGTGGCGCATGGCGTGCTCAATCCCTCACGGTTGATTGTCGGCGGGATGGGCACAGCGGGGCTAGGCGAGTGGAACAAGCGCTCAGCCTTTTTCAAACGCGTGATTGATGAATTCGACACGATCGGAAAAGACGATCCAGCTTACTATTCGCGTCAGTTTCTGAAGTCTCAGGGCGTGAACCGGGTCGCGGCTCGCCTTTTGCTTGACACCATGCCTGATCTTGATCTTGCGATGCTTGCCAATGTCACGGTCCCGACGCTGGTGGTATGTGGTGAGGAAGACCGCGATAATGGATCGGCGGAAGAGCTTGCTGGCATGCTGCCAGATGCGACATTCGTTGAAACGCCGGGCAATCATTTGATGAGCGCAACCAAGCCCGAAATGGGCGATGCGATCGCTAACTGGCTTCAGGAGACGGCATAACCTAAGATAAAGCCCCCTCTCAAGTTTTGGCTCTCTGGCCTCGGAATATTTGGAATATTCATCGTGTTGGGCGCGCTCGCCGGCGATGCGAGCCAATACAATATCGTCGATCATCAGGGTGCCGGTACTGCGGAAATGGTCAATACCATTCAAGCAGACTGGCGCGCCAACGGCCTGCGCAATGCAGTCATCTACGGCATGATCGCGGACTTTGTGTTCATTGCGGTTTATGGCTGGGGGAGCTTTGTTGCCGGACGAAGTTTCTATCGGTCCGGCAACGCACTGGTTCGGCTTCTTGGCGGATTTATAGCAGCGGCCGCCGTTGTCTTCCTGATCAGCGACTATCTGGAAACTATCCTGCAGTTCGCTCAGATGCTGCAAAACGAAGGCGTTGACTGGATGGCAGCTACGGCTGCGACGGCTCAGCCGATCAAGTTTGCTGCGTTCTATGTTACCTTTTTTGGAGTGCTCGCCGCGCTTTGCGCCCGACTTGTTAATCGTCCCAAGACATGAAGCAAAATAAGAGTCCCGCCGCAACTTTGCGCGACGGGGGCCAATATCCTGCCTTATTGGCAGGCTCGCTGTTCAGCGTTTATTCTGCGCTGAATGGCAGCGACGAGTGGTGCAGGTTAATCACCACGTCGCCAGCTTCATTGCGCATGTAGCCGAAGGTGTATTCAACCTTGGTTTCATTGCCGTCTGTGCCGGTGAAGTAGTAATTGCCCATCGCCAGCGCGCTGTCACCGTCAGTGATGGTTCCTTCGTTTTCCCACCGCACGTTTGTGTAAGGTGCGATTGCGAAGCCGCCATCTTCCGTGCCTTCGGTGCCGATGAAGTAGCTCAGCGCTTCGCCGAAATTGCCGCGGAACTGGTCTTCGGCAGCCAGAGTCGGCTTGAACAGTACGTCAGCGCCATCTTCGTAGGCGTAGAATGTGTTGATGTGGTCTGTCGCTGCGGCAGCAACGTCACCACCTTCGCTGTGAACCTTGCCGATATTGACGATGCCTTCGCCCCAGCCTTGCTGAGCCGCTGCTACTTCTTCAGCTGTGATCGGTGCTGCACCAGCATTAGCTTCAGTGGTTGCTTCGCCACCACAGGCTGCAACAGCAAGGCTAGCCGCTGCAATCGCAGGTACCATTACGTTCTTGCGCATTTTGGTCTCCAAAAGCATGTCTGCCCCCACGCGGGGAATGTTATAATGATCATCGACTGCGGTCTTTGGAGAGGTCGCATAACGGACCCCACTCGACCGAAGTCGGTACGGTCCGCCATCACGTGCGTTTTCTTGTCGCACGCCAGAGGGGCCTGGCCCGTGGTCAAATAGCCACGAGAGAAAGGGATGGTTCCATGCTTGTTGTGATTTTCTCGCAATCGCCGTTTGCCCCGCGAATCCGCTTGGGATGGATGGGACAAATGCTGTAGGGGGCCTGCATTCCGTAACGGCTGGACCAAAGTGAGAGAATTGTGATGAAGGCAAAACTCCATGCCCTCTGCACCGCCTTGATGATTGTTGGCTGTTCGCCGGTCGAGGTTGGCCCGGCTGCGAACTCCAGTGATGCAGCAAGCCCTGCGTCAGGTACGCTTTTTGTCGCCAACAAATTCGGCGACACTTTGTCCAAGGTTGACCTGGCAACAGGCGTGGAAGTGTTGCGGCTCGACAGTTGCAAAAATCCGCATGAACTGGCGACTTCGCCTGATGGTCAACATGTCGCCCTGGCATGCTATGGCGGTACTACAGTCGACATCTTTGCGACCGACACATTGGAAAAGGTCCGCAGCATTGATCTGGGCGAGAATGCTCGTCCACACGGCATCGTATGGCATGCGAATGGCGATCTCTATTCTACCGCTGAGGGGCGTCAGTCGATCTTCTGGATCCGCGATCCGCTGGGTGATGCGAAGACCTTCGAGTATTCGTCGGGCAAACTCGGTACGCACATGCTGGTCGTGGCCCCCGATTCACGGCATGCCTGGACCACTGATCTGGGTTCGAAGACCGTCACACGGATCGACTTGCGGACACGCCGCGCTCCGATGTCGGTCACTGTCGGGGAAGAGCCAGAGGGCATTGCATTGTCGCCGGATGGGACGGCGCTGTGGGTGTCAGCGCGCGGATCGAACGAAGCTTATGAGCTCGATCCTGATACTATGGCGGTGCGTACCACATTAAAGACCGGAGCGTTTCCGCTGCGATTGGCTATCCGGCCGCAAGGTGACTTTGCCGTCACGTCCGACCTGATGGATGGCGGTCTGACAGTGATCGACCTGGACAAACGCGAAGTCGTGCGCAAGATTTCTGTTTCCAGCCCAGAGGAAGCCGAAGATCGTTTCCAGGTTACGATCCTGTGGTCGAATGATGGCAAGCGCGTGTATGTCGCTGAAACCGCAAGCGATACCGTGGCTGAAGTCGATTTCGCCTCCGGTGAAGTGCTGAGGCGATTGGATGTCGGCGACGGCGGCGATGGTCTAGCGATTTTGGGAGCAAGATAGTTGGCTGCAAGTCGCCCTGAACCGGCCATTGTCGGATGGCGTGAACTGGTCGGTCTGCCCGATCTTGTATCGGCGCGCATCCCAGCCAAGATTGATACTGGCGCCCGGACATCTTCGCTTCACGCAACCGAGATCGAGCGGTTTGATCGCGATGGCCAACGCTGGGTACGCTTTCTACTCGATCTGGGTGAAGGCCGCAGCGAGCCGGTTACATGCGAAGTCCCACGCGCAGATCGCCGTATCATTACAAGCTCGAATGGCGACGGGCAGACACGTTTTATCATCAAAACCGCTTTAACACTGGGAAGCCATAAATTCCGTGCTGAATTCAGCCTTGCTGACCGATCAGACATGAAATTCCCGATACTGATCGGGCGGACCGCATTACGGCGCAGGTTTCTGGTCGAACCGAGCCGCTCCTATCTCCAATCGCCCTTGCACGAGCGTAAATTGCTGAAAAGCAGAGGATAATTCTTATGAAAATTGCCATGCTAGCGCGAAATCCCAGCCTCTATTCTCACCAGCGGCTGGTCAGCGCTGCGGAGGAGCGCGGGCATACACTCGATATTCTCAACACTACCCGCTGCACAGTGAATATCGCCAGTCACCGACCCACTGTCATGTATCGTGGAGAAACGCTGAAGGGGTATGATGCCGTCATCCCGCGCATCGGAGCGTCGATCACCAACTATGGATTGGCCGTTCTGCGTCAGTTCGAAATGGGCGGAGTCTGGTCACTCAACGAAAGTGTCGCGATTGGTCGCAGCCGGGACAAGCTCCGGTCTACCCAGATTATGGCGAAATACGGCCTCGGCCTGCCACTGACGGCATATGCCAACGATCCAAAGCAAGCCGAGCAGATTATCAAGGCTGTGAATGGACCGCCGGTAGTCATCAAACTGCTTGAAGGGACACAGGGTATCGGTGTGGTCCTTGCCGAAACGCTGAAGGGTGGCGCGTCGATTATCGAGGCGTTCCGCGGCGCAAATGTGAACATTATGGTGCAGGAATTCATCAAGGAAGCTGGCGGTTCGGACATCCGCTGTCTCGTGGTCGGTGGCAAGGTGGTCGCCGCAATGAAGCGCCAAGGGGCCGAGGGAGAGTTTCGCAGCAACCTACACCGCGGCGGTAGCGCGCGCCTCATCAAGATCACCCCTGAAGAACGTTCAACCGCCGTCCGTGCGGCGAAGGCGATGGGGCTGAATGTCTGCGGAGTGGACCTGCTGCGCAGCAATCATGGCCCAGTTATCATGGAAGTAAACAGCTCGCCCGGACTAGAAGGCATCGAGACCGCAACCGGCAAAGATATTGCCGGCCAGATTATCGAATTTATCGAGGCCAATGCGAAGAAGGGTAACACCAAAACTAAGGGCAAGGGGTAGAGCGAATTCGCGGACTTGGCTCTGTCCAGACACAGGCTTAGCCCATCAGCTCGTCCATCTCTAACATGGTTGCCAGCCATGGGGTCCAATCCAGATTAGCTCGAGGAGATGTTTGGCGTTTGGGCTCACACTACTTTGCCGCGCGCCCTTCATCAGATGAGCGGTTGAGCTTGCCGCACCCCACGAAGGCTGCCACCAGTCAAGGCATGATTCGTGACCGCTTCTTGCCGACCAATGCCATCCACAACCTGCGTGACTATGGCGGATATGCCGTTGCCGGAGGCGGAAAGGTCAAAACTGGGCTATTGTTTCGCTCTGGCCATCATGCCGAGGCAGGGGAGCATGACCTGGCGACGGTCGAAGCGCTGGATTTGCGCTATGTGATCGACTTGCGCGGCGATAGCGAGCGAGAACGGCACACATGCAAGCGACCTGAAGGCTTTGACGGAGAGGTGATCTATTTCTCTGGCGAGACGGCCGGGCTCGCTCCGCATCTGGAGGCAGCCCAAGGCAATGTTGATGCGGCAAACGCGCATCAGGCGATGGTAGACCTGTATGGTGCGCTGCCCGATCGCGAAGGCGTGAATTGGGTTCTCAAGCGTTATTTTTCCGTATTGACAGAGGGAGAGAGCGCCAGCTTGGTTCACTGCGCAGCGGGCAAGGATCGCACCGGGATCGCTGTCGATCTTCTCCATCACATCTTGGGCGTGCATCCTGATGATGCGATGGAGGATTACCTGCTCACCAATCACTCGCCGCGCAATGAAGAGCGTATTCGCCATGGCATGGAGCTGATGGGCGACAAATATGGCGGGATCGATGAAGCGACGGTGCGCGTGTTGATGGGAGTTGACGCCGAATTTCTCGAAGCGGCGCGGCGTTCAGTCAAAGAGCGTTTCGGATCAACCGAAGCTTACTTGGAGCAGGTTCTGGACGTCGATGCGGCCAAACGCGAGGCGTTGAAAGCCGCGCTTGTGGATGTGTAACGCTTTCCTTGCGTACACGAATTGAAGCTTGTGGTTACAGTGACTAGATCGCTTGGTGACACTATCAGGATTTTACTATGGCTACTCACCGCACCAAGATGCTCATTATCGGCTCAGGCCCGGCGGGTTATTCCGCAGCTATCTATGGCGCGCGCGCCATGCTTGAACCGATTGTTGTGCAAGGCATCCAACCCGGCGGCCAGCTGACCATCACGACAGATGTCGAGAACTACCCGGGTTTTGAGGATGTGGTTCAAGGCCCGTGGTTGATGGAGCAGATGCAGAAGCAGGCCGAACATGTTGGCACGCGGATGATGTGGGACACCATTGTCGAGGTTGATTTTGACAATGGTTCACCGTTTCGCGCGGTGGGCGACAGCGGCGATGAGTATATTGCAGACACGGTTGTGATCGCGACTGGCGCGCAAGCCAAATGGCTTGGCGTTCCGGGCGAGCAAGAACTGGGCGGCAAGGGCGTGAGTGCTTGCGCGACTTGCGACGGATTCTTCTTCCGCGGCAAGAAGGTGGCGGTGATCGGCGGCGGCAACACCGCCGTTGAAGAAGCACTTTACCTTACCAATCACTCGGACGATGTTACCTTGATCCATCGCCGTGATGAACTGCGTTCCGAGAAGATCCTTCAGGAAAGGCTGTTCAAGTCGGACAAGATCACACCGCTTTGGAACAAGACGGTAGTCCGGTTCGAGGCGGGCGAAGATGGCGCGCTGCATCATCTGGTTCTGAAAGACACCCAGACTGGCGAAGAATCCACTCTGGAAGTCGATGGCGCGTTCGTGGCTATCGGCCATGCTCCTGCGACCGAGCTGTTTAAAGGCAAGCTGGCGATGGACGAGAGTGGCTATCTCGATGTGAAACCTGGCACGCCGAAAACCGCGATTCCAGGCGTCTTCGCAGCCGGCGACGTGACGGACCATGTCTATCGCCAGGCGGTAACAGCGGCAGGCATGGGGTGCATGGCCGCGCTCGATGCGGAGAAGTTCCTCGCGACACTGGAATTTGAAAAAGAACCCGCGACAGAAGCGGCCGAGTAGAATGCAGGGGGCGCGCCGTTAAAGCGCCCCCCGCTTTCATTACATATGAATATCAAACACGCTGATGCTTGCGTGGAATATCAGCGCGATCAGCACAAGGCTCGATAGGGCGAACAGCACAAAGCGAACCAACACTACATTGGCGGTTGCCTGGACAAGGCTGTGCGCGACGCGAAGCCCAACATATATCCAGGCCAGCAGAGAATTCATACCGTCGCCCTGGCCAATGATCGCAAGTACAATCGCCACAGCATAGAAAACCGTCGGTTGTTCGTGCAAGTGATTGTAATTGTGCGCTTTTCGCTGGACTTCGGGTGGTAGTTGAGCATCCAATCCTGCGGAGGTGGGCAGGCGTGAAAGCTCCTTAGGATCGACTTTTGCCTTGCTCATCGCTGGAATGCGTGTGGCATACATCCAGAACCATATAACCATCGTCCAGATGGTGAGCGCGACAACAGGTTGCAGGATATCCATTCCGATCATCAAAGTACTCCCGGGTCTGCCAGCAATGTGACCGATACCGCTCGCACAGCAAGCGCGGCCAGTGCCAAGGTTGAAAGAATGAAAAGCAGGAAGCGAATGGCAACAACGTTCACTAGCGCTTGCCAGAGCGAATGGACGATCCGCAGACCGACGTAGATCCACGCCAGCAAAACGTCGATCGCGCCAGCTCCCATCATCGCCAGAATGATGATGGTCGGATAGAAGATGGTCGGCTGTTCCATCAGGTGCGAATAATTGTGCGATTTCCAGTTCACCTTGTCGGGAATGGCGCCTTCCAGATCTTGTCCGCGTCCGCCAGGCTTGGCATTTTTCAAGTCCATGCCTGACTTTGCCATGGCCGGAAACCGGGTTCCCGCCGTCCACATCAACATGATTATTGACCAGACAATAAGCACCGCTCCTGGTGCTAGCATTTGAGCTTGCATGATTTATCTCCCCTCGAAGCAGCAAGACTGCGCAGCACAAGGTCAATTGTCAAACGCAACCTATGCATCTCCGGCAATCGTCTGTGCATAGGCATGCGCGTCGACATTGCCGCCTGTGACCATCAGCACTGTAGCTTCATCAAGCGGCACTTTGCCCGCCAGCGCGGCGGCCAGAGCTGCTGCGCCTCCCGGTTCAACCACAAGGTGCAGTCGCGAGAAGGCAAAGCGTTGCGCCGCACGCACCTCGTCATCGGTTACAGTCACGCCCGGGTCGCTTCGCCCCAAAAGCAGATCGAGGTTGATCTGCTTCGTCGCAGTAGGCTGAAGCGCATCACATATCGTTTTTGGCGCGTCGGCTCCGGCGTGCACAAGCGTTCCCTTCGCTAGCGATTGCCCGACCATGTCCCAACCTTCGGGCTCTACCGGCACTATAGACGCATCGGGGCACGCCAGCGTGAGACCGACTGTCAGCCCGCCACCACCACAACATGCAATGATCCGGCTCGGTTCGCGGCCCAATTGAGCCGCAATCTCGATTCCGGCGCTGCCCTGACCTTCCATTACCCATGGATCGGCAAAGGCGTGCACCAATGTGCCGCCGCGTTCCTTAATCAGCTTTGCAGCAACCTTGTCGCGATCTTCTCCCTGACGGTCATAGGTGACGATCTTCGCGCCCAGTGCCCGCGTCCCTTCCAGCTTCACCTCTGGCGCGTCAGCCGGCATTACGATCGCCGCCGCAATTCCCAGCCGCTTTGCCGCCCAAGCCACCCCCTGCGCGTGATTACCGCTTGAAACCGCGACTACGCCCATCGCGCGTTCCTCATCGCTGAGCGATGAGAGCCGGTTCCATGCTCCGCGGATCTTGAACGCGCCAATAGGTTGCAGATTCTCGGCCTTCACCCAGCAGCGGGTTCCATTGATCTCTATCGGAAGTAGCGGAGTAGGCGGCAAGATCGCTGCAACTCTCTCCGCGGCTTCAATCACTCCCTCGCGGGTCGGCAGTCGTGTGGTTTCTGTCATCGCGCTCTTCTTGTCCTGGCACTTTGTTATTTGAGGCTAGTTTCCTACAGGATGGAACACATGGAACACAGTCCATTGGTGAAAAATACTCACCGGTTTATGAAACCGAAATTGTACGGATTTCTGCGGGTTTGGGGTGTTCTCTGCTTGCATTCGAGCATCATGCCCAAGCCGCGCAAAGTAGGAAAGATTCCGATCAATTTACGCACTCCGCGCATTGCTTTAGAGAGCGGCCAAAGATTCGATTTCGAAAGGTAAATCCCTCATGTCCACAGTCCTTGTCATCGGAGCCGGCGGAGTCAGCTCGGTTTGCGTCCACAAGATGGCGATGAATACAGAGATATTCTCTGACATCCACCTTGCCAGCCGGACCAAGCGCAAGTGCGATGCGATTGCCGAAAGTGTGAAGGCGCGCACCGGAAATGACGTCGCCACTTACGAGATCGACGCGGAAGAAGTGCCCGCCATGGTCAACCTCATCAGCAAAATTCAGCCAAGCCTGGTGGTCAACCTCGCGCTGCCATATCAGGATCTGCCGATCATGGACGCATGCCTTGAGGCCGGTGTTTCCTATCTCGACACCGCGAATTATGAGCCGAAGGACGAGGCCAAGTTCGAATACAAGTGGCAGTGGGCCTATCACGACCGGTTCAAGGATGCCGGGCTGATGGCGCTGCTGGGCAGCGGATTCGATCCCGGCGTGACCAGCGTGTTCACAATGTGGCTGAAGAAGCACAAACTGAAGACTATTCGCACCCTTGATATTCTTGACTGCAATGGCGGCGACCATGGCCAGCATTTTGCCACCAACTTCAATCCGGAAATCAACATTCGTGAAGTGACCGCGCCTGCCCGCCACTGGGAGAATGGTGAGTGGGTCGAGACCCCCGCGATGCAAGTGAAGACCGAATTCGATTTCGAAGCGGTCGGGCCGAAGAATGCTTATTTGATGTATCACGAGGAACTGGAAAGCCTGGCGAAATTTAATCCCGAGATTGAACGTGCGCGCTTCTGGATGACATTTGGCGATGCCTACATCACGCATCTGACCGTGCTGCAGAATGTCGGAATGACGCGCATTGATCCGGTGAAGTATCAGGGCAAGGAGATCATCCCGCTGCAATTCCTCGCCGCTGTTTTGCCGAAGCCAGAAACTCTGGGTGAAACGACGAAGGGCAACACCAATATCGGCTGTATCGCGACTGGTGAGGCGCTCGATGGGTCGGGCGAAAAGACATTCTATATCAAGAACATCTGCAGCCACGAAGCGGCCTATAAGGAAACCGGTAATCAAGCGGTCAGCTATACCACCGGCGTGCCCGCGATGATCGGCAGCGCGATGATGGTGCAGGGCATCTGGTCAGGCGACGGCGTGTTCAATATGGAAGAAATGGACCCCGATCCGTTCATGGAAATGCTCAACCAGCACGGTCTGCCGTGGACGGTTGAAGAGCTTGATGGGCCGGTCTCCTTCTAGTGGAAACGAAAGCTGGCGATCCGGGCGCCTTTGCCCAATTTGATTTGAACCGCGTCGATAGCCCCGCTTTCGTTGTGGATGCGGCTAAGCTGCGCGCCAATTGCAAGATATTGGCCGATATTCGCGATGCAGCCGAGATCAAGGTGTTGGGTGCGCTGAAGGCGTTCTCCATGTGGTCGACCGCGCACATCATCGGCGAGTACCTCGATGGTGTATGCACATCGGGCCTGTGGGAAGCGCGGCTCGCAAGCGAGTTCTATGATGGCGAAATTGCGACTTACTCGGCTGCCTATAAGCCTGAAGAACTCGAAGAGATTTGCCGACTTTCGGATCATGTGATCTTCAATTCACCTGACCAGCTCAAGCGTGCCTCGCTGATATTGGAGAACGCGCGGGCAGGGGGGCAGGACTTTGACGTTGGTCTGCGCATCAACCCAATGGTGCCAACCGGTAAAGTGGCGAAATACGATCCATCCAGCCCCGGTTCGCGACTGGGCTTCCCGCTTGACCAGCTGACCGAAGAGCATCTGGAGGGCGTGGATGGCATCCATTTCCACAATCTGTGCGAGCAGGATCTGGAGCCATTGAAGCGCACGTGGGACGCGGTGTTTGACGCGCTCGAGCCCTATTTCGGCCAGCTAAAGTGGATCAACATGGGTGGCGGGCATCACATAACCCGCGCCGACTACCAACGCGACGAACTGATCCAGTTCCTGCGCGATGCCAAAGCGGACACGGGCGCAGAGATCATCATCGAGCCTGGAGAAGCGGTCGCGTTGGACGCTGGAATTCTTGTTGGCACGCTGCTGGATGTGCAGTGGAACGGCATGCCAGTGGGTATCACCGATGTTTCCGCCACCTGCCACATGCCCGATGTGATCGAAGCGCCCTACCGTCCCGCAATGCTTGGCGAAGTCACAGACGAGGAGCACGTACCGATCCGGTTGGGCGGGCCGTCTTGCCTGGCTGGTGATGTGATCGGCGATTATCGCCTGCCTGTGCCGGCAGAACCCGGTGCACGCTTTGCGTTTCTCGACCAAGCGCATTATTCGATGGTCAAAACCAACACGTTTAACGGCGTGCAACTGCCCAGCATATACCTCTGGGACAGCGAGATCGACCAGCTGGAGCTGGTGAAGTCATTCGGGTACGAAGATTTTCGGAACCGATTGAGCTGAGCGCGTTGGTTTAGAAACGGCCGGACATGAGGGCGATGATCGCGCGTACGAGGCGTGCTTTTTCATTTGCGATTTGCTGCAGAAGCCCTATATGCGCGCTTCTTCTGCCCCAAGGGACATCCGCAAGGCAGGCTCATAACCGTTTGGTTGAACACTGAACCTTTAGGGGGTCCCTTGAGTTGCACATCTATCCCAACGCTAAGGCTGTAGTTCGCGCGATCGCGCCGGATGAACCCGTTATCCTCAATCGCCCGCAAGCTGCGCATCGCGCGGCCCGCTTTTTCCTGGATAGGTTTCCGGGAAAATCGCTCTATGCGGTAAAGGCCAATCCTTCGCCTGATCTGCTGCGTGTTCTTTGGGATGCGGGCGTGACGCATTACGATGTCGCCTCGATCGCTGAAGTGCGGCTGGTGCGCGCGACGCTGCCCGAGGCTGTGCTGTGCTTCATGCACCCGATCAAGACACCCAGCGCGATCCGTGAAGCCTATTTCCAGCATGGCGTGAAAACCTTCAGCCTCGATAGCGCGGAAGAGCTTGATAAGATCGTGAAGGCTTGCACCAATCCGCAAGCGGGTAAGCCTGCGAAAGATTTGCGGCTGTGCGTGCGCCTGCGTGTGTCGAGCGAATTTTCCGAGCTCTCACTGGCAAGCAAATTCGGTTGTGATCTTGTCGAAGCGCCGGTGTTGCTTCAGCAGACCCGCCAGCATTGTGATTGGCTGGGCGTATGTTTCCATGTCGGCAGTCAGGCCATGAGCCCTTTTGCATTCGTGCAGGCGCTGGACCGGACCCGTGCGGCAATTGCCGAAGCGTCTGTTGTGATTGACATGATTGACGTTGGGGGCGGTTTCCCCAGCTCCTATCCGGGGCTGGAGCCGCCACCGCTGGAAGATTACTTCGCGATGATCGCCAAGCACTTCGAAGCGTTGCCAATTGCCTACAACGCAGAGCTGTGGTGCGAGCCTGGTCGGGCGCTGTGTGCCGAATATTCGAGCATGATCGTGAAGGTAGAAAAGCGCCGCGGCGAAGAACTCTACATCAATGACGGAGCCTATGGCGCTCTCTACGATGCTGCGCATGTCGACTGGCGGTTCCCGGTGGTCGCGCTGGAAGATGATCTGCGCGACGCGGCGCAGGATTTCGCCTTCTATGGCCCTACCTGCGATGACGCTGACTATATGCAGGGGCCATTCCCGCTCCCCTGCGACATTCAGGCCGGCGACTACATCGAGATCGGCATGCTCGGCGCCTATGGTGCAGCGATGAAGACCGGGTTCAACGGCTTCGGCAATGCGGAAGAGTACATTGTGGCAGACGAGCCGATGATGAGCCTTTATCGTGGTGACCGCATCCGTCCTGATGCGGACAACGTGGTAAACTTGCGTTGATTGGCCACTTCCGGGTAAATTGCCCTCAGCCTTGACGAAAACTGATGTGCGCCGTTTGTCTCTCTCATTCATAATGTGGGAGACGGTCAATAAAGATGATTTTAGCGTCAGCGGCTGCGTTGGCAGTTGCGGTGGCAAGCCCCGCTCTATCGCAATCAAGGGCGGTAACGACATCCACTCAGACTACACCGTCCCGTGATTTCCAACCGGTGAAGCCCGACCCGGTTATCACGCGCCTCAATGCGTTGCAGCAGGAGCTTGACGCGCTGAAGGAGACTGCAGGTAAACAGGTTGTTGTGCTGCATTTCTCGCCGACCGAGCACCCCGGATCACCGGATAACAACTACAATACCAATCAGGCATTCGCGACTGATGCATGCGAAAAAGTGCTGGGTGATCGGTTTGGTCGGATGATTGATTATCGCGTTTAGACCAACGAAGACCGTTTCTTCCTCACCCATATTTCCTGCGAGACGAAGGCATAGCGCCGGATGTATGACGGCTAGTCAAAACCGACGAATCTAGCCGCCTCTGACACTTCACGGCGGACGATTTTTACGGGGTTTGCTGGGAAGTCTTCGTCGGGCCAGCCCATCGCGACCGCTTTCATGATCACCTGATCGTCAGGGATGCTGGCATGTTCGCGCACAACAGGTGACTGCATGATGCCCTGGCTGTTGATCACGCAGCCGAGCCCGCGTGACCATGCGGCGTTTACCAGCGCAGTTGTTACCGCACCGCAGTCGAACACCGTATCGTCTGCGTCCGATAGTTCCTTGTCGTAAGTCACGATTACGCAGACGGGCGCGTCAAATTGGCGAAAGCCGCGCAGAACCCAGTCCTGCCGCTTTTCCTTGTCATCACGTTCGATGCCCATCGCTTCGAACAGCTGGATCGCACAGCCGACCTGGCGATCGCGATGGACGCCTTGAAACGGGTGTCCTTTGCGAAATTCACGGCTGTCTGGTTCACCTGCCAGAATGCGCTCGGTATTGCCCTTGCGAATCCGGTCGAGCGGCTCTCCGGTGATGACGTGAAAGTAATAGGGCTGGGTATTCATTGAAGAGGGCGAGCGCATCGCCATTGCCAGAATTTCTTCAATCAGCTCTTGCGGAACGGGCTTGTCGAGATAGCCGCGGATCGAGCGCCGCCCAAGAACGACTTCATCATACTTTTGATCCGGATTGCCGTACACGCGTTTCTCTCCTGTAAGTTCACACGCGTGCTAGCGCATGAATTGGGGAACTCAAAGGACGTTACGGAACATGGACTTCAGTCAGGCGGCCTTGCGCAACTCCAGCTCTAGCCGGTCCCAAATCTCGACCAGTGCCTGAGTCAGCTGGTCCATCATTGCTTCGGTGTGAGCTGGGCCGGGGGTGAAGCGGAGACGCTCTGTCCCGCGCGGTACAGTCGGGAAATTAATCGGCTGCACATAGGCGCCGTATTCCGCGAGCAGGATGTCGCTGATCTTTTTGGCGCGAACGGGATCTCCGACCATGACAGGCACGATGTGCGTGACGCTGTCCATCACTGGCAGGCCGGCGTCGTGGAACTTCGCTTTGAGCATGTTGGCGTTGATTTGCTGGGCGTCACGCTCTTCCGAGCTTTCCTTCAGGTGTTTCACGGCTGCCAGCACGCCTGCCGCGAGAACCGGGGAAAGCGATGTGGTGAAGATGAAGCCGGGCGCATAGCTGCGGATGCAATCGACAATCTTCTTGTCGGCCGCGATATAGCCGCCCATCACGCCAAATGCCTTGCCCAGCGTGCCTTCGATAATGTCGATGCGATGCGCGGCTTCGTCACGTTCCGAAATCCCGCCACCGTGATCGCCATACATGCCCACCGCGTGGACTTCGTCGATATAGGTGAGCGCGTTGTATTTCTCAGCCAAATCGCAGATCGCGTGAATTGGCGCGATATCGCCGTCCATAGAATAGACGCTCTCAAACGCGATCACCTTGGGTGTTTCGGCATCTTCAGCCGCAAGCAAATCTTCCAGATGCTGCAGGTCATTGTGGCGGAAAACGCGCTTTTCACAGCCCGAATTGCGTATGCCGGCGATCATGCTGGCGTGGTTCAATTCGTCAGAGAAGATCACACAGCCGGGCAGCAGTTTGCCCAGCGTTGATAGCGTCGCATCGTTCGAGACATAGCCCGAGGTGAACAGAAGTGCGGACTCTTTGCCATGCAGGTCGGCCAGTTCGTTTTCCAACTCGACATGCAAATGCGTGTTGCCGCCGATATTGCGCGTGCCGCCAGAACCCGCGCCGACATCGTGCAGTGCCTCTTCCATCGCGCCGATCACTTTCGGGTGTTGGCCCATCGCGAGGTAATCGTTCGAGCACCACACCGTGATTGGCTTGGGCCCGTTGTGCCCATGGAAACAGCGCGCGTTGGGAAACGCGCCTTTGTTGCGCATGATATCGATGAAGACGCGGTAGCGGCCTTCTTCGTGCAGGCGATCAATCGCTTTGTCGAAGATCTGGTCGTAATTCACTTCGCGTATTTCCGCTGCGTTGCGCCCTGTTTCCGGCTTCGATTGGAAACGCGATGTAGTGGAGACGAAACGACTTTTCTACTGCGATCTTTGCGAATGACTCGCAGTTCAGAAGGCTTCGATCCCTGAAAAACCATGTTTATTAAGCGCAGGCAACAGGGCTTGCGCAGATTGCACGTTCCCGGTGGTTATGAACCGGCTTGATTGGCTGGCTGCGAATGACTGGCCTTGTGTCAAATGTGCGATCCTTCGCGCTATGCCTTGCGCGCCGTGAACAAACTGAACCTCGGGACCGAATGCCGCGCGCAATTCGTCTTCAAGCAGAGGGAAATGTGTGCAGGCAAGAACGACTGTATCGATCCGTTCACCTTCAGGCATGTCCCGCAATTTTCGCGCCGCAGCTTCGATCACACCGATGTCGACGGCTTCTCCGCGCAGCTTTGCTTCGGCCACTTCGACCAGCCCTGGCGCTGCATGACGCAGAAGGCTGTTCCCATTGGCAAATTCTGCCTCGAGCTGGTCGACATAGGGCTGACGAATGGTTGCCGCGGTGCCTAACAAGCCAATCACGCCTGTCTTGCTTATGGCCGCAGCCGGTTTGATCGCCGGAACCGTGCCTACAATCGGAATTTCCAGCACATCGCGTACCATGCCAAGTGCAATCGTGCTCGCGGTGTTGCAAGCGATGCAGGCCAGACGCGGCTGGTATCGCTCTGCCATTCGGCCCAGCAATCCAGCGACCCGCGCAGCGATCTGCGCTTCCGATTTCTCGCCGTAGGGCAGACCTGCCAGATCGGCAGCATAGATCACCGGCGCATCAGGCATGATCTTGCGAAGCTCTGCCAGCACGGTCAGTCCGCCGACTCCGGAATCGAATAGCAGAATGGGTGAAGCGGCATCGGCCATGGTGTGCGAAAATGGCCGATGCCCTTTGCAAGGTCAATAACTGCGACTTCGATGACTTACTTCAGGAACGTTTTGACCCGCAGAACTTCCAGGATTCCGACACCGTTATGATAGTTTGCGAGAGAGGTTTCGACGAATTCTGCATAGCTAACGGTGCCATCTGAATTCTGATCGTGGCGATCGAGGAACTCTGTTCGGGCGCGAGCATCGTGAACAATGATCGGCCTACCATCTTCTTCAACCGCAACTGCATCTGGGACTTCAGTGTCTGTGATCGACCCGCTTCCATCCATGTCGTATTTGCGAAACTGCCTATTAAGATACTCGACCAGCTCTTCTTCCGTTGGGGCGTCCTGCCCCGGGCCTTTGCTGGTCAGTCGGAAAATGCTGAGTGCCTCTATCTGGCCCGAATCGTCGACCAGGAATTCGTCAGCTTCGATGCTTAAGCCTTCATTGGCTGATGACGCCGTGAGGTTTGCCTGCATGGCGACGGTTACCAATGCGGCAAGAATGATAATCATAGTTAGTGCTTCGATCTTCAGTGAGTTGGAGCGTCCTGTGTGACCGGCGATTGCCGCATCTGACAGGTCCGGCGATTGGGATACGGTCTGACCGTACCCTTCGACGCGTGCCACCATTTGCGCGGCTTCGATCGAAGAGCCTACGCCCAGTTTGGCTCTGGCAGACTTGAGCCGCTTTTCGACGGCGTGGTGCGATAAATCAAGCGCCAAAGCAATCTGCTTGGCGGTCTCATCATTCAGCTAGCGCCTCAGGCATTCGCGCTCTTTCGACGTAAGGCGGGAAACCAGATCCGCTTCATCTGCGTCGGACGGGGATGGGGCTGGGAAGACCTGATCCACAGTTGGACGGTAGCAATTTGTTGCGCGCAGACAAGGTAGGGGCGAATGGTACTAGGCCCTTTATCGCGTGGACTCGCTACGAATAATAGTGCTGTCCAATTGCAATGATTGCATTATGCATATGTTCATGACTGGCGATGTTTCGATCTCAATACTTCTTGCGACGCTTCTAGGCTATTTGCTCGGCTCGATTCCCATCGGTTTGCTTCTGACAAAAGCTGCGGGCATGGGCGACGTGCGCAGCATTGGCAGCGGCAATATCGGCGCCACCAACGTGCTGCGCACCGGTAACAAGGGTTTGGCCGCGGCAACCTTGCTGCTTGATTTGGCCAAGGGGTTTGCGCCGGTGTTTATCGCGCAGCAAGTGTGGGGCGGCCCGACGGTCGCTTTCGCTTCGGGTGCGGCTGTGATCGGTCACTGTTTCCCGGTTTGGCTGAAGTTCAAAGGGGGGAAGGGCGTTGCCACCAACGCAGGTGTGGCATTCGGTCTCGCATGGCCGATTGGTCTTGCTTACGCCGCGATCTGGATCAGCATCCTTGCGATTTTTCGCATATCCAGCCTTGCCGGGATGAGCGCGGTTGTGGCCGCCGCTGCCGCCGCCCCGCTGTTCGGTTTCCCTGAGTATTTCCCCGTATTGGCCGCGATCGCAGGCCTGATCATCTATCTCCACCGCGAAAATATCGGGCGCCTGATGAAGGGCGAAGAACCCAAAGTGGGGGGCAAGAAATGAGGCCAGCGGCAAGCTGATGGAGAGCACGGGGTCGCAGCCAGCTCTCCTCTCCCAGAAAGAGGCATTTGCACGCATTCGCCTGCTGCGCTCATCGCACATCGGGCCCATAACCTATCGCCAATTGCTCGCGAGGTTTGGCACGGCTGAACATTCGCTTGAGGCGCTGCCGGAGCTGGGTGCGAAGGGCAAGCGTAGCTATTCAGCGGCACCTGTCGAGCGGATCGAGCGCGAAGTCGATGCTGTGCGGCGGGCGAAGCGGGTCGGGAGGTGATGGCGATCCCCGGCTCGCCGCTCGGCGCGCGCTCGCAAGGCTGCAACCATCTGATCCGCGAAGGAGCAGTGCTGGTGCAGTCTCCAGAGGAAGTTGTTGAGCTGCTAAGCGGTTTCGATGGCAATCCGCGCTCGACATTCCGCGAGACAACCGTCGGTTTCGACCACGAGCCTGAAGAATTGGCCGAGGCCGAGTCTGCCGATATCGGATCGCTGCTGACCACTGCGCCTGTTGCAGTGGACGAGCTGATCCGGCAGTCAGGAGAAAATGCGGCATCGGTGCAATTGGCGCTGCTGGAGCTGGAGATAAGCGGCCAGCTGCAGAGGTATGCTGGTGGGCGGGTGTCGTTAGGCTCTTGACGAATCCGCAGAACCGCTCCCACCCTCGCGCGTACGTACACGCGTGAAAGACACGTCAGGGATTCTTAAGAACAAAACAATGCAGCTTGTTATCGTTGAGTCGCCCGCGAAGGCGAAGACAATCGAGAAATACCTCGGATCAGACTTCAAGGTTCTGGCCAGCTATGGTCACGTCCGCGATCTGCCGCCCAAGGATGGCAGCGTGCGCCCGGACGAAGATTTCGCGATGGATTGGGAACTCTATCGTGACAAGCAGAAGCGTTTCAAGGAAATCGCCGATGCGGCGAAAGATGCAACCCGGCTCATTCTCGCCACTGACCCTGACCGCGAAGGCGAAGCGATCAGCTGGCACGTTCAGGAACTGCTGAAGAAGCGCAAGGCGCTGCCCACCAAGGTAGACCGCGTCACATTCAACGCGATCACCAAAGCGGCTGTGACCGAAGCAATGAAGAGCCCGCGCGAGCTCGATCAACCGCTTATCGATGCATATCTGGCTCGCCGCGCGCTCGACTATCTGTTCGGTTTCACGCTCAGCCCGGTGTTATGGCGCAAACTGCCCGGCGCGAAGAGTGCCGGGCGAGTGCAATCGGTTGCGCTGCGTCTGATCTGCGAGCGCGAGCACGAGATCGAGATATTCAAGCCAGGGGAATATTGGTCCGTCCTTGCCAAGATGGAGCAGGACGGCAGCGAATTTGATGCCCGGTTGGTCAAGTTCGACGGCAAGAAGCTCGACAAGATGACGCTGGGCAATGAAGGCAGCGCGATGGCGGCCAAGACTGCTGTCGAGGGTGCGCGTTTTATGGTCGAGGATATCGAGACCAAACCGCTCAAGCGCAATCCATCGCCGCCGTTCACCACATCAACCTTGCAGCAGGAGGCTGCGCGTAAGCTGGGCTTTTCCGCCAACCACACGATGCGCTGTGCGCAGTCGCTCTATGAAGCGGGTGCGATCACCTACATGCGTACCGATGGCGTGCAGATGGACCCCGGCGCGATCCACGCTTTGCGTGATGCAATCGGTGACCGCTACGACAAGGCATATCTCCCCGAGAAGCCTCGTTTCTATTCCACCAAGGCCAAGAACGCACAGGAAGCGCACGAGGCGATTCGTCCAACCGATTTCCGCCGCGATCACGCGGGTTCTGGCGACGAGGCGAAGCTTTACGATCTGATTTTCAAGCGCGCGATGGCAAGCCAGATGGCCGCTGCGCAACTTGAGCGGACAACCGTAACTATGCGCGACCCCAGCGGACAGCATCAACTGCGCGCGACCGGACAGGTTGTGAAGTTCCCCGGCTTTTTTGCGGTCTATCAGGAAGGCTTTGACGACAAGTCGGAAGATGATGATGACGGTATGTTGCCCGTCATCCGCAAGGGCGACAGCCCGTTGAAAAAGGCGGTGGAAGCCAACCAGCACTTCACTCAGCCGCCGCCGCGTTTTTCTGAGGCCTCGCTTGTCAAACGGCTTGAAGAGTTGGGCATTGGCCGTCCGTCTACCTATGCCTCGACCATTCAGACGCTGCGTGATCGCGATTATGTGCGAATGGAGAAAAACCGTTTCTTTGCAGAGGAATCTGGCCGTCTTCTGACAGCATTTCTGGAGCGATTCTTCCCCAATTATGTCGCCTATGATTTTACCGCAGGTATGGAAGACGAACTCGACACGGTCTCGGACGGACGCGAAGAGTACAAAGAACTGCTGAGCAAATTCTGGAAGGACTTCAAACCCAAAACCGAAGAGGTGATGGAGAAGTTGCCTTCGGAAGTGACCGAAGCTCTTGACGATTACTTGTCTGACTTTCTCTTCCCTGAGCGCGAGGATGGCGAAAGCCAGCGTATGTGCCCCATGTGCCGGGACGAAGGGCGCGAGAATGGCCGCCTGGCGCTGCGCGGTGGCCGTTTCGGCGCGTTCATTGCCTGTGCCAACTATCCCGAATGCAAATACACCCGCCGCTTTGCGCAGCCAGGTGGGCAGGGTGACGGCGGCGCTGAAGACGGTGTCATGGGAACCGATCCGGACAGCGGCGCAGAGGTGCATCGCAAGACAGGGCGCTTTGGTCCTTATGTCGAGATGGAAGTTGACGGGGAGAAAAAGCGCGCCTCAATTCCGAAGGATCTGGATGACTTCGATCTGGAGTGGGCGATCAAGCTGCTTGGCCTGCCGCGCATCGTTGGAGCGCACCCGGAAACCGGCAAGGAAATCGAAGCTGCGATTGGGCGCTATGGCCCTTATCTTCGCCATGATGGCAAATACGGCAAGCTCCAGAGCACGCGCGATGTGTTTGATATTGGCATGAATGCCGCGGTCACAATCCTGGCGGAAGCGGCCAATCGCAAGGGCGGCGGGCGCGGCAAGGCTGAACCGATCAAGACGCTGGGTGAGCACCCGACCTCTGGCGGCGAGATAAAGGTCATGCCAGGTCGTTATGGCCCATACGTCACCGATGGAAATGTCAACGCGACTATTCCCAAGGATATCAAGCCGGAAGACATCGAAGCGGCGAAGGCCATCGAGCTGATTGACGCGCGTGCGGCCAAGGGGCCGGCGAAGAAAAAGCGCAAGAAGGTCCCGGCCAAGAAGAAGGCTCCTGCGAAGAAGACAGCAGCAGCGAAAAAGTAACCTTCTTGCACTGCGAAACTTTCACTCTTTCGCGTTGGGAAATCGTCAAGCTTTGAGCCTTATGCCATCGCCTTGAACCAAGGGGTCAGCAGACGTGATCGAAATCGAAGTACAGAATGAAACGCACCAAACGCAGTATCGGCTGCGTTTTGCGGCTGTGCCGCGTATCGGAGAAGGCCTGCGCTTGAAAGAGCCTGACGGGATCTAGGCAAGTTATGACGTGCTCGACGTGTGGTATCAAAAGGCCGAGTATTCCTATCGCACCCAATCGAGGCCCATTTCCTCGTAGATTTCCTTGTCCTCGTCCCAGTTTTGGCTGACTTTAACATGCAGGAACAGGTGCACTTTCACACCTAGGATCTCGGACAATTCCTTGCGCGCAGCTTCGCCAATGGACCTGATCTTGGATCCGCCCTTGCCAAGCACGATCGGCTTCTGGCTCTCGCGACCAATCACGATTTGCTGGCGGATTTCCACGCTACCATCGGGGCGCTGGGTGTAGCTTTCCGGGCGTACTGCGGAATCGTAAGGCAATTCCTCGTGCAGCTGCTGATACAGCTGCTCGCGAGTCACTTCTGTTGCGAGTAAGCGCTCACTCGCGTTAGACACCTGATCCTCGGGGTAGTGCCACGGGCCTTCAGGCATCAAGTCAGCCAGTGCCTGCTTTAATTCCGGCACGCCGTCGCCGGTCAGCGCAGATACGAAATAAATCTCCTCGAACGCGACCTTTCCGGACAATTCCTGTGCGAGTAAAAGCAGATCTTCCTTCTTCGCGCGATCAACTTTGTTGATGACAAGGAATTTGCGTTCAGGCCGCTTTTCCAGCGCCTCAAGCAGCGGTTCCAGCTCATGCCGGCGTTGCTTGATAGGATCGACCATCAGCAACACTGCATCGGCGGCTTGTGCGCCTTCCCAAGCGGCGCTAACCATTGCGCGGTCGAGCTTGCGGCGCGGCGCGAAAATACCAGGCGTATCGACCAGGATCATCTGCACATTATCATGCAACGCAATGCCCAACATGCGCGCGCGGGTCGTTTGTGCTTTGGAACTGGTGATCGCGACCTTTTGCCCGACCAACTGGTTCACCAGCGTGCTCTTGCCCGCATTGGGCGCGCCAATCACGGCGACGACACCGCATTTTTGGCTATCATTCGAACTCATGCAAATTGCTCCATAAAGGCAGCAGCGGCGAGCCGCTCTGCCTCTTGTTTGTTGCTCGCGGTGGCTTCGGCTTCCCCGACATTCTTGACGCTGACACGGACAGTGAATCTGGCCGCGTGGTCCGGCCCTTCGCGATTGACTATCTCATATTGCGGAGGGCGACGCTGATTGCCCGCTGCCCATTCTTGAAGCGCGCTTTTGGGATGTTTGGACTTGCCCGCACTGCCTTCAAACTCGGCTTGCCACAACCGCCGGATCAGATCGCGCGTAGGCGCAAAGCCATTCTCGACAAAATGCGCTCCGATGAGCGATTCCATGACATCGCCAAGGATATTGATGCTTTCGCGCGCTCCATCATCGCGTGCTTGCTTGCCCAGGCGGATGTGGTCGCCAAGACCGATCTGTTTGGCGACCCGTGCGCATGTCTGCCTGCTGACAAGTGCATTCAAGCGCTGTGACAAACGGCCTTCCGCAGATGCACTGGATTCGAACAGCCATTCTGCGATGGTCAGCCCCAACACCCGGTCACCCAGAAACTCGAGCCGCTCGTAATCAGAGCTTTCGCCAGTGCTGCCATGCGTGAGGGCTTCGAACCAGCGTGGTTCGTCTGCCGGCTCTATGCCAAGCGAGGCGAGCCATTCGCGTGTCTCTGGTGCGAGATCGGTCACAAGCTATCTCCGATCCGGTCCCAGCGTGCTCCACTGATCCAGGTCCAGGGCTTCAACCATTCCGAGCTGCCATCGGTTGACCACATGATCAAGCTGGCGCGACCAACCAGCTTTTCTTGCGGGACAAGCCCAACACCTTTGTCCGGTTCAGCGGGGTAGCGGCTGTCATAGGACGCATCACGGTTGTCGCCCAGAACCAGCACGCGGCCTTCGGGCACAATGCGCGGCGCGGTTGTATCAACGAAGCTGGGCTCAAGATCGATTACATCGTAGCTTTTGCCGGACGGCAGCGTTTCGCGGAAACGGGTGTAGCGGCAAACCTCGCTGCCATCTGCAGTCGTTTCAAGGGCAGAATCTCGCGAACAGCCGCTGTTGGGCGAAACAGGTATTACGATATCATCAAGCCGGGTTTGCGGCAGGGCTTCGCCGTTCAGCACGACCAGCCCATTACGCATCGCGAAGGAGTCTCCGGGCAAACCGATAACGCGCTTGATATAATCCGTACCGTCGATCGGGTGCTTGAAGATAACCACATCACCGCGTTCGGGCTGGCCTGCAAAAACCCTGCCGGAAATCAACGGCGCCTCGAAAGGGAGCGAGTATTTCGAGATTCCATAGGGCCATTTCGCCGCGAGCAGATAGTCGCCATTCCATAGACTTGGCTGCATGCTTTGCGAGGGGATCGAAAAGGGCGAAAACACGAAGCTGCGAAATATCAGCACCACCAGTGCCAGCTTCAACACGAACAGCGCAAAGCTGCCCCAGCTTTCGCCGCTTTCTTCCGCATCAATTGCGGGCGCATTCGTACCTACGGTCTTCCCATCCATCGCATCCGTCCCTAATCGCGCGAGACCAACTTGTGAAAGGCTTTTCGCGATGAGCGACAACATCTCCTCCGCTTGGACCCATCTGCAATCCCTCCCGCAGCGGACGCTCGCGGAACTGTTTGAAGGCGATGATGCGCGCGTCGACACCTTGTCCGCGCGGATCGAATGGGATGTGGAAGAAGGACAAGCGGGTATATTGTTCGATTGGTCAAAGACACATCTGGACGCTGACCTGATCGCAGGGTTTGAGAAGCTGGCCAAGGCGTGTGACTTCGCTGGTAAGCGTACGAAACTGTTTGGCGGCGAAATAGTCAATGTGACCGAAGGCCGCGCGGCAACGCACAGCGCGATGCGCGGCGTCGGGGATGATGCAGATGTCGAAGAGGGCCAGGCTTTGCTCGCACGCATGGGCATGCTGGTCGAGGCGATCCACGGCGGCGCACTGGGAGAGGTCGAGCACCTGATCCACATCGGTATTGGCGGCAGCGCGCTGGGCCCTGCGCTCGCGGTCGATGCGCTGACCCGCGATCTGGCGCTGGTTGATGTGCATGTTGTCTCGAACATCGATGGCGTAGCGCTGGAGGCAGCATTTGAAGCCTGCGATCCGGCGAAGACGCTGATCGCAGTCGCATCCAAAACTTTCACGACGATAGAGACGATGACCAATGCGGCATCGGCGCTGAAGTGGCTCAGCGACAATGGCGTGCCAGACCCGACAGGCCGTGTTGTCGCGCTGACTGCGTCGCCTGAAAGGGCGGTTGAGTGGGGCGTCGACGAAACGCGCGTACTTCCGTTCCCGGAAAGCGTTGGCGGGCGCTATTCGCTGTGGTCCTCAATCGGCTTTCCGGTCGCCCTGGCGGTAGGGATGGAAGATTTCACTCCGATGCTGGCCGGAGCGCAAGCAGTAGACCTGCATTTCCGTGATACCGATGGCGCCGAAAACCTGTGCCTGCGCGCAGCCTTTGCGGACCAATATTACACGCGCCTTCGCGGCTGCCAGACACGCGCGTGCTTTGCCTACGATGAGCGGCTGGGCCTGCTGCCCAACTATCTCCAGCAACTAGAGATGGAGAGCAATGGCAAGCGGGTAAAGGCCGATGGTTCACCTGTCGACGGGCCGACTGCGCCGATCACCTGGGGCGGAGTGGGTACTGACGCGCAGCATGCCGTGTTCCAACTGCTGCATCAGGGTACGCATCTGGTGCCGGTGGACTTTATCGTCAGCATTGCGCCGGGCGATGCGCTAGATCCTGCGCATCACGCGATCCTGCTGACCAATTGCTTTGCGCAAGGTGCGGCGCTGATGGCGGGTGGAAATATGGCGGCCGACGGAAAAGATCCCGCGCGAGCATTCCCAGGAGACCGGCCGAGCGTGACGATGTTGTGCGACGATTTGGATGCAGCGACATTGGGCGCGCTGATCGCGTTTCACGAGCACCGTGTATTTGCGAATGCAGTTCTTATGGAGATCAACCCCTTCGACCAGTTTGGCGTGGAGCTGGGCAAGAAAATGGCGAACGAGATTGGTTCGGGCGACGGCGACTTTGATGCGAGCACGAAAGCGCTGCTTGAAAGGGCGGGGTTGGCGGATTGAACGGTTGCGCGTAGGCATCCTCTATGACCTTCCCAATAATCTTTGCCATCGCATGGGCCATTATCCTGGCAGGCGGAGGAGGGTTACTCACCTCGATCGGGAGCTGGTATTACGAGCTGAAAAAACCCAGCTGGCAGCCGCCCGACTGGCTGTTCGGGCCCGCGTGGACAGTGATTCTTAGCCTTGCCGCTTACGCCTTCTGGCTTAGCTGGGCGGCGGCAGAGGCAGATAGTGAAACCGGCCTTCTCATCGCGCTCTATGCCATCAACGGTGTGTTCCATTTTGCATGGTCGCCGCTCTTCTTCACGTTGAAACGCCTGGACTGGGCGTTGATCGAAGTGCCGTTTCTGTGGGCCAGTGTTCTCGCGTTGGCGATATTTCTGCGTGACTGGTCAGTACTCGCCAGTTGGTTGATCGTGCCATATCTGGTCTGGGTGAGCTTCGCGGCGTGCCTTAACTGGAAAATAGTGCAGCTTAACAAACCGTTTGGTGCGCGATCCACCTGAAGCATATGCTGCACCGCAGCGAATAACTTTGACTTCTGACAGGTTTGCCTCCATAACTCTCTCAGCGAGGCGCCAGTGCCAGCGTGAAGCAGCGGAAGATTTGAAAACATCCGCTTAAGGCCGCACCTCGGTTTTTCCCAAAGACTTCCCTATTCACGCGGGTCGTTTGACACCCGCGCCGCGCGATGATTCCATCCGGAATCCGCCAGAGAGCAAGTCGTGCGCCGCATTTATTGCGAGTTACTATGACTAACTTTACTGATCTCGGGCTGTCGCAGCCCGTTCTCCAAGCCCTTGATATGAAGGGCTATGACACGCCAACGCCGATCCAGGCGCAGGCTATTCCACCAGTGCTGGAAGGGCGCGACCTATTGGGAATCGCGCAAACCGGTACCGGCAAGACGGCTGCATTCATGCTGCCCAGCATTGATCGCTTGCGCGAAAGCGACAATCGTATTCCTTTCAAGAGCTGCCGCATGCTGGTGCTTGCACCAACGCGCGAGTTGGCCGGACAGATCGCTCAAAGCGCCAAGGATTATGGCGCGATGGCTGGCCTTAAAGTGCACAGCATTGTGGGCGGCACATCGGTCGGCAAAGACCGTAACAAGCTGCATCGCGGAACAGACATTCTTGTCGCGACACCAGGCCGTTTGCTCGATTTGATCGACCAGAAAGCCTTCAATCTCGCCGGCGTTGAAATCTTGGTGCTCGACGAAGCTGACCAGATGCTCGACCTTGGCTTTGTCCACGCATTGCGCCGGATCAGCCAATTGGTCCCGCAGGACCGCCAGACGCTGTTCTTCAGCGCGACCATGCCCAAGGCAATCAAGGATCTGGTGGGGCAATATTGCAAGAACCCCGCCCATGTCTCCGTGACACCCGCCGCGACGACGGCAGAGCGGATCGATCAATATCTGTTCATGGTCCAGCAGGACGAAAAGCAGACCTTGCTCGAATTGATGCTGAAAGAGCGTCACCCGGTTCCGGGCAAGTTCGAACGCGTGCTGATCTTCACGCGAACCAAACATGGTGCGGATCGCGTCGTGAAGAAGCTGTCGCAGTCAGGCATTCCAGCCAACGCTATTCACGGCAACAAATCGCAGCCGCAGCGGCAGCGCGCTTTGGACGAGTTTAAACGGGCTAAAACGCCCATTCTGGTCGCGACTGATGTTGCGGCACGCGGGATCGATATCCCCGGCGTTAGCCACGTGATCAATTACGAACTGCCCAACGTTCCCGAGCAATATGTCCACCGGATCGGTCGTACCGCTCGCGCGGGCAAGGACGGTATCGCAATCGCATTTTGTGCCGAGGATGAGCGCGACTATCTGAAGGATATTCGCAAGAATACCGACGCAGAGTTTGAGCGTTTGCCATTGCCGGATAACTTCCGTGCCGTGGTCGAAGGCGTCGGCCCAACCAAGCGCGCAGCGCCTGGGCAGCGCACTCGCGTAAAGCCTAAACCCAAGGGTGGAGCGCGCAGCGCTGCACCGCGTGGTGATGGACCAAGCGGCCCCCAGGGCAAACCCAAGCAGAAGCATACTGCACGTAAAGGCAAGCCCAATCGCTCAGGCGGATTCCGGGGCAAGCCAGGCGGCGGGCGCAGACATGGCGGCGGCGAAAGCCGCGGCCCGCGCGCAGCCAGCGCGTAACAATCTGCACTTCTTGAACGAATAGCGTTCCGATTGGCGTGAGCGGTTGGCATTTGGCGTTCCAACCGCCATATCGCGCCAACACTTGAAGGAACGCGCAGATGCCCGAATACGATTACGACCTCTTCACTATCGGCGCTGGCTCCGGCGGTGTGCGCGCCAGCCGTGTGGCCGCTGCCCATGGGGCCAAGGTTGCAGTTGCAGAGGAATACCGCGTTGGCGGAACCTGCGTCATACGCGGCTGTGTGCCCAAGAAGATGCTGGTCTATGGTTCCATTTTCGCAGAGGAGCTCGGCCATGCTGAAACACTTGGCTGGACTATCGAAGGCAAGCGGTTTGACTGGGCGACACTGCGCGATTTCGTGAATGCCGATGTCGACCGGCTAGAGGGCCTCTATGGCAAAACTCTGGCCAGCCACGATGTTGAGGTGTTTGCAGAGCGAGCCACCATCACCGGCCCTCATTCGGTGCGGCTTGCGAGCGGGCGCGAGGTAACCGCGAAGTACATTCTTGTTGCAACCGGCGCATGGCCGGCAATGCCCGAATTTCCGGGGCTTGAGCATTGCATCAGCTCCAACGAAGTGTTCCATCTGGAACAGCAGCCCAAATGTCTGATGGTGGTTGGCGGCGGCTATATCGCGATGGAGTTCGCGGGGATATTCAATGCGCTGGGCAGCGAAGTAACGGTGGTGAACCGGACTGACCGCATCCTGCGCAGCTATGACGCACAGATCGTCGATCGTATGCTGCATATCGCGATGGGCCGCGGGATCGATTTCCGCATGCACAGCCAGATCAAATCGGTTGAGAAGGGCGCAGATGGCTGCCTTGTGGTCGATCTGGGGGACAGCAATCCGGTAAAAGTTGATCAGGTGCTGATCGCAACTGGTCGCGACCCCAATAGCGTGGGACTGGGGTTGGAGTGCGCTGGCATCGAGATGGCCGACAATGGCGCCATCAAGGTTGACGAATACAACCGGACCAGCTGCGACAGCATTTATGCAGTGGGCGATGTCACTGACCGGGTGCAGTTAACGCCGGTTGCGATTCGCGAAGGCCATGCCTTTGCTGACACCGTGTTCGGCGGCAACCCGCGCATGATCGACTATGGCTCCATTCCAAGCGCTGTGTTCAGCCAGCCGCCACTTGCTGGTGTAGGTCTGACGGAGGAAGAGGCGAGGGCGAAATATGGCGACGTAAAAGTCTACACTTCGGACTTCCGGCCGATGAAGAACATCTTCTCACCCCACGCTGAACGCGGGCTATACAAGATGATCGTCGAGGCAACTTCTGAAAAGGTGCTGGGCATCCACATGATCGGACCGGAATCGCCCGAGATATTGCAAGCTGCGGCAGTAGCGGTGAAAGCCGGGCTGACCAAACAGGCGTTTGACGATACCGTGGCGCTGCATCCCTCGATGGCGGAAGAACTCGTGCTGTTGAAGTAAGTTAGCTGCGCAGGCGGGCGGGCGAGAGCTGGGCGGGCGCAACACTGACTGCGCGCAGTTCTTCTGGCCAGCCGAGCTGACAAATCAGCGCTTCGGCGGTCAACGCCATCGCGGGCGAGGTTTGCAACCCGAAGCCGCCTTGTCCTGCGAGCCAGAAGAATCCCGATGCGTCCGGATCGAAACCGACAACCGGTTCACGGTCCGGTGCAAAGCTGCGTAACCCCGCCCATTTGCTGGCGATGCGTTTGATTTCGAGGGTGGTCGCTTGTTCTACCCGCCAGGCGGTCAGCGCAATATCCTCTTCTTCCGGCTGGGAATCGCAAGGATCGCTCGGGTGTTCGTCCATCGGACAGGCTAGCAATCGTCCGCTTCCCTCCGGCTCGATGTAGAAACCTGTGCCTACAGTCTTTGTGAACGGCCAGCGCGATACGTCCATATCGGCAGGCACATCGAAGGTAATTACCGTGCGTCGCAGCGGCTGAATGCCGACAGGTTCAACCCCCGCCAGGCTTGCGACATGGTCTGCCCAAGCACCCGCAGCGTTCACGATAACCTTGGCAGAGTAGCTTTGTCCGGGTGTATCGACGATCCAGCGATCGGAATTGCGCCGTATTGCTTTGACAGGCGCGCCAACGGTCAATTCACCGCCCGAGACACGCAGGGCCTTGCGGTGCCCCTCCAACAGGGCGTGCGCATCCAGCTTGCGCCCATCGGAATCAAGCAGCGCGCCGACGATCCCCTCACTGTCTTGCTTCAGAACAGGAACCAGTTCGCAGGCTTGAACAGGGTCGAGCCGCTCGATACCGGGTGCCCATTTGCGGTAATTCGTCTCCAGCTGGTCGAGTTTCTCCAGCTGTCCGTCCAGCGCCACGAACAGCGCGGGATGCGGCTTTGCGCCTAGCTCTTGCAGCAAAGGCAGGCTTGCCGCCGTTAATGCGCGCACGATCGCCGATTCCATGTCGAAGTGGGCAAAGGCAGCGCTGCGGCCGGACGCGTGCATACCCACTGCCCCTTCTGCTTCGCATACGATAACGCTGCGGTGCGCAGCGATGCGTGCAGCGGCGGACAGCCCCGCAATGCCTGCGCCGACCACAAGGCAGTCGATCTGCTTCATCGCCGAGAGATTATCTGCGTTGTCATTTGAAATCCCGCGACATATCCTTCGCTTCAAGGGAGAAAGTCAATGACAGGCACTGTACTCGTAACTGGCGGCACAGGCTATATTGGCGGCGAAGTCATCGACCAGCTTCTGGTCAAGGGATATGCCGTTCATACTACCGTGAGGAACGCTGCCAAGAGCGAGCCACGCCTGCGTGAACGCTGGCCGGATGCTGGTGATCGCCTCAAGGTCTTTCAGGCTGATCTGATGAGCGATGAGGGATGGGCAGAGGCGAATGCCGGTTGTCACGCCGTGGCGCATGTCGCTTCGCCTTTTCCGCTCGCCGTACCCAAGCACAAGGACGAGCTGTTAGTTCCCGCGCGTGAGGGCACTCTTCGCGCGCTGCGTTTTGCCAAGGACGCTGGGGTTCAGCGGTTTGTTCAGACAAGCTCTGCCGCTGCAATTGCCTATGGCCATCCAGAGAAGGACCATTTCGATCACACTGATTGGACGAACCTTGATGCGAATGTCGCACCGTACATCGAGTCAAAGACCGTGGCAGAACGTGCCGCGCGCGACTGGGTGGCGGAAAACGCGCCAGAGATGATCTTTTGTTCGGTCAATCCGGTTGCGGTGTTTGGGCCGGTTTACAATGATGACCTGTCAACAAGCATCGAATTGGTGAAGAAGATCATTGACGGATCGATCCCCATGATCCCGAATATGGGCATATGCGTAACCGATATCCGCGATGTTGGAAGGGCGCATGTGCTGGCAATTGAAGCCCCGGAAGAGAAGGTGCGCGGCGAACGCTTCCCCACGTCCGAGAAATTTCTGTGGCTGCGCGAAATGGCCAACATAGTTCGACAACGCGCGCCCGAACTTGCCGGCAAGGTACCCAAACGACCGATGCCGAACTGGCTTGTCAGCATCCTCGCGCTATTCATGGAAGAAATGAAGCAGATCAAGCCAGAGCTGGGCAATGTGCGTGATGTGTCCGGCAAGCACACCGAAGAAGTGCTTGGCTTCCAGTTCATTTCTGCCGAACAGACATTGGAAGACACGGCACGTAGCCTGGTCGAGCATGGGATTGTGAAACTCTGATGGACTTGAAAGACAAGGCAGTATTGCTGACCGGAGGCAGCACGGGGATCGGGCGCGAATTGGCGCGTTTGATGAAAAAAAAGGGCGCAAAAGTTACGCTAACGGGTCGCAACAAGGAACGAATGGCGGCGATGCAGGAAGAAGGCTTCGAAGTGATCGAGGCCGACCTGTCCAACGCGAAAGGTGTCGATGCGCTGATTGCGGATATTGGCGAGCGCGAGTTCGACATTCTGATCAACAATGCAGGGCAATTGGTCGATCACGATTTCCGCAAGGGCTTGCCAGACAGTGATGCTGCTGATGATTGTATTTATGCCAATTTGAGCGCGCCGATCCGGCTCACTACGGCTTTGGTGCCGATGTTGGGGCACCGTCCTGAGGCTGCGATTGTCAATGTCACCAGCGGGCTTGCGATTGCGCCTGCTGCGCGCCAGCCGGTCTATTGCGCCACCAAGTCGGGGCTGCGTGCCTATTCGTTGACGCTGCGCGAACAGCTCAAGGACACCAATATCCACGTGATCGAAGCGCTGCCGCCGGTTGTGGACACGCAGATGAACGCGGATAATCTGATGTCGAAAATGCCCGCCGCCGAGTGCGCGGCGCAGATCATGGACGCGATCGAAAGCGGAGCAGATGAAGCCAATATTGGGCAGGTTCGGCTGCTGCGCTGGGCCTATTCATTATCTCCCGCTCTCGCGCGCCGGATAACACTGCGTTTTTGATACGTTGACGCTGCAGGCTTTCGCTGGCTAGGCGCTTTACTCAAGTACAAAGTCACATTCAGGGGGCCTGATGTCCGCAAATATCGCTGAAATGGAACGCCGCCGCGCAGCTGCAAATCTTGGTGGCGGAGAAAAGCGGATCGCCGCGCAACACGCCAAGGGCAAGCTGACCGCGCGCGAACGGCTGGACATGCTGCTCGATGAGGGCTCGTTTGAAGAGCTGGACGCTTATGTCGAGCATGACTGCGTCGATTTCGGCATGCAGGATCAGAAGATTCCGGGCGATGGCGTGGTCACCGGCTCCGGGACGATCAACGGCCGCCTCGTCTATGTCTATTCGCAAGACTTCACTGTCTTTGGTGGCAGTCTGTCCAAACGGCACGCGGAAAAAATCTGCAAAGTAATGGAAAGCGCCATGAAATATGGCGCGCCGGTAATCGGGCTGAACGACAGCGGGGGCGCGCGCATTCAGGAAGGCGTGGCGTCACTGGGCGGCTATGCTGATGTGTTCCAGCGCAATGTGCTGGCCAGCGGCGTCGTGCCGCAGATCAGCCTGATCATGGGGCCATGCGCGGGCGGGGCAGTCTATTCGCCAGCCATGACTGACTTCATCTTCATGGTGAAGGACAGCTCTTACATGTTTGTGACGGGCCCGGACGTTGTGAAGACCGTAACCAATGAAGAAGTCACGCAAGAAGAGCTGGGTGGTGCGATCACTCACACCACTAAGACTTCGGTGGCGGATATCGCGTTCGAAAACGATGTCGAAGCGTTGATGGCAACGCGGGCGTTCTTTGATTATCTACCGCTCAGCAACCGCGAAGACGTGCCAGAGCGCCCGACCGATGATCCCTGGGACCGCATCGAGGACAGCCTCGACACGCTGATTCCCGACAATGCGAACCAACCCTATGACATGCACGAAGTTATCCGCAAGACGCTGGACGAAGGCGATTTCTTTGAAATTCAGCCTGCCCATGCAGCGAATATCATTTGCGGTTTTGGCCGGGTGGAAGGGCGCACCGTGGGCGTCGTCGCGAACCAACCGATGGTGCTCGCTGGTGTGCTCGACATCAACTCATCAAAGAAAGCCGCGCGTTTCGTGCGTTTCTGCGATGCATTCGAAATTCCGATCCTCACTTTTGTGGATGTGCCCGGCTTCCTGCCTGGAACCGCGCAAGAGCATAACGGGATCATCAAACACGGCGCGAAGCTGCTGTTCGCTTACGCCGAGGCGACTGTGCCCAAGATCACCATTATCACTCGCAAGGCCTATGGCGGGGCATATGACGTCATGGCCTCAAAGCATTTGCGCGGCGATTTGAACTATGCGTGGCCGACTGCAGAGATCGCGGTGATGGGCGCGAAGGGTGCGGTGGAGATCATCTTCCGCCAAGACCGCGACGATCCGGGCAAGATTGCGGAGAAAACAAAGGAATATGAAGACCGGTTTGCCAATCCCTTCGTAGCGGCTAGCCGAGGTTACATTGACGAAGTGATCTACCCACACTCGACCCGCAAGCGCATCGCGCTCGGCCTCAGGAAACTGCGCAACAAAGCGCTCGAGAACCCGTGGAAGAAACACGACAATATCCCGCTTTAGCTTTTCGTTTCTTGCTTTGACCATCGCAGGACGTGAATAACGTCTTGCGACTTGCTGTCGCGGCACGGCTTCGAACTTGTAAGGATTTGACGACCAATCGGCTCTACGCCTCCTCATCCAACTGAAGAGTGCTGCTGTGATGCCTGAACTGTTTCCTTATGTCTGTTTTGCACTCGCGGGAATCAACCTGATCGCCTGGCTGCGCAACGATCTGAACGGTGATGCCGGTGAGGATTTTGGCGAGGCGATGTCTATAGATAGGTTTGGGCGCGGTTCTGATGGATACAAAGGGACACAGTCTTTTCATTTGTTATTGGCCGTGATTTTTACTGGTCTAGGCGTCGCGAGTTTTTTGGGGCTGCAACTTTGACACTGGGCCTCGCTATATCGCTGGATAGACCGAACAAAAAATGACAAGTGGCGAAGCCTCAAACAAAGGGCTCGCAACCATGGCAATCTACACTTCGACGGTATCTTGGAATCGATCTGCATCGGAAGACTTCACAGACAACAAATACAGCCGACGGCACGAATGGGAATTTGATGGCGGGGCCGTGGTCCCGGCGTCATCCTCTCCGCATATCGTTTCATTGCCCTATTCCGACGAAGCAGGCGTCGATCCGGAAGAGGCGTTTGTAGCTGCGCTATCAAGCTGCCATATGCTGTTCTTTCTCTCCTTCGCGGCTCAGCGCGGTTTCTGCGTCGATAGCTACGTTGACGAGGCGTCAGGCCTTATGGAGAAAAACGAGAGTGGCCAGATGGCCATGACCAGGGTTAGCTTGAAGCCGAAAATCGGATTTTCCGGCGAGAACCGGCCCACTGCGGAAGAAGTCGATGCGCTGCATCACAAATCGCATAAGGCCTGCTTCATAGCCAACTCGGTCAAAACGGAAGTGGTGGTGGAATAATGAAACTGGGACGTCTCAATCACATCGGCGTAGCAACGCCCTCGATCGCAGAGTCGATCGCGCATTATAGTGACACGATGGGTGCGACAGATATCGAGGAGCCCTTCGACTTGCCAGAGCAGGGCGTGAAGGTCTGCTTCGTCAATACGCCGACCGATTCGGGCATGAATGGGACGCAAATCGAGCTGATCGAGCCCTTTGATGACAGTTCCCCGATAAATAACTTCCTCGAGAAGAATCCCTTGGGCGGCCAGCATCACGTCTGCTTCGAAGTGCCAGATATCGCTACGGCGAGGGAGGAATTCGAAGCAATAGGCAAGCGTATTCTTGGCCCCACACGCATTGGTGCGCACGGCACGCCTATCTTTTTCGTCCATCCCAAGGATATGCAGGGCATGCTTACGGAAATCATGGAAACGCCGAAAGACGGAGCGCATTAATGTCCTACGAAACCATCAAGGTTGACCGCGACGGTCCACTGCTCACCATCACATTGAACCGACCAGAACGCCTGAACGCCATGCCTCCCGCTATGGCCGACGAGATCGGCCAGGTGTTTTACGATCTGGGTGATGCGCGTGCCGTATTGATTACCGGCGAAGGCAAGGGCTTCTGCTCGGGCGCTGATCTGTCTGCGCGGGGCTCCGACAGTGCGTTGACCGGCAAGGGCGGCAGTCACGAAGCGCTGAACAACCACTACAATCCGGCGATAAGCCATCTTATCCGCGCAGATGTTCCTGTGATCTGTGCCGTAAACGGCCCGGCAGCAGGTGTGGGGTGTTCACTCGCTCTCGCAGCTGATTTTACCATCGCCAGCAGGAATGCTTACTTCCTGCAAGCTTTCGTGAATATCGGCCTGGTCCCCGATGGCGGCTCTACCTGGTTGCTCGCCCGTGCCATTGGCCGCGCGCGCGCCACCCGCATGATGATGCTGGGCGAGAAGATCGGTGCAGAACAGGCCGAGGAATGGGGTCTGATCTACAAGGCCGTAGAAGCCGAAGACTTGATGGAAGAAGCGCGCGCCTTGGCAGGCAAGCTCGCGAATGGGCCGACGTTGGCCTATGCGGCGATGAAGCGCAACATTGCGACGGCGCTCGATGGTTCGCTCCAGCAAGTGCTTCTCGCAGAAGCAGAGGCACAGCACATTGCGGGCCGGAGCGAAGATGCGAGGGAAGGCGGCATGGCCTTTCTTCAAAAGCGCAAGGCTGAGTTTAAGGGGAAGTAAGCTTGCCGCAGACTTCCGCGCTGATCCAACTGTGCTAAGAGCCGCGCTATGACTGAAAAACCGACCGTATCTGACTGGGAAGCGCTTGCCGACAAGGAAGTGAAGGGGCGTGACCTGACTTGGGAAACGCCCGAAGGCTTCGCCATCAAGCCGCTCTATACACAAGCGGATGCTCAGGATCCGGGGCTTCCGGGATTTGCGCCATTCACACGCGGCGTTAAGGCCAGCATGTATGCGGGCCGCCCGTGGACGATCCGCCAGTATGCGGGTTTCTCTACGGCTGAGGAATCGAATGCATTCTATCGCCGCAATCTGGCAGCAGGCCAGAAGGGGTTGTCGGTAGCGTTCGATCTGGCGACACACCGCGGCTATGATTCCGATCACCCGCGTGTAGTTGGCGATGTCGGCAAAGCGGGCGTTGCGATCGACACCGTCAAGGACATGGAAATCCTGTTCGATCAGATCCCGCTCGACACGATGAGCGTCAGCATGACGATGAACGGAGCTGTGATCCCGGTACTGGCGTTCTATATCGTTGCGGGCGAGCGTCAGGGTGTCTCGCCTGAACAGCTTTCGGGCACGATCCAGAACGACATCCTGAAGGAATTCATGGTCCGGAACACTTACATCTACCCGCCTGAGCCGAGCATGCGGATTGTGTCGGACATCGTCGGTTATACCTCGGCCAACATGCCGAAATTCAACTCTATTTCGATCAGCGGCTATCACATGCATGAAGCCGGGGCGACAGCGGTGCAAGAGCTGGCCTTCACCATCGCTGACGGCAAGGAATATGTGCAGCGGGCGATGGCGGCAGGGCTGGACATCGATGCGTTTGCCGGACGCCTATCGTTCTTCTTTGGGATCGGCATGAACTTCTTCATGGAGATCGCGAAGCTGCGCGCGGCGCGCACGCTGTGGTACCGCGTGATGCACGGTCTCGGCGCGAAGCAGGAACGTTCCAAGATGTTGCGCACCCACTGCCAAACCAGCGGCGTTTCACTGCAAGAGCAAGACCCCTACAACAACGTAATCCGCACGACGGTGGAGGCGATGGCGGCGACGCTGGGCGGCACGCAAAGCTTGCACACAAACGCACTGGACGAAGCTATAGCGTTACCTACCGACTTCTCAGCGCGTATTGCTCGCAACACACAACTGGTTCTGCAGGAAGAAAGTGGCATCACTAACGTCGTCGATCCGCTGGGTGGCAGCTATTACATCGAAGCGCTGACCGCGAAACTGGTTGAAGAAGCTGAAAAGCTGATCGCGGAAGTCGATGAGGCCGGCGGAATGACTGCCTATGTCGATACAGGCGCACCCAAGGCTGCGATTGAAAGCGCGGCTGCTCAAAAGCAGACCGGCATCGACAAGGGCGAAACCGTGATTGTTGGCGTCAACAAGTATCGCCTTGCTGAAGAAGCGCAGATCGAAACGCTCGACATCGACAATCACAAGGTTCGCACCGGCCAGATCGAGCGATTGCAGCAAGTGCGCGCGAGCCGTGATGAAGCAGCGTGTCAGGCGGCGTTGGCGGCACTGCGCGAAGCCGCTGCGGCTTACCCGGGCGCAAGTAGCGAAGCACTGAGCACCGGGCTTGACGAGAACGGGATTCCGTTGCCGCCGTCAGTCCTGGAGGAAATGGCCCGAAAGGGTGACACCAATTTGCTTGCGCGGGCGGTAGACGCTGCACGCTATGATGCGACGCTGGGCGAGATTTCGGCCGCAATGGAAGAAGTGTTCGGGCGCCATGACGCGACACCAAAGCCGGTCAGCGGGGTTTACAAAACCGCATACGAATTTGATCAGCGTTGGGCTCAGGTAACCGATGGCGTCGACGCCGTGGAGCGCCGGCTGGGCCGCAAACCGCGCATCATGGTCGCCAAGATGGGGCAGGACGGGCATGATCGCGGCGCGAATGTGATCGCGTCCGCGTTTGCCGATATGGGTTTCGAGGTGATTTCCGGCCCGCTGTTCCAGACGCCGAAGGAAACCGCCGCGCTCGCGCTGCAAAAGCAGGTCGACGTGGTGGGTGCAAGCTCGCTCGCCGCAGGGCACAAGACGCTGATCCCCGAGCTGATACAGCTGCTGCGCGATGCCGGGCGGCCTGATATCAAGGTGACTGCCGGCGGGGTGATCCCGCCACAAGACTATGATTTCCTGCGCGAAAAGGGCGTTCAGGGGATTTATGGCCCTGGCTCGAACGTGGTCGAATGTGCGGCAGATATCCTGACGCTGCTTGGCCACAACATGCCTCCAATGGATGAGGCGGCGGAGTGAGCAGTGATTGCCTAAACTGCGGCCATCCGATTGGCTATCATCATGCTGGAACCGATCCGGAGATGCATTGTTCCTGCAAGGACTGTGATTGCATCGGCTATAGCGACAATGAAATGGAAAGCCCGCAAACTGGGCCTGAAAAACCAGGGGACGCCTGAGTGTTCAAAAAAATCCTGATTGCCAATCGCGGTGAAATCGCTTGCCGTGTTATCAAGACCGCCCGTCGCATGGGTATTCAGACCGTTGCGGTCTATTCCGATGCTGATGCACGCGCGCCCTTCGTGAAGATGGCAGACGAGGCCGTGCACATCGGCCCGCCGCCTGCCGCTGAGTCCTACCTCATTGCGGACAAGATCATCGAGGCCTGCAAGCAGACCGGCGCGGAGGCTGTACACCCTGGCTATGGCTTCCTTTCCGAGCGTGCAAGCTTTGTTGAAGCGCTGGAGAAGGAAGGTATCGCGTTTATCGGACCACCAGCCGGGGCCATCGCGGCGATGGGCGACAAGATCGAATCCAAGAAGCTTGCCAAGGAAGCAGGCGTGAATGTCGTCCCGGGCTTTGTTGGCGAGATCCGCGACACCGAGCACGCGGTCGAGATCAGCAATGACATCGGCTATCCGGTGATGATGAAGGCCAGCGCGGGTGGCGGCGGCAAGGGCATGCGCCTTGCCTATTCAGAGAAGGACGTACGCGAAGGCTTCGAAGCGACCAAGCGTGAAGGGCTGAACTCCTTCGGCGATGACCGCGTTTTCATTGAAAAATTCATTGAAGACCCGCGGCATATCGAAATCCAGATATTGGGCGATAAGCACGGCAATGTGCTCTATCTGAACGAGCGCGAATGTTCGATCCAGCGTCGCCACCAGAAGGTGGTCGAGGAAGCGCCGTCGCCCTTCGTGACCCCCAAGATGCGCAAGGCGATGGGCGAGCAATGCGTCGCGTTGTCCAAGGCAGTCGATTACCACTCCGCCGGCACGGTTGAGCTGATCGTCAGCGGCGCGGACACCACTGGCGAAAGCTTCTACTTCCTAGAAATGAACACCCGCCTGCAAGTGGAACATCCGGTTACCGAAGCGATCACCGGCATTGATCTGGTCGAGCAGATGATCCGCGTTGCTGCTGGCGAAAAGCTGGAAATGACGCAGGATGATATCGGCATTGATGGCTGGGCGATCGAAAACCGTGTCTATGCCGAAGATCCCTATCGCGGCTTTCTGCCGTCGACGGGCCGCTTGGTCGAATACCAGCCCGCGCTCGAAGGCTGGACCGACGATGGCAATGCCAATGGCAGGCGCGGCGTCGATGGAGTGCGGATTGACGACGGCGTCTATGAAGGCGGCGAAGTTTCCATGTTCTATGACCCGATGATCGCCAAGCTGATCACTTGGGGCGAAACACGCGACGAAGCGGCTGATCTGCAGATTCAGGCTCTGGATGCTTTTCGCATCAAGGGGCTGGGGCACAATGTCGATTTTCTCAGCGCCATAATGCAGCATGATCGGTTTCGTTCAGGCGAACTGACCACCGGCTTTATCGCAGAGGAATATCCGGACGGTTTTGAAGGCGCTGCAACGTCTGACGAATTGCTGCGCGGATTGGCGGCAATCGGCGGCGTCATCGCGACGGTTGATGCAGACCGCGCACGGCGTATTGATCAGCAGCTTGCTGATGAGATGTATGCGCCGGGCGATTGGTCGGTGAAGATTGGCGAAACCGAATATGCGGTGGTTCTCGAAGAGGATGCAATCACCGTTGATGGCCAGGCGATTGATCTCACATTCGATTACACGCCGGGTCAAACGATGGTGGATATAGAGTTTGGCGAAGAGGCGTTAACGATCCAGCTTGCGCGCAATCATACCGGCTATGCAATCACGACACGCGGCGCGACCCACATCTTGCGCGTGCTACCAGCGCGAATTGCGCATTTGGCGGGCCACATGATTGAGAAAGAACCGCCTGATCTTTCCAAGTTGCTGATCTGCCCGATGCCGGGCCTGCTGATGAAGCTACACGTCCAGGAAGGCGATGAAGTTCAGCCCGGACAGCCGCTGGCGACCGTCGAAGCGATGAAGATGGAAAACATCCTGCGCGCGGAGAAACAGGCGATTGTTTCCAAGATTAACGCGGGCGAGGGCGAGAGCCTGGCTGTTGATGCGATCATCCTTGAGCTGGAATAACCGGAGGCACTAAAGCGCTAAGTGATAACACTGATTGTGCGGACCATTTGAATAGTCGGCAAACGCTTCACCCCGCTCGAATCCGTTCTTGAGGTAAAGCTTCACTGCGGGCATGAACTCCTCACTTGTCCCTGTTTCCAGACTGAGACGTTCAACGCCATCAGCTCGCGCGGTTTCCAGAATCAGATTCAGAACGGCTTGAGCTGCGCCTTTGCCCAGATGGTCTGCATGGGTACGCATGGACTTGATCTCGGCTTCGGTGTCCGACAGTCGATTGAGCGCGCCCACCGCCATCAGCGTGTCACCCTCCCATGCCCCGAACAGGGAAATCGTCGGGCCAGAGAGCCCGGACAAGTCCAACGCAAATGAAGTGCCAGGCGGAGATATTTCAAACATGTTGCGCTGATGCGCTTCGAGCAAGTCCCTGACCTGGCTATCCGTCAAGGACGCCTTTCCAACCCGCATTGACTTACTCCACGATTGCGACCGCACGAATCCAGCCTGCGCTGGCACGTTCAATCTTCACGGGGAAGCAGCTGAAAGTAAAGCCAAAATCGGGCAGTGTGGCCAGGTTTGTCAGCTTTTCAATCTGATAGTAGGGGCGGATGCGCCCGGCCTTGTGCCCTTCCCAGATAATCGACGGGTCTTTGGTTTCGGCCCAGCGCCGAGCGGTGTGGCTGAACGGTGCATCCCAGCTCCAGGCATCGGTGCCGACAACTTCCACGCCGCGTTCGGTCAGCCACAGCGTCGCTTCCGTGCCAAGTCCCACGCCCTGATCGGTGAAATTTTCCGTTCCATAGACCGCGCCTGACTGGATCAATACGATGTCTAGCGGCTGTAGCGCGTAACCGATCTTTTGGAACGCTTCCTCCAGCTCCGCCGCGCTCACCACATGCCCGTGTGGCAGATGACTGAAATCGAGCTTCACGCCGGGTCGGAAGAACCGGTCGAGCGGTGCCTCGTCGATGCTCGGGGCAGGGCTGGCTCCGCCGTCCGTGGTTGAATGGTAGTGCCACGGCGCGTCCATATGTGTGCCGTTGTGCGTGGACAGTTCAAGGAATTCGACCGCCCATCCTTCACCGTCTGGTAGATCGTCCTTTTCGAGTCCGGGGAAGAACATCGCGATCTGCTCCCACGTGTTCTCGTGGGTCATGTAAGTGACCTTGGGCCGCATCACCTCCGGATCGGAAATCACATCGTTGGTGATCGGGATAGAGAGATCGATGAAGCGGGTCATGCGAGCGCGACATCCTCCGGCTCTGCGCTATGCATCAGGCGCGGTGCGAGCAGCAGCTTGAACAGCAGGAACACCACGCCCGCCGCCGCGGCAAAGCCCATGTGGATCAGCCAGAACTGCGTAACCGGCATAGTCTCGAACCAGCCGCCGACATAGCCCACCATCGAATTGCCGGCGAAGAATGCCAGAAAGTAAAGCCCGATAACCGTTCCGGATATCTGTTTGGGCGCGAGCCGCGCAAACAGTGCAAGGCTGACGGGTAACATATGCGCAAAGCCGATCGAGTTTACGATGTGGAACATGACCGGCCAGAACAGGCCGATTTTCTCGCCCGCAGGTGTCGTTGTAGCGGCCATATAGAGGCAGGCCATGCCGCCAATCGAGAATACCGATCCGATGATGATTTTACTCAGTTCATCGGGCTCCTGCCATTTGGTCTTCCACCAACGGTAAAAGGCAGCAACACCGGCGAGGAAGCTGACGGATACGACAGCATCGAGCGTGATAAGCCAAGTCGTAGGAAGCTTCTCGTCACCCCAGTAAAGCGCGAATTGCTGATCCCCCCAAACCAGATAGGCATTGAATATCTGGTTGTTGGGAACGATTGCGACGGCCAGAACGGGGATCAGCAGCAGCAGTGCAATGGTGGCGAGCCAGTCATTGCGCGACATCGGATCCTGCGCTGCTTTTGCTGTTTTCGCTGCGACGTCGAAATGTTCCTTGGGCAAATATTTCTGACCTGCGACATAGATAACAAGGCCGATCAGCATGCCGACCCCCGCTGCGCCAAACCCCCAATGCCAGCCCATGGTTTCACCCAATGTGCCAACCACCAGCGGGCTCGCAATCACGCCCGCATTGATGCCCAGATAAAAGATCTGGAAAGCATCGGCGCGGCGCAGGTCTTCGGGTTTGTAAAGGCTACCCACCTGGCTGGAGATATTGCCTTTGAACATTCCTGAACCAAGGATCAGGCACAGCAGCGCGAACAGGAAGGTGACGTTGAACGCCATCAGGAAATGGCCGAGCGCCATGGTGACCGCGCCAAGAAGCACGGTGCGCCGTTTGCCCAGAACCCGGTCAGCCAGCAGGCCGCCAAAGATGGGTGTCAGATAAACCGTTGCGGCATAGGTACCGAAGATCGCGCTTGCGAAGGCTTGTCCTTCGAGTCCGCCATAGAGCGCACGAAGCTGTTCGATGCCCGCGACTTGCTCGACATTTCCCGGCAAGAGCAGGAAATTGACCATGTAGAGCACCAGCAGTGCCTGCATGCCGTAAAAGCTGAAACGCTCCCACGCTTCAGTAAAGGCGAGATAGCCAAGCCCCTTCGGGTGGCCAAGAAAGCTTTTATCGTCCCAATCGAAATCAAGCTCTGGTGTGGCTTCGGCAACGGTCATGCAGAACTCCCCTCATGTCTGCTTTTGTCGCTGATCTAGCCCTATTGAAGCTGCTCGTCGAGGAAGCTTGCAACGTCATCCAGAGCTACGTCCTTTGCCAGATATGCTGCACCGATGCCGCGCAGCAAAATGAATGGCAAAGTGCCCGCGTCCATCTTCTTGTCGTGCAACATGTGATCCGCCAGTTTGGAGCCATCGCAATCGAGTCCGAGCTGCGAAATCTCCGACGGAAGGCCGGATGCCTCGATAGCGCTGGCAACCAATGCGGCGTCCTCAACGCTGATTAGTCCGCGCCGCGCCGAGTACCGGGCGGCGAGTACCATACCGAGTGCGACACCCTCACCATGAAGCAATCTGTCGGAAAAACCCGTTTCCGCTTCAAGCGCATGTCCAAACGTGTGACCCAGATTCAGCAACGCGCGCGCGCCGCTGGTCTCGCGCTCGTCCTCTGCGACAATCCGCGCTTTGGCCGCTACGCTGGTCGAAATCGCATGGACAAGTGCGCCTGGATCGCGGGCGACTACTTTCTTGCCATTTTCGGCGAGCCAATCGAAGAATTCGCGGTCCCCCAGAACGCCGTATTTGATCACTTCGGCATAGCCCGCGCGCATCTCGCGATCCGGCAATGTGTCGAGTGTGGCCGGGTCGATCAGCACGAGCGCGGGCTGATGGAATGCCCCGATCAAATTCTTGCCCGCATTTGTGTTGATTGCGGTCTTCCCGCCTACGCTCGAATCAACCTGAGCGAGCAAGGTGGTGGGGATTTGCACGAAGCCGCAGCCACGCTTCAGGATTGCGCAGGCAAATCCGGTCAGATCGCCAACCACGCCGCCGCCCAGCGCAAACACATGATCGCCGCGCTCTACCCCTTGCGCAAGCAGCCAGTCGGTTAGTTCCTGGAGGCCTTGCCAGCTTTTTGAGGCTTCTCCGGATGCTACCTCAAACCATGTGGCTTTGTGGCCTGCCGTAGCCAGGGCAGCTTCAAGACGTTTGCCATGGTGCGCCTTCGCATTGGTATCGGCGACAATCGGGACAGTTTCCTTGCGCAAAAATGCTGCGCCAACATTTGCGGCATCGTCAAGCAAGCCGTGATCGACCAGCACTTCATAACTTCGACCAGCTAGTTGGACCGGGATCACAGCCATGAGTCGAGCGCCTCCAGAATTTTCGTCACAGTGTAATCGTGCGGACCGGCGTCGCTCATGACATGGATTTGTGCCTGCGAATAGAAGCCTTTGCGCTTTTCGTAGAGATTGCCGAGTATCTCACGCGGGTCGCCGGTTTTGAGCAGTGGGCGGGTGTTCTTGCGCGCTGTGCGCTCGACCAAGGTATCGATGTCGCAGTCAATCCAAACCGCAATTGCCTGTTCCAGAATCAAGGCGCGTGTATCGTCGTTTACGAATGCGCCGCCGCCCGTCGCGATAACGCCGTCGTGTTCTTCGATGAGCCGGGCAATCACACGCCGTTCTCCGTCGCGAAAATAGTCCTCACCGAATTGTTCAAAGATTTCTGAAATCTTGTGCTGGGCGGCATCCTCTATCGCGTCGTCCGCATCGACAAACGGGCGGCCCAACGCATTGGCCAGCCGCCTTCCGATGGTCGACTTGCCCACGCCCATCAGCCCGACCAATGCGATTGGCCGGTCCAGCCGCTTGATGATTCCGGCAATCCGCTCTTCATTGAGGGTAGGCTGTGCGTCAGTCATTGCAGAGCGGCCTATAGATCGGCTATCGGCCATGCAATATGGTAAGCAGACGCAGCACAATTCTTTCCATGGATGACTCGGTTGGTGTGACTTCGCAAAAGCGCGAGCCGCGCGCCAAGCGAATTTGGCTGGCGGTTGCCGCTTTGGTCGGGATCCTTTGCCTGGCTTGGTTCGATGGCGGAGAAGAGGCATTGCACCCGATCTCGCAGGAAATTGCCATTCCGGAGTTGGCCGAACAATGACCCGCAAGACATGGATTTGTGCAGGCGTGGCTGCAATTGCGCTCAGCGCCAGTTTCGTTGCGGCGCAAGACGCGCCGGAATCTTTGCTGCCGCCTGGCTTTGACGATCCGGAACCAAGGCCGACACCTGCACCCACCGCTCCAGCCGCGCCAACCGCTCCTGTACCGGGGCAGCCGCAGGAACCGGGTGCGCCAACCGTGCAGCCGATACCGGGTGCGGGCGATCCTTTGCGCGACCTCTCTCAGTTCGATTTTTCGACCATTCCCACGCTTGAGGAATTGGAAGAAATGTCGCCAGACGAGCTGGACGATCTACTTGGTCTAAGCCCCAGTTACGACATTCCGCCGGCGGCACGGCGTGCGATGACGCGGGTCGGAGTGATTTCTTCACAGGAAGGCGGGTTTCCCTCCGCCTCGTTGGCGCGGCAACCAGCTGTATTGGTTCAGGCTGCGCTTCGCGGGCTTGAACGGCCAGTCGTCTCGCGCTGGGGCCATGTTCTGCTGCGCCGGGCTTTGGCGAGCAGGCTGCAGGCTCCCGAAGGCATGAGTCCGGTCGAATTCGCCGCTCTTCGGGTTCAGGCGCTCAACAATATGGGCGAATATCATGCTGCACGATCGCTGCTGCAGGATATCGACACGGGCAATTGGAATACGGCGCTCGTTGACGCCGGGCTCGAAGCCTACATAGCGACGACCGACCTGATCGGTACCTGTCCGGTTGTTCGATTGGTCGGTTCCGAGCGCGAAGACCCACAATGGCGCATGCTTGGTGCAATCTGCAATTCCTATGCGGGCGAGGGTGTATTGGGCGGGCGTCAGCTCGATCGTGCGCTGCGCGACGAAATTGCCCCTGGTATTGATGTCTTGCTGGCTCAACGGTTGGCTGGGGCTGCCGGGCGGGGCCGCAGAGCAGTTGATGTCGAGTGGGACGGCGTGGACGGGATCAATCCGTGGCGATTTGCGATAGCAAACGCTGTTGGAGAGGAAATTCCCGAATCACTTCGAGCAAATGTGGAACCCTATTACGAGCGGGTTTGGGCGGTAACGCCGACACTTTCCTTGCAACAGCGGGCGATTGGCGCGGATCGAGCAGCACGTGAAGGTATATTCTCTTCGCAGGCCGCGATTGATCTCTACAGCCAAATCTATGCGAATGAGAATATTACAGGCGAAGCCGCCGACCGCGCCACTCTGTTGCGAGAAGCTTACGTCGCGAACACAGCGCCCGAACGCGTCTCGGCAATGCAGTCGGTCTGGGGGAATGGGGATTCTCTTGACTATGGTCGCTTGGTCCTGACAGCTTATGCAGCCGCGAGGATTCCCGCGTCACCCGATTTGGCGGAACATGCACCGGCTCTGATCGCGTCCATGCTGACTGCTGGTCTGGACCGCGATGCGGCAGCCTGGTCTGAGGCCGTCGAGCAAGGAAGCGATGCATGGGCGCTGATCGCGGTGGGGCGCAACGCCGTTGGCCGAATTGAGCCTCGCGAAGCGATCGATAGCTTCATTGATGGTGATAGCAGCGCAGATTACCGCCGTTCGCAGTTTCTGCTGGCGGGATTGGCCGGGCTGGAACGGGTTGCCCCTAGAGATCTCAGTGACTTTACCAGCCGAACGGAGGCAGACCTAGTCCGCCAAAGCCGTTGGTCACGCGCCATCACACGCGCGGCAGACGTTAATAACGCGGCATTGGTCGCATTGCTCGCAGGGTTGGGAATGCAGGGCGAGGGATGGGATCGCATGACACCGCGTCATCTCTACTTCATAGTTTCCTCTCTGCGCCGGGTCGGTCTGGAGGCGGAAGCCAGAATGATCGCTGTGGAGGCGATCGCGCGCGTTTAGACCATGAGCGCGGCCAGCGAAGCCTTTCTCGACATGTTGGCAGCCGAACGCGGGGCAGCGATCAACACGCTGGCGGCGTATCGACGCGACTTGCAGGGCTCGGAGGACCTGATCGGAGACCTAGCTAAGGCATCGCGCGCAGATGTACAGAAACTGGCCGCAGCATGGTCTGGGCTGGCACCTTCTACAGTGGCGCGCAAAAGCTCGGCGCTACGACAATTCTTCGGTTTTGCAGTGGATGAAGGCTGGCGGGGAGACGATCCCTCGAATGCGCTTCCCAAGCCGCGTGCGCGGCGACCCTTGCCCAAGATTCTCTCGCATGATGACGTCGACAAACTTTTCAATCGAGCGGAATTGGAGACGGGCAGCGGCAAACCGGCGGCGGTTCGTCAATTGGCCTTGCTGGAATTGCTTTACGGTTCGGGATTGCGCGCAAGTGAACTCGTTTCGCTTCCTGTCTCCTCGGTCCCTCGCGATGCCCCCTTGCTGACGGTGATGGGCAAGGGCGGGCAAGCCCGGATGGTTCCGGTGAGCGAGCGCGCCAAAGAGGCAATCGCGCTTTGGATGGCGGTTCGAGGGGCGCCCTCTGGGCCAGCTGCGCGATTCCTGTTCCCGTCGCGCGCCAAGCATTTGACCCGTGTGCGCCTATACCAGATGTTGAAAGAACTGGCTTTGCGGGCCGATATCGATCCCGGATCGGTCAGTCCGCACGTGTTGCGCCATGCCTTCGCAACGCATCTGCTGGAAGGTGGTGCGGACCTGCGCGTGCTACAAACTCTGCTTGGACATGCGGATATTTCCACAACGCAAATTTACACCCATGTCGATGCTGCGCGCTTGGTTGCGCTGGTAAATGCGCGACATCCTCTTGCCCGAAACGCAACATAAGACTAGCGCTGCCGCATGATTTCATATCTCGAATTCGAGAAGCCGATTTCCAAGCTCGAAGAGCGGATCGCAGAACTGCGCGCCGCTGCTGACAATGACGAGGTCAATGTCGGCGCGGAGCTCAAGCGGCTCGAACAAAAAAGCAAGGAACTTCTGGCGAGCACTTATGCCTCGCTAACCCCTTGGCAAAAGACGCAGGTTGCACGGCACCCGCAGCGGCCGCATTTGCGCGATTACATCAAACACGCCTTTGACGAATTCGTGCCATTGGGCGGTGATCGTTATTACGGCAATGATGAAGCGATTCAGGGCGGATTTGCCCGGCTAAAGGGTAAGCGCGTTGTTTTGATCGGCCATGAGAAAGGCCACGATACCGAGACGCGCCTCAAACACAATTTCGGCATGGGCAAGCCAGAGGGCTATCGCAAGGCAATCCGCTTGATGGAACTGGCTGGCCGGTTCGATCTGCCGGTGGTCACGCTGGTGGATACTTCGGGTGCATTTCCCGGCGTTGAGGCCGAGGAACGGGGCCAGGCAGAAGCGATCGCACGCTCGACGGAGGCATGTCTGGCATTGCCGACACCGATGGTGGCGACGATCGTAGGTGAGGGCGGTTCTGGCGGCGCAGTCGCTTTGGCGAGTGCGGAGCGTGTGCTAATGCTTGAACACGCGGTATATTCGGTAATCTCTCCTGAAGGGTGTGCATCAATCCTTTGGCGTACCGCTGAGAAAGCACCTGACGCAGCCGAAGCTATGCGCGTCACTGCGCAACATCTGAAGCGCTTGAAGATTATTGACCGGATCGTGAAAGAACCTGTTGGCGGCGCGCACCGCGCGCCTGAAGCGATGGCGCGGAGCCTGGGCAATGCGATTGCTGAAGAGCTTGAGAAGCTTGGCAAGATGCCATCGGACCAGATCCGGCAGATGCGCGAAGAACGCTTCCTGCAGATCGGCGCAAGTTAGATCGTTTCAAATTGCCGTTGATCGCCCTTGCAGCGAAGGCTGCGATGCGCGATGCTGCGCGTGTTTTCCAAAGCGCGTGGTGGGGCGCAGACGCTGAAAAACGGAGAGAATTCATGGCTTTTTCGCGCAAGGCATTGGCACTGACAACGGCGGCTTCGCTCAGTCTGGCGCTCACCGGTTGTATGGGCGGGGGCAGCATTCCCAGCGCCTCGACCCCGATTACGCAGTAAGAGGCCCAGCAGGGCGCAGAGTCCGAGGAATTTACTGCGCACAAAAGAAAAGCGGCGGGGAAACCCCCGCCGCTTCGCTTTTCGGCGATGCCGTTCGAAAATTAGGCGTTTGCCAATTTGGTCGAAACGTCAGTGAAGGTGTTGTCCAACTGGTCACCTAAAGCGCCCATTGCAGTGATAGCAGCAACTGCGATCAGTGCAGCGATTAGGCCGTATTCAATTGCAGTCGCGCCTTGCTCGTTTTTGAGAAGCTTGTTGAAGAAAGTCATTAGTCGTCCCCTAGTTCAGTCTTCGGTACCCGTGTCCGATCGAGTATTCCGACCGAACTGACAAAGGTGTAATCCGCAGTTATTGAAAAATCCTAAATCGGATGCTTTCAAAATATTTACCTTGATCCCACCTCGACCATCACGGTTTTAACCGTGTTCCACATCCGGGCATTCTCGTCCGCAACCGAACCAAATGCTCCCATGGATGCAATAACGATTAAACTTGCGATCAGGCCGTATTCGACGGCGGTTACCCCGGAATTGTCGCTCCCGATACGCTTAACGAAAGTCGGTAATTTCATAGACAAAACCTGTTTTTACGTCGTGATGAGAGCCTTCTGCGCCTCAGGGTGTTAAAAATGTGTTGAGGGGGAACCGAAGTTTGGAAAAAAATCCGACATTCATGCGTGTGGTGGCTGGCGCTCTGCAGCGCCAAGATGGCCTCTGGCTGATGCACAAGAGGCCCCTGCACAAACAGCATGGTGGACTGTGGGAATTTCCTGGTGGCAAAGCGGAAGTATATGAAAATCAGAACGAAGCCTTGATTCGCGAGCTTCACGAAGAGCTCGGGATCAAAGCCGTCCTCGACTCGCATAGCTCGATTGCTGAAGCGAGACATGCTTCGCCGACCGGAGGTGAAAAGATTGTCATCGCGCTATACACTTGCCGGTATTGGGTGGGGGAGCCGCAGGCATTGGAAGGCGGGTCAATCGGTTGGTTTACGCCTGATGAGATTAACAAGCTCGACAAGCCACCGCTTGACGTAGTGCTAGCGGAAAAACTGTTTGAAGAATTGGCCGATAAGGGATTGCAAAGGCGGTAAAGCCCCCTTATGTGCCGGCCCTCTCGCGCGCCAGTAGCTCAGCTGGATAGAGTACCTGACTACGAATCAGGCGGCCGGAGGTTCGAATCCTTCCTGGCGCGCCAAGAAAACCCATCCCCTCGGGGGTGGGTTTTTTTGTAGAATCTGCAGAGTTTTTGGAACATTCACGGGCAGATGCTGTTCTTTCTCCGGGCTTAACTCGTGAATCTAAGTGCGTGTTTGAAAGACCCGTCAAGACGCGCCGGCCGTTTTAGATGGCGCGTCAGGAAAGAACGACATACGCGAAAGACATAGCCATGAACTATATGAGCGTGCATGATAACGCTGAGTTTGATCCGGAGAATCCCTTGAACAAGCCTGACGTTCCTGAAGATGTGCAAGAAGCCATTCGTACACTGATTCGCTGGGCCGGAGATAATCCAGAGAGAGAAGGCCTGGTCGACACGCCCAAACGGGTGGGCAGGGCCTGGCTGGAATACTGCCAAGGCTATCAGAGCGATCCCGCAGTCCATCTCAGCCGCATCTTCGAAGAAGTTGGCGGTTATGACGAGATTGTTCTTCTGAAAGACATTCCGTTCCAGTCGCATTGCGAACATCACATGGCGCCAATCACGGGAAAGGCGCATATTGCCTACATTCCCGACAAGAAAGTTGTCGGCATCTCTAAACTCGCGCGCGTCCTTCATGGTTTCGCCAACCGCCTGCAGGTGCAAGAGCGCCTGACTGCTGAAGTTGCCGATTGCATTTGGCAGAACCTTGGACCGCGCGGTGTAGCCGTTGTTATCGAGGCCGAGCACGCTTGCATGACGGGCCGCGGTGTTAAAGTGCACGAAGTGGAAATGCTCACCAGCCGCATGATGGGCTGCTTTCTCGAAGATCATCGCAGCCGCAAGGAAGTGATGAGCCTGATGGGCTACTAGATCTCAGCGCAGCTGTGCTTCTTCTATCATCTAATCGTTCCACTGTAGGCGTGCCTCAAGCTGAAGCTTCGTTCAACGGGTCTCTAAGGCGGCTGTGCGTTCCTGCTTTTGCCCGCAGTCATAGCGCACGGAATATCGAATGCGCTTACCGTGTCGAAGATATATTTCTTCGGCGACGGGGTTTGTGTTGAGACAAGCAAAACCCTGTTCGGATCATTGGGATATCCGGTTCCCTTGATGTAGCCGTCGCGAACTTGGTAATGCGTTCGACTGGTAAGGACAACGACCTGAAGAGCGCCGTCGATGCTCTATGCTAGGCATTGGACGGAGAGGGCTTCGATTTCACTCCGGGCCAGATATAACCGTTTAGCCGACAAGGCTTGGCTTCACCAACATCCACAGCGCCATGCTGATCATAAACAGATTTTCGGTCAGTGAGACAAACCCCAAGGGCACATTACTGTCTCCGCCTACGCAGGCGCATTTCAGTTCGCGCTTATCGATATACACCGCCTTGAACACGCTGATTGCACCGATTGAGCCAATCAGAAGCGCAACAGGGATCGACACCCAATCGAGCTCGAGATGTCAGCGCAAGATATTCCGGAGCGAGAGATTAGTGCGGGTCTGACCAAGATCGAACCCGGCCTTCGCTTACGTTATGAATTCGTGCCTGAATTCGCCCCCTATGTCGGCGTAGATTACGAGGCAAAGTTGGGTCAGGCCGCCGATCTTGCCCGCGCCGATGGTGAAGATGTGGCTGGTCTCAAAATCTTGATCGGGCTGCGAGCCTGGTTTTGCGCGCATCGCTGCGAGACTGGCCTAGATATTGATTGGCAAAATAAACGGCGCCGCACCGAGAATTTCGGCGGGCGCCTCTCCAAAACTAAAAGTCAGATTGACTTAGCTGTCTCCAAATCCGTCGAGCGCTTTGCTCACCAGAATGTTGACTGAAACGCGGCGGTTTTCTGAACGACCTGCGGCAGTGCTGTTGTCGGCCGTCGGATCAGAGGCGGCCATGCCAGTTGGCGTCAACATGCGAAATGGCTTCCACGAGCATTCCTGTTGGAGGTAGTTAACTACGCGGCCTGCGCGTTGCTCACTCAGGCGTTGGTTTACTTCATAGCTGCCAGTTGAGTCAGTGTATCCAACCACCAGTAGCAGTGAGTTTTCGATCGCATCGGCTTCAGCGGCTGCGGCGCACAGCTTTTCGCGAGCTTTGCCAGACAGCTGGTAGCGGCCAGAGGCGAAGTAGACATTAGTCACGCCCTTGATGTTATACTGATCAATGTCGCCAAGTCGGCCGCGAAGAGCCTCTGCTGCGCGTGCATTCTCTTTAACGCCGACCTTATTCTCTCCGATCGCCTGCTCGTTTGCTGCGAAGCGTTGAGCGGTTCCGTTGCGGATCATCGCAGCGGTTTTAAGATCATCGTTCTTGAAACGAATGTCGCTGGCAACAAGCGTTGCGCCGGATTGCCAGGTTTCAACTGTCACAGGCAGGCCGTTGAGCAGCGCATCGATGCCGAGGCTTTTGCGCCCCAGACCAAGGAAGCCACCAGTTCCGCGTACGCGGGTTTCGTCGTTTACCGCAACCGTGGTGGTAGTTCCGCCTGCCGTTGTGATTTGCAGACGATCTTCATTGCGAGCGGCTATAATTCCTTCGATCTTCGGGCCTTCAACGCCAACAACCGTAGTCAAGACTTCTTCCGATGGCGCGGTTTGGTCTTGGGCAACCGCTCCGCTCCAAGCGGGCGCTGCGACAATCGACATTGCGAGCATCGCTTTGGTTCCCTTTGAGTGGACTTTCATCAGTGTACTCCTTCATTCGTAGCCGGTTGCAATGTTGTATCTATGGACAAACCGGCCGACCCATATGAAATTGACCCGCTTGCGCGAGCCAAACCCCCGTTTAAAATGTGACGAGAAGCCATAATCGCGCCATTCACACGATCCCAGCTTGCCTGATAGCTATTGGGGGTGTTTCGAGCGCAAGTTGCGGCGAACTGATTGTATCGGCCTGAATCGCGCGTCTGATTCGGTTCAATTCGCCTCAATGAAACGAAAAAGGCCGCCGCACTGGGCGCCCTTCAAGCTTACATATGTTGGAAAGCTCAGAGCTGGCCGAGCATGTGTTCCGCGCTCGAAACCGAGAAGTCGCCTGGCGCTTCGACATTCAGTTCTTTGACAATGCCGTCCTCGACAATCATCGAAAAGCGTTGACCGCGCTTGCCCATACCAAAGCCCGAACCATCCATGGTCAGGCCCACCGCTTCCGCGAATTCGGCATTGCCGTCTGCCAGCATCGTGATGTCATAGCTGCCAGCTGCCTTGTTCCATGCGCCCATGACAAAGGCATCGTTCACTGCGGTCGCGGCGATTTCATCAATGCCCTTTGCCTTCAGCTCTGCGGCCTTCTCGACATAACCGGGAAGGTGGCGTGCTGAACAGGTGGGTGTGAAGGCGCCCGGAACCGAGAAGAGAGCTACTTTCTTGCCAGCGAAATAATCGGCCGAGGAGACTTGCTCCGGCCCGTTTTCGGTCGCTTTGACCAGAGTTACATCAGGAAGCTTGTCACCAACCGAAATTGCCATCGCGTAATATCCTTTCGAAATTCCGTTTAACTGCGCTCGATATAGGCGCTTGCTGCGCGTCCGCAATAATGAAGGATATAAAGAATCTTTTATATTTGCCCTAGGGCAGTCGTGGCGTTAGAGCCCCCGACATATTTTTGGCACTGGCATCGGCTGCGATGCTGGATTGATTTTCAGGAGTTTGGCCGTGGCAAAAGCTGCACAAGATTACATCATTAAAGACATCGCGCTGGCCGAGTATGGTCGAGACGAAATCGCGATCGCCGAAACGGAAATGCCCGGCTTGATGGCATTGCGGGAGGAATACGGAGAGAGCCAGCCGTTGAAAGGTGCACGCATCACCGGTTCGCTGCACATGACCATCCAGACGGCCGTTCTGATCGAAACTCTCATTGCACTGGGTGCGGAAGTCCGCTGGGCAACTTGCAACATCTTCTCGACTCAGGATCACGCAGCGGCAGCCATTGCGGCGCAGGGTATCCCCGTGTTTGCGATCAAGGGTGAAAGTTTGGCCGATTATTGGGACTATGTTGGTCGTATCTTTGATTGGTCGACCGAATCACATGCTGACCTGACGGCGAACATGATCCTTGATGATGGGGGTGATGCCACCATGTTCGCGCTTTGGGGCGCCCGCATCGAGGCTGGCGAAGAATTGCCAGCACCTGGCAATGCAGAGGAAATCGAATTCCAGCGCGCGCTCAAGGCTTTCGTTGCTGCACGGCCAGGTTATCTGACCAAGTCGGTTGAAAACATCAAAGGCGTCTCGGAAGAAACCACTACCGGCGTGATGAGGCTCTATCAGATCGCGAAGCAGGGCAAATTGCCGTTCCCGGCGATCAATGTGAACGACAGCGTGACCAAATCCAAATTCGACAACCTTTATGGCTGTAAGGAATCGCTGGTCGACGCGATCCGCCGTGCGACTGACGTGATGTTGGCTGGCAAGGTCGCTTGCGTTGCTGGCTATGGCGACGTTGGCAAGGGCTCAGCGGCGTCACTTCGCGATGGCGGTGCGCGCGTTATGGTCACAGAAATCGATCCGATCTGTGCATTGCAGGCAGCGATGGATGGCTATGAAGTTGTGACGATGGATGAAGCGGTGAAACGCGCTGATATCTTCGTGACGGCGACCGGCAACGAAGACGTGATCACTGGCGAGCATATGGAAACCATGAAAAACATGGCAATCGTGTGCAACATCGGCCACTTCGACAGCGAGATTCAGGTTTCTGCGCTCGACAATTACAAATGGAAAGAAATCAAGGAAGGAACCGACCTTGTGACTTTCCCGGACGGGTCTTCGATCCTCGTTCTTGCCAAGGGGCGCTTGGTCAACCTCGGCTGCGCGACCGGTCACCCGAGTTTCGTCATGAGCAGCAGCTTCACTAACCAGACGCTGGCGCAGATCGAATTGTTCACGAAGGCGGATGAGTACGACAATGAAGTCTACGTTCTGCCCAAACACTTGGACGAGAAGGTGGCAGCGCTACACTTAGAGAAGCTTGGTGTTCAGCTGACTCAGCTGAGCCAGAAGCAGGCCGATTACATTGGCGTGCCACAGGCAGGACCTTTCAAGCCGGATCACTATCGCTACTAAGCGCTCGGTTCGTCCGAAAATCTACGATAGCCCTCGCAAACTGATGTGTTTGCGGGGGCTTTTCTTTAGTGATCGGTTGCATCCGCCGCAGCCCGCGCATAGCTGGGATCGATGGACTTTTCGCCGACCGCTTTGGCCATGATCGGGCTACTGCTAGCCGCTTGGACGGTGGGCGCAGCGTTGCTTATGATCAGAGCAGCGCAAAGGTCCCAGAAATTTGAGGTTCTGAAACGTTCAAGCGCGCGGCTCTCGGGCATGCTCGAAGAAGCCCCGGCCATCCCGATGCTGGTCCTTGCCGATGGCAGGTTAGAGGTGCATGAACGCCTTGCTGGGTGGCTTGGCCTAGATTCACCTCCATCGTTCTTGAGCGAGCTCGACGGCGGCGCGAGCGCTGGCCTCACAACTGCGCAGCTTGAAGATTTGACCCAGGCTATCAAGGTCACACAGAGAACTGCCGCGCCTTTTCGCATGTCGATCAAATTGGATGGCGCGGGGCGCAGCCTGGCATTCCGTGGGTGTGCGGCAGACCCCAAAGTCGCGCCAGGCGGGGCGGCGCAGGTGTGGATTTTCGATTTTACCGAGAGCGAGGGCGAATTGGCTCTATTGCGCGAACAGGTTTCGCGGGCGCAAAGTGATTTCACTGCTCTGGTTGGTTTGATTGAGGCGGCCCCGATTCCCATGTGGTTCCGGGGAAAAGATGCCAATATCAAGCTGGTGAATCGGGCCTATGTCGACGCTGTGGCAGCGCAAAGCGCCGACGAAGTGGTCAGCAAACAGATCGAATTGTTGGAATCCCATCAAGGCAAGTCAGCACGAGATTACGCGAAGGAAGCCGCTGCAAGCGGTGAAACGATTGAGCGGGAATCTCCTGCGACAATTGATTGGCAGCGCAGGCTTTTGCGGGTTAGCGACCTTGCAGTCGGTGACGAAGGCATTGCTGGCTACGCGATTGATATCGAAGAAACAGAGCAGATTGCCCGCAAATTCCGCGCATTCCGCCAAGCGCAACGTGCAATGCTGGATCAATTGTCGGTTGGGGTTGCTCAGTTTGACGCCGATCAGAAATTGGCCTTTGCGAACAAACCCTTCATTCGGCTGTTCGATCTGCCATTTGGAATCGTATCCGATCACATTCCCTTTGATCGTTTCTTGAGCGATGCTCGAGAGAAACGGCGCACGCCAGAGGTTCGAGATTTCCCCGCCTGGCGCCGCGAGCGGGTCGAATGGTTCAGCTTAAACGAGGCGGTGGAGGAGGCTTGGCCGCTCGGTGCGGGGCAACATCTTCGGATTGTCGGTCAACCTATGCCGGATGGCGGCTTGGTTCTTTTCGCCGAAGATCGCACAGAGCAATTGGCCGAATCCGCCACGCGCGACACCTTGCTGCGAACGCGAACGGCCATGCTCGACAGCCTGTTCGAGGCGATCGCTGTGTTCGCTCCAGATGGGTCACTTCAGCTTTGGAACCGCAGCTTTGCGGGAATCTGGGGCATTGAACCCGAAGCGCTTGACGGTCACCCTTCTGCCGACAAGTTGATCGAAGCAATCGCGCCAAATCTGCAGAAGTCTGCCCATGCGGATGCGATTGGCAAGATCATCCGGTCTGCCACACTGGACCGCAAGGAAAAAGGCGGGCGGGTTGAGCTGGCGGGCGGTCGAACGCTTGAATTTGCGGGTGTGCCTTTGCCCGATGGCAATGGACTGTTGACGGTTCTCGACATCACGGATTCACAAATGGCAGAGACCGCGCTGCGTGAGCGCAATCAAGCGCTGGAAGAGGCGGATCGTGTGAAAGCGAGCTTCCTGGCCAATATGTCATATGAATTTCGTACTCCGCTCACGTCGATCGGCGGCTTTGCGGAGTTGATTCAAAGCGGTGCAGCTGGCCCCGTCAGTCCGCAGTTGGAAGAATACGTTCAAGCCATTCTGGATTCGGTCAACCGCCTGACCGATCAGGTCGAGAACGTGCTTGATCTCTCGCAAGGTGAAGCGGGCATGTTGCCGCTTTCGAAGAAGCGGCTCGAACTGCTCCCCTTTGTGACCGGCATTGTGCGTGAGCGAGAGCAGGCGATCAGCGACAAGGGACTTAGCCTGGACCTGCGCGGAAATGCGGGCGGTGCGATTGATGCTGACCCCAGGCAATTGAGCCGTGCGATTGGTCACCTGCTCGACAATGCCATCGCAGCTACAGATCGCGGCGGCAAAATCCTGGTTGACGTTGCCCGTACGAAGGATGGCGCGCGGATTGTGATTTCGGACAATGGATCCGGAATGGGCAAACAGGAGTTGGCACGTTTACTCGATGGATTGCGCCTGACCGAAGACGGCAAGGTCGAGCGGCGCGACGGGCTTGGCGTTCCCCTGGCCCGCCAGTTTGTTGAAGCGCACGGCGGCAAATTGACACTCGAAAGCAGGAAGGGCGTTGGCACCACCGCCTTGATCATGCTGCCGTGATTCGTGAATTACCTGATCTGCCGGCCATGACCGAGTTTGGCCAGGCGATTGCGCGCAAGCTGAAAGCCGGTGATGTCGTTGCGCTCACGGGCAATTTGGGCGCCGGGAAGACGACACTGGCACGTGCCATCATCGCAGGTTTGGGGCATACGGGGGAGGTTCCGTCACCAACCTTCACAATCATCGAGGTTTATGATGCGCTATCACCGCCAATCGTCCATGCGGATTTCTATCGCTTGGAAAACCCGGCCGAAGTCCTCGAGCTTGGGTTGGATGACTATCGCGAAGGTGCTGCGTTGATCGCTGAATGGCCTGAAAAGGCTGGTGGTTTTTCGAATGAACTAGCCTGCCTCGCGATCGAGCTGGAAATTGTGGGCCAATCACGCCGTGCGAATGTTCAAGGCGGCAGGGAGTGGCTAAGCCGTTTGCCATGACTGTTCTGCCTGAAGGTTTGCAAGGTTTCATCACTGGTGCGGGTTGGGGTGAAGCGTCGATTGAGGCGATCCCGGGGGATGCGTCTTTCAGGCGCTATTTCCGGCTGCGCAATGGTGCAAATACCGCAATGTTGATGCACGCACCTCCGCCTCACGAGGACCCGAGACCGTTCGTATTTGTGGCCGAATGGTTGCTCGATAACGATATGCGCGCGCCCGAATTGTTGGCGCAGGATCTGGATGCTGGGTGGTTGCTGATCGAGGACTTTGGCAACGATCGAATGCGTGAATGGATCGAGGCGAGACCAGAGACAGAGACCGCAATCTATGCGCAGGCGATAGACACTTTGGTGAAGCTGCATCAGCACAAAGCCGGCCCGCTCGAGTCATACGATATGTCTGTGTACCAACGCGAAGTTGGGCTGTTGACCGAATGGTATTGCCCGGCGGCTGGTTTGAACGTGGATGAAGCCGGCTTCATCAAAGCCTGGGACGCGGTTCTTTCACCGGTGTTGGCGCGGCAGCAACCGGGGGTCACTGTTCTGCGGGATTACCACGCCGAGAACATCATGATCCTGAACGGGGCTGGCGGTGCAGAGGGCGAGCAAGGCCTCATCGATTTCCAGGACGCTTTGGTGGGCCATCCCGCCTACGATCTGGTTTCTTTATTGCAGGATGCGCGCCGCGATGTTGCGCCGGCGTTAGAGCGCGCGATGCTGGACCGATACGTTTCTGCTGCGCATGCGGGAGAAGATTTCGAGGCGGACTATGCCGTGCTCGGCGCGCAGCGGAACACCAAGATCGTCGGTATCTTCACACGGTTATGCAAGCGGGATGGCAAGCCGAAATATCTCGATTACATCCCGCGTGTTTGGGCGTTGATGGAGCGCGACCTTCTGCATCCGGCTCTTTCACCCGTTGCCGATTGGTTTGATGCGAACATTCCCGATGAAATTCGCCGCAGCGGCGGAGGGACAATCGCATGAGCGAACTGGCGTCGGATACTGCGATGATTTTGGCGGCCGGGATGGGTAAGCGGATGCGTCCGCTTACCGCTAGTCAGCCCAAGCCACTGGTGCGCGTGGCTGGAAAACCGCTGATCGATCATGCGCTGGACCGGCTCGAAGATGCAGGGGTCGCTAAAGCTGTGGTCAATGTGCATTATCTCGCGGATGCGCTGGAAGCGCATATCGTCGGGCGCGCTGCTCCTGCGGTGACTATCTCCGATGAACGTGAGGAGCTGCTCGAAACGGGTGGCGGCATGTTGAAGGCATTGCCGCGGCTGCCCGATCCGTTCTTTTCGCTCAATTCGGACAATATCTGGCTGGATGGGCCGAGCAGCGCATTCCATGACCTGTCCAATCGCTGGAATCCGGACGAGATGGACGCTTTGCTGCTTGTGGTGCCGCATGCGCGCGCGGTCAATTTCAGTGGCGCGGGTGACTTCCACATGGATCCGCTCGGTCGCCTTCGCCGCCGCATCAGCGGTCGCATTGCACCCTTTATCTATACGGGAATCCAGCTGGTCTCGCATCGCTTGATGCGTGAAGCGCCAGAGGGCGCTTTCTCAACCAACCTCCTCTGGAACCGCGCGATCGAGGAAGGACGCCTGTTTGGGGCATCTTTCACAGGACAATGGTTTGAAGTCGGCACGCCAGAAGCGATAGCGCCGACAGAAGCAGCGCTGCAGCGTGGCTGAAGCGAAACAGCCAAGTATCTATTCAATTGCCGCTCATCGCGGTTTCGCGGATGCGCTCGTGGCGGGTCTTGTCCCGCGCTATAGCGAGGAGGGCGTGGGCCTTGCCCGTCTGACCTTGCTTTTGCCGTCCAGCAGGACCGCCCGCAGCGTGAGTGAAGCCTTCATCCGTCACTATGGAATGCAAGGCGATGCGAACGGCCTCTTGATGCCGCGCATGGTCATGATCGGCGATCTTGACCTCAATGAAGCGCTGGGCGCCTTGCTCGATCCTTTGGGTGCGTCAGACATCCCGGCGGCTGCTGATCCGACGCGGCGATGGCTGGTTCTAGCAAGCCATTTGCGCACCGCCATGGAACGCGAGGGGCAACACATTTCGGGTGATGCGGCGTTGCTCCGCATGTCGCGCGAATTGGCAGGCACCATGGATAGGCTGATCGCAGAGGAAATCAGCTTTAATGACTTTCTTAGTGAGCGTGTTCTGGGCGCGCATACAGAGCTATCCGAACATTGGCAGCGCAACACCAAACTGTTCAAGCTGGTGCAAACGCTTTGGCAGGCGGAATTGGACGAACGCGGCGAAGTCGATCTGGCGACACGGCGCAACATGCTGTTCGATAAAGCTTCACGGCGATGGAAAGATGCTCCACCAGAAACGCCCATTGTGGCCGCCGGAGTGACAAGCGCTTCGCCAGCTCTGGCGCGGATGCTGCGCCGGATCGCGGACTTGCCGAACGGCGCCGTTATTCTGCCCGATCTTGATCTTTCGATGCCAGATAATGGCTGGGATGAACTGGGTCGGGCAGGGCGTTCGCCCGAGCCGGACGAATTGCCATTCTCAGCGCGTGAAGCGGCTACGCACCCGCAGTATCACTTGAAGCTCCTGCTGCACCGGATGGGCGTAGCGCGGGAAGAGGTTCGGCAATGGCATCGCAAGGGCATGAGCGCGGCCCCGCCAGAGCGCAGTCACGCGATCTCCTCGCTATTCCTGCCACCGGAAGCGAGCAAAGCCTGGGTCGATTTGCCTGCTGACAAACGCAGGCTTTCGGGCGTGAAGACGCTTGCCTGCGCGACTTCGGAGGACGAGGCGCAAGCAATCGCCATTCTGGTGCGTGAAGCTTTGGAACAGCCTGAGAAGCGCGTTTCGGTCGTCACACCCGATCGCACATTGGCGCGGCGCGTGGTGCAGCATTTGACGCGCTGGAACATCGAAGCGGACGATACCGCAGGCATGCCATTGTCGCTCACGCCTGCTGGTCGCTTCGCGCTGCAACTGGCGGAACTTGCGGTTGAGGAGTTAGCGCCAGTCCAGCTGATTGCCGCGCTTGGCCACCCGCTGGTGAAGCAAGATGATGCACGCGCGGATTGGCTCAGGGCGTTGCGCGCATTCGAAAGAAAGCTGCGTGGGCCGCGGCCTGCACCCGGGCTGGAAAGCCTGCGAAAGGTCGCGAGTGACGCTGGTGTTGCAGATTGGTGGAGTGAGGTGGAAAACTTGCTGCAGCCGATTATCGACCTTGCCGGGCAAAGTGACCTGATCGGGCTCGCGGACACCATAGATGTGTTGTCCGCTACTGCAGAAGCGATGGCAGGCGAAGCGGTCTGGCGAAATGAAGACGGGCGCGCTTTGTCGCGGCTGGTTGAAGAACTGCGCCTCCATGCGCGTGACGTGGGGACAAAGATATCGCTGGAAGAGCTGCACTCCGCTTTGCGCGATGCGATGGAGCAAGTGTCCGTCCGCCCACCTTATGGCGGCCATCCGCGCGTAGCCATTTACGGCTTGCTTGAAGCCCGCATGACGCGTGCTGATGTGGTGATTTGTGGCGGTTTGAATGAGGGGACGTGGCCGCAAGCTCCGTCGCCTGATCCACTGCTGGCGCCAGCTATTTTGCGCGCATTGGGAATGCCCGGCCCGGAATTCCGAATTGGTCTAGCGGCGCATGATCTGGCGGGTGCGCTGGGCGCGCCTGACGTCGTTTTGACCCGCGCTATACGCGACATGGACGGGCCTACGATCCCGTCCCGTTTTCTCCTGCGTATCGAAGCGCTGCTGGGCGAAAACGCGAAAGCGCATGAATTTAGCGAGGTCGCGCAATTGGTCGATGCGATCGACCGCGACGCTGGCGAACGGGATGCCTACCCGAGACCCGAACCGAAACCGTCGTTGGAGCTGCGCAATGTCGCAATCAATGTAACGGGTCTCGACCGGCTGCTGGGTGATCCATACCAGTTCTATGCGGACAAAATTCTGGCATTGCGCAAGCTTGATCCGCTGGATGCAGATCCGTCGCGTGATTTCGCCTGGCAAGGCACGCAAGCGCATACGATTCTTCAGCGTTGGCATGAGGCAAATTTGAACGGCAATACCGTCAGCATTGCCGGGATTGTAGCGAAGGTTCTGGATGAGGCTAACATTCACCCGCTCTTGCGCGGGTTGTGGCAGCCGCGTCTGCTGGCCGGGCTTGAGTGGGTTGAGCGAGAGGTCGCCGTTCTGGAAGATCGGGCGATTGTAGCGGTTGAAGCCCAAGGCTCGATGACATTTGACGGCGTGCGGGTTTATGGGCGCGCTGACCGGATTGACCGGATGGACGATGGTTCACTTGCGATTGTTGACTACAAGACAGGCAAGCCACCTTCGGCCGCTCAAGTTGAAGCAGGCTATGCCCTGCAGATGGGCACGATGGGATTGATCGCACGGGATGGCGACTTTGCTGGATACAGTGGTGTCACGTCGCGTTTCGAGTATTGGTCGCTGGCCAAGGACGATGGCGATTTCGGATTTGTGTCTACACCTTGGAAGGACGGACAGAAACGGAGTGGCATTGAACCCGCCGAGTTCCTGCCCAAACATGAAGAGTTTCTGCGCAAAGCCATCACTCAATTTGTCAAAGGCGATAATCCTTTCACTGCGAAGCTGAACCCGGATTATCCGGGCTACAATGACTATGATCAATTGATGCGTCTGGATGAGTGGCAGGCCAACTTGGTCGATGACTATGAGGAGGCGTCGGCATGAGCGGTGCAGTCTTCCCCCTCAAGTACAACCAGCGCGCGGCGGTTGCACCCGAGGACAGCGTCTGGCTGTCCGCCTCTGCCGGCACAGGAAAGACCCAGGTTCTTTCCGCGCGCGTTTTGCGGCTGCTGCTGCAACCCCATGTTGATCCTTCGCAGATACTTTGTCTGACGTTCACGAAAGCGGGCGCGGCGGAGATGGCAAACCGGATCAATTCGGTGTTGGCACGCTGGGTGCGGATCGACAGCGCGAAACTTGGCAAAGAGCTTGAGCATATCGGGGCTTCGAACAGTCCGGAAACACGTGATCGCGCAAGGACGTTGTTTGCCAGTGTGCTCGATTGTCCGGGTGGCGGACTGCGTATCGACACCATCCACGCTTTCTCGCAATGGTTGCTTGCAAATTTCCCCAATGAGGCCGGGATGATGCCCGGAATGCGCCCGATAGAGGATCGTGAACGGGTGTTGCTGGCGCGAGACGTGCTGACCGATATGCTGGTCGCGGCCGAGCGCGATAATGACACCGCAACGCTCAAAACGGTTGCGGAGTTTACTCTCAGCAAGGGTCAGGATGCGCTGCAGAAATGGCTGATGCGCTGCGCAAACTCGAACGAGCTTTGGTATGGGCCCGGCGCATGGCAGCCGCCAATGGCGCCGCAGGTAAGGCAATTGCTGGGCATTCCAAGCGATGCGGATGAAGCGTGGGCCCAAGATGCGCTTTCCCCGGATGTGTTTCCGGATCACCAGTTGCAGACGATGTTGCCTGTGATGGAGTCTTGGAGTGCGAAGACAGGGGCAGAAACCGCCGCTTTTATCCGTGAATGGTTGCCTCTTGGCGTTACGGGAAGAGCAGAGCGGTACGATCAGTTCTACAAAACCGTTTTGACGGCGAATGGCGCACCGCGCCAAATGAAAAAGCCCGCGCAAGAGGATCCTTCTCTGCCCGGTCGGCAGGAAGAGATAGCCGAAGCATTGGCCATATTCGACGAGCGCAGATCACTGCTGGAGCTTTCCGAATTCCTCGCACCAGCACTGGAGCTTGGGCGTGTTTTTGCCCTGCGCTGGGATGCGGCGAAGATGCGCGAAGGCCTGCTCGATTTTGACGATCTGATCCAGAAAGCCGCCGCATTGCTTCGGCAAAAGGATGCAGCCGACTGGATCCGCTTCAAACTGGATCGACGCTTCGATCATATCCTTGTCGACGAGGCGCAGGACACCAATGAAGTACAATGGAGAATCATCGATGCACTGATCGATGATTATTTTTCCGGGCTCGGCGCATCGGGCGATAAGCTGCGCACGATTTTCGCGGTCGGCGATTACAAGCAAGCGATCTTTGGCTTTCAAGGCACAAGTCCGGAGAACTTCCGCAAGGCAAAGGAACGCGTGAAGGCATCGATCTTGAGCGCGGTGCAGAACGCAGCAGAGACGCGGCACAATTCGCGCCAGAGAGAGTTGCAAGACCTCGATCTGGGCCAGTCATTCCGGACCAGTTATCCTGTTCTTGATTTCGTGGACCGCGCGGTTGAGGCAATCGGGCCGACGGCATTGGGGCTGCAAGACGATTACAAGCATCATGAAGGTCAAACACGTGCCGGGATGGTAACATTGTGGAACCCGGTGCACGACACACGGGATTCCGGCGAGAGCGACGATCGTGAAGGCGGAGAAGAAGGCTGGCTTGCAAAGCACGATCGCAAGAATGCGGAACGGATCGCGCGGCAGGTGCAGCGCTGGCTCGACGGAAGCGAACCCTTTGCCTTGGAGAAGGGCGAGCATCGCAATGTGCGCCCGGGCGATATCATGGTGCTCGTTCGCAGCCGCAAGGATCTGGCCGGCCTGATTGTCGCGCGGCTCCACGCCCGCGGAGTTCCTGTTGCTGGCGTTGATAGGTTGAGGCTGGGCGAGCCGTTGGCGGTCAAGGATCTGATGTCGGCACTGCGTTTCGCATCACAGCCGTTGGATGATCTGGAGCTGGCCAATCTGCTGTCGTCCCCATTGATCGGTTGGTCCCAGGATGATCTTCTCGCCTATGTGCCGCGCGAGAAGAAAAAGCGTCTCTGGCACCATTTACGCGGCCATGAGGCCCCCTTTGTGCATGCGACGGTCGAACGGCTTCGCGAACTTCTGGCTCTGGCTGACTATGAAACCCCTCAAGCTCTGCTCGAATGGATATTGGTAGGGCCATGGCAAGCCCGCAGAAAGCTTGTTTCGCGCCTTGGGCAAGAGGCCAACGACCCGATCAACGAGCTGGTGAATTCTGCCTTCGCCTACGAAAGCGGCAATACTCCCAGTCTTGCCGGCTTCATCCAATGGTTCGACGTGGGCGAGGGCGAGCTAAAACGCGATCCCGATGGTGCGCCCGACCTGGTCCGCGTGATGACAGTGCATGGTTCCAAAGGGCTACAAGCGCCGATCGTGATTTTGGCCGATGCGACCAGCAAGCCCGGCGATGTGCGTGAACTTGAGCTGGAAGAGAATGCGCCCTCACTGGACGCAAGCGATGACGTGCGCCGCATTCCGTTGCCGGGCGTCAAGTCTGAGCAGCGGAAGGGGCGCCTGGAAGAAGCGCATGAGTTGGCTAAGGCGAAGGAACTTCAGGAGCATTGGCGACTGCTCTATGTAGCAATGACCCGCGCGGAAGAGGCGTTGTTCATTGGCGGCTCTTTAGGCCCAAAGACCAAAGAACCGCATCCTGACAGCTGGTACGCCCGGCTGACCCCGCTGATGGGGGATGTCGTGCTTGAGGACGATATCTGGCTTGGCCGCAGGGAATATGGGACTCGCGCCAAGCCTGTTCTTGAGACCGCCAACGCAATCGCCGAGATTGAGTTTGCGGTACCTCAATGGCTCAAGACACCCATCGGACCTGAGCCCAAGCCACCGCGTCCTTTGGCTCCTTCTTCGGCCGGGGAAGACCATGGCAGCGATCCTCCGCTCCCGTTGGATCAGGTGCAGCATGCGGCGAAGCGCGGCGTTCTGATCCATGCATTGCTAGAGCGCCTGCCGGATGTGCCAGCGGATGATCGCGCCCGATTGGCGACGAAATGGCTAGCGCGCAATGGGCGCGAGTTTGACGAGGTCGCGCAACACGAGATGCGTAATCTGGCCCTGCGTGTGCTCGAAACGCCTGAATTTTCCGATGTGTTCGGACCTGACTCGCTCGCGGAAGTCCCGATGGCGGCAACGGTAGCCGGGCAAGTGATTGCAGGCACTATTGACCGGATACTCATCAAAGATGATGCGATCACGATAGTCGATTTCAAGACAGCACGGCGACCGACCTCTACTGCAGATAGCGTTCCCGACAGTATCCTCAAGCAAATGGCGGCCTATGCCCTTGCGCTTGAGGCGATCTACCCGGGGCGCACGATCCGCGCGGGAGTGCTCTACACGCAAACGCCACAATTAATCGAAATACCTCAAGAGCTTATCGCGTTACACAAGAACGCCTTTGTGGACGGGTGAGAAAGCTATCCACGTTCAAACATTGAGTGAGCGCGAAAAATTCCTAGATATGCCGCAACACAAAATCAGGAGATTCCCCATGGCGACAGTAGCAGTCACCGATGCAAGTTTTCAGGCCGATGTGGTCGATGCCGACAAGCCCGTTCTGGTTGATTTCTGGGCCGACTGGTGCGGTCCGTGCAAAATGATCGCGCCATCGCTGGAAGAGATCAGTGAAGAGCTTTCCGATAAAGTCACCATTGCGAAGATGGACATCATGGAAAACCCCGATGTTCCCGGTAAGCTGGGCGTGCAGGGCATACCCTATCTTGCGCTGTACAAGAATGGCGAAATCGCCGCGACGCTGACCGGCGCGCGTCCGAAAAGCGCACTTAAAGAATGGCTTGAGAGCGAACTCTAAGAGATATTAGCCCAGCGCACGCCGGGCAAATTCATCCCAGATGGCCGGGCTTGATGCACCAATCAGGCCCGGCTTGTCGCTTTCGTCGACACGATAAGCGCTGCCATCCAGCCTACATGCCTTTCCGCCTGCTTCGTTGAGCCAGAGCACCCCCGCGGCATGATCCCAGGCAAGGGTCCGTTTAAAGCTGGACACATCGTTTTCGCCCAAGGCCAGACGTGGGTATTGCTCGGCCGCGCAGCGCGGTATGTCAGCAAGTTCATAATACGGCGCCAGCTTCGCATCGACGAGTGCGCGCTGTTCCTCAGTCAGAAAGATCCGTGAAATGGCCGCGACTGGCTTGTCGTGCCCGGTCGGACGGGATTTGATCGGTTCGCCATCAACAAACGCGCCCGCGCCGCGTTGCGTGTGGCAGAAGCGCCCTGACAGGCAGTCATAGATCCAGCCAGCTTCACAGAGCCCCCCGCTAGCCCTTGCGATAATGATACCGAAGGGCGGTTTTCCATGGGCGAAATTGTGCGTTCCGTCGAGCGGATCGATAATCCAGCAATCGCCGGACAGCCGGTCCATCACGCTACTGTCTGCGTGCGATGCTTCCTCACCAACAATATCCAGGGAGCCTTCAATGGCAGCGAGCCCCTCGCTCAGCTTCTCTTCGGCCTCGTGGTCCGCGACAGTCACGAAATCGTCCGCAGCCTTTTGGTCGATTTCCGCAGAAGACAGGTTTTGATACCGGGGAAGGATCGCCTCCTGGCTGACGCGTTGCATCAAGGCACAAATTTGACGGTCGATTGCATTCATGAACGATAGTCGGCGTTGATGGAGATATATCCATGTGTGAGGTCGCAGGTCCAAACCGTGGCGCGTCCGGACCCTATTCCCAGGTCAACTGTGACGTCGATCTCCTGCCCCTTTAAATGCTCGGCAACTGGCGTCTCATCGTAATCTTCGACAGGCAGCCCATCACGTGCAGCCCAAATGCCGCCAAACCCGATCGACAGTTTATCCCGATCCGCAGGCTCGCCTGCCTTACCTACGGCCATGACAACACGGCCCCAATTGGCATCTTCACCGGCGATGGCGGTTTTCACAAGCGGAGAGTTGGCGACGCTGAGCGCTATGCGGTGCGCGCTGTCATCCGAACTGGCACCGGAGACGCGAATGGTGATGAACTTGCTCGCCCCTTCGCCATCGCGAACCACCATTTGCGCCAATTGGCGGCAGACATCCGCCAGAGCCGCAGCAAATGCATCGGCACCTGCATCGTCAAAGGCTGTAAGTGCAGGATTGCCAGCTTTGCCGGTCGCAAAGGCGAGCACGGTGTCGCTGGTAGACGTGTCTCCATCCACGGTGATGCAAGAGAATGTCTCGCGGTTGGCGTTTGATAGCAGCTGTTGCAGGAATGCGGGCTCAACAGCTGCATCGGTAAAGATATAACCCAACATCGTAGCCATATCGGGGGCAATCATGCCGGATCCCTTGATGATCCCGACCAGGTTTACTCTCTGGCCACCGATCATTGCGGAAGCGTGAGCAGCCTTGGCGAATGTATCGGTTGTGCAAATCGCCTCGGCAGCTTCCAGCCATGAGCATGGCTGCGCGTTCAGCGCCTGTGCAACGCCCTCGCGGGCTTTGTCCTTGGGTAATGGCACACCGATTACGCCGGTCGATGACACGAAGACCTCGGAAACTTTGCAGCCAAGATGATCGGCTACTTGCTCCATGATCTGCTCGACCGCTTCGCGCCCGCGATAGCCGGTAAATGCGTTGGAATTGCCGGCATTGACAACCAGAGCGCGTGCCGTGCCCGATTTTACCTGTTCCCTGCCCAGTTCGACTTCGGATGAGGCGCAAGCGCTTTGCGTGAAGACGCCCGCAACGGCCGTGCCTTCACTCAGAGTAATGAAGGTCAGGTCTGCACGGTCCCAATTTTTGTAGCGTGCGCGGGCAACACGCAGTTCCACCCCCACGATTTCAGGCAGTTCTTCGGGGAAGGGAAAGGCAAGCGGAGAGCGTTCAAGTTCCATGTCTTGCGCGCTAGCGATACATTTCGTGTCAGTAAATCCACCTTGGGAGGTGGACGTTTGAGAAAAGAGGGCGTATTTAGGGGGTGATGTTACGTCGTCTGCTTGCCTGTTTTGCGCTTTTGACCGGTCTTGTGGCCGTCACCTCGCCTGCACATGCGAGTGTTTCCAATCTTCTCGATTGCGAGATTGGTATCACGATTGATGCAGCGGACGATAAGGCTGATGATAACCGGACGTGTCATCACAATCCCGACGAGGCTGACGAAGCCGATGACGGTGACAAGGCCAGCAAACCCGCCAAGCGCTCAAAACGCGTGCTGCGTTTGCCGGTACTTTATGGTGTTGATCGCGCCCACGAATAGGGCAGCAAACATCCCATACCCATGCTAATTTTGCAGTCGGCACCCTATTGGTGTGGCTGATCTCCTTATATTTCCAGTCCCGACAGGACCGTTTTCATGTTTCAGACAATTGCCAAGTCACTCTTTGGCTCTTCCAACGATCGCTATGTCAAATCAATCGGAAAAGTCGTTAATCAAATCAATGCACTAGAGCTGCAAATTCAAGCGCTGAGCGATGATGAACTTCGTGCCCAGACGGACAAGTTCCGCCGTCAGCTAGACGATGGACAGACCCTGGACGACATTCTGCCAGAGGCCTTTGCGACTGTTCGAGAAGCATCTTCCCGTGTTCTCGGCATGCGGCACTTTGATGTGCAGATGGTGGGCGGCATTGTGCTCCATCGCGGCGAAATTTCGGAGATGAAGACGGGTGAGGGCAAGACGCTCGTGGCTACGCTGGCGACATACCTCAATGCGATTGAGGGCAAGGGCGTTCACGTTGTAACCGTGAATGACTACCTCGCCCGCCGCGATGCGGAATGGATGGGGCGTCTTCACAACTGGCTTGGCCTCACCGTGGGTGTGATTGTGCCAAATCTGCCTGAAGCCCAGCGCCGCGAGGCCTACAATGCGGACATTACCTACAGCACCAATAACGAGCTTGGGTTCGACTATCTGCGCGACAATATGAAGCATTCGCGCGATCAAATGGTCCAACGTCCGTTCAATTTCGCGATTATCGATGAAGTCGACTCGATCTTGATCGACGAAGCGCGGACACCTTTGATTATCTCCGGTCCGACTGAAGACAAATCCGATCTCTATGTCGCGCTCGACGAAGTCGTGAAGGAAGTTCCCGAGGATTGGTACGAGAAGGACGAGAAAACCAAAAACGTCCAGCTTACCGAAGAAGGCACGGATGAGATCGAGAAAATCCTGATGGATAAAGGCCTTCTCGCAACCGAGAATCTCTATGACGTAGAGAACACTCAGGTTGTCCATCACCTGGAGCAGGCTTTGCGCGCTAACATCATGTACAAGCGCGATGACAATTACATCGTCAAAGACGACAAGGTCGTGATCATTGACGAATTCACCGGCCGAATGATGGATGGCCGGCGCTGGTCAAACGGCTTGCACCAGGCGGTCGAAGCCAAGGAGGGCGTCAAGATCGAGCCTGAGAACCAGACCATGGCTTCGATTACGTTCCAGAATTATTTCCGTATGTATCCCAAGCTGTCAGGCATGACCGGTACCGCAGCGACCGAAGCAGCGGAATTCTGGGACGTCTACAAGATGAATGTGGTCGAAATCCCAACTAACGTGCCGGTCCAGCGTATCGACGAAGAAGACGAGTTCTACAAGAACACGATGGACAAGTTCGGCGCTATTGCGAAGGCGATCAAGGAGAAGAACGAGATAGGTCAGCCGGTTCTGGTTGGCACCGTTTCCATCGAGAAGTCAGAGCTGCTCAGCCAGTTCCTAGAGAAGGAAGGTGTGAAGCACGAGGTGCTCAATGCGCGTCAGCATGAGCGCGAGGCTCATATCGTAGCTCAGGCTGGCCGGATTGGCGCTGTAACGATCGCCACCAATATGGCGGGCCGCGGGACCGATATCCAGCTGGGCGGCAATGCCGATTTCCGCATTGGTGACGAGCTCAGTGAAATGGCTGAGGATGATCCCAAACGGCAGATGGAAGAAGATCGGATCAAGGCCGAAGTTGCTGCCGAGAAGCAGAAGGTTCTGGAGGCGGGCGGCCTGTTTGTTCTAGGTACAGAGCGCCATGAGAGCCGCCGGATCGATAACCAGCTGCGCGGCCGTTCGGGGCGACAAGGTGACCCCGGTTTGTCACGTTTCTACCTTTGCCTTGAGGATGACCTGCTCCGCATCTTTGGACCGGACACGCTGTTCTCCAAGATGATGAACTCAAACCTCGCCGATGGAGAGGCGATCGGTTCGAAATGGCTCTCCAAAGCCATCGAGACTGCGCAGAAAAAGGTTGAGGCACGCAATTACGAAGCGCGTAAGCAAGTCGTCCAATATGATGATGTGATGAATGACCAGCGCAAGGTGATTTACGAGCAGCGCGGCGAGATCATGGAAGCCGAAAAGGTTGACGATGTCGTGCTCGACATGCGTCAGGATACGGTCAATTCGTTGGTTAGCGAGGCATGCCCACCGGGATCCTATCCTGAACAGTGGGATATTGCGGGCCTGAAGGAGAAGATCGAGGATGTGTTCGGCCTGAAACCGCCGATCGATCAATGGCTTGATGAAGACCAGGTCGAGCCTGAAATTATTGAAGAGCGCATTCAGGCTGAAGCGGATGCGATGATGGATCGAAAGATTGCAGAGGCCGATCCCAACATCTGGCGCCAGGTTGAAAAGTCAGTTCTGCTTGAGCGTCTCGACTACCACTGGAAAGAACACCTCGCGACGCTTGATGCGCTGCGTCAGGTGATCTGGATGCGCGGCATTGCGCAGAAGCAGCCGATCAATGAATACAAGCAAGAGGCGTTCGGGCTGTTCGAAAACATGCTGGAAACTCTGCGCGAAGATGTGACGAAAATTCTCGCCACCGCGCAGCTACGTACGCAGATGCCCGAGCCGCAAGCCCTACCAGATTTGCCTGATTTCCTGACCGGACATATCGATCCGTTGACTGGACTGGACAATTCGAATGATGGTGACGGCTCCGCGGAACGTCCAGAACTGTTCGGATCATTGGCGGGGAGTCCGCGTGCCGGGTTTGGGCCGGGCGGCAGAAACCCCGACAACCCCTATGCCAATCAGAACATCAGCCGAAATGCACAGTGCCCGTGCGGGTCTGGTAACAAGTACAAGCATTGCCACGGTGCAGCTGCGTAACGGTCTAGAGCGATAGGCAGCCGGAGCGATTGATGGCGGGCTTGGTCCCAATCGGGCTGGTTGCCGCATTCTTCGTTACGGCCGTTTTGTATGCCGCTGTGGGGTTTGGCGGTGGATCAACTTATGCCGCTTTGCTGGCATTGTCTGGGCTCGACTACCGGGTCCTTCCGTTGATTGCACTCGCGTGCAACATCGTAGTCGTTGCGGGCAGCACCATGCGATTTGCCAGAGCGGGTGTGACGCCGTGGCGCGGCGCTATCGCGGTCACAGCTTTAGCTGCCCCTGCGGCTTTGCTTGGCGGGCTTACACCAATTACCGAAGGTCTGTTCTTCAACCTGTTAGGGGCGAGCTTGCTTTTGACCGGCGCAGCAATGGTGTTGCCGCAGTTTGAACGCCAGGACAGCGGCGAACCTTCGCGGCTTGTGCGCTTTATGCCGCTGTTTGCAGCGCCGCTTGGCTATCTTGCAGGATTAGTGGGTATCGGGGGAGGGATATTCCTCGCGCCTCTACTTCATCTTACACGTTGGCGAGAGCCTCGCGCGATCGCTGCGACGGCAAGCTTATTTATCCTGGTAAATTCCGTGTTCGGCCTAGCCGGACAAATGTTGAAGCGTGGGCCCGATGCCTTCACGGGGGCTCTCTATGAGAGCCTCCCGCTGCTCATCGCGGTTGCGATTGGCGGCCAGCTTGGCAGCTTGATGGCATTGAAGCTACTGCCATCACGCTGGATCCGGTGGCTCACCGCAGGATTGGTGACCATCGTGGGCGCGCGGCTTCTGCTTGGCGGTTAGCCAGCCCTTTTGTGCGCTTGGCAGGCAAATCCAGGCATTTTCTCCAACTCGGGGAGCCACTAATTCCCACGAAAATACAGATGTTTAATAGGAATTGGGGTCTGTCCCAGTTACCCGGAAAATGCCTCTGGGGTAACAAATGGGGTAACAAACGACGGGAAACAAAACCTGTTGCCCCTCACCCTTTCCGCGCTAATCTGCGGCCATGCGTATACTAACTCTCTCAGCCGCCCTGATTGCCGCCACACTGTCCAGCCCTCTGATGGCCTCCGACTGGACTGCTATAATTCAAACACCCGAAGAAAAAGTATCAATTGATATATCGAGCATAGTTCTCAGAGATAACGGTTTGATAGAGGCAAGGACGCTCACGGTTCGACTAGAAGATGGTATCCATTTTCAGCGAACCAGAGAGTTTGACTGTACGATGTACAGTTGGCGGACTTTGATTGTCTCCACACGAGAAGGATCAGTGGGAGACTTTCGCCCCCTGAGGATTAAACCTGCATGGGGTGACGATGGGACTGGAAGTGAGGCTGATGTAGAATTGCTGCTGTGGGTGTGTGATTATGACGTTTCAACACCAAAGCCTACCCCTGCTAAGCGAAGCGGCTTTCTTTTCGGTCAATGACAAAACCAACTTTCTTAGTCCTGCTAATTGCTCTTGCTGGGTGCGACGAAAATTCAAAGCCAGATCTCCAGAACACACAAATTGAAGGCAGTACTCGAGAGCTTTCCGAAATCAAGCTCAAGGATCCAGCTTGGAAGAGGACGCCGGTTCCTAATGGGCTCATCTATATTTCTACTATTTATCAATGCGATAAAATACTCAGATACGATGAGCAGATGAAACTAGATACGGCTATGTTTTCGATACATGGCCAACATAATCGAGCCGTCTTTTCATATATGAAGCCCAGGACCGAGAGCGTATACTATGCATACCCCAATTGGGTAGATCCAAAGCAAACGAATAGCTTGGGAACTATTTCGAGGGCTGCATATGAATATGAAGGGGCGGAAGGAACTGAATATATTTTAGATGTAAATGAGGTTTTCGAAAACGGTCGGGAGGTCATCAAAAGCGCAGATGTTTGGGCAAATAAAGAAGGAAAATGGATCGACTTAGATGGGTTCATTTTAAGTGGGCAACACTACAATGAGGAAGCAGCAGCTTTGTTGTCATTGGAAATAAGCGGTGATGGAGGGAACATCGTTACTAGCGGCAAAATAAACGAAATCGGGATTCGAGATGTATTATCTGATGACAACCCCCTGAATTCGAAATGCTCCTTGGCAGACCTCGAGAAGACAGGCTTGGCTGATGAGAAATTTTGGCATGCTGAAAGAGCTATCTGGATCTCTCCACGGCAGGTGTTGAATAACGGCCTGAATGGGCACAAAGAACCATAACGACTGCTGAGGAGAGCGATGTGAGAAGAGTAGAGTGCGCGGCAGCGATAGCCCTTACCCTATTAGTTACCGGATGTACGGAGGCCCTACAGCAGGGTTGCGATGCAGACGGGGCCGCTGAGGTCATCGCTAATGATACGATCGATCAGATAGCTTCTAACCCCTTTGGTGGCTTTGTGGCACAAATCGCGGATGCCTTTCTTCCGCTGGCTGGTCAGGGTGATACCGGCGCAACCCTGAGCGGATTTATTGATGCTACTGAATTTCAGTTTCGAGAAGTAGTTACGCTCAGGCAGGATTTTTCTAACGCTATTTGCTCGGGCTCGCTTTACCACAAACAGAAGGGGCAATGGCTTACCCTCGGTGCTGAATTTACGTGGCGGGTTGATCAAACCGAGGACGGTCACAATTTTTATCAGTGGCTAGAGGGGCGCCAAAACCCGTCTGCATTCGACTAACTAAAGCAAGATTTTCTGTGGTTTACGAATGGAGAAAACAAGTGATTAGTTAGGCCCCGTTATACCTGAAAATAGTTCTAAACATCAGCGGGTCCTAGGTTCGAACCCTAGTGCGTCCACCTTATAAATCATAGGCTTAGCGTGACATCGTCTTGCTTAATGATCTGTAGATTGGGTTTAGGCATGCGCTTGAAAGTTCAGGGGATCAATTACGTGACCAACCAACAACAGCGCGCTGAGTTGCACCGTAAAATCCGTGCGCTTAACAGGACCAATAACTGCCTTAGAAGGGCTAATTTATTCTGAGACTCTGCCGACTAGGAGATGTCATGCCAACCCAAGGCAAAAAACCATGGTTCCCTGTGAAGCGATATGGATACGGGGTAGGTTTCCCCATCGCTTGGGAGGGATGGTTAGTATTAGGTCTATACGTGGCTGCCATGATCTTATCCGGATCGCTACTTCCGACCTTGGCTTTCGTAATTGCGGCGATCCCACTGACTGCGGCCGTTATTTTCATTAGCTACCTTAGGTCTGATGGTGAATGGCGCTATCGCAACGGCGAATAAGCCCGTCGGCGGCAACGTCAGCAATTGGGTCGTTAGCGGACCTTGGGCTTTCTGCCCCGCCATTTAGGTCCAGAAGCTAATCCGAGCGAGAAAGATAGTGCCTCCAGCTCGCGCAGCTCGATAAGCCGCAGGCTCCGGTCTGACTTTGCCTTCATCGTCTCTTTCCCGTGTCGATAGTTCCAATGTGCCTAGCCGGACTGGATGGTCTCTGGCTTTCTAGCCCCGTGGTACCTGCACACGGTCATGCCGGAGGCGGCTGGGTTGCGGCATAGTACTCTATCGCAAATGGTTCTCAAAAATGATCAGTCTGCAAGACTGGCGCAGTCCCAATAAACGGTGACGGTAGGTTAGCTAGAAGGACCCGCTATTGCCAGCCTTCGGCAGTGATGTAGTATGCGACCATGTCCAACCATGACCTTGCCGCCCGTGTCGAGGGCGCATATCGCAAGTGCTCTGACCTGCGCGAGCGCAACAATGGCGATGGCACGTTTACGATAGACGCGGCTAAGATGATGGCGTTGATTGAACTCCGAAATCTGGCACCAGAGGTGGTGCTGGCACTGCTTAGGGAGGAGAATTGATGAAACCTTTTTCTATATTATTAGTAGGCGTGACTTTGATCGGATGCTCGAGTGATCCAGTCGAAGATAATTCGACGGCAAATGAAAGCTCTCCAGCAAATGAAATCCCAAAAAAGTTTCACGGAGTTTTCGATAATAGTGAAGCCGGATGTTCCTTTCGCTATAGCGATGGTCGACTAACGATTTATAAGGACAGCATAGTTTTCTACGAGTCCGCGGGTGATGTAACGGGTGATGTCGTCCGAGAAGGCGATAACCGCATTCAAGTCAGCTTAAACATGCAAGGCGAGGGCGACACTTGGACAGATTATCGTTCCTACGAGCTTTCCGAAGACGGTCAAAAGTTGACAATCAAGACCGAGGATTATGAGTTCGAGAAAATTCGCTGTCCTTAAAGGCAGGCAGGAATTCTCTTTCAGGACGACCTCACCGCATCAAACAAGCTTAGCTCACCTTCTAGGCAGCCTGCGTCATGCCCAACGCGCCGCCTGAGCTGACTAAGGCTCTCACCCTGCTTACGCATCCATACCTTGCAGTCAGGGTCATCCCAGCTGATCACTGGGGCAGATATTTGCTCGATTAGGTGTGCTAGGGTCGGCCCTTGTGCGCGGCGGTATGCGGATTTCCACACTGGCAAAGTCGCGATTTTTAAGGGCGGATTGGAGGGCGGATTTAAAGCACAATTTCTCTAAAATACTCTGTAATACAGTGATTTATAGAGAAAAGTGGCTCCCCGAGTTGGATTCGAACCAACGACCAAGTGATTAACAGTCACCTACTCTACCGCTGAGCTATCGGGGAGCAGCCCGAAAGGCAGAGCGGCGCTATATGGGGGCTGGAATTATTTGGCAAGTGGTGACTCGCCCCAATTACGTACTTTTTCATGCAAGCCGGTGGCGGGCAGATCACACTGCAAATTGTTCGGCAACGATCCGTTCGTCCAGCGAATGGCCCTTGTCGAACAGTAGCGTCAATTCTGTGTCGCGCTCAACCGTCAGCATCACTTCGGCAATGTCGCGCAGCTCGGTTTGATCAGCCACGGCCGAAACCGGCCGCTTGGCCGCTTCGAGTATGCGAAATTTGACCGGCAAATGATCTGGCAGGATGGCACCATTCCAACGGCGAGGGCGGAATGGGCTGATTGGTGTCAGCGCCAGAAGCTTAGAATCAAGCGGAAGGATTGGGCCATTGGCAGACAAGTTGTAAGCGGTAGAGCCAGCAGGGGTCGCCAGCAGCACACCGTCACAGACAAGCTCGTTAATCCGAACGCGACCATTCACCGACACTTCGATTTTGGCCGTCTGCCGCATTTCACGCAGCAAGGAGACTTCGTTGATGGCGAGAAAAGTGTGTTCTTCCCCATCCTGAGTGACTGCGTCCATTCTGAGGGGAGAAAACTTGAACGGTCGGGCCTTCTGCACCCGGTTCAGCACATTGCCGCCATTGCGGTATTTGTTCATCATGAAGCCGACTGTGCCGCGATTGAGGCCGTAGGCAGGGATCACTTTGCCGCGATCGTGCATCTCGTGCAGCGTTTGCAGCATGAAACCATCGCCGCCCAGCACCACAGCAACGTCAGCTTCCTCTATCGGCACCCAATCATGCGTCGGCAAAAGGTCAGCATAGGCCGCTCTGGCGCGGTGCGCGTCCGAGGCCAGAAGGGCAAACCGTTCGTATGTATTCGTATCGGGCAAAACCCAGCCCCCTTCATCGCCGCGCTAGATTGAACAACTATGCGCGAAACTTGCGCTTTTCAACGCTCAGGCGGCTTTACTAGCCTTTTGAACGATACGGCAAAGGCCCTTAGTCAGCTGGAACAGACCATTGAGGCGGCTTTGCGGATCGCCCCAGGCCCGGTTGATGACCAGTTTCATATCAGGGCGCAGTTTTGCCGTTCCTTGCAGTTTGTCGACATAGGCGAGCAATCCGGCCGGATCGGGGAAGTGGTCTTTGTGGAAGCTGACCAGTGTACCGCGCGCGCCGACATCTATCTTGGCAATATTGGCTTCGATCGCCTGATGTTTGATCTCGATCAGTCGCACAAGATTTGAGGTTGCATCGGGCAGGGGACCGAAACGGTCGATCATCTCGGCTGCCATAGCCTCGATCTCGGCCTTATCCTTGGCATCGTTCAAACGTCGATAAAGCGCCATGCGTACCGCGAGATCGGGCACATAATCCTCTGGGATCATTATCGGTGCATCAACGGTAATTTGTGGGCTCACTTTGTCGCGAGCCGTCTCAAGACCCATTTCGCCGGCCTTTGCGGCGAGTATCGCGTCTTCAAGCATGGATTGGTACAGCTCGAACCCGACTTCGCGGATGTGGCCCGATTGCTCGTCTCCGAGCAGGTTTCCGGCACCGCGAATATCCAGATCGTGGCTGGCAAGCTGGAAGCCTGCACCAAGCGAGTCTAGATCGCCCAGCACCTTCAAGCGCTTCTCCGCGACTTCGGATAGCTGCACATCCTTTGCATAGGTGAGATAAGCATAGGCGCGCAGTTTTGACCGACCCACGCGGCCGCGCAGCTGATATAGCTGCGCCAGGCCAAAGCGATCCGCGCGGTGGATGATGATCGTGTTGGCAGTCGGGATGTCCAGGCCGCTCTCGACGATCGTAGTCGATAGCAGCACGTCATATCGACGGTCATAAAAGGCGCTCATGCGTTCTTCGACTTCGCTTGGCGACATTTGCCCATGTGCAGAAATGCTTTTCACTTCCGGCACATGTTCGCGAAGCCATTCCTCGACATCGGCCATGTCCGAGATGCGCGGCACGACGATAAAGCTTTGCCCGCCGCGGTGGTGTTCGCGCAGCAAAGCCTCGCGCATGACCATATCGTCCCATTCCATAACATAAGTCCGAACGGCCAAGCGGTCGACGGGTGGCGTCTGGATTGTGGAAAGTTCCCGCAGCCCGCTCATCGCCATTTGAAGGGTGCGCGGGATAGGTGTGGCAGTCAGCGTCAGCACATGCACATCAGCACGCAAAGCCTTCAGGCGCTCCTTATGCGTCACTCCGAAGCGCTGCTCTTCGTCGACAATAACGAGCCCCAGATCACGGAAGTTCGTGCTCTTGGACAGGATTGCATGTGTGCCGACGACGATGTCCACATCGCCTTTCTCAAGCCCTTCGCGGGTCGCGGCGGTCTCTTTTGGCGGCACGAGCCGCGAGAGGCGGCCAACTTTGAGCGGGAAACCTGCAAAGCGTTCCGCGAAACTGGTGTAATGCTGGCGTGCGAGCAGCGTGGTCGGGGCAACAACCGCGACTTGCTGACCATTCATTGCCGCAACAAATGCCGCGCGAAGCGCGACCTCGGTTTTGCCAAACCCGACATCGCCACAAACCAGCCGGTCCATCGGTCTACCGCTCTCCAGATCGCGCAACACGTCATCAATTGCCGCGTCCTGATCATCGGTTTCCTGCCAGGGAAACTTCTCGACAAACTGGTTGTAGGCAGATTCATCGGGCTCCAGCACCGGCGCCTTCTTCAGCGCGCGCTGCGCAGCAATCTGCATCAGCTCGCCGGCAATCGCACGAATGCGTTCCTTCAGCTTGGCGCGGCGCTTCTGCCAGCCTTCACCGCCAAGCCTGTCCAGCATGACAGCATCTTCAGAAGATCCGTATCGCGACAGAACGTCGATATTCTCGACCGGGATGAACAGCTTGTCGCCGCCCTTGTACTCCAGCATCACGCAGTCGTGCTGGCTCTTGCCGACAGGCACAGGTTCCAGCCCGAGATATTTGCCAATTCCGTGTTCTACATGAACCACCAGATCGCCGCGATTGAGTGACTGGAGCTCAGCCAGAAATGCGTCGGAATCCTTGCGGCGCTTCTTGCGGCGAACCAGACGGTCACCAAGGATGTCCTGCTCGGTAAGCAGTTCCAGCTGATCATTGGCAAAACCGGTTTCGAGCGGCAGGACAGTGGCGACCGGATTGCCCTTTGAGCTAACACCCAAGGTTTCCTGCCATGTTTCGGCATGGGTAACCTTGCAGCCGGCCTCTTGCAGTATCGACGCGATACGTGCCCGGCTACCGCTCGAATAGGCGGCGATAATCGGGCGCTTTCCCGATTTGCTCAGCGCAGAGAGATGCTGGGCGGCAATCGGATAGATGTTGTCACCGCGCGCGCGGTCTGGAGCGAAGTCTCTGGCAGAGGAGAAGCCGAAGTCGACAACATGATCGCTCTCTGGCTCTGCAAAGATCACGCTACGATGGACTGTATGCTCCTTCAGCAATGCGTCGAACTCATCCTTGGCAAGATAGAGTGAATGTTCGTGCAATGGACGGTAGCTGCCCGCGGCTTGCCCGGCGACCTTTTCGCGCGCCTGGTGGTAATCGGTCACATCTTTCAGTCGTTCGTCAGCAGCGCCAATGGCTCCGCTGTCGATGACCACGAGATCCTCTGGCTCCATGTAGTCGAAGATTGTCGCCAGTCGTTCTTCAAATAGCGGCAGCCAATGTTCCATTCCCGCAAGCCTGCGACCATCGCTTACCGCTTCGTAGAGCGGGTCTTGGGTTGCGGTGGCGCCGAACATTTCGCGATAGCGGCTACGAAAACGCTTGATACTTTCTTCGTCCAGCAATGCCTCGCTGGCGGGTAGCAACAAATGTTGTTTGAGCGTGCCGACGGTCATCTGAGTGCCAGGGTCGAACAGGCGCAGGCTTTCCAGCTCATCGCCGAAGAAATCGAGCCGTAAGCCTTGGTCGAGGCTCGACGGGAAGATGTCGACTATCGAACCTCGCAATGCATATTCGCCATGATCGACTACTGTATCCGTACGCGAATACCCCTGACGCTGCAGCAGCGCTGAAAGACTGCCATGGCCGATTATGGTGCCTTGCTTGAAATCGCGTACGCTTTCGCGAATTCGAAACGGAGTCAGGACACGTTGCAGCACAGCATTTGCGGTCGTTACCAGAAGCTGCGAGCCTGCCTTGCCCGATTGCATGCGATGCAGCGCGGCCAAACGTTTTGCGCTGACGGAAAGCGCAGGGCTTGCGCGGTCATATGGCAAGCAATCCCACGCCGGAAATTCGATCACTTCCAATTCGGGCGCGAAGAACTTCGCAGCTTCCGCGATCGAGTGCATTGTAGCTTCGTGTGGGGCGATAAATACCGCGCGACCTTTGGCAGCCCGCGCCAGATCGCTCATCATCAATGGCTGCGCGCCACGCGCTACCGAAGCGAGTGTCAGCGGCGCCGAGGCGGTAAGTATACGTGAAAGATCAGGCATTAAAACAGGCTGGATCAGCGCGGAATGTCGACGTAGTCGAGCAGTTGCATCCGCTCCATCATGGGGCCGGAAAATCGCTCTGCAACAGGTGCAGTCTTCAGAGCCCAAGCCATCACATCGACATCATCCTGGTCGAGTAGGGCCTCAAACCAAACCAGCGCAGCCTCATCCCATTCGGCATGATAGCGGTCGAAATAGCCACCGATCATGTAGTCGGCTTCGCGAGTGCCACGGTGCCATGCGCGAAACTTGGCGCGTGCAAGGCGGGCTTCGAATGTCAATGCGTCGGGCATAAGGCGCGGGTAGGGGACTCGCACGTGACGCGCAAGCGGCTATAGCAAGCGAATGCGCCCTGATGTTTTGAATCCGCTGTTTATCGATACCGATGCGCTCGATGGTGTCGGGCCGAAGCTAAAAAAGCCGCTCGCCAAGCTGGGCCTCACACGGGTGCGTGATCTGGCCTATCATTTGCCCGAGAGATTCGTGACTCGCCGCGTAATTGAATCGCTGGATGATGCAGCTGAAGGCGAGAATGTGATCATCGCGCTGACCCCCACGGAACACAGGCCAGCGCGCAATAATCGCGGGCCTTACAGGGTGTTTGCACAAGATAGCGCGGGCAACATTTGCAACCTCACTTACTTCGGGCGCGCATCCTTTACAGCAAAGAAGCAGCTGCCGGTAGGCGAGAAGCGTTGGGTGGCGGGCAAGCTCGATCGCTATGGAGACATGCTGCAGATCGTCCACCCGGATCATGTCGAGAAAGAAAGCAGCGCCAATATCGGCAGGATGTGCGAGCCGGTCTATGGACTTTCAGAGGGGCTAACTCAGCCGCGCATTGCCGGATTGGTCCAGCAGGCGCTGGAGCGTCTACCGGAATTGCCCGGATGGATCGAGCCGACGCAGTTCGACAAAGAAGGATGGCCTGCATGGCGTGACGCTCTGCAGCTGTCCCATAAGTCCGAGAACTCCAATGCGCGTGACCGTTTGGCCTATGACGAGTTGCTAGCCAATTCGCTCGCCCTGATGCTGGTTCGCGCGGATAATCGCAGCCGGAAGGGCCAGCCATTGCAGGGCGACGGCGGGCTACGCGGCAAGTTGCAGCTATCTTACTCTCTCACTGGCGCACAGGCGCGTTCAGTACGCGAGATCGAAGGCGACCTCGCACAGGAAGCGCCCATGCTGCGATTGCTGCAAGGCGATGTCGGGGCCGGCAAGACGGTGGTCGCGCTCTATGCCATGCTGATCGCGAATGAAGCCGGCAAGCAGGCAGCTCTACTTGCGCCGACTGAGATTCTCGCGCGGCAACACTTCGATACCCTGCGTCAGATGGCTACGCCAACTGGCGTTGAAGTTGCGATCTTGACCGGGCGTGACAAAGGCAAAGCGCGCGAGAGTATTCTGATGGGATTGCTCGATGGCTCAATCGATATTGTGGTCGGCACGCACGCCATTTTTCAGGATACGGTTAATTACAAAGACCTTGGTCTGGTGGTGATCGATGAGCAGCACCGTTTTGGCGTTGCCCAAAGATTGCAACTTGCCAGCAAAGGCAAGCGGACACCGCATACACTTGCCATGACCGCGACACCGATACCCCGAACGCTGACGCTTGCTCAGTATGGTGAAATGGATGTGAGCCGTCTGGACGAGATGCCGCCTGGGCGGCAACCGATCGACACCCGCGTGATTGCGCAAGACCGGATGGAGGATGTCATTGCAGGCGTGGCCCGGCACGTAGCCAGCGGGCAGCAAGCCTATTGGGTTTGTCCGATGGTCAACGAGAGCGAGGTTGCTGACCTCGCGGCGGCAGAAGCGCGCTATGCAGTGTTGAAGGAGCGTTTCGGCGATGACGTGGTGCTGGTCCACGGTCAGTTAAAACCGGAACTCAAAGATGCGGCGATGGAACGCTTCGCTAGCGGTCAGGCAAAGCTGCTGGTTGCAACAACTGTCATCGAAGTGGGCGTTGATGTGCCGGCCGCCACGCTGATGGTTATTGAGCAAGCCGAGCGTTTCGGTTTAGCACAATTGCACCAGCTGCGCGGTCGGGTAGGGCGCGGCAGCGAGAAATCGGTATGCTTGCTGCTGAGAGGGAGCGGTCTAAGCGAAACCGGACGAAGAAGGCTTGCATTGATGCGTGAGACGCAGGACGGTTTTCGTATTGCGGAAGAAGACCTCGAACTGCGCGGCGGCGGCGAGCTGTTGGGTACGCGCCAATCAGGCGACACGCTGTTCCGGGTTGCCAATCTGGAACAGATCACGCGGCTACTGCCAGCTGCCCATGCCGATGCGCGTCTGCTTATGGAGCGCGACAGGGGTCTAGCCAGCGGACGCGGCCAGGCGGCACGCACACTGCTCTATCTGTTTGAGCGCGACTGGGGCGTACAGCTATTGCGCGGAGGCTAGTTTCGCGACCAGCGCCTGTGCGGCTTCGCTGACTTCAGCCCAGGTCCGTTCGAACCCGTCATCTCCGCCATAATAGGGATCGCCAACTGGATCGCCCACCCGATGGGGCAGCACATCGAGCAAAAGCGAGATTTCAGCCGTCGCGTTCGCTGGTGCGCGCGCTTCGACATTGCGCAGGTTTTCGTGATCCATCGCGAAGATATGCGTGAATTCGCTGAAGTCACTCTCCGCAAGCTGCCGCCCACAATAGTGCGTGATGTCGATTCCCCGCGATGCTGCTGTACGGATGCTGCGCGGGTCTGGTGGCTTGCCCACATGATAGCCAGCTGTCCCGACGCTATCGACATGCACCGCCAAACCTGCGTCATCCGCAGCCGCGCGAAATGCGGCTTCGGCCAAAGGTGAGCGGCAAATATTGCCGAGACAAACGAACAAAACGGATGCTGTTTGTGCCATTGGCGAAAGGCTACTGGACCTTGGGGTGCCCGCGCAATAGGAAGCGGGGCCAAGAGGAGAATTTTCCATGCACAAGCTTTTCGCCGCAGCACTTTTGGCATCCGCCACCACGGTTTTGCCTAGCTCTGCAATCGCGGATGATCACTCGGTTCAAACGGCGGACAATGCCTCGGCGGGAAGCTACAAGAGTGTTCGCGCAGACATATGGCAATGGCAGCTCGACAACAGCCCCGGCCTGGCAACCAGCGTGGGCGACCGGCGCGGTGACGGCAAGTTGGGCGATTGGTCAGTTGAAGCACATTCACGCAGTATCGTGGATGCCCGGCAGTTCGTGGCGCGGCTTGATGCAATTGACCGGGCTGAACTAACCGCAGATCTTCAAGTGGATTACGATGTCGTGCGCGTGAGCATGGCGGACATCATTGCCGCGTCTTTACACGAACATGATTGGTATCAGATATTCACCAACCGCGGCGGTTGGTTCAATCAACTTGCATCGCTTCCGAACGGATCACCTTTCTTCACCAGCGCAGATTACGATAGCTACGTTGGCCGACTGGAAGCCTATGCGAAGGTCAATCAGGATGCGATGGCGCGCACACGAATTGCGATTGAAAAGGGGCTCACACACGCGTGCGGACCGATGGAGGGCTTCCATGAACGGATGCAAAGCATGGTCTATTCAGAGGCGGAAAGCTCTCCCTATTGGTCACCGTTCGCCACTCAACCTTCGACCATTGGTGATAACGAGTGGGCGAGTTTGAAAGAGCGCGCCAAGGCTGCGCTGGAAACAACGGTCTTTCCCGAGCTACAAGCCTTTGCCGATTTCTACCGGCAAGAATACGAGCCTGAATGTCGCACTGGTATGCCGGGTATCTTGGGGACGCCGGGTGGGACCGAATTCTATGACTATCGGGTCAAGAGCTTCACCACTTCGGATATGACAGCTGATGAAGTGCATCAGCTGGGGCTATCCGAAGTCGCGCGCATTCGTGCTGAAATGGAGGAGGTGGCTTCTAAAGCTGGCTTCGAGACGCGCGAAGCCTTCGTCGAACATCTGCGCACCGATCCGCAGTATTACATGACCGATGAACAGGAATATCTGCGCTACACTCAGGCGCTTGCGAAAGAGATCGACGGGTGGATGCCGAAGCTGTTCGGCAAGCTTCCGCGCCAGCCCTACACTGTGCTGCCAATCCCCGCCGAGCGGGCCCCCGGGAATACGACGGCCTACTATGAGCCAGGTTCGCTGGAGACCGGGCAGGCGGGCATCTATCGTTTGAACCTGACGGAGCTGGACCAGCGTCCACTTTGGGAATTGCCGGCCTTGGGCGTGCACGAGGCTGTTCCAGGGCATCACCATCAAATCGCACTGCAACGCGAGCTAGATCTGCACCCCCTGCGTGCCAATGGTACATTTTTCACCGCGTTTGTTGAGGGGTGGGGCCTCTACTCGGAGCGTCTGGGAATCGAGATGGGCTTGTACGATACTCCAGCCAAGCAAATGGGGCGGTTGAGCTATGAGATGTGGCGCGCCACCCGACTTGTGGTCGATACAGGTATCCACTCGAAGGGATGGAGCAAGCAGAGAGCGGTCGATTACATGCTCGACAACACCGCGCTTTCTCCCGCCAATATTGATGCCGAAGTGAACCGCTATATCACTTGGCCCGGCCAAGCGCTGGCCTACAAAGTGGGCGAGCTAAAAATTCGCGAGCTTCGGATATTGGCGGAAGGCGAGCTTGGCGAGTCTTTTGATCTGCGTGCGTTTCACGACACGGTTCTTGAGAACGGTTCAGTGCCCCTCAGTGTCCTTGAGGCTCATGTGAAGCGCTGGATCGCAGCTGAAAAAGCGAAGCTCTAAACCAATTCCGCCAGCTTGCGTTCGACCAGCTGGCGAATGTTGATCACGGCTTTCAACTTTGCTCCAAGCAAAGCAGTGCCGCTGACCTTGCGCTGTACAAACAGCGTTTCGGCTGGCGGAATATGCCAGCTCTGCTTGTCCTCGGCGATGGCCATGCCTTCTTCGCGCAACAGCGGCACGAAGGCGCGATCGCCAAAGTCGAAGGGCGCATCGCGATTCATCTCTGAAGTGATCACGCCGATCATTCTGTCGACACGCTCGCCTTGCCGCTCGATCACAGTCGGATTGATGAAGCCAATCGCGAGCGCTTCTGCGCGAATCTTGTCTGCTTCACCTGTAAGTCCTGCGCCGAGCAAGCGGCGATAGCCTTCTGCCACGTGCGGTTCGACGTTTCGAGCCGCTCCGAAATCCAGCAGTACGACTGCGCCATCGCTACGGCGATAGCGATAATTGGCGAAGTTGGGATCGGTTTGCATGACGCCAAATTCGAACAGCTCGCGCAGCACCAATTCCACGATCCGCTCGAAGACTTCGTTGCGAAGCTCCTGTGCTTCATCTGTGAGGGCTTCGATCGCAATACCATCTTCGAAGCTCATCGCGAGTATACGTTTTCTGGTCAGGCCCTCATGCAGGGTAGGGACCACAAAGCGTTCGTCTTGTGCCATGCGCGCGGCATAGAGCCGCATCTGCTCACCTTCTCGGACATAATCGGCTTCTTCGTGAAGCTGTTCCTTTGCTGCCTTTAACAAGGGTTCCATATCGAGAAAGTCCGGCAACAGGCCTGACATCCAAAGCAATGTGGCAACATTATCGACATCCGCGCTGATGCTGTCGGCCACACCAGGGTATTGGACTTTTATAGCCAGTTCCTCGCCCTCGCGGGTCATGGCCTTGTGTACTTGGCCAATCGAAGCTGCGGCAATCGGGCGCGGATTGAACCAGCGAAATTGCTTTCGCCAATCCGGTCCCCATTCTTCTTGCAAGACTTTGTCGAGCTGGCGCGCAGGCATAAAGTTCGCTTGGTCGCGCAAGGTCGCAAGTATGTTCGATAACTCAGGCGGCAAGAAGTCGCCTGCGTCCATACTGATAATCTGGCCCAGCTTCATCGCTGCGCCGCGCAAATGCGACAGCCGCTCTGTCAGTCGCCGAGCATTGCCTGGGGTCAACAGCAGATCCTGGGCAGACATGCGCTTTCCGCTGGCCATACGCCGCACGCCCTCGGCCAGCATTCCGCCAGCGACACCGCTTGCCAAACGTCCGAAACCCGCGACGCGGCTCAGGCGCGAGCTGGGTACAGCGCGGTATCGCGATCTATCGTTGTCATGTGACATTGAGATTTGGCCCGGTCAGGTGCTGCATACCATAGCCCAATGATCGGCGGCATCGCCTGTTCCTCAGCTAATACAGAGCCCGCCATCTACGGGCAGGCATTGCCCTGTAATATAGTCACTGTGCGGCGAAGCAAAGAACACCGCCAGACCTTCCAGTCCATCGTGGTCGCCAAACCGCCGCAAGGGAATGCGCTTGGTCATCCATTCGGCAAAACGCGGATCTGCCTGAGCAGTCAGATCGGTTTCGTAGAAACCGAAAAGCAGAGCGTTCGCAGTAATCTGGTATCTCGCCAGTTCGAATGCTGCCGCGCGTGTCAGCCCATTCACAGCGGCTTTCGATGCGGCATAGTTCGAGCTACGGTTTACGCCCATGATCGATTGGCCAGAACTGGTCGCTATCAGCTTCCCCCCTTCGCCGCGCTCAACCATATGTTCGGTGACGTAGCGATAGGTGAGGGCGGGGCCGCGGGCATTGACGGCCATCACCTTGTCCCATGCCTCAGCGGTCATTTCCGGCAGCGCCATGCCCCCGCCAATTCCCGCATTGGCGAAACATATATCGACCTTTCCGAAGCTATCGAGTGTCGAGGCCATCGCAGCGGCAATCTGCTCCTCTTCGGCGACATCGCAAGGGAAAGCTGCCGCGCTCCCGCCGTCAAAGGCGTTGAGCTCCTCCACCGCGGCGGCGTTCTTCGCTTCATTGCGCCCCCAAATGGCTACGTCCGCGCCGGACTTTACCAACCCGCGCGCAAAGGCGAGCCCGATGCCGCTATTGCCGCCGGTGATGACTGCGGTTTTTCCGCTAAGATCAAACAAGTTCATGTATTTTGTTTTGCGCCATGAGCATTGTGACTGCAATCACACAAAATGCGAGGGGGGAGGGAACACATGATGTGTTTGGCTATTGTTCGGGTATGGCAGAGCAAACATTGACTCCCGTCGCCAAAGGGTTGGGCTATGCGGGACTGATCCCACAATTCATCGCTCTTGCATTGGTATTGCAAGGCGGGGAGTTTGGGTATGTGGCGCTTGCCGCAGGCTTTGGCTACGCTGCATTCATCTTCAGTTTTCTTGGCGGTGTGTGGTGGGGTCAGTCGCTGGCTTCGGGGCGAGCAGATGCTGCGGCATACCTTGTCGCCGTGCTGCCTAGCCTGCTTGCTCTGGCCTTGTTTTTGCCATGGACCTTCGGCTGGGAATGGCCCGGACCGGCGTTAATGTTTCTTGCTGCATTGATCGCGCTCAGTCCGCTGGTAGACCGATGGCTCGATCTTGGCAGACAAGACTTTGTGCGGCTGCGCTGGCACCTGTCGCTAGGGCTGGGTGCGCTCACGGCTGCGCTAGGAATAATCGGCATCGAGCCAGTTTAGATGGTCGGGGAGAGAGGATTCGAACCTCCGGCCCCTGCCTCCCGAAGACAGTGCTCTACCAGGCTGAGCTACTCCCCGACCGGATCGGCCCCACACAAAACTGTGGGTCGCGGCAGGAGGCGCGATATAAGTGTGCTTTTGCGGGGTGGCAAGCGAGCAAATGCAGGTTTAGGGTCCGCCCATGGCAACGCTTGAGTCTCCTGAAATAATTCCGTCTAAACACACCGGCCCAGGCCAGCCTGAATGGCAATATCTCGACCTGATGCGGCGCATCTGGGAGGGCGGCAGCGAACGCGTTGATCGCACCGGGATTGGTACGCGCTCGATTGCCGGCGCGATGCTGCGGTTCGATCTTGCCGATGGCGCGATGCCGCTACTCACCACAAAGCGGGTCTACTGGAAAACCGCCACGCGCGAGATGCTGTGGTTTCTGACTGGAGAGACCAACATTCGTCCGCTTGTGCTGCAGGGCGTGAAGATATGGAATGAATGGCCGCACGCGCGATACGTCAAGGAAACAGGCGATAACATCGCGCTTGACGATTTTGTTCAACGGATTGCTGATGACGAAGAGTTTGCGTGTCAATGGGGTGATCTGGGGCCAGTATACGGTAAGCAATGGGTTGACTGGCCGACCTATCGCTATCGCAAAGACGGGCTCTACGAGCGCGGGCCAGGCATCAATCAGGTTGCGGAAGTCGTCGAAAGCCTGCGCCACAATCCCGGCAGCCGGCGGCACATCATCGAAGGCTGGAACGTGGCAGAGCTGGACCGGATGGCATTGCCACCATGCCATAAGACCTATCAGTTTCATGTTGCGGGAGAGCGGCTCAATTGCATGCTGTATCAACGCAGCTGTGATGTCGCCTTGGGCCTGCCGTTTAATCTTTGGTCAGCGGCGCTGCTGCAACGGATGATCGCGCAGCAAACGGGCCTCGAACCCGGCGAGTTGGTGTGGATGGGTGGCGACGTTCATTTGTATCTGAACCACGAGCATTTGATCACCGAACAGCTCTCGCGCGAGCCGCAAGGCAACCCGACGCTTGAAATCACGCGCAAGCCGGACACAATTTTCGATTACACAATCGATGATTTTGTAGTGCATGATTACGCACCGCAGGCCCCGATCAAGGCACCTGTTGCGGTATGAGTGAAAGCGGCTAGACCAGCTTGACCGTAGTCTTTGCGTGAAATAAAATAACACCAACGTAAAAGAATGCTACAGACCTGCTGTTAGCAGGGGGAGAGCCAGCCATGGCCAATAGGCCTGAGACAACACCTGAGCCGAAAAGCAACAAGCCGGCGCTACAGCTTCACGTTCCAGAGCCGAAGTACAGGCCGGGCGATGAGGTGGACTACAGTCATCTCGAGATCCCTGAGGCGGGTACACAGCCTCGTCCGGATGAAACAAGCGATCCAAAGGATATGCTGGACTTTGCCTATGGTCTGGTCCGCGTTCTTGGTGACGACAACAAGGCGCATGGCGCCTGGGATCCGAAACTTGATGCGGATACCTTGCGAACGATGCTGCGCAACATGGCGATGGTGCGCGCTTTTGATGACCGCATGTTCCGCGGCCAGCGCCAAGGCAAAACCAGTTTCTACATGAAGTGCACCGGTGAAGAGGCGACCAGCGTGGCATCCTCAATGGCGCTCGCATCTGACGATATGGTGTTCCCCAGCTATCGCCAGCAAGGCATTTTGATCGCGCGCGGCTATCCCATTGTCGACATGATCAACCAGATCTACTCGAACAAAGGCGACAAGTTGAAGGGTCGCCAGCTGCCGATCATGTATTCAAGCAGAGAACACAGTTTTTTCTCGATTTCAGGCAACCTTGCCACACAAACCCCCCAGGCGGTGGGCTGGGCGATGGCGAGCGCGATCAAGGGCGACACCCGGATCGCCGCAACATGGGTTGGTGAGGGTTCAACTGCCGAAGGTGACTTCCACAACGCCTGTACATTCGCAACGGTATACAACGCACCGGTCATCCTGAATGTGATCAACAACCAGTGGGCGATCTCCAGCTTCTCTGGCTTTGCAGGTGCCGAGCGCACTACCTTTGCTGCACGCGCACTGGGATATGGCTTGGCTGGCCTTCGCGTCGACGGAAACGATGCACTAGCATGTTACGCAGCGCAGCAATGGGCCGCGAACCGCGCGCGCGCGAATGCTGGTCCGACTTTGATAGAATACTTCACTTATCGCGCAGAGGGCCACTCTACGTCGGACGACCCGTCCGGCTATCGCAGTGCACAGGAGCGCGAGGAGTGGCCGCTGGGTGATCCAGTGATGCGCCTCAAGAACCACTTGATCGAATTAGGCGAGTGGGACGAAGATCGCCAGTCAGCGATGGACCTTGAATGTGCGGAGCTGGTGAAGGCCGCTACCAAGGAAGCCGAGAAGAACGGCATCCTCGGGCATGGAATGCATCACCCATTCCACACCATGTTTGAAGATGTTTACGAAGAACTGCCATGGAATCTGGAAGAACAGGCTGAGCAAGCCATTCGCGAACGCCAGGTCAAATGGCCCAAGGGAGGGCCGGGCGCATGAGCATTGATGTGAAAGATCAAGCCACGGGTGACGCGGGCACGGAGCGCCGCCTTAACATGATTGAAGCGATCAATGACGCGCTCGACATTATGCTTGAGCGTGACAACGATGTGATCGTGATGGGCGAGGACGTCGGTTACTTTGGCGGCGTATTCCGTTGCACTGCTGGTCTGCAGGAAAAGCACGGAAAGACCCGTGTTTTTGATACGCCAATCTCCGAGTGCGGCATTATTGGCGTCGCGGTGGGGATGGGGGCATATGGCCTACGACCCGTTCCGGAAATCCAGTTTGCCGATTATATCTATCCCGGCCTTGATCAGCTGATTTCGGAAGCAGCACGCTTGCGTTACCGCTCGGCGAATGACTATATCGCACCCATGACTGTGAGGTCTCCCTTCGGTGGGGGCATCTTCGGTGGCCAGACGCACAGTCAGTCACCCGAAGCGATTTTTGCGCATGTAGCGGGTTTGAAGACAGTCATTCCGGCTACACCCTATGACGCGAAGGGACTGTTGATCAGCGCCATCGAAGACAATGATCCGGTGATCTTCTTCGAGCCAAAGCGTATCTACAACGGCCCGTTCTCGGGCTATTATGATAAACCGGTAGAGCCGTGGAAGAAGCACAACGATAGCGCTGTACCGGAAGGGTACTACAAGGTTCCACTTGGCAAAGCACGTCAAGTGACAGAGGGTGAAGCACTGACTGTGCTGGCCTATGGCACGATGGTACACGTGGCAGAGGCTGTGTGTGCAACAAAGGGTATCGACGCCGATATTCTGGACCTGCGGACAATTGTTCCGCTTGATATCAAAGCAATCGAAGCTTCGGTCGAAAAGACCGGGCGCTGTCTGATCGTACACGAAGCGACTCGAACCGCCGGTTTCGGCGCCGAGTTATCTGCGCTCGTGACCGAACGCTGCTTTTATCATCTCGAAGCTCCGGTTGAGCGTGTAACCGGATTTGACACACCCTATCCGCACAGCCTTGAATGGGCCTATTTCCCTGGCCCGGTTCGTATTGGCGAAGCGATCGACAAGATTCTGAAGGACTGACCCGATGGCAAAGTTCACATTCAATATGCCTGACGTCGGCGAAGGCGTTGCCGAAGCCGAGATCGTTGAATGGCACGTGAAGGTTGGCGACACTGTATCGGAAGACCAGCATCTCGTCGATGTGATGACCGACAAGGCGACGATCGACATCGAAAGCCCGGTTGACGGTGTTGTCACTGAAGTTGCCGGTGAAGTTGGCGATGTGATCGCGGTTGGCGCGATGCTGGTCGTTGTCGAGGTCGAAGGCGAAGTGCCTGACGAGGTCGAGGAAGCGAACGAAGTTGAAGCTGAACCGGCAACTAAAGAGGTTCAGCAAGCTGAGCCAGCACGTCAACCAGAACCTGAACGAACACCAGAACCTGAGCAAGCATCAAAGCCAGCTCCGGCTGCGGCTGAGGCCGTGGAAAAGGTCCTTGCCACACCTGCGGTACGCAAGCGCGCGCGCGATCTGGGAATTGATCTGTCCGAAGTAAAACCCGCCGAAGACGGCCGCATTCGCCATGGCGATCTGGATCAGTTTCTAGCCTATAATGCGGGCGGAGGTTTTGCTCCCGCCGGAGTGGCGCGTGCGGACGAGAGCATCAAAGTCATCGGCCTGCGCAAGCGTATTGCGCAAAATATGTCTGCTGCGAAGCGCAACATCCCGCATTTCACTTATGTTGAAGAGTGCGATGTAACCGAGCTTGAGCGGATGCGCGCGCAGCTGAATTCTGCACGCGGTAGCAAACCCAAGCTGACTATGCTGCCGCTGTTGATCGCAGCAATCTGCAAGAAACTGCCAGAATATCCGATGATCAATGCGCGTTATGATGACGAAGCAGGCGTGGTGACGCGCCATGGTTCTGTACATTTGGGCATGGCAACCCAGACCGACAATGGATTGATGGTACCGGTTATCAAGGATGCGCAGGCTAAAAACCTGTGGCAGCTTGCGAACGAAATTGGACGACTTGCCAATTCAGCGCGCGACGGCTCTGCCAAGTCGGACGAGCTGTCTGGATCGACGCTGACCGTCACGTCACTTGGGCCGCTCGGCGGGGTTGCAACAACGCCGGTGATCAATCGCCCCGAAGTCGCGATAATCGGCCCGAATCGCATCGTCGAGCGCCCGATGTTTGTCACTGGTCCTGATGGACAGGAACGTATCGAGAAGCGCAAGCTGATGAATATCTCGATCAGTTGCGATCATCGCGTAGTCGACGGATATGACGCGGCCAGCTTCATTCAAGAGGTCAAAAAACTGATCGAAACACCTGTCCTGCTTTTGAGCGAATAAAGTTTGATTTTTCGCGCAAACGGTCGTTGACAGCATCTGGACTCGGCCGTATTTGCCCGTCTCCCAAGTGGCTGCGCGGGTGTAGCTCAGTTGGTTAGAGTGTCGGCCTGTCACGCCGAAGGTCGCGGGTTCAAGTCCCGTCACTCGCGCCACTTGGGGAATTTTCCTAGAGAAGCTGATCGATTTCGACTTGCTGGCTTTGCGCCGGTAGGCTGATCAACATGCCGTCTTTGGCCAATTCCAGCTGACCATCAAAATTCTGTTTGGCATCACCCAAGAATGCGGGCTCGATCAGGCGCGCGGGCGGTGCTGGCACCAGATGGTATAGAACCAGCGCTTTCGCACCGGCGAGCTGCGCAACCCGTGCCGCTTCTTCAGGCGTGGTGTGATAATCCGGAATATCGGCCATGATTTTCGCGCCATCGGTATTGCCTCGTGCGGCCAGCGTTTCGCCCAGCTTGCCAACCATCGCTGGATTGAGCGCTTCGTGCAGAATGAGATCGGCACCTTGCGCGAACCGCGCGAACTCTTTTGAGTACTTCAGGTCACCGCTGATCATCACTGAACGCCCCTTGTAGTCGAGCCGAAAGGCATAGGCATTGTCGATTGGAGCGTGATCTACGCGTAGGGTGCGAATTGACAGTCCGTTGCGTTCGAAGGTGAAACTCTCATCAATGTTCGTCGCCACGCCGCCGAATCCACTTGGCCTTGCGACTTCCGGGCCATGATGCGCGATGCGATAGCCGCGATCGATCCCGTAGGCTGTCATTAGACCGTCGACCACCCGGTCGGTCCCTTCCGGGCCATAGACTGGCAGTGGCGTGCTGCGACCGCCGGCCATCCACGCCTGCAACATTAACGCGCCTAACCCGTCGAAATGGTCCGAATGCAGATGTGTCAGGAATGTCGCTTCGAGACGAACCATAGGAAAGCCCATAGCGCCAAGCTTGCGGTCGGAACCCGAACCAACGTCGAAAATATATCCATCGCGGCCCGCCAGTACCGCCAGACATGGGCCAGCGCGATTGGCATCAGGCATTGGTGACCCACTACCGCAAACAAAGACATGCAATCCGTCGGCGAAATCGACAGTCTGATCTACGCCAGCGCGCTGCTCTGCCGCGCGTTCGAACACGCGTTGTCCAATCCATTGCCCTCCGAATAGGGCAAAACTCCCTGCTAGAATTGCGACAAGGAGCAAGCCGATCAGTAGTTTGCGTGTCATTGACCCTCCGGTTCAAACGGTAACCTAATCTGGAGCGTTCCAGCGCCCTGTCTCCATCCAGATCAGGAAGCGTTTCAAAGGCAGCAGCCAGATCAGGCCGAGCACGAGGTAGATGATCGTCTGTACCCATATCGGCCAGCCGCCGATCAGATCAGGCGCGTGGCGCGCGATCACGATACCATAGACAATGAGGGCGGCGAAAAGACCGAGTATGCCAACGGGGATTCGCCAGGTTGGAGTTTCGCGCATCAAAAAGGTCCGTACATCCGCGTTGGTGTAATCACAGCATCTAAACGCTGATCATGTGGCTCTGTGGGCAAGGCGTCGCATAATTGCACATCCCACGCGAGACCAATCGCTATCCGTCCAGGATGTTCCGCCAGCCAGCGATCATAGTGCCCGCCACCTTGACCGAGGCGGTCTCCGTTGGCGGTAAAACCTACCAGCGGGATTAGCAGTACATCCGGAATCAAGGTCTCGGCTTCTGTGCGGGGCTCAAGCATTCCAAAGGGACCGGTAACCAGGTCGCTTTCGCCGAACGGGTCCACATGAACAGCAAATTCCATTGGAGACTTGTTTGATGCGAAGCGCGGTAGAGTGATCGTGTGCCCGTTCTCGTGGAAATAGGTTGTGTAGTGGGCGGTCGGAGCCTCGTATGGGCCGGCATGGTACAAGCCTATCACAGCGTCTGTAGCGATTTTTTGAAGAAGCTGGGACGGGGGGTGGCGGAACACCAGCCCGCGCATTGTTTCTGGCAGTTTCTCAACATGCTCCCGGCGAGCTGCGCGCAATTTCTTTCGAAGTTCGGGCTTCTTCATTGCTACGTATCCTACTCGATCAATCGGCCTGCATGGCCGCAAGCCCGACCGGGCGCCCGCAGCGATGCGACCGTAAGGTCGCGTGAGCGAGGAAATCGCGCGCTGGAAAGCGTGCGGAATGAAAGATGTGGCGGAACCACCATGGGTCGTTTGCTCGAGAAATCCTCTGACGCCTAAACGTCAGGTGGGCGCCGTATGTCCTGGGCCCCAGGACGAACCCGTAATCCAAGACAGGGACAGCTCCCTAGGAATTGCTTATAGCCTCAGGGATGTTCGAACGGCTCGTGCCGGGCAGTCCCGCCAATTGTCTATTTAGTGTGTCGCAGCCTATGCCTCAAGCGTGTCAGCACATTTTTCGATCAAATCCGCCAGCTGCTCCAGTTTGGAACTGATATTATCAGTCGCAAAAAGCGGTTCCTGCCCTGATGCAGCAGACTTCATGTTGGCCAGATCGTTGGCGATTGCATCTCGTTCAGCTCTAAGCGCGTTGAGCTCCAGCGAAAGTTCACGGGTCTTTTTCTCTGCGTTTTCAGCACCTTCTTCAAGGGCCTGGATTTTTGAGGCGAGATCCCTTGGATCTTCTCCAAGTGCTTCGCGTGTTTCGTGCAATTCATCCGCGAGAAACAGTGCAGCAAACAAGAGATTCTGCGCTTCTGTCCCGGCTAGATTGCCTTGCAACTGGTTCAGCTTTTCATCGATCATTGATCCAAGGCGGGCGAGGTGCGCCTCTTCACCGTCGGCGCAGGCGACTTTGTAAGCCTTGCCGGCGATGCGGAGTGTGACTTCGCTCATTGCTCGAAGCCCTCAATCAATTCGTCAAGTTTGGAAAGGGTCTGTGAGACCTCTTGACGCAGCGCCTCGTGCTTTGCTGCCAGCTCATTATCGCCCGTCGCTGAAACGCTCAGCTTGCCGCCCGCCGCGCTGATACGGTTGGCAGCTGCCTCGATCCTCTCGATCGCCTGCGAAATACGATCACTTTCCATAGCAGGGATTTACCCAAATTCGTCAGCAGGAGCAAAGCCTTGGCGCATCCTGTTGATAACTGCTCTTCAAGAACCCTGTTTCATTAGAAAAATCGACAGTCAGTGGAAGGCTCGATTGTTCGCCTTGACCTGATAACGGCCCTCCGCGAAGGGTCCGCCAACGCGTCGAATCGACGCGCCGGGCGGTGGCTGATCCGGCACCGCTCAATGCTTGTCAGGAGCAGTTTGCGAATGAGCCTCGATCCCGCCCGTCTTCAACCCATGTCCAACGCAATCCGCGCATTGTCGATGGATGCTGTGCAAGCTGCGAATTCGGGGCATCCGGGAATGCCAATGGGAATGGCGGATGTCGCTACAGTATTGTGGTCCAATTATCTGAAGTTTGACCCTCATGCACCCGACTGGGCCGACCGGGACCGGTTTGTGCTTTCAGCCGGGCACGGCTCAATGCTGATTTATAGCCTGCTGCATCTGTCGGGATACGCTGCTCCGACGATGGACGACATCCGCAACTTCCGTCAGCTAGGCAGCCCGTGCGCGGGCCATCCGGAAAACTTCTTGCTGCCCGGGGTCGAGTGCACCACCGGCCCATTGGGGCAAGGGCTTGCCATGGCAGTGGGTATGGCGATGGCTGAGCGACACCTGAACGCTGTCTTCGGCGATGATCTGGTCAATCACCGTACATGGGTTATCGCGGGCGATGGCTGTTTGATGGAGGGCATCAATCACGAAGCGATCGGGCTTGCCGGTCATCTCGGCCTTGGCCGGATGAATGTTCTTTGGGACGACAACAACATCACCATCGATGGTGGCACCGATCTTTCCACCAGTGAAGATATCAAGGCCCGCTATCGGGCGACTGGTTGGCACGTGGTTAGCTGTGACGGGCATGACTTTGCTGATATCGCTCGCGCGCTCGATGAAGCTGTTGCTGATGGTCGTCCATCGCTTGTCGCTTGCAAAACCGTGATCGGTAAAGGTGCGCCGAACAAGCAAGGTACCAGTGCAACGCACGGCGCGCCGCTGGGCCCGGATGAAATCGCGGCTGCGCGTGAAGAACTTGGATGGGATTACGAACCGTTCGAGGTTCCGACTGACATTTTGGCCGATTGGCATGCGACTGCCGAACGCGGTGCGTCTGCACATGGCGCCTGGGCGGGGCGGCTTGCGACCGATCTGGATCGCAAGGCCAAATTCGAAAACCATATGATGGGCGTGGCCGATTTGGCGTCGCCTGCACTTGAGGCCTATATCCATGGTCTGGCTGCAGAACCGAAGAAGGTTGCCACTCGCAAAGCTTCGGAAATGGCGCTGGAGCCTCTTACAGCGGCTTTGCCCCAGCTTATTGGCGGATCAGCAGACCTGACCGGTTCCAACAACACCAAAACGTCCAGCACAACGCCATTGACCGCTCAAGACTATGCGGGTCGCTATGTCTATTACGGCATACGTGAATTTGGCATGGCCGCAGCAATGAATGGAATGGCACTGCATGGCGGCGTTGTGCCCTACGGCGGTACGTTCCTGATCTTTAGCGATTATTGCCGCAATGCGATCCGCCTGTCAGCGCTGCAACAAACGCAAGCTATCTATGTCATGACCCATGACAGCATTGGCCTGGGTGAAGATGGGCCAACGCACCAACCGGTAGAGCAGGTCATGAGCCTGCGGTTGATCCCGAATCTCAATGTCTATCGCCCATGCGATACAATCGAGACTGCAGAATGCTGGGCCTTGGCCTTGTCTACGCCTGAAACGCCTTCGGTCTTGTGCCTGTCTCGACAGGGTCTGCCGCAATTGCGCGGAGACGGTGATGGGGATTGGTCAGCCTTGTCGAACCGTTCAGGCATGGGCGCATACCGTCTTGTTTCCGCGAATGCTGACCGCAAGGTTGTGCTGATTGCTACAGGTTCGGAAGTTGCGCTGGCATTTGAAGTGGCACAGGCTCTGGAAGGGCATGGCATCGGCGCCGATGTTGTCTCTATGCCCTGTGCCGAACTGTTCGAAGCGCAGTCGGATGACTATCGTGCTGATGTCTTGCCGGCGGGTGCGCTCAAGGTCTCGATTGAGGCAGGCTCAACCCTGGGTTGGGAGCGCTATACCGGCACCGATGGCATTAATATTGGCTTGGATCGCTTTGGCGCATCTGCACCTGCCGGCGATCTGTTTGCCAAATTCGGTTTCACTGCGGAGGCAATTGTCCCGCAAATCTTGAACAAATTGAACGCATAAGCAGGAGTTTCCCCCATGGCGACTAAAGTTGCAATCAACGGTTTTGGACGTATCGGTCGTCTGGTGGCGCGCGCCATTCTGGAACGCAGCGATCATGATCTTGAATTGGTTTCGATCAACGATCTGGCAGATACGAAGTCGAACGCATTGTTGTTCCAATATGACAGCACACACGGTCGTTTCCCCGGCACGGTGGAAGTCGGCGACAATGCTATCATCGTTAATGGCAAGTCTATTGCTGTGACCAGCGAGCGTGATCCGGGCAATTTGCCGCATGCGGCGCAAGGGATCGATATTGTTTTGGAATGCACCGGCTTTTTCCAGAGCCACGAGGCTGCTGAGCCTCACCTAAAAGCGGGCGCAAAGCGGGTGCTGATCTCCGCCCCGGCAAAGAATGTTTCAGCCACAATTGTTTACGGTGTGAACCATGAGACGCTGACCGCTGACGATGTGATCGTGTCGAACGCCAGCTGCACCACCAACTGCCTCTCGCCGATGGCGAAGGTTTTGAACGAGACAGTTGGGATCGAGCGCGGCTTTATGACCACGATCCACAGCTATACCAATGATCAGCGTATGTTGGACCAGATGCACGGTGACATGCGCCGGGCACGCGGCGGGGCGCAGAACATGATCCCGACCACGACCGGCGCAGCACGTGCGGTTGGCCTGGTCCTGCCAGAACTTGCTGGCAAGCTGGACGGGTCCTCGGTTCGCGTGCCAACGCCGAATGTATCGCTGGTTGACCTGGTGTTCACGCCGGGCCGTGATACCACGGTAGAAGAGCTCAATGCGGCGCTCAAAGCGGCCGCTGAAGGCCCTATGAAAGGCGTGCTCGACTATACCGATCAACCGCTGGTCAGCAGCGACTTCAACCACTATCCGGCCAGCTCCACGATCGACAGCCTTGAAACATCCGTGATGGAAGGCAAGCTTTGCCGCGTTGTTTCGTGGTATGATAATGAATGGGGCTTCTCGAACCGGATGATCGATACGTCGGGCGTGATGGCGAAGTTCCTTTAAGGACCGAATAAAATGGCATCCTTCAAGACCCTTGATGACCTTGGCGATGTGACCGGCAAGGTCGCTCTGGTTCGCGTCGATCTCAACCTTCCGATGAAGGATGGGTCAGCAACCGATGTCACTCGGGTCGAAGCTGCCAAGCCCACTATCCTTGAATTGAGCGACAAAGGCGCGAAAGTGCTCTTGCTTGCTCATTTCGGGCGGCCCGGCGGCAATCGCAGCTCGGTGCTGTCCACCAGCATGGTTGTGGGCGATGTTGAAGATGTGTTGGGCAAAGAGCTGATGTTCATTCCGGAGGTTGCAGGCCCTGTAGTCGAGCAATCGATCGGTATTCTGCGCAATGGGGATATCGGCCTGCTCGACAATGTCCGGTTTTGGTCAGGCGAAGAAGCCAATGATCAAGACTTTGCCAAGTCTATTGCGGCAAATGCCGATTTCTACGTCAATGATGCGTTTTCGGCTGCGCACCGTGCACATGCGACCACGGAAGGGTTGGCGCATCTGTTGCCAGCCTATGCCGGCCGCGCGATGGAAGCCGAGCTGAAAGCGCTTGATGCAGCTTTAGGAACGCCGGAGCAGCCGGTTGCGGCCGTTGTGGGTGGGGCCAAGGTTTCAAGCAAGCTCGCAGTTCTGGAAAACCTTGTCGGCAAGGTTCAGCACCTCATCATCGGTGGCGGGATGGCCAACACGTTTCTTGCCGCGCGCGGAGTCGATGTGGGCAAGAGCTTGTGCGAACATGACCTGACCGACACCGCCAATGCCATCATGGACAAGGCGGACCACGCGGGGTGCACCGTGCATCTTCCCTATGATGTGGTCGTGGCCAAGGATTTCGCGGCGAACCCACCCAGCCTGCGCACATGCAATGTTCACGAAGTGGCCGAGGACGAAATGATCCTCGATATCGGCGATCAAGCGGTTGAGGCTTTGGCCGATGTCTTGAAAACGTGCCGCACTCTCGTTTGGAACGGCCCTTTAGGTGCATTTGAGACTGAGCCTTTCGATGCGGCAACAGTGGCGCTTGCGCGAACGGCGGCGGCGCTGACGCAAGAGGGTTCGATCATATCGGTTGCGGGGGGCGGCGATACAGTCGCTGCGCTTGCGCATGCCGGGGTGAAGGATGATTTCACATTCGTCTCAACCGCAGGGGGCGCTTTTCTTGTATGGATGGAAGGCAAGGATCTTCCTGGCGTCGCCGCATTGTCTAAATAGCAGTTTGTCGGTGTTGCAGTGCAGCGCGCTGCTGGGTAAGGGCGCGTGCATACCTATGCATAAATGGCAACAAGCAGGAATACATCCATGAACCTCGATCAAATGACCGCCAAAATCGCCACGGGCAGCGGCTTTATTGCTGCGCTTGACCAGTCGGGAGGCTCCACCCCCAAAGCGTTGCGTGGTTATGGCGTCGAAGACAGCGAGTGGTCTGGCGATGATGAGATGTTCGCGGCGATCCATGCGATGCGTAGCCGTGTGATAACCTCGCCAAGCTTTGCAAATGGAAAGGTGATCGGCGCGATCCTGTTCGAAAAAACCATGGACGGATTAGTCGAAGGCGTGCCCACGCCGGATGCATTGAAGCAGCGCAGTATCGTGCCATTCATCAAGGTAGATCAGGGGCTGGAAGATGAGGCCCAAGGTGTCCAGATGATGAAGGACATGACGAAACTTGACGCGCTGCTCGAGAAGGCAGTTGCTGCTGGAATGTTTGGCACCAAGATGCGCTCGGTCATCAAGTCGGCAAACGCAGGCGGTATCGCCGCAAACGTCGCGCAACAGTTCGAATACGGCAACCGGATCGCGGACAAAGGCCTGATGCCGATGATCGAGCCGGAGTATGACATCAACGCAGATGACCGCGGCGAAGGTGAACAGATCTTGCTGGCTGAAATCATGAAAGCTCTCGATGCGCTTCCTGAAGGACGCAAAGTTATGCTGAAACTGTCGATTCCTGTTGAACCGAACCTATATGCACCCGCAATCGCGCACCCCAATGTGTTGCGCGTTGTGGCACTGTCAGGTGGTTATTCGACCGATGATGCATGCGCGCATCTGGCAAAGAATCCTGGCATGATCGCAAGTTTCAGCCGTGGGCTGCTGCAAGACCTTCGCAAAGGCCAGGGTGATGCAGAATTTGATGCGGCTCTGGGCAAAGCCATTGATCAGATTGCAGATGCGTCGTGTGCTGGCTAAAGCGCCTGCGTGACTGAACCTGGAACACAGCTCTATCTGATTTCGCCGCTTGATGTTTCAGGTGACTTTCCCGCGCGGCTTGAAAGAGCGCTGGATGCGGGCAAAGGCGTCGTCACTGCCTTTCAATTTCGAGTAAAAGATCTCGATCAGCATGATGCCGCGCGCCTTGCAGAGCCACTGCAAGCGATCTGCGCTGAGCGCGACGTGGCGTTCATCGTGAATGACAGTGTCGCGCTGGCCAAGCGTTTGAAGGCTGACGGCGTCCATCTTGGACAAGATGATGGCGACCCAAGGGATGCGCGTGAGGAATTGGGCCGCGAGGCGCAAATCGGCATTACCTGTCACGCATCGCGACATATGGCGATGGATGCCGGGGAAGCAGGCGCAGACTATGTTGCGTTTGGCGCGTTCTTCGAGAGTACCACGAAGGATAAGGGCGATGCTGAACGGCCCAGCATCGAAACACTCGAATGGTGGGCCACACTCTTTGAAATCCCATGCGTGGCAATTGGCGGGATTACGCCAGAGAACTGCGGGCCTCTGATAATGGCAGGGGCGGATTTTCTGGCTGTATCCGGTGCGGTCTGGAATAGCGATGAAGTTGCGGCAGTGAACGCCTTTACTGATGCAATCAGCGCGGCAAGCTAACCCACACGCACGCAAATCATCCGGCCGGTCGAGCCGTCTTCGTTGATCGAGCGCAGTTCATTCGGGCCGGTACGCCGAAGTTTTTGGCCATTTTTGGGCCCGGCTGTAAATGTCAGTTCGTCACCTTTGAGAATGTATGTACCGCGGCCTGCATCATTGCGATAGCGCGAGGCGCGCGCGATGCGAAAGCTCTCATCCTCTTGCGGAATCCAGGCTTCTCTCGAGGCGTCGCCGGGCAGGGCGCATTCATAGGGGCCATGAGGCATGGTGCGCAGCATTTGCGCCGCTGCCGGTGCTGAAGCCACCAATGCAGCGGTGCAAGCAATCAGAGTAGTCCGTTTCATGGATTATCGGATATCATGCGAGCGGCGAACTTGCCAGCATCCTTGCCCCGCATCGCTGGCTCGGCTAAGGGCGCGCAACACAACGCAGAGCAGTTCTCTGCAGGCTCCTTGAAAAGGTTGGTTCCCATGAAAATCAGCGGCGTCGATATCCGCCCAGGCAATATCATCGAGTACGAAAAAGGCATCTGGAAAGTTGCCAAGATCCAGCACACGCAGCCGGGCAAAGGCGGCGCCTATATGCAGGTCGAAATGAAGAACCTGCAGGATGGCCGCAAAACCAATGTCCGTTTTCGCAGCGCCGACACCGTGGAAAAGGTGCGTTTGGATACTCAAGAGTATCACTTCCTTTATGAAGATGGCGACATGCTCGTTTTCATGGATCAGGAAACCTATGAGCAGATCACTCTGCCTTCGGATTTGCTGGGCGATGCGCGACCGTTCTTGCAGGATGGTATGCAGGTGAAGCTCGAGCTGTGGGAAGAAAAGCCGATCAGTGTTGAGCTTCCAGCGCAGATCGAAGCTGAAATCGTCGAAGCCGACGCAGTAGTGAAGGGGCAAACTGCATCTTCCAGCTATAAACCGGCAGTCCTCGACAATGGTGTGCGCATCATGGTGCCCCCGCATATCGGCAGCGGCACACGCATCATCGTTGATGTGTATGAGCAAACCTACGTCGGGAAGGCGAGCTAACCCCCCATGTCGATGTTTTCAGGCCTCATCCGCGTAATGGAAAAAGCCGCCCGCAAGGCTGGCCATCGTTTGCGCCGCGACTTCGGCGAAGTGGAGCACTTGCAAGTGAGCCGCAAGGGCCCGGCGGATTTCGTATCCAAAGCGGACATGCGCGCTGAACGCACCATCTATGACGAATTGCTTCATGCACGCCCCGACTGGGGATTTGTGCTGGAGGAAGCTGGTGTCATCGAAGGCGACCCCATCAAGCCGCGCTGGATCATCGATCCGCTCGACGGGACAAGTAACTTCCTGCACGGCATTCCGCATTTTGCGATCTCGATCGCGGCGCAGGAGCCGAAGCTTGACGGTTCAGGCTGGGGCGACGTGACAGCGGCGGTTATCTATCATCCGATCAATGACGAGACCTATTGGGCGGAAAAGACGCGCGGCGCCTGGCTGCAGGATGCGCGTTTGCGCGTTTCGGCGAGATCGCGTCTGTCAGATTCGCTGATTGCCACCGGTATCCCGTTCCAAGGGGCGGGTGATCCCAATGAATGGATGAAAATCTACTCGGCATTCGGGCCCGAGGTTGCCGGAATCCGCCGTTTCGGTGCAGCGTCGCTCGATATGGCCTATGTTGCACAGGGCCGGTTTGACGGTTTCTGGGAAACTGGTCTTAGCGATTGGGACACAGCAGCAGGCTGTCTCCTGATCCGTGAGGCAGGCGGCTTTGTAACCGATTTTCGCGGGCGTTCGGAGCCTGTGCTTTCAAAGCAGGTGCTCGCTGCGAATGATGGTTTGCACTCGAAACTTCACAAGTTGTTGGTTGGCGCGCTCAAATAGCGCAGCGATAACCCAATCAGGACGAACTGAAGGGTTGAACATGCCAACGGGCGCGGCTATCTGCGCCCTTCCGAAAAGGAAGCCCCTGTGGTGGAATTGGTAGACGCGCTCGACTCAAAATCGAGTTCCTAACGGAGTGCCCGTTCGAGTCGGGCCAGGGGCACCACTTTCTTTTCGCGTCAGTCCACGTCAATTCGGATTTTGATCACCCCGTCATCACGGCTGTCGAATAGTGAGTAGGCTTCTGCGCCCTCGCTCAATCTGAAGTCGTGGCTGAAAAGCCCTTCGGCCTTCAAGCGGCCCTGCTGCAGCATCGGTACAAGATGCTGCCACATGTTGGGTACGTCGCAGATTCCGCCGCGCACCGTCACATGCTTGAACATGATAAGCGGCAGAGGCAGCGTATCGGATGGTTCTGGAATTCCAATAAAACTGACATTCCCGCGCGGGGCAACCAGCGGCAGTGTGCTGGCGATTGCTCCGCTAGCGCCAGAGGCCTCGAACACAGATTGTGCCCCGCGCCCACCGGTCAGCTCGCGGATTTGCGGAACCAGGTCCGCTCCAGGTGCGAAAGTGGCGGCACCCAATTTCTCCGCCATTTTGCGGCGGGATTCGACCGGGTCGATCGCGAACACCTGCGATGCGCCAAGTAAAAATGCCAGCTCCACGCCGATCAAACCGATCGGGCCCAAGCCGACAATTGCGACCGAGCCGCCTGGCTTTGGTTCCGCGCGCGTCAGGCCGAAATAGGCGGTGGCCATGCCGTCAGTCAGCAGCATTGCATGTTCGTCTGACAAGCCATCACGCGAATAGAGTGTCGCATCGGCATTGGGTACGCACACATATTCAGCCTGGCCGCCTTCCAAAGTCGGACCGATCCCGAAGGCGGTGGAATGGGCACAAGAACCGGCATTGCCGGTCCGGCATGACGGACATTGCCCGCAACCCGTGCCGCCCGCGGCCAGTACTTTGTCGCCCACCTTGTGTCCGTGAACTTCCGGGCCTGTTTCGACGACTTCACCGATAAACTCGTGCCCACAACAGAACTTCGGAGCATCGGATCCGTAGTCTTTGTCACCAATGTGTGCGCCGTGATACATGTGAAGATCACTTCCGCAGATTGAACAGCTCTCTACTTTCAGGATCACGCTGTTCGGGCTGCGCAACTCAGGGTCGGCATAAGTCTCGTAGCGGATGTCCCGCGCGCCGTTAAAAACCAATGCCTTCATCTATGTGTCTCCCAGTTTAAGCTCCTCCACCTTCAGCGCATTTCAGTATCAACACAACCCGGCGCAGCGTGATTTCGCTTGTATTTTCGTCGCAGGTGTATGATTCTTCGCGCCAGCAATGATCGCGCTGCCTTCCCTACATGCATTCGCCGCAATGGCGTTGACCGTCGCAATGTTTGTCGGCTTCGCGCGCGGCCGCATGTCGATTGAGATCATTTCACTGCTGACGATCGCTGTGATTGCAGTCGGTCTGTATTTTTTCCCGCTCGAAGGCACGAGCTCCACGGACGGGCTCGTACTCGCATTTGAAGGCTTCGGTCACTATGCGCTGATTACGATTTGCGCGCTTATGGTGATGGGGCGCGGATTGGTGGTTACAGGCGCGCTTGAACCGGCAGCGCGGGTTCTGGAGCGAATATTCAAAGCCAATTTGCAGCTGGGATTGCTGTTCTCGCTGTTCATTGCCTTCACGCTATCGATGGTTGTCAACAACACCCCTGTGCTGGTGCTGATGATTCCGATCTTTGTTGCATTGGCAGAACGTGGGGCCTTGCCCGCATCCAAAACGTTGATCCCGCTCAATGCGGCTTCGCTCTTGGGCGGGCTCGCCACTACAATTGGTACCTCCACTAACATACTTGTTGTTTCGATCGCGGTTGACTTGGGGATGCGCGAGATTGGGGTGTTTGACTTTACTCCGATTGTGCTGGGTGCGTCGCTGATTGCGTTGCCTTATCTTTGGTTGGTGATGCCCAGGCTCCTGGGTGACAATCGCGTCGCGGCGGCTCATGCCCCGCGCATGTTCCACACACGTTTGCGGATCGGTGGGGACAGTGAGCTGATCGGTCAGGAAGTGGCTGCAGTCCTGCCAAAGCTTCCCGAGGGTATTCGCTTTCACGACAAGATGACCGGGCCGATACAGCCTCAGCAGCGGCTACATATGTCCGGTTCGCACCAGGCGCTGGAAGATGCCGTACGCGTGTTGAAGGGCGAGCTCGCACCGACATGGGTGCTCGACCGGATCCGCCGCGAGTCCGGCAATCGCGAGAGGGATATTGTCGTAGTCGAGATGACAGTGACCGCGGATTCGCGTCTGATAAACCGTACCTTGCCAACCTCGGGCATCGCTGATCTCCACGGTGTGGCTGTGTTAGGTATTCACAGGCCGGACCGTTTGCTGGGCGAAAAAGCAAACTATAGCGAAGTTGGCGATCTGCGGATCAGTGAAGGCGACGTGCTGCTGGTGATGGGATTACCAGAGGATCTTCAGGATTTTGCCACCAGCGACAGCTTGTTGATGCTGGAAGGTGCACGCGAGTTGCCTCGCAAATCCAAGGCTGCGCTGGCTGCGACTATCATGGGCGTGTCGATCTTTACCGCTTCTGTCGGTATCTTTCCGATTGCGATCTCTGCATTGGCGGGCGCTATTCTTATGTTCCTGACCGGCTGCGTGAAGTTTGAACGTGTTGGGCGCGCTTTGTCTGCCCAGGTCATCGTGCTGATTGCGGCCAGTATCGCCATCGGGCGCGTAATATTGGAAAGCGGAGCTGCGGCGTGGCTAGGTGAGTTGTTGTCCTTAGGCTTGCAGTTTCTTCCGCCGGCCGGTGTTATTGCCGCAATCATGCTGTTCGTAACGGTGCTGACGAACTTCGCATCGAATGCGACGGCGGCCACTGTGGGTACGCCGATTGCTTTCAGCATCGCAAGCCTGTTGGGGGTTCCTGCTGAACCACTTGTGCTGGCTGTGCTGTTCGGCTGCAACCTGTGTTACGCCACGCCGATTGCCTATCAAACGAATATGCTGATTATGGGTGAGGGCAGCTATGTCTTTAAGGACTATATCCGCACTGGCGTTCCGCTTGTTTTGATTATGGTGACTAGCCTGTCCGCTATGCTGGCCTGGTCTTACGGAATGCTTTGAAGCATCCGGCGAAGATCCGGCACGTCGTCACTCTCGCGCAAATGGTTCGGCCGCCGAAGCAATGAAGCTCCGACGGCCGACTTCTCCTCCCCAGGAGAAAAGTTCTAGCTCGGCAGCGGGGGGAAGGGCCGCTTCGCTAATCCTTTAGGTGTAATTGCCAAGGCGATGGTGCAGTGCGTTGATCTTAGCTAATTCTTCCCGATCCTCTGTTGATTTGGCATGGCTTTCCAGCGCGCGCCGCAGCAATCGGAAGTCGGCAGTCGAAAGCAGCGCGCGTGCGCGGCCAGGTTCCTTTGAGTTGGTGTTGCTCATCTTCGCTCTCCTTAGGCTGCTTCAAACTGGTTCATCGTGTTGTCTTTGCCGCCAGCCTTCAAAGCCGCTTCGCCGGCAAAATATTCCTTGTGATCATCGCCGATGTCAGAGCCGGCCATGTTCTGGTGCTTAACGCAGGCGATCCCTTGGCGGATCTCCTCACGCTGAACATTGAGAACGTAGCCGAGCATCCCGTCTTCGCCGAAGTAACGCTTTGCAAGGTTATCGGTGCTCAGCGCAGCCGTGTGGTAAGTCGGCAGCGTGATCAGGTGATGGAAAATGCCAGCCTGAGCAGCGGCGTCGCGCTGGAAAGTGCGGATGCGCTCGTCCGCTTCCGCTGCCAGTTCAGTGCCGTCGTAATCAATGCTCATCAGCCTATCGCGCTCGAACCCGCTGACATCTTTTCCTTCAGCTCCCCAAGCATCGTAAACCTGCTGGCGGAAATTGAGCGTCCAGTTGAAGCTAGGCGAGTTGTTGTAAACCAGTTTCGCATTCGGGACGACTTCGCGGATGCGATCAACCATCCCGCCAATCTGGCCGATGTGTGGCTTCTCGGTCTCGATCCAGAGCAGGTCTGCGCCATGCTGAAGCGATGTGATACAGTCGAGCACGCAGCGATCCTCACCTGTTCCGGCGCGGAACTGGTAGAGGTTTGACGGCAAACGCTTTGGACGAAGTAGCTTGCCTTCACGACTCAGGAATACATCGCCATTATTGATGTCTGTAGGCGCAATTTCTTCGCAATCGAGGAAGCTGTTGTACTGGTCACCCAGATCGCCTTCCTCCTTGGTGTACGCGATAGATTTTGTCAGGCCGGCACCGAGCGAGTCCGTGCGGGCAACGATGACTCCATCCTCAACGCCCAGCTCGAGGAATGCATGCCTGATCGCGCGGATCTTCTGCAGGAATTCCTCATGCGGAACGGTAACCTTGCCGTCCTGGTGGCCGCACTGCTTTTCGTCGGAGACCTGATTTTCGATCTGCAGTGCACACGCACCTGCCTCGATCATCTTCTTCGCAAGCAGGTAAGTTGCTTCCGCATTGCCGAATCCAGCATCAATGTCTGCGATGATTGGCACAACATGCGTTTCATAATTATCGATCCTGTGCAGCAAGCGATGCGTTGCAACAGCGTCGCCAGCTTCCTTGGCCACGTCAAGCTCGCGGAACATTCCGCCCAGTTCGCGTGCATCGGCTTGCTTCAAGAATGTGTAGAGCTCTTCAATCAGGGCAGGAACGCTGGTTTTCTCGTGCATTGACTGATCGGGCAGTGGACCAAACTCGCTTCGCAGCGCAGCAACCATCCAGCCGGACAGGTAGAGGTAACGTCGCTTGGTGCTTCCGAAATGCTTCTTGATGCTGATCATCTTTTGTTGGGCGATAAAACCGTGCCAACATCCGAGCGACTGGGTGTAGTTTGCCGGGTCTGCATCATAGGCTTCCATGTCTTCGCGCATGATCTTCGCGGTGTAGCGCGCGATATCAAGACCGGTAGTGAAGCGGTTCTGGATACGCATGCGAGCTGTGCTCTCCGCGTCAATCGCATCCCAAGATGGGCCATTCTTTTCGATGGTGTTGCGAAGTTCTGCTATTGTGTTTGAGTACGTCATCTGAATCTCCTGCGGAGGCGGGGAGGTGCCTCTTGAATGCTGGTTTGCGGCAAAAACGCGCGAGAGAACAGGAAATGTTACAAAAATTCGTGTCTTATTGAGCGTATTTTTGGCTTTTCTTTTGTCATGATGTAAATATATTCACAGAAATGAGCGACAATACACTTTTGGCTGGCCCTGCATTGAGGCGGCTACGCAAGCGCGAAGGCATGACTCAATCCGCGATGGCCGCAACGCTGGGTATCAGTCCAAGCTATCTCAACCTGATCGAGCGCAATCAGCGTCCCTTGTCCGCAAGAGTTCTGATCCAAGTCATTGACCGCTTCGACTTTGATCCGCGCACGCTTAGAGAAGACGAGAGCATTGGCGGAATCGATGGGCTTGCCCGCAGATTGGCCGATGAGCGTTTCGCTGATCTGAATATCGACCGGGAAGAAGTAAGCGAGCTACTCAACTCAGCACCTCAGGCCGCTGCGGCATTAGCACGTCTTTATGACAGGTCCGGGCAGGACGTTGGCGGCGTGAATGATAGCCTGGTAGAATCGCGGCGCGAGATTGAGCGTTGGCGCAACCACTTCGCCGATATCGATGAAGTGGCAGAGAAGCTTGCTGATGAGCTACGGCTATCCAATAGCGATCTTGGCGCAGCGTTGACTGAGAGACTGCGCGAGAAGCACCAGTTGAGCGTTCGCATACTCCCATTGGAGGTGATGCCCAACGCGGTGCGTCGCCTGGACCTGCACGCACGGCAACTCCAGCTATCCGAAATGCTCGACCGTTCCTCGCGCAATTTCCAGATTGCTGCACAACTGGTCACACTTGAGCAGCGAGAGGCCATCTCAAGCCTTGTGGCGGGTCCTCAATTCGATGACGCGGCTGCGCGGCAATTGTTTGAACGGCACGTAACGGCATACTTCGCGGCCGCCTTGCTGATGCCCTATGGGCGATTCCTGCGGGCCTGCGAGCAGACAGGCTATGACTTCACGGTACTACAACGTCGGTTTGGCGTGAGCTTTGAGCAACTAGCGCATCGTCTCACAACATTGCAGCGCGTCGGACAGCGCGGATTGCCGTTCTTCATGGCGCGGATCGATCGGGCCGGGCAGTTTTCAAAACGGTTCTCAGGTGCAAGCGGCGCTACCTTGTTGGAAAGTGATGTATCTTGCCCGTTGTGGATCGTGCATACTGCATTTGAACGTCGGGGCGATCTTTGCGTGCAGTCTGTGTTTGTCGAGGGCGTTGATGCTGGCCCCACCCATTGGATAACCATCGCGCGGACTGTCGACGCGATTGGCGCAGGTGATCAGGCTAGATTTGTCATCGTTCTGGGTGTGGAAGCGCGCTTCGCAGCCCAGTTGTCAGCCGCCAAGGGGCTGTCTCTCGATCCTGAATCTGCAGAAGCAATCGGTCTGGGGTGCGCAAGATGTTATCGGGAGGGTTGCAGGCAGCGTTCGCTTCCACCAAGCGGGGCACCGCTCCAGGTTGATCGGCTTGCCCGAGGAGTGACACCATTCGAGTTTCAAGGCTTGGATCGACGTTAACGATTATCACTGCTTAACCACTGGAGTGCCGCGATATCTGCAATTTAGGGCGCTAGTGTAAAGTTTACCGACATTTCACTTCTGCTCATTAAGAGTAGTCCAAGGTTCGGTCTCTCGACCAGTTTGAATTAAGCATTCGGGACGTTCCCAGGGATCACCGGCGTCGTCGCCCGTGTGCTTGCGGCTGCTTGGGTCTATCAATACGGAGAAGCCCAGCGATGAGATCGTGGCGCAGCTATCCCTGAAAATCTGTTGGAAAGTTAGTTATTCGGTCACGAGAAGGGCGCATTCGCGGAAGCCGTGAAGACGACTGAAGGCAAGATCGAGAACTCAGCCGGGGGCACGCCTTTCCTCGATGAGGTTAGCGATATCGCGCTGCCATTGCAGGTAAAGCTCTCTGATCGGGGGAGGTTTTAAACCGCGCCCTCGACAGAATCGGGTTGGCAGGCCACTGGCGAAGCATGCTTGCTTCGCTTGCCCGTGTTTTTGACCCGATGGTCCGCTTGCTGATCCTTGCCTTGGTCCTGGCAATCCTTGTTCCTGTACCAGAATCTCGCCAGGAATTGGGACAATGGATTGCCAACGCGGCGATCTTTGTCCTGTTCTTTCTCAATGGCTTGCGCCTGCCACGCGACCAGGTTGTGCGGGGCGCCGCTGACTGGCGATTCCACGGTGCCTTGGCGCTATGGGTATTTGGTGCGATGCTGTTTGGCGGTTGGGCGATCTGGCAGCTGGGCGGAGGGCTGTTTCCAGCCCTGTTGGCAGTAGGTTTTCTCTACCTTGGTGCACTGCCCTCAACGATTCAATCGGCCACAGTTTACACCTCAATGGCAGGCGGAAATGTTGCGCATGCCGTTGTCGCAGCCGCGCTGCTCAATATTCTCGGCGTATTCCTAAGCGCGCCATTGTTCGCATTGCTTGCGGGCAGTGAGGTGGTTGCATTTCACAGCGAAGCGCTGGTCAAGATCGCAACGGTCTTGCTGCTACCGTTTGCTTTGGGTCAGCTCCTTCAGCCCCGCTTTGGCGAAATTGTTACCCAGAACCCAGCGCTGACTAAATGGACTGATAGAGTTCCGATCGCCATCGCGGTCTATGTCGCGATGAGCGGTGCGGTGAGCGAAGGGATATGGAACAGAATAGACGGCACAGCGTGGCTGTTTGCGCTCTCCGCTGTGTGTATCTATCTCGTTTATGCCATTGTCGGTTCCTGGAGCGCGGGTGGCTTGCTCACCAAGACACGCGAAGACCGTATCGCGTTCCTGTTTGCCGGAACCCAGAAAAGCCTGGCTATGGGCGCGCCGCTGGCAACGCTGATGTTCGACCCGGCAATAGCTGGCGTGGTTTTGATTCCGCTGATCGCATATCACTTCATACAGCTAGTGATAGCGGCACCTATTGCTAACCGTCTAGCGGCGCAGAGTTGAGGTCGATCTTCTCACTGCCTTCGCGACGATTGTGTCGTACGGACCACCAGAAACTCAATCCGATCAGGGTTGCGCCGAGCAGACCAGTGATTGTTTCTGGAATATGGAATTTGGCCGAGAACAACATAATGCCGCCGAGCACGATGATTGCCCAGAATGCCCCGTGTTCAAGATAGCGATACTGGTTGAGCGTACCGGTCTGGACCAGATGGATCGTAATCGAACGCACAAATATCGCGCCAACAGACAGGCCCAACGCGATGATCACCATATTGTTCGAAAGCGCAAATGCACCGATTACGCCGTCAAAGCTGAAGCTGGCATCCAGCACTTCAAGATAAAGAAAACCGCCTAGGCCGGACTTGACCACAATGCCTGCTGCGCGCTTCTTCGCTTCTGCTTCTTCCAGCAGAGAAGAGATTGCCTGCACGCCGATGAAAGTGACAAGGCCAAGGATGCCTGCGGTGAGGAATGTGATCGTGTCCTCCGGCGAGAGCAGCGTCGACACGCCGTAGAGCACGCTCAACACCAGTCCGATCTCAATCGCGGGAGCACTGGAGAATCGATTGATACTGCGTTCAAGCATTGCGATCCAATGCACTTCCTTGTCTTCTTCAAAGAAGAATGTCAGGCCCACCATCGCAAGGAACGCGCCGCCAAAGCCGGCAATGCCGACGTGAGCGTCAGAGACAATACGCTGGTATTCGTCCGGGTTATTGAGGGAGAGATTGATCGCCTCGACCGGACCGACTTGCGCCGCGATGGCGACAATTGCGATCGGAAAAATGATCCGCATGCCGAACACGGCGATCAGGATCCCCCAAGTTAGAAAACGTCGCTGCCAAACCGGATCCATATTGCGCAGCACTGTGGCGTTCACGACCGCATTGTCGAAGCTCAACGAGACTTCGAGGATGGAAAGTACGAGAACAATCCAGAGGATGCCCAACGTCGCGGTTACGTTTCCCGTGCTCGCCCAGCCGTACCAAACCGCAAGTGCAAGGCTGGCGGCTGAAAATGCCAGCGAGAAGCTGTAATATCGAAGCAAGGTCTGCATCAGTTCTTAGCTTTTCGGATGATAGGTCTGGTCCGCAGTCGGGAATTTACGTGCGCGTACTTCCTCTGCGTACTGCGCAACCGTCCTGTCGATCATTCCTGCAATGTCATCATACTTCTTCACAAAGCGAGGCACGCGTTCGAACATGCCCAGCATGTCCTCGGTTACCAGCACTTGGCCATCACATTGTGCAGACGCGCCAATGCCAATGACCGGGATTTCGAGTGATTTGGTGAGTGCGATTGCAATCGGCTCCAAAACCCCCTCGGCTACGACAGAAAACGCACCGGCATCCTGAACGGCTTTACCGTCCCCCAGGATCTTGTCATGTTCCTGTTGTGAACGTCCGCGGGCCGCATAGCCGCCCAAGACGTTCACGGCCTGAGGCGTCAGCCCGACGTGAGCCATCACGGGAATGCCACGGTTGGTCAGAAATGAAATCGTCTCCGCCATCGCTTGACCACCCTCCAGCTTTACAGCAGCGCAGCCTGTTTCCGCCATGATGCGGCTTGCAGTCTCGAATGCTTGCTCTTTTGAACCTTCGTAGGATCCAAATGGCATATCGACGATGACAACGCCGTGGTAACTGCCGCGCACGACGGCGGCGCCGTGTGCGATCATCATATCGACCGTTACTGGCAAGGTGGAATCAAGCCCGTAAATCACCTGCCCCAGTGAATCCCCCACAAGCAGAATGTCGCAATACGTGTCGAGCAGTTGGGCTTGCCGCGCCGTGTAAGCGGTCAGCATGACCAGCGGCTCTTTAGTCTGGCCGTCTTTCTTGTGATCGCGAATCTTTGGAACAGTCAGCCGCTTGCGTGGCTTTGGTGTGGGCGTTGCCCTGCTCGTGCTCGTATCGAGTTGAAAAGTCGTAGACATGTCGCCGCTTTAGCGGTGCTGTGGGGATAAGGCAAAGCTAAGCCACTTGGCGCGGGCGTAATTTTCTTGCAGAAGGCATTCCACAAGAGAGCACGTCGGGGAACGTGCGCTAGAGGGAAAATCCTTAAACTATGGCAGCAACAGGCAAGACCCACGAGAATTGGTCATCGCGTAGCGCATTCATTCTGGCAGCAGTTGGCTCGGCCGTGGGCCTTGGTAATATGTGGCGCTTCCCGGCAGAAGCCGGAGAGAATGGCGGCGGGGCCTTTGTTCTGTTCTACATTTTCTGCGTGCTTTTGATCGGCTTGCCGGTTTTGTTGTCGGAAGTTATGATTGGTCGACACGGCCAGGCAAATGCGCCGGAAAGTGTGCGCCGCGTCGCGCGCGATTCCAATGCACATGAAGGCTGGAGTATTCTTGCTTCCCTGGGCGTTCTCGGCGCTTTCCTGATCCTCAGCTTCTACTGCGTCGTGGGCGGCTGGGTTGTCTATTACATCGGCGTTTTTGTTGGTGATCTATTCCAGACCGGCCTTGCTGGCGGTGCATTTGAAGGTCGCGCAGCGAGTGATGTTGAAGGTCTGCTGCCGGGATTATTCGGCAATGGTGGGCTGATGGTAGGGCTCAATCTCGGCTTCCTTGCCGTGACAATGTTTTTTGTAGCACGCGGGATTTCGAGCGGGATCGAGTGGGTTGCTGTCTACCTGATGCCCATCTTTTTCGCGCTCTTCCTCGGCATCACGGTCTATGGTGCTTTTACTGGCAACTTCGGCGAAGCGGTCGCCTATCTGTTCACGTTTGACTTCTCCAAGTTGACTGGTGAAGTCATGCTCGCTGCCGTCGGGCAGGCGTTCTTCTCGCTCTCTCTCGGTGTGGCAGGTATGATAACTTACGGATCCTATGCTAATCGCGACACCAACTTGGGCGAAACGTCCGGTATTATTGCTGGCGCCGACACCGCCGTTGCGATGCTTGCGGGTCTGGCAATCTTTCCGATCGTTTTTGCTGCTGGACTTTCAGCGAGCGCCGGGCCCGGTTTGATGTTCCAGTCTCTGCCGATTGCGTTCCAGGCCATGCCGTTCGGTTCGCTGATTGGTCTCGCGTTTTTCATCATGGTCTTTTTTGCGGCGCTCACCAGTTCCGTTGGCTTGCTCGAAGCACCCACGGCTTATGTGTTCGAGAAGTTCAACATCACGCGCCCGATTGCGACACTGATCGTAGGTTTGGGCGCCGCGGTGCTTGGCGTGTTTGCTTCGCTTTCGTTCAACGAAATGGCTGAGTTCTATCCGCTTAACTTCATCCCATTATTCGCTGAGACCAATTTCTTCGATACGCTTGATGGTGTAACCGCGAAACTGTTCATGCCGATTGGTGCGATCCTGACTTGTATCTTTGTTGGCTGGATCGCTGATGCCAAGCTGATCGATGATGAGAATGGTCTGGACGGGGTTCTGCACCAGACTTGGCGCGCGCTGGTCAGGTTTGTGTGCCCGATTGCATTGACGGTTATTTTGCTGGCGGGCCTGTTTGCCTGATTTGACCGCAAGATTGAGATTAGGGCCGGGGGAGCGATCCTCCGGCCTTTTTCGTGGGTGAAGCATTGCCAGTCATTGCCAAATGGAAGGTGATGGAACATAATAAGAACAAATGAGTCGTTCTGCTGTGTCCCATACTGCCTATCCTGCTGCAAAAATTCTTGCTGCGAATGCATGTACCGACAGTGCATCAGCGCTAATCCGTACGCGTCTACCTCGCTGGAGGCCGGGCCTCCCCGCACCTCAGCATAGCGAAGTGTTTGCGCGCGGGGATGAGGCTGCAGGGGCAGGGCTGGCGCTGTCGCTAGCGCGTGACGCGATGCAAGTCGCGGCAAGGGGAAACGCGCCAGCGCAAGAGGATCGGCGGCAGGTTCTGTGGGTGCAGGATACATCTGCTGTGCGGCTGGGCGGGCGCCCTTATGTGCATGGACTGCCAGAGGAACTGCGCCACCGGGTGATCCATGTTGAAGCCAAGTCCCCCGAAGATGCGCTGTTCGCGCTGGAAGAGGGGTTGCGCTGCCGTGACTTGGCTTTCGTTCTGGGAGAGATTGCAGGCAATCCGCGCGGGCTTAATTTTACTGCGTCACGGCGATTAAGCCTGGCCGCTGAAAAACACGGCGTTCCGCTCTGGCTGGTGCGGCTTGATGCATCACCAGACCTGTCTTCTGCGCGGATGCGTTGGAAGGTTGTGTCCGCTCCATCTGCACTGCCGCGCTGGAACCGCGCTGCACCTGGCTGGTCGAGCTGGCAGGCAGAGCTGTTTCGCGCGCGTGCGCACCCACCTGGAGAATGGAGTATGAGCGATGACGGCAGTGGTCTCATCGCCGCTCGATCGCAAAAGCTATCACCCGGAGACGCGTCAGTCGCAACCGCGGCGGATCATGTCGATCTGGTTCGCACAGCTGGCGGTCGATCGCTGGCGGCTCTCTAACGGCATTAAACGCGGGGAGGGTGCGGACGCCGCTCCTACTGTCCTGATCCGCGAGAGCGCGCATGGGCCGCGGATTGCTGCAATCAATGAAGCAGCGCGCTTGGCCGGGGCGCGTGTTGGAACAATGCTGGCCGATGCCCGCACTTTGTGTCCTGAGATACAGACAGCTCCAGCAGATCCGGCAGGTGATCTTGCTTTCCTGGAGAAGCTCGCGCTGTGGGCGCGGCGCTGGGGGCCATGGAGTGCGCTAGATGCACCGGACGGATTGATCGTTGATGTCACAGCCGTGGCACATCTGTTCGGAGGGGAGCAGCGCTTGATAGCTGACGCACAGGCGGCGTTTGTAGCGCGCGATATCTCCGCAAGGCTCGCGATTGCGTCCACAGCAGGTGCAGCATGGGCATTGGCGCATTATGGGCCGATTGAGGCGATCCTCGGTCCTCAGGATGATGCGGTGATGCGACTGGGGCAATTGCCGGTCGCAGCCTTAAGGCTGGATCCCGATATACTGACAGTGCTGCGCCGTCTGGGGCTCAAACGCTTGGAGGATCTGAACGGGGTAGGGCGCGATGCGCTCCAGCGGCGGTTCCGCAATCGCAAATCTCCGGCTTCCAATCCGCTGGTGCGAATGGATCAGCTGCTGGGGCGGGTGCCAGAGCCGCTGCTGCCGGTCATTCCGCAGAATGTACCGCTGGTCGAGCGCCGCTTGATGGAACCGATTCGCCATCGCGACCTGCTAGATCAGGTGATGCGCGATCTGGCGGATGACATGGCGCGCGAACTGGAAGGCAAGGGCGAAGGCGCGCGGCGTCTGGAGCTCGGATTGTGGCGAGTGGATGGCGAGGTTGTGATCCGCGCGCTAGAGCTGTCTGCATCTACCCGTGACCCCGTACATATATGCCGGTTGTTTGCTGCCAAACTGGACGATGTTGATGCCGGCTTCGGGATCGAATTTCTGCGTCTACGCGCAAGTTGGGCTGAACCATTAGCGCTCGATCAGCGAGATATTGAAAGCGCAGTAGAAAAGCAGGGCACTTCGCTTAATGCTTGTGTTGACCGGCTAACGGTGCGGCTCGGCAAGCAGGCTGTGCAACGCCCTGTGCCGCATGCGAGCCATATGCCCGAGCGTGCGCAGCGCTGGCGGGCTCCGTTAGAACCGCAGCCAGTGATTCAAGGCGAACTCGCCTTCCATCAGCGGCCGCTGAAGCTGCTCGACCGGCCCGAAAGGATTTCGGTGCTTTATGCGTCGCCAGACGGTCACCCACGCTCGTTTCGTTGGCGCGGGAGCGTGCGCGAAGTCACACGTGTGGAGGGGCCTGAACGGATTGCGCCCGAATGGTGGCGTGAAAGGTCCACCGCACGACTGCGTGACTATTACCGGATCGAAGATGGAGAAGGGCGGAGATACTGGATCTACCGCCATGGAATCAGCGGTGATGGGCGGGGCGATTTGCCGCTTTGGTACTTACACGGACTATATGGCTAATGACCAACTAACTAAAATCACATGGAATTTGATAAGTAGCCGTTTCTTTACTCTTTTCCGGCATAAATGTGGCCATGGAAGGTACTGAATCAATTCGTACATCGGTGCGCAAGCCGTTGGATCTGCTCGTGCAAGGGTGGATGCGTTCGCGTTCGGTCTATGTCGAAGTGATCGACGTGTCCGAGGGTGGCTGCAAGATCAAAGGCCGTCATGGCTTTGCCGAAGCGGGAGAGGCCGTCGTTCTCAAAATCGATGGTGTAAGCACGCCGCTGGGCAAGATTGTCTGGGTGGAAGATGAGTATGCCGGGCTGAAGTTCGAGGGCAAGATGCATCCGGCGATTGTGGATTTCCTCTACAATGTACGCTTGAAGAGCAAGGAATCTAAGAGCACGGGCAACGCCGCCTGATCCTTTGCTCGTCTTTTGCCCCACTCTGCTTGAAAAGTTGATCTAGAACATTTAGTGAACATAAGTTTGATCCAGAAGGTCAATCTATGTGAACTATGCCCGATACACCGCTGACACCTGCCAAGCGCCGGATCCACATTGATCCCGATGCCATTGTGCTGCCTGCGCGCGCAGCATTTGTAGAGCTGGGCCTGGTTAGCTGCTTCAGTTTCTTGCGCGGTGCATCCGATGCCATGGATTTGGTGAGTACGGCATACGCCCTTGGTTATGACGCCATTGGCATTGCAGATGTGAATTCCTTTGCAGGCGTTGTGCGTATTCACAGCGAGGCGACAACGTTGAAAATGCGGCCGGTTATCGGCACTCGGATAGAGACGGTCGAGGGCCTTGCATTTCTTGCATACCCTAGAAATCGGGCTGCTTACGGCCGATTATGCAAGCTGATCAGCGCAGGTCGAATGCAGACGCTAAGCGGGGAATGGCAGGACAAGGGAGTGTGCGAAATTTCGCTCGCCATGCTCGCCGAACATGCCGAAGATGTGCAGCTGATCCTGATTCCGCCGGATGATTTGAGCGCACGCTTCACCATTCCTGCCTGGGCCAACAATGTAATCGCGCTCGATATCAATAGTGAGCTTTCCGATAGCGTGTCAGGCAGTTTTGCGGAACTTCTCCCGCATTTAACGGCGGGGATTCCGACACTGCACCATATCGCAGCGAGTTATCTCTATCGCGGCGATGATGTGGCACGGATCGAGCGGCTTGATACGCTGGCCAAAGCGAACAGCCTCAGCCTGCTCGCCACTAACAACGTGCACTATGCAAGCGCTGACAAACGGCCCTTGCAAGATGTGATGACCGCGATCCGGCACAAGACCAAGGTTGCCGAAGCGGGACATCTGCTTGCAGCGAATGCAGAACGGCACCTGAAAAGCCCACAAGAGATACAGAGGCTGTTTGAACGCTGGCCACACGCGTTCTCAGCGGCGCGCGATGTGGCTGATGCATGCGAATTCAACCTTGAAGAGCTGCGCTATGAATATCCCGAAGATATCTATCCCGATGGAATGACCCCTCAGCAATATCTCGAAAGCGAGACATGGGCGGGAGCGGCTCGGCGTTATCCTGCCAGTGAATATTCGGGGGGCATTCCGGATAGTGTGCGGCAAACATTAAAGCGCGAGTTGGAGTTGATCGGTAAGCTCGATCTTGCGCGCTATTTCCTCACTATCAAGGATATCGTCGATTTCGCGCGTAGCGTTGATCCGCCGATCCTGTGTCAGGGCAGGGGCTCTGCTGCGAACAGCGCGGTCTGCTATTGTCTGGAAATCACCAGTGTCGACCCGGCGAAACATCAGCTGCTGTTTGATCGCTTCATCTCTGAGGAACGCAAAGAACCGCCTGATATCGATGTCGATTTCGAGCATGAGCGGCGTGAGGAAGTGATCCAGTATCTCTATAGGAAATACGGTCGCCATCGCGCCGGTCTGGCGGCGACAGTGATCCATTACCGTCCGCGCATGGCGATCCGCGAAGTCGGTAAGGTGATGGGGCTTTCAGAGGATGTCACTAGCACGCTGGCGCGCACCGTCTGGGGCAGTTACGGCAGCGAGATTGCGGAAAGGCATGTGCGTGAAACCGGCATGGATGTACGCGATCCGCATTTGAAGCGGGTTATCAAGCTGGCGGAACAGATGATCGGTATGCCGCGTCATCTCAGCCAGCATGTCGGCGGCTTCATCCTGACGGAAGAAGCGCTGACCGAAACCGTGCCGATCGGTAATGGCGCCATGCCTGATCGCAGTTTCATCGAATGGGACAAGGATGACATCGAAGCGCTTGGCATTCTCAAGGTCGATGTGCTGGCTTTGGGGATGCTGACCTGCATCAAGAAGTGCTTTGATTTGCTAGAGGTGCATCATGACCGAACGCTGACACTGGCCACTGTTCCGCGTGAAGACCCGGAAACTTACACGATGCTGAGGCGCGGGGATTCGCTCGGCGTGTTTCAGGTCGAAAGTCGCGCGCAAATGAATATGCTTCCCCGCCTGCGCCCGCGGGAGTTCTATGACCTTGTGATTCAGGTCGCCATTGTCCGCCCCGGTCCGATCCAGGGTGATATGGTGCATCCGTATCTGAAGCGCCGCAGGGGGGCGGAACCGGTACAAATTCCTGCTCCAGCGCCAGAGCATGGCCCACCGGATGAACTTTCCAGCATTCTTGCCCGCACGCTGGGTGTGCCGATCTTTCAGGAGCAAGCGATGAAAATCGCGCTTGATGCAGCGAAGTTCTCCAGCGCGGAGGCCAATCGGTTGAGGAAAGCAATGGCGACTTTCCGGTCGCGCGGCATGGTGCACGAGCTGGAGGATATGATGGTCGGGCGAATGGTTGCGCGCGGCTATGACCCGGATTTTGCCGAGCGCTGCTTCAACCAGATCAAGGGCTTTGGCGAATATGGTTTCCCCGAAAGCCATGCGGCCAGTTTTGCGCATCTGGTCTATGTCTCTAGCTGGCTCAAATGCCATTTTCCCGCTGCTTTCGCTTGCGCTCTGCTCAACTCGCAGCCGATGGGATTTTACGCTCCGGCGCAGATCGTGCGCGATGCGCGCGAGCATGGGGTGGAGGTGCTGCTGGCGGATGTGAACCATTCCATGTGGGACAATACGCTTGAAAGTGATGCCATTTCCCGGCGCGAGCGAAAAGACATCGCCATGCGTATGGGCCTAAGGCAGGTCGATGGCCTGCCGGAGCATATTGCCGCGAAGATCGTTGCAGTACGTGCAGAAGGCGGCGCGTTCAAGGATGTGGCCGAGCTGCGCGAACGGGCAGGGCTTTCGCCTGCGCATATCGAACGGCTTGCGAGCGCGGATTGCTTTACCTCGCTAGGGCTATCGCGAAGACAGGCGCTGTGGGATGCACGCAGCCTGATTGCTGCGCCTGACTTGCCGCTGTTCCAGGCTGCAGCGGAGCGAGATGAAGGGGCGGAGAGAGCCCGTACTCAGCTGCCTCAAATGCCGCTGAGCGAGGAAGTGGTGGCGGATTACCAGACCACCCGCCTCAGCTTGAAGGCACACCCGCTGTCATTCCTGCGTGCATCGCTAGCGGAGCGTGGCTTCGTCCGCGCCGGCGAGCTTCGGACACGTGAGTTCCGTTCCATGGTCCAGATCGCGGGCCTTGTGCTGATCCGCCAGCGCCCGGGCTCTGCCAAAGGCGTGTGCTTCATTACACTCGAAGATGAAACCGGTGTAGCCAACCTTGTAATCTGGCCTGACGTCATGGAGAAACAGCGCCGTGTCATCATGGGCGCGCGGCTGATGGAAGTGCGCGGGCGGGTCGAATATGACGATGAGGTTATTCATGTCATCGCACATCATATGACTGATGCGACCGATAGCCTGTACGGTCTGGCGGATGACTTGCTGACGTCACCTGTGGCACGCGCAGATCATGTAAGCAGTCCGCTCAATACCCGAAAATCGCTCGCCGTTAAACCGCGTGACCTGCATGGTGAGCGACCGGCCCCTGTCAGGGGGCACCCGCGTAACTTGCGCATCCTGCCCAAGTCACGCGATTTTCACTGAAAGTTAAACCGCCTCCATAGCGTAGCCAGCTGACCGGACGGTGCGTATCGGATCTTCGAAGCCGTCAACTTCGATAGCCTTGCGAAGGCGGCGAATATGCACATCGACAGTGCGCAGTTCGATATCGCTTTCGGTTCCCCAGACACCGTCCAGCAATTGCCCGCGGCTGAATACACGGCCGGGGCTTTCCATGAAGAATTTAAGCAAGCGATACTCGGTCGGGCCAAGCTTCAGGTAACGCCCGCGACGCTGAACCTTATGTCCCACTGAATCCAGCGTAATATCGCCTACCGATATTGATTCACCGGCCAGTGCGGGGCGGATACGGCGCATGACTGCCACAACGCGGGCGAACAATTCACGCGGGCTGAATGGCTTTGTCAAATAGTCATCCGCACCAGTTTCCAAACCGCGTACACGATCATCCTCTGCTTCGCGGGCGGTGAGCATAATGATGGGTACGTGAGCTGTTTTTTTGTCGCGGCGCAAACGTCGGCAAACTTCAATCCCGCTCGTACCTTCAATCATCCAATCGAGAATGATCAAATCGGGAAGATCTTCAGCCGCCAGCATTAGGGCTTCGTCACCGTCGGCTGTGCAGCGGACGTGATACCCTTCATTCGAGAAGCGATACTCGAGCAACTCCGACAGAGCCGGATCGTCCTCAACAAGAAGCAATTTGGCCGCGGACATTCTCGTTAGGCTCCTTCAACCGAAAGCGACGACAACCGCACTATTGCACTTTTACGACAGTTTGATGTCAGTCATCGTGGTCTGGGGGATAAACCCCGGTTGCCGCGAAATGCACCATCTCTGCAACATTGGTAGCATGGTCACCAATTCGCTCGATGTTGCGCGCCACGAACAACAGCTGCGCCGCGCTGGAAATCGTGGCGGGATTTTCCATCATGTGACTCACAAGATTGCGGAAAATGCTGTCAAAGAACGCATCAACCTTGTTGTCCGCTTCGATCACTTCCAGCGCAAGGTCTGGGTCACGCGCGGCATAGGCGGTCAGTACGTCATGCACCATCTCACCCGCCAATTCACCCATGGCGGGAAGCAAGGTCAGCGGCTCGAACCGCTTGCGATCTTCGATCTGGCCGATCCGGCGTGCAATGTTTTTCGAATAGTCGCCGATCCGCTCGACCACGCCGGCGATCTTGAGTGCTGCGATAACTTCGCGCAGATCGTCCGCCATTGGTGCGCGCAAGGCGATAATCCGCACCGCCAGCTTGTCGACTTCGGACTCGAGCGCGTCGATCTTCTTGTCGCCTGCGATAACCTTCTCAGCCAGCGTCTCGTCACCGCGTGCCATGGCCTCCAGCGCATCTTGCAAGGCAGTCTCTGCCAGGCCGCCCATTTCTGCGATCAGACCACGCAAACGCGTGATGTCTTCATCGAATGCTTTGACTGTGTGTTCAGCCATTATCCGTACCGTCCTGTGATGTAATCCTTGGTTCGTTCTTCGATGGGGTTCGTGAATATGTCCTTTGTCTGACCATATTCCACGATCTTGCCAAGGTGAAAGAATGCCGTTCGCTGCGAAACACGTGCGGCTTGTTGCATAGAGTGGGTGACGATCACGATCGCATAGCGATCAGTAAGTTCCGCGATAAGTTCTTCGATCTTTGCCGTCGCAATCGGGTCCAGCGCAGAGCATGGCTCATCCATCAGAATGACTTCCGGATCGACCGCGATTGCACGCGCAATACAAAGCCGCTGCTGCTGACCACCGGATAACGCGGTGCCGCTGTCCAGCAAGCGATCCTTCACCTCTTCCCAAAGACCGGCGCGGGTAAGCGAGCGCTCGACGACCTCGTCCAGTTCCTCTCTGCTTTCCGCCAGACCGTGAATCTTCGGGCCGTAAGCGATGTTGTCATAGATCGACTTGGGAAATGGGTTTGGTTTCTGGAAAACCATGCCAACGCGGGCGCGCAGCTGAACCACATCCATTCCAGACCGGTAAATGTCTTCTCCGTCCAGTTCGATCGTCCCTTCAACGCGAGCTGTCGGGATTGTATCGTTCATACGGTTGAGAACGCGCAGAAAGGTCGACTTGCCGCAACCAGACGGCCCGATGAAGGCGGTTACGTGGCCGGTCGGCACGTCGATCGAGACGTTATCGATCGCTTGCTTCTCACTGTAGAAGACCGAAACGTCTTTCGCGCTCATCTTGGCGTCGAGCTGCTCTAGGTTTGGATGGATTACAGTCACCAGGTCTTCTCAAATTTGTTACGAAGGTAGATTGCAAGGCCGTTCATCAGCAGAAGGAACAGCAACAGGATGATGATAGCGGCACTGGTCCGCTCGACAAAGCCTCGGTCAATTTCATCTGACCAAAGGAAGATTTGCACCGGCAGCACAGTGGCCGGCGAAGTGAACCCATCGGGCGCGGTTGCCACAAAGGCGCGCATACCGATCATCAACAACGGTGCGGTTTCGCCAAGTGCGCGCGCCATCCCGATGATGGTGCCGGTTAGGATGCCGGGCAACGCCAGCGGGAGCACGTGATGGAACACCACTTGAACCGGAGACGCACCAATTGCGAGCGCGCCGTCGCGGATCGAAGGCGGGACCGCCTTTATCGCGTTACGCCCGGAAATTACGATCACTGGCATTGTCATCAACGCCAGGGTCATACCGCCAATCAGCGGCGCTGAACGTAGATTAGGGAACATCCAGAGAAACACGGCCAAGCCAAGCAGGCCAAATATGATCGACGGTACCGCAGCCAGATTGTTGATCGAGACTTCAATCACATCAGTCCAGCGGTTCTTGGGGGCGTATTCCTCGAGGTAAAGCGCAGCAAGAACGCCGATCGGAAATGCGAGCAGCAAAGTCACAATCATTGTCAGGATAGAGCCTTTAAGCGCGCCCCAGATACCCACTTTTTGCGGGCTCGTTGCGTCCGAACGTGCAAGGAAACCCGGATCGAAATTGCTAGCCAACACTCCGTCAGCCTCGAGCCGGTCGGCCAAAGCCTGCATTTCTGCACTGCCTTCATCCTTAAGACCCGAGGCGAGACCATCGGTTGCCGCGAGGCTGAAAGTTACCTCCTCACGAAGAATGCTGGTGTCTGCAATGATATCATTAGCCACGTCGCGCCATGCTTCGCTGCTGATACCTTGCGCAGCCTCTTCGCCGAGAGATTGCTCCGCGTAAAATTGCACCACATCGGGCAAGCCCTGACGCTGTAGAACTTGAAGCGCGTCGTCGCCGCTAAGAGTACTGGAATCGCCGGCAATTCCGGATTGGCTGAGATCGATCGATACATCGATTTCAGCGCGCTGGAAGCCACCCATTCCATTAAATGTCATGTTGCCAAGCAGGAAGATGAGCACGGCAACTGATATCAGAATCGCGCTCAGACCGGCGAGATTGAAGCGGCGTTCAGCCTTGTAGCGCTTTTCCAAGCGCTGACGGAATTCGTCAGTCCGGGTGGGACGAATACCCTCCGAGATGATTGCCTCACTCATAAGCTTCACGGAACCGTTTTACGACGCGCAAGGCAACGAAGTTGAGCGCCAAGGTGACTAGGAAAAGCACAAGGCCGAGCGCAAAAGCGCTGAGCGTTGCCGGGTGATCGAAACTGCCTTCGCCTGTCAGCATGGCGACGATCTGGAACGTAACAGTGGTCATCGCCTCTAACGGATTTGCGCTGAGGTTGGCTGCCGCACCTGCGGCCATCACGACAATCATCGTCTCACCGATTGCGCGGCTGATTGCGAGCATGACGCCGCCCACAATGCCAGGTAGGGCTGCTGGAACGAGCACGCGTTTGATCGTTTCAGACTTGGTAGCGCCCAACGCCAGACTGCCGTCGCGCATTGCACTGGGGACAGCCGCAATCGAATCGTCTGCCATGGAAGATACGAACGGAATGATCATGACGCCCATAACCAGACCTGCGGCCAAGGCGCTTTCGCTGGACGCATTACTGATACCGATCGATACAGCCGCATCGCGGATTGCCGGTGCAACCGTCAGCGCAGCGAAATATCCGTAGACCACGGTTGGAACACCAGCCAGGATTTCCAGAGCAGGTTTAAGCCAGGCGCGCAGCCGCGGGTCTGCATATTGCGTGAGGTAGATCGCGCTCATCAGGCCGAGCGGAATCGCTACAATCATCGCGATGATCGCGCCAATGTAGATGGTACCCCAAAACAGCGGAATTGCGCCGAAACGCGAACCGTCCGGATTTGTCGGATTGCTCATCGGATCCGGTGCCCAGAACGTGCCGAACAGAAAATCAATCGGTGAGACCATGCCGAAGAAACGGATCGTCTCGAAAACCAGGCTGGCAAAGATCCCGAAGGTTGTCAGGATGGCGACGAGCGATGCCACCAGCAGGATAGCCATGACAGCCTTTTCTACGCGGGTACGCGCCGTGAAATCCGGCTTGACGCGCAGAAATGCGAGCGAACCTGCCACCAAAGCGATTGCAACTGTGATTGCGATGGCGATCAACTGATTTTTCTCGATCGCTTCACCGAAGGGGCCGACCATGGCCTGAGCTGCTGGGTTGAACACGGAACTGGATTGCCCGGCTGCAACAGCGCGCGCCTCAGCCAGGATGGAATCGCGTTCAAAGCCGAATTCCGGCAATTCGGATGCCGCCGGAGAGGCCAGTACGGCCTGCATCACCAATTGGGGTTCAATAAAGGACCAAAGCAGAATGAAGGCCAGAACGGGCCCGATGATCCAAAGCGCCACATACCATGCGTGATAGTTTGGACGCGCAGCGAGACGTGGTGCGCCTGCGGCTGCCTGAAAGCTCCACGCACGGGCTCGCGCAGCGAGCCAGCCAGCCAATGCGAGGCCAAGAGCTATCAAGAGCAAGGATATCTGCGTCATGATTGAACGTTTTGCCCTAATGCACCAACGCTTGCCGGTGCGCGATCGTCTAGTGTTGCAAGGCTAATGCGAGACTGTGTCATTATTGCGTAAGCGCGAATCTGGCGTCCATGCCGCTCAGTGCTTCTCCACATTGTGAAAGAAATAAGACAAATTCATGACAGTCAGTCCACTTCACCTGTGACCGCCGGAACCCTGACGATCACACTGGTGCCTTTGCCCAACTGGCTCTCGATGTCGAGGCGTCCGCGGTGTCGCTCCACAATATGCTTCACGATGGCCAATCCCAATCCAGTGCCGCCAGCGGCGCGGCTGCGCCCTGGATCAGTGCGATAGAAGCGTCTGGTAAGGTGAGGCAGATGCTGAGGATCGATCCCGGCGCCTCGATCACAGACAGTGAAGCGTGCCTGGCCATCTTTGCCTTCCGTTAGCTGCAGGCTCACTGGTTGTTCCGGGTCGCCATACTTCAGCGCGTTATCGGTAAGGTTTCGTACCAGCTGTTCAATCTGCTGCGCGTCTCCCTTGATCCGCAAGGTGTCATCGATATCAAAATTGACTCGATCCAAACGCTCTGCGCCGGCGGCATCGCGTGCGGCTTGCGTAATCAATTTTCCGAATTCGATGATACCGCTGGGCTCATCATGTTTCTCGGCCTCGATGCGGGACAAGGACATCAAATCAGAGACAAGCGACTCAAGGCGTTGCGCTTCACGATGGATAGTCTCGAGGAATTTCTTCGAAGTCTTGTTGTCTAGATCAGTCCCATCCTCGCGGAGTGTTTCGACATATCCGATGATGGAAGCGAGCGGCGTACGCAGCTCATGGCTCGCGTTGGCGACAAAATCGGTATGCGCACGGCTGATGTCGGCCTCTGCCGTCAGGCTAGTCAGTTCAATCACAGACATCGATGTATCGATCTTCTGTAACTTCAGGCGCCAAATATCGCGGCGCCTGGCGAGACCCTTGATAATCGCCAGGCCGCTCTTTTGTTTGTTGAGCAATTTGATCGCTTGCGGCTGCCGAAAGGCCATCCGAACATCTTGCCCGATGATATGCTTGCCAAGCAGCCGCTGAGCGGATCGGCTTGCCAGGGTCACCTTGCTGCCTTCGATTACCAACAGCGGCGTTGCCGAATGCTTGATCAGCTTGGCCATAGACTTGCTGGAAATGATATCCGTGTCTGGCTGACTCTCGATCTGCGGCGGCCGGGCGTTCGCGAGGAATATCGAGCCAATCCAAAGGATGAATACACCAGCAACTGTAGCCAAGCCCACGCCAAACATAGCCAGCGCAATACAGGCAAGGGCCGCAATCAGTATCGCACCGATCGGTTGTTCTGATCCGCTATCCATTACCTTGCCCATATCAGATCAAGCGGACAAGGAAAGCGCAACTACGCGCAGTTTGGTGAGAACTGCGTCGATTTAACGAGAGCGGAAGAAAAGGTGGTGACCCGTACGGGAATCGAACCCGTGTTTCAGCCGTGAAAGGGCCGCGTCCTAACCGCTAGACGAACGGGCCACGCTCGTTTGCGAGAGCGCGCCTCTAGATGGGCGCGCGATTCCGGTCAAGCCCAGTTTTCAATCAATCTGCGAAAGCGGCGTCTTCCAGATGCAATTCGGCTTGAGGGCGCGGGCCCCAATCGTCGATCTTAACCCGTCCAGCCAAGTGAAAACGCCGTCCGTGTGAGCGATGGATCAAGGTTTGCGCCATCTCTGTATCCGCAGCGCGAAACGCGATTCCCTTGAACGATCGACCGTCTTCGCCAGCGGCAATGATCCGCAAATGATCCGTCCCCACAATATCGGCTTTTACGATTCTTACGGGCCCGACAGCGACACGTGGTGCAGGCCAGCCCACGCCATAGGGCCCAGCCTGATCTAGCGTAGTGACGAGATCCGGGACCAGACCGCCCGGAGCGAGTGCGAGGTCAAGTTGCATGGCCTGGTTCAAACGCGCTTTCTCGACATCGCGCGACAGCCTTTCATCAAGATAGTCTGCCAAGGCATTGATCTTCGCAGTTTCTATCGTGAGTCCTGCCGCCATTGCATGACCGCCTCCGGCCACCAGAAGTTCTGCTTCCTTCGCCGCGATAATTGCCGCACCCAGGTCAACACCAGAGATTGACCGGCCCGAACCCTTGCCGGTCCCGTCATCATCGATCGCAATGACCAGGCTTGGTTTGCCTGTTTTCTCCTTAACTCGCCCTGCAACGATCCCGATCACGCCAGGGTGCCAGCCTGATCCCGATAGTAGCAAGACCGAACGATTGTGTTGGGATGCGATCTGATCTTCTGCTGCGGCCTGAACCTCTGCTTCGATCGCACGGCGATCTTCATTGAGCCGGGATAATTGCTCTGCAATTTCTGCTGCTTCGTATCGGTTGTTGGTAGTGAGGAGCCTTACACCGAGGGTCGACTCGCCCACCCGGCCGCCGGCATTGATTCTCGGGCCCAGCGCGAACCCCAGATCGCTGCATTGCGGTGCGCGCTTCAACCGGCTTGCGTCGATCAGGGCAGACATCCCGACCCGCTCGCGCTTGCCCATTACTTTCAGGCCTTGTGCTACAAACGCACGATTGATTCCGTAAAGGGCGGCAACATCGGCAACCGTGCCCAGGGCGACAAGGTCGAGGAGTGCCATCAGATTGGGTTCTGCACGATCTTCAAAGAACGCCTGCTCTCGCAAAGTCCGGATAAGCGCAATGGCGAGCAGGAAGGCAACACCTACCGCCGCCATATGACCATGTGCAGCGGCCTCATCATCTTCATCGAGACGGTTGGGATTAACCAGCGCAGCAGCCAAAGGTAGTTCTGCTGCGCATTTGTGGTGATCGACTACGATCACATCGACGCCGGCATCGTGCGCCTGTTTCAAGGCATCGAACGCCATCGCACCGCAATCGACGGTGACGATCAGGCTGGAACCTGCTTCTCCCAGTTTGATCAGAGCTTCACCGCTGGGGCCGTATCCTTCAAGCAGACGGTCCGGAATGTAATATTCTGCTTCTGCGCCAAGATCGTTCAGCAGGTTGATAAGCAAGGCCGCGCTAGTTGCGCCGTCCACATCGTAATCGCCATAAACAGTAATCTTTTCATTGCTCAGGATCGCCTGGACGATCCGCTCGGCTGCGCTGTCCATATCTTTGAAGATGCTGGGATCAGGCAAGAATTCGCGCATCGTGGGATTGAGATTGCGTGGAATGTCACTGTCCGAAACGCCGCGGGCTTTGAGCAGCTGGGTCGTAATGTTATCGCCTATGCCCGAACTAGCAGGATCGATTTCCATGTTTCCGCCGCGCCAAAGCCAGGCTTTGCCGGAAAGGGAACGTTGAACGCCAAGAACATGGTTGAGGGATCGCGATGCCATCGGGGGAGATTACCCGAGGAAGTGGACTACGAACAGTGCTGGCAATTGACTTTCCGCATCTGAACGTCTGACAATCTGCACCATGGTTGCTCCTCATCTCCTTGTCATCTGGCATAGCCGGACTGGTGCCAGCGAGGCCCTGGCTCGCAATGTCGCGGCCGGTGCAGCTGAACTGGGCCGCTTGGCCCGGGCATCCGCCGTATTCCCCGAAGATATCTTGTCGGCATCTGCATACGTTTTTGTGTGCCCTGAGAACCTTGCGACGATGAGCGGCGAAATGAAGGAAATGTTTGATCGGTGTTATTACCCTGTTCTGGGCCATATCGAAGGTCGCGCATATGCAACGATCATCGCAGCGGGTTCGGATGGGGAGGGCGCGCAGCGTCAAGTGGATCGGATCGCCACTGGCTGGCGCTTGCGAAGAGTTAGCGACCCTTGGATTGTGAGAACCCACTCTCAGACTCGTCAAGAAATCGAAGCTTTAAAAGTATTACCGGATACTGATCTCAATGCTGCAAAGGATTTGGGCATTACTTTAGTAGAGGCGATAAAGCTCGGTATTTATTGATGAAGGCGGTGGCAGCGTTTACCACTTAAATTGTATAATCATTTTCCAAGACTCGAGGTGCTGAATAATTTTGGCCAAAAGGGGATCAGGGCCGGATGCAGGAGTGGAGAGCTGGCTGTAATTGTGTCAAAGGGTTTGGATCACCAAGCGCGAAGTGATGTGCACGGTATCTATTTTTTGTTCAGAGATGGGTATCGTCCAAGCTCTGAAGACATCTATCGATTCATTAGCCAGAACCGTGGCATCTCGATTAGCCTGGATATGATCCCGGACTTCAACGCCATCATCTCTTGCCTTGTCAATTGCTCACAAAACATTGCTTCGGAAGGATGTTCTCCCAGATTGGCTTGCGGCGCGTGGGCTTTCAGGATTTCAGAGCCAACGGTCTTTTACTGCCAGCTAACGAAGAAGCGGCCGTTCAGAAGTCAATGCCGCTGCATCGTGGGCCGCATCGCGATTACAACGAGATGGTTATTGAACGGGTCGGATGCGTTGAGGAGACATGGTCGAGGCAACGATTGAGCGACCCGGCGAAAGCCATGGTGGATTCGCTCTACCGGTTGTCGCTCCTACAGAGCGCTTTGCGCAAGAGGTTACTTGCCGATCGCCGCGGCATTGTCCTCAACCGCGAGGATCCGCTGGGAACCGGGTTTGATTTTACCGAACTCGATGCGATGGCCGAACTGCTTTGGGCAGCGACTTAGTTGTTCCAGGCTTTGTAGCCAGTCTTACCTGCAAGCCCTTCCTTCGCAGCATGGTACTCACGCTCAAAACGGGCAACCATGTCTTCCACCGACCCGACAGACTTAACTGCGCCAACGCCCTGGCCCGAGCCCCAAATGTCTTTCCAGGCCTTGGCTTTGGTGTTGCCACCGCTGCCAAAATTCATTTTGGAAGGATCGCTTTCGGGAAGATTGTCGGGATCCAACCCGGCCTTTTCGATTGAGCTGCGAAGGTAATTGCCGTGAACGCCGGTGAAGAGATTGGTGTACACGATCCCGCTAGCGTCGCCGCCGACGATGCCTTCCTTGTAACCTTGGTCAGCATTAGCTTCTTTGGTGGCGATGAATGCGCTGCCCGCATAGGCGAAGTCTGCACGCATCGCCTGTGCTGCAAGGATCGAGTATCCGTTGGCGATTGAGCCAGAAAGGGCGACAAGGCCGTCGAACCATTCGCGAATTTCCTGCATCAAGGCGAATGGTGAAAGCGCCCCTGCATGGCCGCCAGCACCCGCAGCTACGGGGATCAACCCGTCCGCACCTTTCTCGATCGCTTTGTTGGCAAAACGGTTGTTGATGACATCGTGCATCGTGATCCCGCCCCAGTTGCGCACAGCCTGGAAAATCTCCTCGCGCGCACCCAGTGATGTTATGACCATGGGAACTTGCCACTTTTCGCAAGTCGCCATGTCAGCCATCACGCGATCATTGGATTTGTGGACGATCTGGTTGACCGCAAACGGCGCCGCCGGGCGATCGGGGTTCTCGCGATTGTGCTTTGCCAATTCTTCGGTGATTTGATGGAGCCACTCGTCAAGCAATGTCTGTGGGCGAGCGTTCAATGCGGGGAAGCTTCCGATAATACCAGCCTTGCACTGCGCAATGACGAGTTCAGGGCCGGAAACGATGAACAAAGGAGAGCCGATCAGTGGCAGGCGAAGACGGTCAAACGGTGCGGGAAGGGCCATACGGATACTCCAAAGGGATATTCTGATTTACGAGGCTATTTAGCGCGGGTTCCAGCTCTGTGAAGGGGGTGATTTTACTAGCGCACGCAACACACCGATGCCGTAACGTCATGCGGATGGCAGCAAATGCTCGACTCTATAGAATCGCGCTGCGTTGCCCGCATAAAGGTCTGCCTTTTCCTCCGCACTTGCACCTGATGTGATGCGTTTGAATGCGTTCCAGAGCACAGGATAGGTCGCGCCCCAGCGATCCACCGGATAGTTGCTTTCGAACATTCCACGCTTGGTGCCAAAGGCTTCGATGCAGGTTTCGATATAGGGCTGCCATAGCCTCGCGAGCTCTTCCGACCCTATGCCCGCCGCCTGTCCTTGTTCCGGCATCGCACAATTGTGCATGGCCAGCCCGCCAAGCTTGATCATCACATTCTCGCATTTGCCCAGTTCAAGAATGTTGGCGCGCCAGATGTCGAACCGTTCTGCAAGTTTGCCCTCATAGCTCGCGCTGCCCAGCGGCGTGCCGCAGTGATCCAGGCAAATCGGCGTGTCGGGAAACGCCCGCGCAAGGTCAATCACGTCGGGAAGTTGTGGTTCAAGGATCCACGCATCGAAGCTCATTCCCCGTTTGCCGAGTTCAGAGAACCCTTCGCGAAAGCCCGCATCGAGATAACGCTCAGGCGGGTGGGCAAATGGAGGGCCAAGCACGTCGGGGTCCGCATCCCATGCGCCTGCATGGCGGATGCCCTTGAAACGGGGCGAAGCCGCCGCAAGCGCATCGAGCACTTCGCCCACTGCCGCGCCCAGCATCAAGTCCGCATGGCCAACGATCCCGGCGCAAAGCCGCCTGGTGCCGTAAAGACCGCTCGCCGATTGCGCTGCGACACCGTTTACAAATTCGACTTCGCCAACTACCTTTTTCGCATCGCCATAGACAGCGTTGTAGAAGGCACCGCATTCCATAAAGACCGTGCCGACGACGTTATGACCGCTGCCTGCAACCTCTTCGTTGAACTGGTCGAACGTGTAGTACGCGGCCGGCACCAGCGTTTCGATGAATCGATGCCGGGGCGCCGGGAACAAGGGTATAATGGGCCGAAGATCCCACAGGTGATGGTGCGGATCTATGATCGGCAGATCAGGCTCGATTATAGCTTCAGTCATCGCGGCTTATCCCCCTCGTGCACAGTTCGCCAATTCCAACACGGTGGAACACTTGGAACACTGTCCTTTGCCAGAAAAGGTGGACCGGAAAACTCGCTGTGTCGAACCACATTTTGATAGCGAAAAGGGTGGGCTTCGGTCATCGGCAAGGTTCGATATGTGCAAGTCAGTGTAGGAAAATGTGAGTAAGCTGATCGATCGAATGAAGTTTTCTTTGAGAAAATTGCGACAGCAAGAGACTATATCTCAAGCATGAGAGAGTGAACCACACTCATTTTGCAAGAACACATCAAAATTTGGGCGTGATTGAGATTTGTACACACATCTAGAAGGGATGAAGGTAATGGAACGCCTGTTGGATTATCTCAATGCAAGTATTTGAACGGCATTACTGGTCAGTCTGTTCTGGCGGCTTAAAGGAATATATGTCGCTTTCCGACCCAATTGCGGACGCTAGCCAACAATACCATTCGCCGCGCTGAGCACGGCGCGTACGCTGGCCGTGGCAACGTCTTCATCGATTCCGCAGCCCCAGATGATCCGGTCGCCCGATTGGCACATCAAATAAGCCGCCGCGCGCGCATCGCGGCCTGAACCCATGGCGTGCTCGGAATAATCGAGCACCTTCAAATCTAGCCCGAAGCTTTCTTCCAGGGTCGTGACCACAGACGAGATCAGGCCATTGCCCCGGCCGGAAACGCTTTGCTCCTGGCCCTTAACCGCGATCTTTCCAGCAAATACGCGCGTTCCGTCGGGCGCGCGGCTCTCATCGTAATAAACCAGTTGGAAGTGCTTGCTGTCTGTTTGGACGTAATAGGCGGATTTGAACGCTTCCCAGATGTCGGCTGCGTTCAGCTCACGGCCAAGCTCGTCCGCCATGTGCTGGACATGTTTGGAGAAGTCTGCCTGCATCTTCTTGGGCAGCTTCAGGCCTTGGTCTTGCTCCAAAACCCAGGCAAAGCCGCCTTTGCCTGACTGCGAATTGACGCGGATGACAGCTTCATAGTCACGGCCCAAGTCCGCAGGATCAATGGGCAAATAGGGCACGCGCCAATGCTCGTCATTTTGCTGATCATTGGCTTCAAAGCCTTTCTTGATCGCGTCCTGATGTGAGCCGGAGAAGGCGGTGAACACCAGCTCACCGCCATAGGGGTGGCGTTGGTGCACGGGCAGCTCGTTACAATACTCAACCGTTTCGATGGTTCGGTCGATATCTGAAAAATCGAGGCCGGGATTGATCCCTTGTGTATACATGTTGAGTGCAACCGTCACGAGGCAACAGTTGCCGGTTCGCTCTCCATTTCCGAACAGGCAACCTTCAACACGATCTGCACCTGCCATTAGGCCAAGCTCGGCCGCGGCAACACCAGTACCGCGATCGTTGTGTGTGTGCAGGCTGATCACCGCTGCATCACGATTGGGCAGATTGCGGCAGAAATACTCGATCTGGTCCGCGTAGATATTGGGCGTCGCCGCTTCGACAGTGGCAGGCAGATTGAGAATGATCGGATGCTCTGGTGTTGGGGCCAGAACTTGCATAACCGCTTCGCAAACCTCGATGCTGAAATCTAGCTCGGCGGTCGAGAATGTTTCCGGTGAGTATTGGAAGTGCCAGTCTGTATCTGGTCGTTTGCTCGCTTCGTCTCGCATCACTTTTGCGCCCGCTAGAGCGATTTCGCGCACTTCGTCTTTCGACATACGGAAGACAATGTCTCGCCACGCCGGTGAAACTGCGTTGTAGAGATGCACGATGGCCTGCTTCGCGCTTTCAAGGCTTTCGAAACTTGTTCGTATCAGGTCTTCACGGCTCTGGGTCAGCACCTGTACTTTGACATCGTCAGGAATACGGCCGGAGCGAACCAATCCTTGAATGAAGTCGAACTCGGTCGCACCGGCGCTCGGGAAACCGACTTCGATTTCCTTGATCCCGATTCGGACCAGTTCATCGAAAAAGCGGTTTTTCTTTACCGCATCCATCGGGTCAATGATCGACTGATTGCCGTCGCGCAGATCGGTCGAAAGCCAGCGGGGCGGGGCGGTGATGGTTCGTGAAGGCCATTGCCGGTCTTGCAGCGCCACCTGCGGGAATGGCCGGTATTTGCGGCTTGGATCAGAAAGCATGGTCATGGTTGGAAAAACTCGAACGGATTTGGGGTTTACTGCTTGATTGTTCCCTTGAGCGCATCCGCGCGCTCTAAAGGCACGCGAGACGTCACGCCCAAGGGCGTGTAAGTCGTAGTAGAAGCAGGCCGTTGCGTGTCATGACCTGACGCATTGCGGAAAATTTCAACGGACGCAACCGAAAGTGACATTTTCTGGCGAATTTCATTTCTCGCGGCCGCCAGTGTCACCTTTCTGATCCAGGCCGCGAACTTCCCGTCAGAACAATGATGATAGGATACAACCCATGAAGAAGATTATTGTTGCACTTGCACTGTCCACCGCACTCGCGGCCTGCTCTGCGCAAAACGATGCAACTGACGCATCGAGCACCGATAGCGCGGTAGAGGCCGTTCAGGCGGCAAATGTGATTGCTGACCTTGGCGGCGAAAACAGCGGTCCGGTCTACACCGAAGTCGCCGGAGAAACGCTGGCACTGTCAGGCTATGACGCGGTGAGCTATTTCACAGGTGACGCGCCAGTTGTTGGATCGGCCGAATTCACTGTGAAGTACGAAGGCTATGACTATCAATTCGCGTCAGCAGAAAACGCGGCGACTTTCCAGGAAGATCCAGCCAAGTATGCGCCCCAATATGGCGGTTACTGTGCATGGGCGATCGGCGCCAATGACGCGCTGGCATCAGGCGATCCCAATGTTTACAAGATCGTTGACGGCAAGCTTTACCTGAATTTCAACGAGGCTGTGGCCGAGCGTTGGAACAAGGATATCCCGGGCTTCATCGAGAAAGCTGACGTGAACTATCCTACCCACGCACCGGATGAGCACTACACAACCAACTGATCCTTCGAGATCTCTTGCAAGGAAAGGGGGGCATTTGCTCGCCCTTTTCTTGTATGTGGTGATCAATCGGCTAAGCAGCGCAGATGACACAGGCATTCGATTTGCAAGATCCGCTGTACAAGATGATGGGGTTAGCCCGCATCGTCGAAATGAATCCCGAAGGGCGCGCCACTCTCGAGTATCATGCGAGAGAGGAGATGTGTCATTCGGGAGGCGTGGTGCAGGGCGGGTTTATCTCAGGCTGGATCGATGCCGCCATGGCGCATGCGGCGATCGCTAGAAACGGGCCTGACATCACACCGATGTCGCTTGAGCTTAAGGTGAGCTTTTTCGCTCCCGCACGGCCGGGGCTGGTGATTGCTGAAGGCTGGGTTGAGCGGCATGGCAAGCGCACGAGCTTTTATGAAGGGCATCTGAAATCGCCCGACGGCACTGTTCTGGCAAAGGCAACCAGCACTATTCTGTTGGCTGATCGGGCGCGGGTCGAGGATGCCTCCAAGAAGGCTCGCAGCTAGGCGGCTACCGCCAGCGCAGCCGTTCCGGTGTCATCTGGTCGACTGAAGTTACGCCCATCAAACGCATCCCGCGCTCGATCTCGTCTTTCAGGATACCAATCGCGCGCTCCACACCTGGCTGACCTGCCGCAGCCAAAGCATAGAGATACAACCGCCCACCCGATGCGGCGGTTGCCCCGGCGCACACCGATTTAAGCGCATGAGTACCGCGCCGTACGCCGCCATCGCAGATGATCTCAATCTCTCCCGCGACCGTGTCGACAATTTCCCGCAGTTGATCGAAGGGTGCACGGCTGCCGTCCAGTTGCCGCCCGCCGTGGTTGGAAATCATGATCGCATCGGCGCCAATTTCGACCGCACGGCGTGCGTCATTGGCGCTCATCACGCCTTTAAGGCAGAATGTGCCGCCCCAATCCTGCCTGATGCGCGCGGCGGTGTCCCAATCCATCGAGGTGTCGAGCATGGTGTTGAAATATTCAGCAATGCTCACTGCTTTACCGGTACCCTCGGACACATGCGTGTCGAGGTTAGGCAGTCGGAATTTCTCGCGGAGAAGATAGTCGAGCGTCCAGCGCGGGCGCGTGGCGTAGCTCCAGACGGCTGATGGTGTGAAGCGGGGTGGGGTGGTGAAGCCACTGCGCAAACACCGTTCGCGCTTGCCGGACACAATGGTGTCGACAGTCAGCGCCATGGCATGGAAACCGGCACTCTGGCAGCGCTCGATCATCGACTGGTTCAGCCCCTTGTCCTTGTGAACATAGAGCTGGAACAGTTTCGGGCCGTTGGTGAGCGCCGCGATCTCTTCGATGCTGCGGGTCGCCAGGCTGGAAATGCCGAACCACAGGCCGAACTTTTCTGCTGCCTTTGCCACCGCGCTCTCACCCTGATGGTGGAATGCGCGTTGCACGGCTGTGGGGCTCAGCATCAGGGGCAGGGCGCTTGTGCGGCCCATGATTGTGCAACTGGTGTCGATTTCCGCCACACCCGCCAGCACATCAGGCACCAGATCAACGTCATCAAATGCAGCGGTGTTACGCGCCTTGGTCAGCTCGTCATCTGCCGCGCCGTCGATGTAATCGAAAACCGGCCAAGGCAAGCGCGCCTTGGCCAGTTTCCGGAAATCATCGATATTATGACAGTCGGAAAGACGCATGATGCGCCTTTTTGGGCTTAGTTCTTTTCCTTGTCGACCAGCTTATTGGCGCTGATCCACGGCATCATGGCGCGCAGCTCTGCTCCGGTCTTTTCGATCGGGTGCGCTTCGGCTGCTTTACGGCTTGCTTTCAGTTCTGGCTGACCCGCGCGGTTGTCGAGGACGAAATCCTTCACGAAGCGGCCAGAGGTGATGTCCGCCAGCACGCGCTTCATCTCAGCCTTGGTCTCATCGGTGATGATGCGTGGGCCGGTTTTGATGTCGCCATACTCCGCAGTGTTGGAGATCGAATAGCGCATGTTCGCGATGCCGCCTTCATATAGAAGGTCAACGATCAGCTTGGTCTCGTGCAGGCATTCGAAATAGGCCATTTCCGGCGCATAGCCGGCTTCAACCAGCGTTTCGAAGCCGGCCTGGATCAGGTGGGTGATCCCGCCGCACAGCACGGCCTGCTCACCGAAAAGGTCGGTTTCGCACTCTTCCTTGAAATTGGTTTCGATAATGCCGCTGCGGCCACCACCAACGCCGGAAGCATAGGCAAGCGCCACGTCATGCGCAGCGCCGCTGGCATCCTGATGCACCGCGATCAGGCAGGGTACGCCGGCGCCGCGCTGATACTCGCTGCGTACAGTGTGCCCGGGGCCCTTTGGTGCGATCATGATCACATCGATGTCATCTTGAGCTTCGATCAAGCCAAAGTGGATGTTGAGACCATGCGCGAAAGCCAGCGCGCTGCCGGGCTTCATCTTGCCGTGGACGTCGTCAGCGTAGATGGCGGCCTGATGCTCATCCGGGGCAAGGATCATAAGGATATCAGCCCACTCGGCGGCTTCGCTGTTCGAAAGCACCTTGAAGCCTGCGCCTTCGGCCTTCTTGGCCGTCGCGGATCCTTCGCGCAGTGCGATTGCGACTTCGGCCACACCGCTGTCACGCAGGTTCTGCGCGTGCGCATGGCCTTGCGAACCATAACCCAAGACAGCGATCTTCTTGCCCTTGATCAGACCCAGATCTGCATCGGCGTCATAATAAACTTTCATCGTATTCCCTTTTTTCAGGCGCCTTCAGCGCCGCGCATCATACCCACCACGCCGCTGCGCCCAACCTCTACAAGGCCGAGTTCGCGCATCAACGCAATGAAACTGTCAATCTTGTCCGGCGCTCCGGTGATTTCAAAGACGAAGCTTTCGATGGTGGTATCGACCACATTGGCGCGGAACAATTCCGCGATCCGAAGAGCCTCCACCCGTTTGTCACCAGTGCCGGCAACTTTCACCAAGGCCAGCTCGCGCTCGACATGTTCGCCGGCGGTGGTGAGGTCCACCACGCGGTGGACAGGCACGAGCCGTTCCAGCTGCGCTTCGATCTGGTCGATCACTTCGGGCGGGCCATTGGTGACGATGGTAATTCGGCTGACAGCATGGTCTTCGGATATGTCCGCCACGGTCAGGCTGTCGATGTTATATCCGCGCGCGGTAAACAGGCCGGTGATCTTGGCCAGAATACCCGGTTCATTGTCGACGGTAACGTTAAGGACGTGCCGCTCGGACGCTGCGTCTCTGATTTTCATTGTCGGATATTCCTAAACCAGCGCTTTTGCTTCGTCGTCCATCGTGCCTTGGACTTGGTCTCCATAAAGGAGCATCTCGGTATGCGCAGCCCCTGACGGGATCATGGGGAAACAGTTTGCATCCTTGGACACAAGACAATCCACCATCACCGGTCCATCGGCTGCCAACATGGCTTCGATCCCCGCATCCAATTCGCTTTCGTCGTGGATGCGGATTCCGGTCCAGCCATAGCTTTCGGCCAGTTTCACGAAATCGGGCAAGCTGTCCGAATAGCTGTTGGAATAGCGGCTTTCATAGGTCAGTTCCTGCCACTGGCGAACCATGCCCATATATTTATTGTTCAAGATGAACACCTTGACTGGCAAGCGATACTGGCTGGCTGTGCCAAGCTCCTGAATGTTCATCTGGATCGATGCTTCGCCAGCAATATCGATCACCAGATCGTCCGGATTGCCGAGCTGCGCGCCGATTGCCGCGGGCAGGCCATAACCCATGGTACCAAGCCCGCCAGAGGTCAGCCATTTGTTCGGATCGTTGAAGCCGAAGTATTGTGCCGCCCACATCTGGTGCTGGCCAACTTCGGTTGTGATGATCGGATTGCGATCCTTGGTTAGCGCGAACAACCTCTCGACCGCTTTTTGCGGCATGATCATCTCTGACTTTTCCGGATAGGCCAGGCATTCGCGCGCGCGCCAACCCGCAATGTGGGCTTTCCACTCGCCCAGATCTTGCGGCTTGCGATCACCCCAAGCGGCAATCAGCTGGCTCAGGACAGCGGCGCAGTCACCCAGTATGGGCAAATCAACCGGTACCGTCTTGTTGATTGAACTGCGGTCGATATCGATGTGGATCTTAGTCGATTCAGGCGAGAACGCGTCGAGCCTACCTGTAACGCGGTCATCAAATCGTGCGCCGACGCACAACATCACATCGCATTTGTTCATCGCCAGATTGGCTTCGTAAGTGCCATGCATGCCCAACATGCCAAGCCAATCGGGATGATTTGCCGGAAACGCGCCAAGCCCCATCAGCGTGCTTGTCAGCGGAGCTCCAGTCAGGTCCTGCAATTCGCGCAGAAGTTTGCTCGCTTCAGGGCCGGAGTTGATAACACCGCCACCGGTGTAGAGGATCGGGCGCTCTGCATTGGCAAGCAATTCAACTGCTTCTGCAATCGCTTCCGCGCTGCCAACCATTTGCGGTTCATAGCGATGCGCCGCCGATTTGGAGGCGCGCTGGATCGAAGGAACTGCGATTTGCACGTCTTTGGGAATATCGACAACAACTGGGCCAGGCCGACCAGTAGTGGCGATCCGGAAAGCTTCTTCCAAAGTCGGCTTCAGATCCGCCGGATCTTTCACCAGGTAGTTATGCTTGGTGCAGTGGCGCGTGATGCCCACGGTGTCGGCTTCCTGAAATGCATCGGTCCCGATCAGCGGGGTAGGGACCTGGCCGGTGATAACTACCAGCGGGATCGAATCGAGAAATGCATCCGCAATTCCGGTAACGGCATTGGTCGCACCCGGCCCTGATGTAACCAGAACCACGCCGGGTTTACCGGTTGAACGAGCATAACCTTCTGCCGCATGTGCCGCGCCGGCTTCATGGCGCACCAGGATGTGGCGAATGCGTTCGTCTCCAAACAGTTCGTCGTAAATGGGGAGGACGGCGCCACCGGGATAGCCGAATACAAATTCGACCCCCTGATCGATCAGGCAATCTACCAGGATTTTGGCGCCGCTGCGTTCGCTCGACACTTTTGCTTCCTTCCATCTGCGCAGGAACTTTCCCGCATCTCTGGCTCAGTTGGCCCCTAAATAAGCAGGCCCGGTGCAGGGACTGCAACACCGGGCCTCTGCAAGTCTCGCTATGCGTTCGAATCTATCGTGTCAACCGTTATCGCTGTAATAATGATGCGAAATAAGGCTCAAAATCGACATTTGATGACTCGATCCTTGGCCAATCTTCCGGTGGTTGTCGCCGAAACCATGTGTATTGCCGCTTGGCATAATTGCGCGTCGATTGCTGACCAGCGGTGATTGCTTCGGTTCGGGAAAGTTCTCCTTTCACCAACGCCGCGATCTCCGGAACGCCGATAGCGCGCATGACCGGCAAATCGGGATTCAGGTTTCGTGATAGCAACGCCTCAACCTCCTTAATCGCCCCACTTTCCAACATTTGCACGAAGCGTCGATCACATCGCTCATAAAGCCAATCACGATCTGGCAGCAGGATGAGCGGATGCAAATCGATGTCGTCTTGAATCCCGCCCTCCTTGCGTGATTGCCAGTGTGCGAGTGTCTGACCTGTAGACCGCACCACTTCCAGCGCGCGTGCAATTCGCTGGCTATCAGTTGGCTCCAACAGGGCAGCTCGCTCTGCGTCTTCGGTTTGGAGCGCGGCATATGCTAGACCCGTATCCATCGCGCGAACTTGCGAGCGTATCTCCGGATCGATTTCGGGGATGGGCGCGATCCCTTCCAGCAGTACCTTCATATACATACCTGTGCCGCCAACGAGGACGGGCAGAGCGCCTGCCGTATGCGCTGCCGCAATCTCTTGCTTCGCACGCGCAGCCCAGTCCGCAGCGGAGCAAGCCTCCGATCCATCCCATGCGCCATAAAGCTTATGCGGGCACTGGCTCTGCTCATCTGCGTCCGGAGAAGCGGCGAGCACGGGTATATCGCGATAAACCTGCATGCTGTCCGCATTGATGATGGCGGTTCGCAGGCCCTTGGCCAAACGTGCGCTTGCCAGCCGCAAAGCAATTGCGCTCTTGCCGCTGGCGGTTGGCCCTGCGATGAGCGCAACCGGTTTTCTATTCGGAGATTCTCCCGTGCCCATCGCCCGTCTGATAGCAGACGCAGCTCAGCTTGAAACTCGTTTGAGCAATCCGCCGGCATGGCTGATTGAACTTGGCGCAGCGTTCGAGCCGGTCGAGATCGACGAAGGCGTGCACGAGTTTGAGTGGAGCGGTGAGTATGATCCTTCGCTTCTATCGCGTGTGTTGAGTGAAGCTTTGGGCGCAGAGGCAGCGTTAATCAGCGATCACGGCTTTGATCTGCCAGACCTGTTCATCTCGGACATGGATTCTACCATGATCGGGCAGGAATGTATCGACGAGCTGGCGGATTATGCCGGGATTAAGCCGCAGATTGCCGCGATTACCGAACGCGCGATGCAGGGTGAGCTAGATTTTGAAGAGGCTTTGCGTGAACGTGTAAAACTGCTGGCTGGATTGGATGAAGGCGCGATCCAGCTGTGCTTGAATGAACGGATTTTTCCGATGCCGGGCGCACGCGAGCTGGTGCAGACTCTCAAAGAGCACGATTGCCAGACCGTCCTCGTCACCGGTGGTTTTCACCATTTTGCAGATCCGGTGGCTCGGCTGCTTGGCTTTGAACATGTCGTAGGCAACCGGTTAGATGTTGCTGGAGGCAAGCTGTCCGGTGGATTGGTGGGCCCGATTGTCGACAGTTCAGTCAAGCGCGCTACGTTGAAGAGCGAGCTGGCGAGATTGGGTGAGGGCGCAGTTTCGCTTGCTATGGGTGACGGAGCCAACGACATTCCGATGCTGGAGGCTGCGCACTACGGCTTTGCATACAAGGCCAAGCCCAAAGCGAAACAGGCCGCAAATGCGTGGATCGACAGTGGCGACCTGACGTCGGTGCTACGCCTGCTCGGCATCCCGGAAGAGGATTGGGTTCGCGGTTAGCTATCCGCTTGAGCGCGCTTGCGCTGCCGCGACTTCCACCATGCTGTAAACCGGACAGCTGCTGCGGCCAGAGCAATGATGGTGAACGGTATCGCGACCATTGCTTGTTCGGGGTCGGCCATACGACCGGCATAGCTCTGGAAGAATATGAACCAGAGATAATGGATGCCCACGCGGTGAACGCGTTTCCACCAAGCGCCCATGGCCTTCATTGCAGCGGTGTTGGATGTGAAAGCCATGACATACAGGATCGTATAGGCAGCGCCGCCAAAGACATAGGTCACAATGCCTTTGCCTTCGCCCGACACTTCAATCGCTGTGATCAGCGCCGCCAAGTGGATTGTATGCGCGACGGCGAAGCCAAGACCGAAGTATTTCCGCCGTGCCAGAATGTACTTCGCCAACTCGCTGCGGGTTAGTTCGACCAGCGGCCTTGCAACGTAGGCGAGAATGAGGAGGGGGAAGCCAACGCGGGCTGTGTAATGGGCGGCCTCATGCCATTGATTGACCACGCCTGCCTGTGTCGCAAACGCGAATGCAATGGCTGCAAGGCCTAGCATGCCCCCAATCCAGACCGGCCACGTCTTTTCCATCGAGCTAACCTCCCGTTCGATTAGCCTAAAGCCAACTTGCAATCTGGCTAAGCGGTTTCTTCTTCACGGCATGCGCCGGCACAGTCGCGTCGTCGCTGGGATGGCCCACAACAACGATCATCAGAGGCTTTTCGTGCTCTGGCCGCTGACAGATTTCGCGCAGGAAACCCATGGGTGACGGGGTATGCGTCAATGTTGCGCAGCCGGCTTCGTGCAATGTCGCAATCAGCATTCCGCAAGCGATGCCCACGCTTTCGTTAACGTAGTAATTCTGCGTTTTGCCATCTTCCTCGATCCCGCCCTTGCGCTGGGCGAAGACCACGATCAGCCAAGGTGCAGTCTCCAAAAAGGGCTTGCTTTCGTCCGTCCCGATGGGGGCGAGTGCCTCTAGCCATTCCTCGCTTGCCTTGGGCTTGTCCCCGTCTGCTCCATAGAAGCGACGTTCCTCTTCTTCTGCGGCTTCGCGGATGGCGCGTTTCTTGTCTGCGGAGGACACCACCGCAAAATGCCAGGGCTGATGGTTCGCGCCATTGGGAGCACTGCCCGCAGCTTCGATGGCAGCCTCGATGACTTCGCGTGGTACTGGCTCGTCTGAAAAGTACCGGCATGTGCGGCGCTCTTTCAATCGGTCACGCAGCGATCGCGCGCGAGCTATGCTTTCCTCATCGGACAAAGCCGGCAGCGAATAGGGCAGGGTATCGGTGTCTTGCATGTTTCCTCCTCTTGCGCATTCGAGCTCGGAACGAAAGTCGTTACACCGCCGAGGGCGTGGACAGCGAATTTACAATGATGTAAGTTGCGACCAGCTACTCGGGAGCTTGCAATGGCTGTTATTGATCGTCCTTTGGTTGCACCAGGTCGCAAGACCACCGGTTTCAGGCCTTTCAAGGTGTTGAAGCACTTCCGCAAACTTGTTGCGGACAAGGAAGACACCGAGCAGGTTTTTCATATCATAGAGGCGCTCAAGGGGCGCAAAGGTCACAAGCAGGGTTGGGACTTTATTCGCTCACCCGAAGGCCAACGCATGATGCGCGAGGAAGTGAACATTCCGGCCATGCTCGACGATCACGAACGCTGGGCAGATTGCGGGCCCAACACCGTGGCGCAGCACTATATCCGCTTCATGAAGCGCGAAGGTCTGTCAGCAGCCGGGCTTGTGGCTGAAAGTCACAAGTGGCAACCCGCCGAGAAACGCCATCAGGATCAGACCGAATGGTATTTCGAACGGCTGCGTGACACGCATGATCTCTTTCACGTGCTGACTACATACAATCGCGACGGGCTAGGTGAGGCGTGCCTGCTGGGCTTTAGTTACGAGCAGAACCACAATCTGGGCATTCTTTTCATTGCCTATGCGGGAACGCGCAACCGATTGAAGGAAGTGCCGACCAAGGCGCCAATCTTTGACGCTCTGCGCGAAGGTCGCAAGCTAGGCAGGGCTGCGGCCAAGATCGCGCATCAGGACATCGAGGCCCTTATGCGAGAGGACATCGATGAAGCGCGCAAACGCCTGAATATCGGTGAGCCGCTGATCTATCGCCAATGTATCGCGCAGCTGTTCGAAGAAGGGTTGCAAGACGAAGACATGATCATGCCAGAGGCATTGGCGGCTTAAGAGGCCTGCATCATCACGCAGTCGCCATAGTCGACCGCCAAATGCCACAAAGCGCCCAAAGCAAAAGCGCGAACCCACCATTTGGGCACCCCCAGCATGAGCAGGTAGATGACTGCGGCTTCCCAGCCATGCAGCAAATGAAACCCGATACTGCATCGGTTGGGATCGAAAATCGGATCGGCCATGAGATGATCCAGGTCGATCAAATTTCCAGCGGCAATCACAAACCCTGCGCGGATCCATTTCCTGCGCCAGATAACTGCCGAGATCACAAACGGCGCTAGCCAATGACCGCCATAGTGCAGAATTGCCTGGAAGAGCTCTATGCCTCCATCCAGTCGCGGAAGAAGCTTTGATGCGCCTCACGAAGATCGGCAAGAGAGATTCCAAGCAGGTTGTCACCGCCAACGGTGCCGATGCGACGGAAACCGATCTGCGCGGTTTCTGCATTCTCCGTGCCTTTGGCAAGCGCATGATTGAGCGCTTCGGTGTTAGGAACCGAGATAATATAGCGCCCCTGATCTTCGCCAAACCACCACTGCGCGGCGCTATAATCCGGATGCGCTTCGACATCTGCGCCCAGTCCGCTCGCCAGTGCCATTTCAGCCAAGCCTACGGCCAATCCGCCATCAGACAGATCATGCACTGCGTTGACCAGGCCATCCTCGATCAGCTCGTGAATGATCTTGCCCGCATTGCGTTCAACCACAAGATCTGTCGGCGGAGTGCGCCCTTCATCACGGCCATGGACGATTTGCAGCCAGAGTGATTTGCCAAGGTGCGAACGTGTCGGGTCTGGCTTGGCCCAGAATTCAGGGCCGACCAGATAGAGCGTGTCACCCTCATTCTTGAAGCCCATTGTCATCATGTGATCGTAATCATCGATAATGCCGACGCCGCCGATGGCAGGGGTGGGCAGGATCGCTGAGCCGCCGCCTGTCGCCTTGCTCTCATTATAGAGGCTGACATTGCCGGAAACGATCGGGAAATCGAGCATGCGGCAGGCATCGCCCATGCCTTCGAGTGCGTGAACGAATTGTGCCATGATTTCGGGCCGCTGCGGGTTGCCAAAATTGAGGCAGTTGGTCACCGCGAGCGGACGCGCACCGACCGCACACAAATTGCGATAGGCCTCTGCTATCGCTTGTTTTCCGCCCTCATAAGGATCGGCATAAACATAGCGCGGCGTGCAATCGGTGCTGATCGCAAGCGCCTTCTTCGTGCCGTGCACCCGCACCACACCCGCATCACCGCCAGTCTGAATGGTGTCACCCATCACCTGGCTGTCATATTGCTCGGCAATCCAGGCGCGAGAGGCCAGTTGCGGGCTGGCCATCATTTTGAGCAAGTCTGCACCCGGATCGGCGCTATCGGGCGCGTCGTGCATGGGCGTGATTGACGCCCACGCGGTGTATTTCTCTTTAGAGAGGTAAGGACGGTCATACTCGGGGGCATCGGCAGCCAGCGGCCCAAGCGGAATGTCGCAAACGACTTCACCGCCAAATTCTAGCACCATGTGGCGCGTATCGGTGACTTCGCCGATCACCGCGAAATCAAGTTCCCACTTCTTGAAGATCGCTTCTGCCATGGCTTCCTTGCCAGGCTTCAGCACCATGAGCATCCGCTCCTGGCTCTCGCTCAGCATCATTTCATATGGCGTCATGCCTTCCTCGCGGCATGGCACCTTGTCCATGTCGAGCCGGATGCCCGCCTTGCCATTGGTCGCCATTTCGACGCTGGAAGAGGTGAGGCCCGCTGCGCCCATGTCCTGAATCGCGACGATCGCATCTGTCGCCATCAGTTCGAGGCAGGCCTCGATCAGCAGCTTCTCCGTGAACGGGTCACCCACTTGCACAGTAGGGCGCTTGGCATCTGCGTCTTCTTCGAAATCCGCGCTCGCCATGGTTGCACCGTGAATGCCATCGCGGCCGGTCTTTGAGCCGACATAGACGATCGGATTGCCAACCCCGGTCGCAGCCGAATAGAAAATCTTGTCTGCGTCCGCGACGCCAACGGTCATCGCGTTGACCAGGATATTGCCATCGTAAGCGGGGTGGAAATTGGTCTCGCCGCAAACCGTAGGCACGCCCACGCAATTGCCATAGCCGCCGATGCCCGCGACCACGCCTTTGACCAGATGCTGCATCTTGGGATGATCCGGGCGGCCAAATCGCAGCGCGTTGGCGTTTGCAACCGGGCGCGCGCCCATGGTGAATACATCGCGCAGGATGCCGCCGACGCCTGTCGCTGCACCCTGATATGGCTCGATGTAACTGGGGTGGTTGTGACTTTCCATCTTGAAGATCGCCGCCTGACCATCGCCAATATCAATAACGCCAGCGTTCTCGCCCGGACCACAGATTACCCAAGGCGCCTCGGTCGGCAGTTTCTTCAGGTGCAAGCGCGAGCTTTTGTAAGAGCAATGCTCTGACCACATGACAGAAAATATGCCTAGCTCAACCAGATTGGGTTCGCGCCCAAGCGCATGGAGAACACGCTCGTATTCTTCCGGAGAAAGGCCGTGCTGTTCGACGACGTCTGGGGTGATTTCAGATGCAGTAGTAGCCATGCCAGCGCCCTTAGCGTTGAGGTAATATTTGCGCTAGCCCCGTGCGCGCTTGTGCTTGCGATTGTCCCCGACCCAACGCGCGAGCAATGTCAGCACGGCAAAGGCCACCAACGCCTGAATATACAGGCCAAGGCCGGCCTCCTCTGGATGTGGGCCGAACCAGTTCACAGCCTGCATAACCAGCAGCAAAGCAAGCAAGACCAATGGTGGACCAACTGGTCCCCTTGTGCGCTTCACAAACCAATAAAAGGCACCCAGCGTGATGGCGAGTTCGAGTGGAATAGCGACAAAAGGCAGATTCCACAGGCCCAGCCCATAAAGTGAATCGCCACCTGCCAGCGTCAGGTCGGGTCTGTGTGTCAGAAAATCGAGCACCCAATGTGACAGAACGACCAGACCGGCCAGGATGCCTGCTACAGCTTCGCGCATTATGGCAAAGACAAGCAGTCCGAATATGACGGCCCATACACCAGTCCCCAGCAGACTGTGCGTGTAGGGCATATGATATAGATCATACGGGACCATTGCCGTGGCCGTTGGATCAATTCGCATCGCTTCGATGCCGATTATCGCGAAGCAAAAGAATGCCCAATCGACCAGCTGGGCGGCGATGAAGAGCGTGCCCAGTTTCGGCGAACGGGGGCTGACCGCTGCAGCGGCAAAGGCAGGAGCAAAGTGGCCTATAAACATTCGCTTAACCAGAGAACTTGAGAGTGACCCAGGTGGCAATCGCCGCCGAGGTTCCGGTTACAAATGTCCCCCACAAGATATCCGCGACGCTGATGTGTGTCGCCCAAACCTTGAACACAGCCTGGCTTGTCAGGTCAAAAGTGGCGTAGCAAACCGCGCCGAGTATCGCGCCATTGAGCAGCGCAGTAGACACTTGCCCGCTTTCAAGCCCGGGCTTGATCGCGAACCAGCACATTCCGGCGAGGTAAACGAGATAGAATGCAGCCGCAGGCGCAATACGGAAGTTTTCCGCCATGATCTCGCCAATCACGGGCTCATACAAATTCGGGCCTGCCCATCGAAGCCATATTGCATCCATAACGCCGAACACGATGGCGGCGGAGATGTAGGCTATTACCCACTTTGTCATTCACGACTCCCATTCTATTGCATCGCAGCTTGACCGTCGGCATGAGGGCGGTCAATGCTTCTTGCCAGTCAGGGGATCAGAAAAGACGTGTCAGAGAAAGACTTTAGCCAATTGAGTTTCGAGCAGGCATTGATTGCACTGGAAGAAGTGGTCCAGCAGCTGGAAAGCGGCAGCGTTCCGCTCGATCAATCAATTACGCTTTATGAACGCGGTGAGAAGTTGCGAAAGCTGTGCCAAGCCCGGCTTGATGATGCGCAGGCACGCATTGAGAAGATCGTGACAGACGCCAACGGTGCGGCCAGTTCGACTGTCCCATTCGATACCGACGGATAGGTCGGTGTCTTTGGGGATGGAACACAGTCTGTTGAAAGAAGGTCTCGCGCGGGTTCAACGCGAAGTGGACAGCGTTTTTGACGCGATTTTGCCGGTGCCGCAGGACGGCCGGGCGCGTCTGGTAGAGGCTATGCGCTACGCAGCGATTGGCGGCGGCAAGCGTGTTCGCCCGCTGCTGTTGGTTAGCACAGCCGAAATGTTCGGTGTGAACCGGGATGCTGCATTGCGCGCTGCCTGTGCAGTGGAAGCGATCCATGTCTACTCCCTGATCCACGATGACTTGCCGTGTATGGATGATGACTCGCTGCGCCACGGGAAGCCTACGGTTCATGTGGAGTTCGATGAGGCAACTGCGGTTCTGGCAGGTGATTCATTGCATGCGCTCGCGTTTGAAATTCTTGCGGACACGGACGCCAGTGAAGATCCGTTCACCCGATCCGAACTGATCCTGACACTCGGTACCGCTAGCGGCAAGGACGGTATGGCTGGCGGCCAGATGATGGATATGATGGCCGAGGGTGAAGACTATGATCTCCACACAATCACGCGCTTGCAGCAACTGAAAACTGGCGCATTGCTGGCCGCTTCTGTCGAAATGGGAGCGATCCTGGGCCATGTTCAGCCTGAGGGAAGGGGGCACCTGCGCGCCTATGCGCGCGACATCGGGCTCGCTTTCCAAATTGCAGATGATCTGCTCGATGTGGAAGGCGATGCCGAGATAGCCGGAAAGGCTCTGCGCAAGGATGAGCGCCAAGGCAAGCAGACTTTCGTGACACTGATGGGCGTGGACAAGGCTCGGGAACAGGCGTGCGCGCTGGTCGATCAGGCGATCGGTCATTTGTCAGTGCACGGCGATGATGCCAAGATGCTGGCTGCAGTCGCGCGTTACATTGTGGAGAGGGACAGGTGAAGAAACGCATAGGTATCTATCCGGGCACATTTGACCCGATCACCCTGGGCCATATGGACATCATTGAACGTGGCGCGAAGCTGGTTGATGAGCTGATCATCGGTGTGACGACCAACGCCGCCAAATCACCCATGTTTTCCGATGATGAACGAATCGCGATGGTAAAGCGCGAGGTTGCGGGGATCGGTGATGGCAGCATCCGGGTAGTCGGGTTTGACTCTCTGTTGGTCGATTTTGCCGATGAAATGGGCGCGGGCACGGTCATTCGCGGCATTCGGGGTGTCACAGACTTCGAATACGAATATCAACTCACCGGCATGAACCGCCAACTTAATCATGACGTCGAGACAGTGTTCCTGATGGCAGATATCTCTTTGCAGCATATTGCGAGCAGGCTGGTCAAAGAGGTTGCGATCTACGGCGGAGAAATATCCAAGTTCGTGACCGCTTCCGTGCGCGAAGACGTGATAGCGCGGGTTCCAAAACAGCGCTCTGTGTAGAGTGGGGCGATCATTCATTGCGGCGACAGATGCTTGCCGCTAGATCGCATGTCAGAAAATCAGGACATTAAGATCGCGTGACCTTGAACATGATGAAGAAAATACTCGCAGCCTCTATTTCAGCGGCCTTGCTTGGCCTTCCGGCCGCGGCGCCTGCACAAGACGCTGAGACTGAGGCCGTTGAACAGGCGCCGGCTTCCGCGGTTCAATATTCGATCAATTACGATGTGACAGCGGACCCTGACAATGTTTGGCTGCTCGATCTATCCAATGGTGAGCGTGTTGCAATCCGCCTGATGCCGGGTTGGGCGCCCAACCATGTCGAGCGTGTAAAGACACTGACCCGTACCGGGTTCTACGATGGTGTGATCTTTCACCGTGTCATCGACGGCTTTATGGCGCAGGGCGGCGATCCCACCGGCACTGGGCAAGGCGGCTCTGCGATGCCTGACCTTGAGGAAGAATTTAATCCGCGCCCGCACATTCGCGGAACTGTTTCGATGGCCCGCGCGACAGATGAGAACAGCGCGAACAGCCAGTTCTTCATTGTATTCTATCCTCGTTTCAGCCTAGACAAACGTTACACCAACTTTGGCCGCGTGATTTCGAATATGGACGGGGTGGATACGATCACTCGCGGCGAACCGCCTGCCAATCCTACGCGCATTCTTCAGGCCAGCATTGCTTCGGACAATAAGCCGCAGCTGTTCCCGCAGCCCGAGGCGCCGGTTGAAGAAGAGATCACTGCTGATCTTCTCAGCGCGCCGCTAAGCTAATCTCTCTTTCCATTGCGATTGGTGCACCTTAAGGCGCGCCAATCATGCGTGTTGATCTATTTGACTTCGAGCTCCCGCAAGAGCTGATCGCGCTGCGTCCCGTGCGCCCACGTGATGCGGCGCGCATGCTCTATGTTCCGGGCGAGGGCGCATTTGAAGACTTGGGTGTGCGGGACCTGCCGAGGCTTCTCAAACGGGGCGATGTACTGGTGTTCAACGACACCCGTGTCATTCCCGCGCAGTTAGAAGGCCGTCGTGCAGGCGGAGTGGCCAGGATCGGAGCGACTTTGCACAAGCGTGAGGATCTGCGCCGATGGATCGCGTTCATTCGTAATGCGAAGCGTCTGAAGGAAGGCGATCAGATTGTTTTCGGCGGCGGCGTGACCGCCACTGCAGAGAAGCGAAATTCGGACGGCAGCTTCACACTGTTTTTCGAGGGTGATGAACCCGTCGAAGTGTTGCTTGACCGTGCAGGCACAATGCCATTGCCGCCCTATATCGCGAGCAAGCGCCAGATCGACGCGCAGGATTATGAAGATTACCAGTCGATGTTTGCGCAAGAGGATGGCGCAGTTGCTGCACCAACGGCTTCCTTGCATTTCACAGAACGCCTGGTTTCAGAATTGGACGCAGCAGGTATCCAGCACGAAACGCTGACCCTGCATGTCGGTGCGGGCACATTCCTGCCGGTTAAGGCCGATGACACCGACGACCATCAGATGCATTCGGAATGGGGGCGGATTACGCCTCAAGTTGCTGAGCGCCTCAACGCAACGCGCGCTGCAGGAGGGCGGATTATTGCAGTTGGGACAACCTCACTGAGGCTGCTGGAAAGCGCGGCCCGCGAAGATCGAACCATTGCCCCGTTTGAAGGTGACACCGATATTTTCATCACGCCGGGATACCGCTTCAAGGGTGTCGACGGGTTGATGACAAACTTCCATCTGCCCAAATCCACACTGATGATGCTTGTCAGCGCGCTCATCGGTCGCGAACGCATGATGGAAGCTTATGAGCATGCAATTTTGCATGGCTACAGGTTCTATTCGTATGGTGACTCATCATTATTGCTGCCCTAATCGGTTGCAATGAACGAACCGATCCTTGAGCTGCATGGCCTCAGCAAAGTCTATCCCAGTGGTCTCAAAGCGCTGGACAGTGTTGATCTGGAGATCCGGCAGGGTGAGATATTCGCGCTGCTTGGGCCTAACGGAGCCGGCAAGACTACATTGATCGGTGCGGTTTGCGGTCTGGTCCGACCAACTTCTGGCACGATACGCGCGTTCGGGCATGATCTTGCCAGGAACTGGCGGCATGCCAGAGCGCGGATAGGCTTGGTGCCGCAAGAACTCTCTACAGACATGTTCGAACCGGTGATTGACGCGGTCAGCTATTCACGCGGCCTTTTCGGCTATCCACCCGATCCTGGCAGGATTGAAGAGATACTGCGCGCGCTTAGCCTTTGGGACAAGCGCGGCGAAAGGATCATGGCGCTCTCAGGCGGCATGAAACGACGTGTGCTGATCGCGAAGGCGCTGGCCCATGAACCTGACTTGCTTTTCCTCGACGAACCCACTGCTGGGGTAGACGTCGAGTTGCGCAAAGGCATGTGGGAGCTGATCGGCACCATGCGCGAACGCGGTGTTACAATCATCCTGACCACCCATTACATCGAAGAGGCCGAAGAAATGGCGGACCGTGTCGGGATTATCAATCAGGGACGCTTGCTGATGGTCGACGACAAGGCTGCCATGATGCAGCGTTTGGGCCGGACTGAAGCACATATCGAGCTGGCTTCACCTCTTGCCGAGTTGCCGAAAGCACTCGCTCACTTTCCTGTCGAGATCGAGCAAGGTGGACGTTCGCTGTGTTATCGCGGCGGCGATGGCACAGGCAAGGGCAAGTCCGAGGTTGCTGAACTGACAAAGGCACTGACCGCAGCTGGCATCGACTACACCGGCATCGATGTGCACGAGAGTTCGCTTGAAGATATCTTCGTATCACTGCTTGGCGAAGAGGAACTGGCATGATGGGGTTCAATTTTCGCGGCGCATGGTCGATCTTCAAACGTGAGGTCACCCGCGCTTTTCGCACTGCGTTCCAGTCGATCCTTGCGCCAGTCTTGACGACATCGCTGTATTTCATTGTGTTTGGATCGGCGATCGGCAGCCGGATGGAACCGATTGATGGTGTGCAATATGGCGCGTTCATTATCCCTGGACTGTTGATGCTTACCTTGCTGGGTGAGACGACTTCGAACGCTAGTTTCGGCATTTACATGCCGCGGTTTACGGGAACCATCTACGAATTGCTTTCTGCGCCCGTTGGCGTCGCGGAGACACTAATTGGTTTTGTCGGCGCGGCAGCCGCGAAAAGCCTAATCCTGGCCAGCATTATCCTGATTACCGCAAACCTGTTTGTCGATTACACCATCGCGCACCCGATCCTGGCGGTGATCTATATCATGCTGGTCGCTGCAAGCTTTTCACTCTTCGGCTTCATCCTTGGCGTATGGGCGGACAATTTCGAGAAGCTTGGCATTATTCCGATGTTGTTCTTAACCCCTCTGACCTTCCTCGGTGGCACGTTTTATTCGATCGACATGTTGCCAGAGCCGTGGGGCAAGATAGCGCTCGCCAATCCGATCGTTTATCTGGTCAGCGGGCTGCGTTGGACATTCTATGGCAGTGGAGACGTAGGCTTTGGCCTGTCTCTGGGTATCACGCTGGGATTTTTGGCAGCCTGTACAGCGATAATTGCTTTCATCTTCAAGACCGGATGGCGCCTGAGAGCCTAACCAGAACGCGCTGTGTGTTACCGTATTACAACACCCTCAGATTATCGAATATAAACAGTAAAATGCGACTTTAAGTTGCCTTGTTGGCCTCGGGCTTGGGAACGATATGGGCTGCGCCGCTCGCCCCCTGAGCGGTGAAGAATGAAAGTACAAAAGAATGAAAAAGCAGTTTGTAGCAGGGCTGTTCGCAGCGGCTATGATGACGCCAGCCGCTGCGCTGGCTCAGGATTCCAACGAAACCGAAACATTCATCGGCGTATCAGCTGGCTACCATGATCTTGGTATCGGTTCCGACGAAGCCGAGGGTTTCGATATCGTCGATTCAAGCGGCACCAAATACTAACTGCGTGGTGGCTACCAGGAAATCGAACTCGACGTTGAAGAAATTCTGAATGTTGAGCTCGACGATGGCGACCTGGACGGTGTTGACACCAGCGATGGTGATCTGATCGTCGGTGCTGGCATCGATATTCCGCTCGCAGGCGGAAAGCTGCGTTTCAATGTCGACACAGTTTCGTTCGACACGGTCCGTGGCACCACTGGATTCGTTTTCTCTTTCTAATCATCGAGAAACAGGAACAGGCCGGCGGTGCGTTGCATCGTCGGCCTTTTTCTTTTGAGTGACATGATTGTCTCTGGCGGCTAGCGGGTAGCGCCATGAGCGAACGGTTCAAATTCACTATAAGCGCCACGGACGGCAAGGCCCGCACCGGGTGTATCAAGATGCAGCGGGGCGACATTCGCACGCCTGCCTTCATGCCCGTTGGGACCGCCGCGACGGTGAAGGCGATGAAGCCGGAGATGGTGCGAGAGATTGGCGCGGACATTATCCTTGGCAATACCTATCACCTGATGCTGCGCCCCGGTGCAGAGCGTGTTGCGCGCTTGGGCGGGTTGCATAGCTTCATGAACTGGCAGCGGCCGATCCTGACAGATAGTGGCGGCTATCAGGTTATGAGCTTATCCGATCTGCGCAAGCTAACCGAGCAAGGCGTCGAGTTCCGCAGCCATATCGATGGCTCCAAGCATATGCTCACGCCAGAAAGATCGATGGAGATACAGCGCTTGCTTGGGTCCGACATCGTCATGGCGTTTGACGAATGTCCGCGTGCAGATCAGCCCCGTGATGTGATCGCAGAAAGCATGGAGCTGTCGATGCGTTGGGCAAAGCGCAGCCGGGATGGCTTTGATAGCGGCGGAGAACACGCCGCAAAATCAGCCTTGTTCGGTATCCAACAGGGCGCGCTTGATGAAGATTTGCGCCAAATCAGCGCCGACAAGCTAACCGAGATCGGCTTTGATGGCTATGCAGTCGGCGGGCTTGCAGTGGGCGAGGGGCAAGAGGCAATGTTCGCAACGCTCGACTTTGCCCCAGACCAGCTACCTCAAGACAAACCGCGTTATCTAATGGGGGTTGGCAAGCCCGATGATCTGGTTGGCGCGGTGGAACGCGGGATAGATATGTTCGATTGCGTGTTGCCTACGCGATCAGGGCGCAATGGTCAGGCCTTTACCTGGCACGGGCCGCTTAATCTACGCAACGCCAAACACGCAGAAGACACCGGCCCGCTTGATGAAAGATGCGCCTGCGATGTCTGCAATACGTACTCGCGCGCCTATCTGCATCACCTGCAGAAATCGGGTGAGATCCTGGGGGCTATGCTGGTGACTGAGCACAATCTCAGTTTCTATCAGCAGTTGATGCAGGCCATGCGCGATGCGATTGCCGAAGAGCGCTTTGCAACGTTTGCTGCTGATTTCCGCCGTGATTACCTGTCCGCTTAGCGGTTCAAGAAGCTCTTCAGCCTTGCGCGCTTTTTGGCTGCCTCTGAGGGACTTTCGGTTCGCGCCATATTCTCAATTCGTTTGCGCCATTTCGGCAAAGGCTTGTCCGCTTCGCCATGCTTTACGGGTCTGAGGGCGAGAAAACGCAATGGCTTGAATCCACAGAAACCCAGAACCTGAAGTTTCCACCTCTTGATCAGCGCATTGCCATACATCAACCGCAAGAACAGCGGTGGGGTGTCCATAGTTGCGATAACATCGGCGGAGCGCCCTTCCATCAGTTTGTCCCACCAGTTGTCGTCATCATGATAGGCGAAGGTTAGGCCGGGTAAGAGGACGCGATCAAGCAAGCCTTTAAGGTGGGCTGGTTCGCTCCCCCACCACATTGGGAAGGCGACCACCAAATGATCGCAAGCATCCAGCAAGGCAGCGACACGATGGAAGCCCGGCTCTCATCCGGTTCGCTTGGCATAACCATGATGCAAAACCGGATCGAATTGCAGGTCACGCACCGCAATCCGATCGACTTCATCACCGTGTGCTAAACCTGCCTGATACAAGTCGAGAAGATGACTCGTAAGCCGGTTGGCATCAGGGTGCCCGTCAAGGATCAGGATACGCATTTCGCGGAGGATAGGCCCTGCAAAGGGATTTAGGCAAATACAAAAAGGGCGACCCGCAAAGGCCGCCCTGTTTGTATATCGTGCTGATCTCTTGGATTAGCGCGAGTAGAACTCGACCACGAGGTTCGGTTCCATCGTTACCGGATAAGGCACTTCGTCCAGCTTCGGCACGCGGGTGAACTGAACCTTGTCATTGCCGTCAGGGGCAACATAATCAGGAATGTCACGCTCTGGCAGGCTCTGGGCTTCGATAACCAGCGCCATTTCCTTCGCCTTGCTGCCGAGGCTGATCACATCGCCTACATCACAACGACGCGATGCAATGTTGCACTTCACACCGTTCACATAGATGTGGCCATGCGACACTATCTGACGTGCGGCAAAGATGGTTGGTGCAAACTTCGCGCGATACACGATCATGTCGAGACGGCGCTCAAGTAAACCGATCAGATTCTGACCGGTGTCGCCCTTCATTTTGGTTGCATCTTTGTAAGTAGAGCGGAACTGCTTCTCGGTTACGTCGCCGTAATAGCCCTTAAGCTTCTGCTTGGCGCGCAGCTGCAAGCCGAAATCGCTCATCTTGCTCTTGCGGCGCTGACCGTGCTGGCCCGGGCCGTAAGAACGCTTGTTCACCGGGGAATTGGGACGACCCCAGATGTTTTCGCCCATCCGGCGATCAAGTTTATGCTTCGAGCTGGTACGCTTCGTCATGGATTATCCTTCAAATTGCATGAGCCGCCCCTGTGGCGACCATTTAACCCGGCCTCGCTGCGTTTGAGAAAGTTTCAAGCGCGGCTACCGCTTCACCGGGGTGCGGAGCCAATTTGCGAAGGCGCGCAGATAGCAGGATTGTGCACCGCGTCAAGAGGGGGATCGGAGATCAGATGCCCCCTCGACAAACGCGCGCCAGAGGCTAAGAGCGCGGCCATGACTGATACGATTGTTATGCCTGCTGACTGTACTTCCATGATCGAAGTTCGGGCAGGCGTAGATGCAACTGACAGAGAGTTGATTGCGTTGCTTGAGCGCAGGTTTGACTACATGCGTGCCGCCGCGCGGATAAAACCATCGCGTGACACCGTACGGGACGAGGATCGCAAGGCTGCGGTGATCAACGCTGCAGGCGATGCAGCCGAAGCAAGAGGAATGCCTCGTGATCGCATCGAGGCAATCTGGGATCTCCTGGTCGAGAACTCGATCGCCTATGAATTCGAAATCTGGGACGCGACGCGCGATTGATCGAAGTCGCGTTCCAGAAACGAACTGCGTTTAGTTGCCGCGATTGAATTCGCGCCATTCCTTGCTCGTCATGCATACACGCTCTTTCTTGCGTGAACCCATGCCGGTGCTGATCCGGCGGCAAATCGGTTTGTCTTCGGCCTTTTCTTCTTGAGCTTGTTCGGCGGCGCGCTCTTCTTCTTGAACTTCGGGCTGAGCAGGTTCTGCTTGTGCGACCAGCGCAAGAGCTAGCATCGTAGAAAACATGAATAAAATCCTATGGATGGAGAGGGTTGGGGGGACGCGTACTTTAACTACACGCCCATCTGAATGTCTACAGAAGAACGCTCTGTTTCCTCGAGCGTTCCGCTTTATTTGCGATCACCACGATCAAGCGATGACAACACCCCGCGCAATGTTCGCACTTGCAAGTGATCCCAACCGGGTTTGGTCAGAACTGTCCGCAAGGTCCGTCGGGTAGCTTCTGCCCGCGCTTCCGGCAGAAAATAGCCCTTTGGTTCCAGCATGCGCTCCAGATGTGCGATCAAGCCATCTAGTTCCTCTTGAGGGGCGGGGGGAAGCGCTTCGTCTTCCGCAGTGGGTTGAACCAGATCGGCCTGCTTTGACCATTCATAGGCACACAAGATCACAGCTTGCGCGAGATTGAGTGAGCCGAATTCCGGGTTGATGGGAACTGTAAGGATCGTTCTGGCAAGAGCCACATCCTCTGTTTCCAGACCTGAACGTTCAGGCCCGAACAGGATCGCGCTCTTTCCAATCTCGGCGTGGATCGCGCTGCCTGCTTCGTCCGGCCCGACCACCGGCTTGGTAACGCCGCGCTTGCGCACAGTCGTGGCATAGACGTGGGCACAATCCGCGACAGCTTCGGCTGTGGTCTCGTAGACTCTTGCGCGTTCAAGAACGATATCCGCGCCAGCAGCTGAGGGGCCGGCATCGGGGTTGGGCCAGCCATCGCGCGGCGCAACAATACGCATTTCGGTCAGCCCGAAGTTGAGCATGGCGCGCGCTGCCTTGCCGATATTCTCACCCAGTTGCGGGCGAACCAGCACAAAGACGGGCTGGTTACTTTGTCCCATCTATCGCGGCTTCCTGCACAGTGCTGGCAAATTCTTCGAAGTCCTTGGCCTCTGAGAAGTCGCGATAAACACTGGCAAAGCGGATATAGGCGACGCTGTCGATCTGGCGTAGTCCGTCCATCACCATGCCGCCGATGCGAGAGGAGGCAACTTCGGGATCACCCGCTGTTTCAACCTGTCGCTGGATGCCAGAGACAAGCTGATCGATACGTTCCTGTTCTACCCCACGTTTGCGGCAGGCGAGTGTAACCGATTGCTCCAGCTTGCTGCGATCGAATGCCTCGCGCCGGTCTCCGCTTTTGACAACGATGACTTCGCGCAGCTGGACGCGCTCGAATGTCGTGAAACGCGCACCGCAGCTTGAGCATTGCCGACGCCGCCGGATCGAGGTGTTATCCTCGGTCGGGCGGCTGTCTTTAACCTGCGTGTCATCGTGGGCGCAAAATGGGCAGCGCATGATTTGTCGAAGCTATCCCGCTATTTCTTGACGCGGCTGTAGATCGCGATGCCTACACCCGCGATCAAACCAACAGGCCACGTCACGACGGGCAGAAGCGCGCCTGCGACTGCGCCGACAGCTGCGCCTGTAAGAACTGGCTTGGTTCCAGGGTGCTTCGCGCCCCCTTTGGCGATACCGACAACTTCGTCTTTCACATCTTCGAAGATGTTGCCTTCTTGAGGGTTCTTGTCAGTCATGGTTTAGCTCTCCGGGTAGACAGGAAAGGCTGCGCACAGCTCCGATACCCGACCGCGCACGGCTTCCTCGACCTGAGCATCGCCTTCCGGACCGTTCTTGGCAAGTCCGTCGACCACTTCGGCGATCAGCTTGCCGACCTTGCGGAATTCAGCGGGTCCAAAACCGCGGGTAGTGCCCGCTGGCGTGCCAAGGCGAATACCACTTGTTACAAAGGGGCTGCGCGTATCGTAGGGAATGCCGTTCTTGTTGCAGGTGAGCCACGCGCGGTCGAGGCCCTTTTCGGCATCCTTGCCGGTCACATCCTTGGCAGTCAGATCAACCAGCATGGAATGGTTGTCCGTCCCGCCCGACACGATGCGCAGACCGTTTTCCTCGAGGCTGGCCGCCAGAGCCCGAGCGTTTTCTACCACGGCGCTGGCGTAAGCCTTGAAGTCGGGGCGCAATGCCTCGCGGAATGCAACGGCTTTCGCTGCGACAACATGCATCAGTGGGCCGCCCTGCATACCGGGAAAAACCGCCATATTGATCGGCTTTGTCAGCTCTTCATCGTTCCACAGGATGATCCCTGAACGTGGACCGCGCAGGCTCTTGTGAGTCGTGCTGGTGACCACGTGAGCATGCGGGAAGGGTGAGGGGTGCGCACCGCCAGCGACCAGGCCCGAAATGTGGCTCATATCAACCATCAGATATGCACCGACTTCATCGGCCACCTTGCGGAAAGCCTCCCAGTCCCAAACGCGCGAATAGGCCGTGCCACCTGCGATGATGAGTTTAGGCTTATGCTCTTTCGCGATGGCCATGACATCGTCCATGTTGATACGCTCGTCTTCCTTGCGTACGCCATAGGCGACGGGATTGAACCACTTGCCGCTCATGTTCACGGGCGAACCGTGGGTCAGGTGGCCGCCCGAATTGAGGTCTAGGCCCATGAAGGTGTCGCCAGGCTGCAGCAGCGCAAGGAACACGGCCTGATTCATCTGGCTGCCCGAATTGGGTTGAACATTGGCGAAGTTGCACCCGAACAGTTCTTTCGCGCGATCGATTGCGAGTGTTTCAACCACGTCGGCATAGTCGCAACCGCCATAGTAACGCTTGCCGGGATAGCCTTCTGCATATTTGTTGGTGAACACGCTGCCGGTTGCTTCGAGCACGGCCTTTGAAGCAATATTTTCAGACGCGATCAGCTCGATCTTGTCTTGCTGGCGTTTCAGTTCCTTGCCAACCGCCTCTGCGATTTCAGGGTCGGCTTCAGCCAGGTTGTCATGCCAGAAACGGCGCATGATATCGGTATCGGTAGAGGGTGCTGTGCTCATTGGAGAGGCTCAATCGTGTCGGTGTTAAAGGGCGGGTTGGACAATTTGTCGACACGGCGCTGGTGGCGCCCGCCGGCAAATTCGGTGTCTAGAAATGTTGCAACGCAGGCCTTGGCCATTTCGATCCCGATCAGCCGCGCGCCCATGGCAATGCAGTTTGCGTCATTATGCTCGCGGCACAAGGCCGCCGACAAGGGCTCTGAAACCAGGGCGCAGCGCACAGCAGGATTGCGATTGACGCTAATTGAGATTCCGATCCCGCTGCCGCACAAGGCAATTCCGCGCTCTGCTGTGCCATCAGCCACAACTTCGGCCAGCTTGTAGCCATAGTCAGGGTAGTCGACGCTTTCGGTCGAATGGGGCCCAAGGTCTGCAACTTCGTGCCCGGCTTCCATCAGCCACTCTGCAAGCTCTGATTTGAGTTCGGTGGCGGCGTGGTCAGATGCAATCGCGATACGCATGTTGACCACATAGGGTAGGGTGATGATTCTCTCTACCCCGAATACCGGCTTTTCTACCGCGATCTGTGATCAGCTTACCTGCTTGCGTGCCCACGCCCAAAGTTTTTTGGCTTCAGCAGCAGCTTTTCCGGTCGCATCGATTTCTGAAGCGACCTCGCCCTTGGCAGAGGATCGGTGGAAGTCCGCGCGCTCGCCAAAGGTCACGGGGCAGGTTTTGAGACCAAACTGTTTTGCGGTCTCTTTGGCTTTTGCGATCTGGCGGGTCGCGCCTGCAGGCACAGCGTTAAGCACGACATAGGCGGGCTTGCCTGCGAACTCGATCATTTCAGCCACAGCTTCGAGCGCGTGCAAGTCAAACGCACGTGGGCGCGAAGGGATCAGCACCAGATCAGCGGCTTTGATTGCTTCGCGCATCGCAGCTTCGGCGTGTGGCGGCGTGTCGATGACCACCACGTCTACTTCGACCTGCTTATGCGCACGCTCGATGGTCTTCGCGAGCCGGGCAGGGGGGGCTGGTGACAACAAGCGGGTAGAAATCCCCGCGCCAGTCGCCCCACGTTGCCGCGGTGGCTTGCGGGTCGGTATCGATGACGCAGGCTGGCTGCTTCGCCTGCGTAGCGCTCGCGGCCAAGTGCAGGGCGATGGTGGTCTTACCCGACCCGCCCTTTTGGCTGATAATGGCAATGGTTGGCATGGTTCCAACCCCAAAATGCTGCACCGCACAATGGGTATCGCAATTCAAGCTAGAACGCGAGAGCGGAAAGCGCCTTTATGGGGAAAACCGACCTTACTGATCCAGGAACGAACGCATTTTCCGGCTGCGGCTTGGGTGCTTTAGCTTGCGCAGCGCCTTCGCTTCGATCTGACGGATACGTTCGCGAGTCACGGAGAACTGCTGGCCTACCTCTTCCAGCGTGTGATCGGTGTTCATGCCGATACCGAAGCGCATGCGCAGCACGCGTTCCTCACGCGGGGTGAGCGATGCGAGCACGCGAGTGACGGTTTCCTTGAGGTTCGCCTGAATCGCGGCATCCACAGGGATAATTGCGTTCTTGTCTTCGATAAAATCGCCCAGATGTGAATCTTCTTCGTCACCGATTGGTGTCTCAAGAGAAATCGGTTCCTTGGCGATCTTCATCACCTTGCGAACCTTTTCCAGCGGCATGGAGAGGCGTGCTGCCATTTCCTCAGGAGTGGGCTCTCGGCCTTCCTCGTGCAGGAATTGGCGCGAGGTGCGTACAAGCTTGTTGATCGTCTCGATCATATGGACCGGGATACGGATAGTGCGCGCCTGATCGGCAATCGAGCGCGTGATCGCCTGTCGGATCCACCAAGTCGCGTAGGTGCTGAACTTGTAGCCGCGGCGGTATTCGAACTTGTCGACCGCTTTCATCAGGCCGATGTTCCCTTCCTGAATTAAGTCAAGGAATTGCAGGCCGCGGTTGGTATATTTCTTGGCGATCGAGATCACCAGGCGAAGGTTGGCCTCAACCATTTCCTTCTTGGCGATACGCGCTTCACGCTCGCCCTTCTGTACCATGTTTACGATTCGGCGGAGTTCAGTCAGCGACATGCCGGTCTGGCTGGCGATGTCTGAGATTTCAGCGCGAATTCGATCAATTGCGTCGGCTTCCTTTTCAGCGAAGGCCGCCCATTTCTTGTCTTTCTTTGCGTTGGCTTCGAGCCAGCCGTCGTCCAGCTCATTGCCGACATAGGCTTTCAGGAAGTCGAGGCGTTTGACTTTATGACGTTCGGCCAACCGCAGCATTTGGCCGCCGAGCGCCGTCAGGCGGCGGTTGAACGCATACAGATTATCCACCAGGAATTCGATCTTGGTGGCGTGGAACTGCATGCTTTCCACTTCACCGGTCAGCTCTTCACCAAGCTTCTCGTAGCGGTTTTCCTTGGTCTTCGGGAATTCATTGCCGGCAGCGAGTGTTTCGACACGCTCGGCCTGGAGTTTTTCGAACTTCTTGAAGGTCTGCGTGATGCGCGCGAAGCGTTCGATTGCGTCAGGTTTTAGCGCTTCTTCCATCTGCGCGAGCGACATGGTGTTGTCTTCATCTTCATCGTCGTCGCTTTTCTTGCCTTCGCCGTCTTCGCCTTCTTCGCCGTCATCTTCGTCTTCGACATCATCATCGTCGCGAATAGTCGGGCCAGCGGTCTCTTCCGAGATATCGTCATCATCGTCATCTTCGGCGCCGTCTTGCAGCTTTTCTGCAGGCGGTTCCTTGGATAGCATCGCGTCGAGATCCAGGATCTCGCGCAGCTGCATTTCTTCATTGTTGAGCGCTTCGGACCACTGAATGATCGCGTGGAACGTGATCGGGCTTTGGCAAAGGCCCATGATCATCATGTCACGGCCAGCCTCAATGCGCTTCGCAATCGCGATTTCGCCTTCACGGCTGAGCAATTCCACTGCGCCCATTTCGCGCAGATACATGCGCACCGGATCGTCGGTTCGGTCACCGGTTGTCGTCTTCTTGGCAGCCGCCGCCGCTGTAGGCTTCTTCGCGTCTTTCTTGCCTTCATCGACCTGCATTTCAGCCACTTCGGCTTCCTGCTCGGCTTCAGCTTCAGCATCTTCGTCACTCTCGACGATCTGCACGCCCATTTCAGACAAAGCGGTCTGGACGTCCTCGATTTTTTCGGAATCCATATCCGTTGGCAAAGCTTCGTTCAGCTCGTCCAGCGTGACGTAGCCCTTCTTCTTTGCCTTGGTCATCAGCTTCTTGATCGAAGCTTCGTTGAGGTCGATCAGCGGAGCGTCGTCATCTTTGTTCGGTGCGCTTTTTGTCCGTGAAGCCATAGGTCCAAATCAGTCCGTGTTCATGTCGGAGAGCTGCTCGAATTCAGCACCCTCGCGAGAAATTTCTGTCCCGGCCGGTTTCCCGGCCTTGCGTCGTCCAAATTCCTTCAGACGTAAATTCAGTGTAGCCAACCGTTCCCGCAAACGCGTCTGCTCTGCAAACGCCCCTTCTGGGTCTTCATCAAACCGCGCCTTTGCAGCCTCGAGGGCAGACAAGAGGGCCGGCCTCTCGACCAGTAACGCAACGGCTTCAGCCAATTCCTCGCGCGCATCTACCGGGTCGGTGCTTTCTCGCAGGAAAGCGTATCGTTTGTTATCCGGTGGGGCAGGAAGGCCTTCTGCGCCTGATATGGCGACTTGCCCGTGCGAATCAAGCGTTTCTGACAGTTCAAGCAAGCTTTCGACAGTTTCTGTCATTTTTGCATCATTCTGTGCGAGTTTACCCAAGGCTTCGGTGTGCCGGACAATTTCGCTTGGATGCTGCAAAAGCCCATGGATAACCGCGCGCGTAAACTCGTCACGCGCGCCGCCAGACAGAGCGCGTTGCAGCTTGGAGGCGGCATCACTGGAAAGGCGGGGGCTGGGCTGCCAAGTTGAGCGGGAGCCAGGTTTCCAATCGCGTTTAGGGCGTGGTGGAAAAGCGAAATCGGAAAAACGCTCCAGCAATTCACGTTTGTAAAGCGCGCGAATATCGGCATGTTGGATCGTATCGACATGCTCCAGCAAACGCGCTTTCAAGCCGGCCTTGTCCTCTGGCGTACTGAGTTCCTGCGCGTCGCGCTCAAAAATCCACAGGTTGTCGAGCAGGCTGGCCGGGCTCGCGAGTAGTTTTTCAAGCGCACCCGCGCCTTGTTTTTTGATCAGATCATCCGGATCGAGCCCGGCGGGCAGGCGCACAATCGACAATGTCTTTCCAGGTTGCAACATCGGCAAAGCGCGTCCGATCGCTCGCATCGCCGCACGCCGCCCGGCATTGTCGCCATCGAAACACAAAATTGGCGCATCGACCAAGCGCCATAACAAGGTCAGCTGGTTTTCCGTGAGCGCGGTGCCGAGCGGCGCCACCGCATCGGTAATGCCCGCATTGGCCAGCGCGATGACATCCATATAGCCTTCAACCACGACCAAACGATTGGTCTGGCGGCTAGCGGGCCCTGCGCGGTGCAGATTGTAAAGCGTGCGGCCCTTGTCGAACAGCGGGGTGTCGGGCGAGTTTAGGTACTTCGCCATGCCATCGCGCGACTCAAGAATGCGCCCGCCGAATGCGATCACGCGCCCGCGTTGATCCTGTATGGGCAGCATCAACCGGTCACGAAAGCGGTCATAGGGTGTTTTGTCTTCAACACTGATCTGCATTCCGCTTTCGACCAACATTGCGTCATCGAAGTCGGACAATGCGCTTTTCAGGGCGATTTTGCTGTCTGGCGCATAGCCGAAGCCGAATTCTTCGACGATGCGGCGGCTGAAACCTCTTGAGCGCAGATATTCGCGAGCGCTCTCCCCGTCCGGCCCATACAGATTGGCGGCAAACCACTTCTGTGCCGCTTCGGTCACATCGACCAGGCCGGCGCGCTTCTCCGCGCGTTTCGCGGCCACAGGATCGGGGGCCGGAACCTCCATACCTGCCTGCGCAGCCAGTTCCTTGATCGCGTCAATAAAGGGCAGCCCACGCTGGTCGGTCATCCATGAAATTACATCGCCATGCGCGCCGCAGCCGAAGCAGTGGTAGAAACCCTTCTGATCATTGACCGTGAAGCTGGGCGTCTTCTCATTGTGGAACGGGCAGCAAGCCTTCCACTCACGCCCCGCACGTTGCAGCTTGGTCGTCCGCATGATGACGGAAGACAGCGTCACACGTGCGCGCAATTCATCCTTCCATTGCGGGGTTATCGACATAGGTTACCAATGCGCGGGATGCGCGCCATGTTCAAGCGTCGGCTGTGGACCAGCCTGTGCCAATCTCAAGAAAGCGCGGCTTTTACCATTCCGCTGGCGAGCCCCATGTCGAGTTCGGCGCCGTGGCGCTTCTTCAGCTCGCCCATGACGCGGCCCATATCCTTGATCGATTCGGCGCCGACGTCGGCCTTCACCGCTTCGATTGCGGCCTTGGTAGCGGCCTCGTCCATCATTGCGGGCAGAAATTCCTCGATCACTGCCAGTTCAGCGCGTTCCTGATCCGCCAGTTCCTTGCGCCCGCCATCGTCGTACATCTGGATTGATTCCTTGCGCTGCTTGGCCATCTTCTGCAGCACTTCGATGACCAGATCGTCGTCATTATCCGGCGCCTTGCCGGTACGCGCTTCGATATCGCGATCCTTGATCTTGGCGGCGATCAGGCGAAGCGCGGCGGTGCGATCCTTCTCACCTGCCTTCATGGCAGTGATCGTGGCGGCCTTGATGTCATCGCGCAGTTTCGCTTCGGGCATTTGATTGTCTTTCTTGTGGATGGATTCGTATGCAAGCGCCGATAGCGCAAAATACCCTGCACAGATAGGTTGACGGACCCGTTACGCAAGCTTAGCGGATGGGTCTTAGCGACATCGCCGGAAAACCCTTGAATTTGGAGAGCCCGAATGGCTTCTGCCTCTACGCCTGCGCAACCCACTGGAGCTACCGGCGTATTGGTATTGGCCGATGGCACGGTAATCTGGGGAAAGGGGTTCGGCGCGAGCGGCGATGCATTGGGCGAGGTGTGCTTCAACACCGCGATGACCGGCTATCAGGAAGTGATGACCGATCCGAGCTACGCGGCGCAGATCGTAACCTTCACATTCCCGCATATCGGCAATGTCGGCGCGAACCCTGAAGACATTGAAAGCAAGGTTGAAGGCGCAGTGGGCTGCGTGGTGCGCGAAGATGTGACGCAGCCGAGCAATTTCCGCAGCATCGAAGGCTTCACCGAGTGGATGGCGGCGAATCGAAAGATCGGCCTATCGGGCGTCGATACCCGTGCATTGACCCGACGTATCCGGATGAGCGGCGCGCCCAATGCGGTGATCGCACATTCGCCTGAGGGTAAGTTTGATATCCCGGCTTTGGTTGCGAAGGCACAAGGCTGGGCGGGGCTAGAGGGGATGGACCTCGCCAAGGTTGTCACGCGCGAAGCCCGCGAAGACTGGAGCGGTTCGTACTGGCAGCTCGGCCACGGCTATGGCGAAGGCGAGGGCGCAGATCGCCCGCACGTCGTTGCGATAGATTACGGCGCAAAAGACAATATCTTCCGCAATCTTGTGCGCGCCGGGGCGAATGTAACCGTGGTTCCTGCCAAGACCTCGCTGGAGGATGTGCTGGCGCTGGAGCCTGCGGGCGTGTTCCTGTCGAACGGTCCGGGCGATCCGGCGGCGACGGGCGAGTATGCGGTGCCGGTGATCAAGGCTCTACTGGAACGTGACATTCCGCTGTTCGGCATTTGCCTGGGGCACCAGATGCTTGCGCTGGCAGCGGGCGCGAAGACGGTTAAGATGCATCAGGGGCACCGCGGCGCGAACCATCCGGTTCAGCGTGTGGGCGAAAGCTGGGGGCACAGCGAAACGCTGGTTGAAATCACCAGCATGAATCACGGCTTTGCGGTGGATGCCGACAGCCTGCCTGACAATGTCGAGCAGACGCATGTCAGCCTGTTCGATGGCAGCAATTGCGGCATTTCGATCAAGGGCAAGCAAGCCTTCGGCGTCCAATACCACCCCGAGGCCTCACCCGGCCCGCAAGACAGCTTCTACCTGTTCGAGAAATTCGTGGGGATGTTGGGGTGAGGCGAACCAAACTTATCTGGTTTGCTTTTGGTGCTTCTTCGGTTCTCGCAAGCTGGGCTATTTCGGTCTCTTTATTTGAGGCTGAAGAAGAGGCGCCAATGCCTCACATAGTGATCGGCGCTCCTGACATTCGTTATGCTGAGTCAGATTTCGATGAACTCGAGAACCTTAGTTTGAAAGTGGGCGAAGTTATTAGCCAATGTGGCCTGGAAGCATTCGAGATTGAATTGAACCGTCATGGTCTGGCTTATGCCGTTCCTATTACGGAGGAAATCGAGCCCTCTTTGTGTTGTCTCGTAGTGAACTTCGGAAACTCGCCTGAGCCAGTTTCCCTCGAAATAAAGGCTAGTTGATGCCCAAACGCACTGACATCTCCTCGATCCTCGTTATTGGCGCAGGCCCGATCATCATCGGCCAGGCGTGCGAGTTTGATTACTCCGGCACGCAGGCGATCAAGGCGCTGAAGGAAGAGGGCTATCGCGTCATTCTGGTGAACTCGAACCCGGCGACGATCATGACCGATCCCGAATTTGCCGACGCGACCTATATCGAGCCGATCACGCCCGAAATCGTCGAGAAGATCATCGCCAAGGAGCGGCCAGACGCTGTGCTGCCAACGATGGGTGGGCAAACCGCGCTGAACTGCGCGCTCTCGCTCAACAAGATGGGCGTGCTGGAGAAATACGGCGTCCAGATGATCGGCGCCGATGCCGAAGCCATCGACAAGGCCGAAGACCGGCTGAAATTCCGAGACGCGATGGACAAGATCGGCTTGGAAAGCGCACGCAGCGGGATCGCGCATTCATTGGACGATGCTCTGAAAGTTCTCGAGCGAACCAAATTGCCCGCGATCATCCGCCCCAGTTTTACTCTGGGCGGCACCGGCGGCGGCATTGCCTATAACAAGACCGAATTTGAACGCATCGTTCGCGAAGGGCTGGATGCATCGCCAACCACAGAAGTTCTGATCGAGGAATCGCTGCTAGGGTGGAAAGAATATGAGATGGAGGTTGTCCGCGACAAGCATGACAACTGCATCATCATCTGCAGTATCGAGAATGTCGATCCGATGGGCGTGCACACCGGGGATTCGATCACTGTCGCACCCGCGCTGACGCTGACCGACAAGGAATACCAGATCATGCGCACCGCGTCTCTGAACGTGCTGCGCGAGATTGGCGTCGAAACCGGCGGCTCCAACGTCCAGTTTGCGGTCAATCCCAAAGATGGCCGCCTGATTGTGATCGAGATGAACCCGCGCGTGTCGCGTTCGTCTGCGCTTGCTTCCAAGGCAACCGGTTTTCCGATTGCGCGCGTCGCGGCAAAGCTGGCGGTTGGTTACACGCTCGACGAGATTACCAACGAGATTACCGGCGCAACCCCGGCATCGTTCGAGCCGACTATCGACTATGTTGTGACCAAGATCCCACGCTTTGCGTTCGAGAAATTCAAGGGCACGGAGAACGAGCTTGCGACCGCGATGAAATCGGTCGGCGAAGTCATGGCGATTGGGCGTAACTTCCAGGAATCGATGCAGAAGGCGCTGCGCGGGCTGGAAACCGATCTCGATGGGTTCAACCGCGTACTCGCGCTGGAAGGTGTATCGCGCGAAGTGCTGACCGCGGCGCTCAGCAAACGTACGCCGGACCGGTTGCTAAATGTCGGGCAATCATTCCGCGAAGGCATGTGCGTCGAAGAGATCCACACAATCACGAGCTATGACCCGTGGTTCCTGCGCCAGATCGAAGAGATTATCGCTGCTGAAAAGCAGATTTCCGAAGATGGCTTGCCGCGCGATGCGGCGGGGCTGCGCAAGCTTAAGTCGATGGGCTTTTCTGACAAGCGCCTGGCAACATTGGCTGTGCGTTCAGTCGGCGTTGCAGGCAGTCTGGGCGAAACACAGGCGAGACGTTCCGGCCTGCTGCACGATGCCTTGCAGGCGATGGCGGGTGCGACCAGCGAAGCCGAAGTGCGCGCGCTGCGCGAAAAGCTGGGCGTGCGGCCTGTTTTCAAGCGGATCGACAGCTGCGCAGCGGAATTCGAAGCCATCACGCCGTATATGTATTCTACCTATGAGGTACCGACATTCGGCGAGCCGGAATGTGAAGCTGATCCGTCAGAGCGCAAGAAGGTCGTGATCCTGGGCGGAGGCCCGAACCGGATCGGGCAGGGGATCGAGTTCGATTATTGCTGTGTGCACGCCTGTTTTGCGTTGGCCGAGCAGGGTTATGAAACCATCATGGTCAATTGCAATCCGGAAACGGTGTCGACTGATTATGACACGTCCGATCGCCTGTATTTCGAGCCGCTGACCGCAGAAGATGTGCTGGAGATCATGCGCGTCGAAATGTCCAAGGGCACTCTGGCAGGTGTGATCGTGCAATTTGGCGGGCAGACGCCGCTAAAGCTGGCACAGGCGCTGGAAGATGCAGGCGTGCGAATCCTTGGCACTTCGCCGGATGCGATCGACCTGGCCGAAGATCGCGAACGCTTCGCCAAACTGGTCGACAAGCTCGGCCTGAAGCAGCCGGACAATGGCATTGCATATAGCCGCGACGAAGCCGCAGCTGTGGCAGCGCGGATCGGCTATCCGGTGCTGCTGCGCCCGTCTTACGTTTTGGGCGGCCGTGCGATGGAAATCGTCGACAGCGAAGCGCAACTCGATGACTACATCCGCACCGCTGTGAACGTATCGGGCGACAGTCCCGTATTGGTTGATCAATATCTTCGCGATGCGATTGAATGCGATGTCGATGCCCTGTGTGATGGCAAGGAAGTGCGCATTGCGGGCGTGATGCAGCATATCGAGGAAGCGGGCGTCCATTCGGGCGATAGCGCGTGCACATTGCCGCCATATTCGCTTCCGGCTGATATCGTTGAAGAGATGGAGCGCCAGGCAGATGCGCTTGCCAAGGCGCTGAATGTCGTGGGCCTGATGAATGTCCAGTTCGCGGTGAAGGATGGCGAGGTCTATCTGATCGAGGTGAACCCGCGCGCGTCACGCACGGTGCCCTTCGTCGCCAAAGCAATCGGTCAGCCGGTGGCAAAGATCGCTGCCAGGGTAATGGCGGGCGAACCGCTCTCTAACTTTGAGCCGTTCAAGCGCGACTTGCCATACATGGCAGTGAAAGAGGCGGTTTTCCCGTTCAGCCGTTTCCCCGGCGCGGATCCGATTCTTTCACCGGAAATGAAATCGACCGGCGAAGTCATGGGCATCGATTTGACCTTCGAAGCGGCCTTCCTCAAGTCGCAACTCGGGGCCGGCATGAAACTGCCGTCTGAAGGAACTGTGTTCGTATCGGTCAAGGATAGCGACAAGGCGTACATCCTTCCGGCAGTAAAGTCTCTGATCGAGCAAGGCTTCAGCGCAATTGCCACAGGCGGCACGCAGACCTATCTGAGCGAGCAGGGATTGGCCGTTGAACGCGTCAACAAGGTTGCCGAAGGACAGCCGCATATTGTCGACAAAATCATCGATGGCGATGTGGATTTGATTTTCAATACAACCGAAGGCTGGCAGAGCTTGCTGGACTCAAAATCGATCCGCGCTTCGGCCCTGGAGGCGAAGTTACCATACTATACAACAGCCGCCGCATCGCTGGCCGTTGCCAATGCAATTCGTGCTATAAGCGCAAGTGACCTTGAAGTCCGGTCATTGCAGGACTATTATCGCTAGCGAAACTTAGCTCTTTCCCCACATTTCAAGCGTGACCAAGCCGCTTCGACAGAAGCGGTCACGTTCGAAATGACTGTGATTTCAGTAGGGAAGAGCGCTGAAGGAAAGACTGGATGGCTACGATGGAAAAGGTTCCAATGCTGGCAGAGGGTTACGAACGGCTGACAGCCGACCTCAAAGTGCTGCGCGAGGAACGACCCAAGATTGTTGATGCGATTGAGGAAGCTCGCGCACATGGCGATCTGTCCGAGAACGCTGAATATCATGCCGCGAAGGAGCGTCAGGGCCAGGTTGAGGCCATGATCGGCGACATCGAAAGCAAGGTGAGCCGCGCGCAGATTATAGATCCTGCAACGTTGAGCGGTAACCGGATTGTATTCGGCGCGACCGTTACATTGCTTGATGAAAACGATAAGCCGATCAAATATCAGATCGTTGGCGAAACAGAAGCTGATGTGGCATCGGGCCGCATCTCTTACAGTTCACCGCTTGCGCGCGCTCTGATCGGCAAAGAGGTCGACGACGAGATCGAAGTGACTGTCCCGTCAGGCGACAAGTTCTATCTCGTCAGCAAGATCGAATTCATCTGATCTCGAATTGAGCGGCGTTCAATCGAGCGCTTTCTCCATCGCGTAGTTGTGGATCGGCACATCTTGCCCGGCATGTGCGATGTAAAAGTCGCGTCTATGCGTCACGATATAGCCCGCACGTTCAAATGCCGGGCGAGCAAGCTCGCTCGCTTCGGTGTATAGGCGCGAACACCCCCGCGCACGTGCTTGTTCCTCGGCCGCTTCTAGCAGCAAATCAGCCAAACCTTGCCGAGTGTGATTCGGGTGGCAGTAGAGGTGGTCCAGATGTCCGTCTTGTTCGAGAATGGCGTAGGCGACAGGATCATCGTCTGAGCCAACTGCGACCATTATCCTATCGCCTGCCGATATGCGCTCAAAGATGCGAGATTCTGCGGCGGGTGACCTCGCCGCCCATGCTGCAACTTGCTCGTTCGTATAGCCATGCGCACCCACAACGCGGACAGCTTCCGCGAAGATTTCGCCGAGGCGTGCGGCATCGATGCTCCAGAACAGGCGAAGAGAATACGACATTAGTTGGATTTATGCGTCCGGTTCGAGCAGCTTGTGAATGTGCACCACGACATACTTCATTTCAGCATCATCAACGGTGCGCTGGGCCTGGCCACGCCATGCCTCAACCGCGTCCTCATAATTGCTGAACACGCCGACGACGTGGATGCTTTCCGGGTCCTGAAATTCGTATGATCGCGGATCACTGACGCGGCCACCCATAACAAGGTGGAGTCGTTGTTTGGTTTCGAGTTCGGCCATGGATTGTCCTGTAAGCTTGTTCTGATGCCGCGCGAAATAAACAAGTGTGCCGCAGAGGCAAGGGGAGGGGCTTGTGCAGGTCTATTCTTGATCGGTCTTTTGTTGTTCGATCAAATCCTGGCCCTTCGCAAGACCAACTTCCTTTGGTGCATGATTGGCTTTCTCATACATTGCCAGCGCAAATCCTATTGCGGCGTCGATAGCGATCCGGGCGAGAATTCCGCCTGTCCTGGCTGCCTTGCGGCCACGCCGGCTAAGGCTTCCAATCGTCAACCCCAAAACAACCGCCCCGCCGATCACCACCAATGGATTTTGTTTGGCAAAATCAAAGGCTGCACCGGCAGCATCCGCCACGATCTCTTCGGGAGGCCGGTCACTGAAGCGCGCTTGAGCAGCCGCGATCCGTTCTTTAAGCGCTTCGCGCTTGTGTTCACGCGTCATCGTCGGTCTCCAAAGCTTCTTCTTCGGCAGTTGTCGCAAACAGTTCAGTTAAAGGTTTCCAGGCCAGTGCGACGGCAACGACGCTGGCGGCCCCGGCAACGGCAGCCGCAATCACCTTTGCAGGTGTTCCCGCGTTTTCGAGTTTTTCCAGCGCAGGATTACCAATCTTGTCCGCTAGTTTTTCCCCGATACGTTGACCGGACAGGCCATGGCGAACCTGTGCTATCTGCGCCAACAATATCGAGCGGGCCGCGCTGCGAATGGCCTTGTCTTCCTTTAATTGCCGTTTGAGATCAGTCATCAGTCTCTCCCGAACTTTTGTCGAATGCTTCACCAATGTCACGCGCGGATCCACGTGCACGACTCAAGAACGCGAGAGCGCCAAGCAGCAATGCGCCTACAACTACGGTAGTGGCGCCGAATGCGGTAAGGCAGGGAGTCAATCCAATCACCGCTCCAACCACGAGTGCAATCAAAGCGAGATGAAGAAACCCGATCGCCATAAGGCCGGACAGAACTGCGGTTTTGCTGCGGTTCGCTGCAAATGCAAGACGGGTTTTCTGGAATCCAATCTCAGCCTCGAATAGCGTTTTACCATCGTCAGCGAGTGCGGTCAGATCATCGATCAAAGAGGATTCAGGAGGCGCAGAATCCTTCTCGCCGCGAACCGCAGCGTTCAATTCGTCCTCCAATTCGGCCGGGCTGCGTTCAGCCCGATCCGTATCGCTCATGATCAGCCCCTTCCGTGTGGCGCTTTATTTGCTCCCACGGAATAGCCGAGCAATGATGAAGCCTGCAATAGCTGCGATACCAAGCGCTGTGCCCGGGCTTTTCCGCACGAATTCACGCGCATCTTCGCCGATCTCATCTACGCTTTTGGCTTCCAGCTTGGCAGAGGCTTCCTGAAGGCTACGCGATGCCTTGCGAGCATAGTCGCCATATTGCTCGCCGACCTTCTCATCAATCTGAGGGGCCACGTCTGCTACAATCTTGCCAAAAGATGACAGCGCATCGCTCGCGCGAGTCTTGCCCTCAACCGCCAGATCGCTGGCTTTTGTTTTGGCTTCATTGCCGTAATTCTTTGCTTCCGACACGAGATCCGTTCCTTTCTCACGGGCCTGTTGACGATAGGCGCCTGCACGTTCGCCAGCCTCCGCCTTCAATGCGGCAGCACCGGCCCTTGCTTCGTCAAGCGCCGCGTTGAAGCGCGATTTCGCTTCAGCGGTATTGCTCTCAGGCGCATTTGCCTTGGTTGTTTTCTTTGCTGCCGGCTTCTTGGCGGCAGACTTTCGGGTCTTGGTTTTGCTGGTTTCTGCCATGATCCGTCCTTTGCCTAATGTGTTAAAGCGTTCGGCATGAATACGTCTGCCGAACCTACTAATTCTGCAACGCGGCTTGCACCACGATGAGCGGGCGCATAGAGCGCGATTGCAACCCTCATATGGGGGTGTTTTACCCGAATACAACAGTCCCATCCAGGAGCCTGAAAATGACTGCAATTATCGACCTCCATGGCCGAGAAATTCTTGATAGCCGCGGAAACCCGACAGTGGAAGTCGATGTTTTGCTTGAGGACGGAAGTTTCGGGCGCGCCGCAGTGCCATCAGGCGCCTCGACTGGCGCACATGAAGCGGTAGAACTGCGTGATGGTGACGCAGATCGCTACCTCGGCAAGGGTGTGCTCAAGGCGGTGGATGCAGTGAATACCGAGATCGCCGATACAATCCTTGGCTTGGATGCGGAAGATCAGCGCGACGTCGATTTCGCCATGATCGAACTGGACGGGACGCCGAACAAGGGACGGATCGGGGCGAATGCCATTCTGGGCACCAGTCTTGCGGTGGCAAAGGCAGCGGCCAATGCGCGCGGCCTGCCGCTCTACTCATATCTTGGCGGTGTGTCTGCGCATGTCCTGCCGGTACCTATGATGAACATCATCAATGGCGGCGAACATGCCGACAATCCGATCGATATTCAGGAATTCATGATCATGCCGGTTGGGGCAAGCAGCCTGGCCGAAGCGGTGCGTTGGGGCGCAGAGATATTCCATACCCTCAAAAAGGGCCTGTCAGACAAAGGCTTGTCGACAGCTGTCGGCGACGAGGGCGGGTTTGCGCCTGATTTGGCCAGCACGCGCGCCGCACTCGATTTCATTATGGCATCGATCGAACGGGCTGGCTTCAAAACTGGCAGCGAAGTCGTGTTGGCGCTTGATTGTGCGTCTTCCGAGTATTTCTCTGAAGACCGGTACGAGATGAAGGGTGAGGGGACATCGCTTTCGAGCGAGGAAATGGCTGATTATCTCGCGGTGCTTTGCAATGATTATCCCATTCGGTCGATCGAAGACGGTATGGATGAAGATGATCTTGAAGGCTGGAAAATCCTGACCGACAAGATTGGTGGCAAGGTTCAGCTTGTGGGTGACGACTTGTTCGTTACCAATCCGGCACGCCTTGCCATGGGTATCGACAAGGGGCTGGGCAATGCGCTGCTCGTGAAAGTCAATCAGATCGGCTCGCTCACAGAAACACTGGCTGCGGTCGATATGGCACACCGCGCGGGCTATACATCTGTAATTAGCCACCGCTCGGGCGAAACCGAGGATTCCACCATCGCTGACCTGGCAGTCGCAACCAATTGCGGGCAGATCAAAACCGGCTCGCTGGCGCGCTCTGACCGTTTGGCGAAATACAATCAGCTGATCCGGATCGAAGAAGAGCTGGGCGCGAACGCAGTTTACGCCGGCGCCGGCTGCTTCGGTCGGCTTGCCTGACTAGCCGCCAAAGCGTTCCTGCAAATTGAGCAAGGCGAGGGCGGCTTCGGCTGCTTCGCCACCCTTGTTCTTTTGTGCAGGGTCTGCGCGCACCAGCGCCTGATCTTCATTCTCGACCGTCAGGATGCCGTTGCCAATGGCGATGCCATCCATGGTCAGCGCCATGATCGCGCGAGCGCTTTCGCCGGCGACTATCTCGAAGTGGTAGGTCTCGCCGCGGATCACCACGCCAATCGCTACGAAACCGTCATACTGATCGCTTTCCAACGCGAGAGCGATTGCGCCGGGAATTTCCAGCGCGCCGGGAACGGTCAGAACTTCGGCCTCATACCCTGCCGCTTCTATCGTGGCCTTCGCACCAGCGATCAGCATGTCATTCAAATGACCGTAAAAGCGTGCTTCAACTATCAGAATTTTCGCCATTTTAGTCAATCCGGAATAGGCATATGGTCGACGATATTGAGGCCATAGCCTTCAATCGCGACAACATTGGGTTGGGAATTGCTGAGCAGGATCATGTCATGGATCTTGAGGTCTGCAAGAATTTGCGAACCAATGCCCACATTTCTGATCTCATCCTCTTCGCTATAACTACCTGTGGCCGGGCGGTCGCGAAGGACAACGATGACGCCTGAACCATGCTGGCCAACGGCCTGCATGGAACGCTGCAAAACGCGTTTGCGTTCGCCGGGTTGACCAAGAACATCGTCCAGCACCGAGATCGGGTGCACCCTGGCAAGAGTGGGCTCACCGTGTACTACATGCCCCTTTTGCAGAACCAGCGCTTCACTCCCGTCGACGGTGTTCCGATAGGTGATGAGTTTCCACTGCCCGCCATAATCGGATTCAAACGTACGCTCGCTAACCCGCTCGACCAAGTGGTCGTTGCGGCGGCGATATTCGATCAGATCGCGGATTGTACCAATTTTGAGGTCATGCTTCCGCGCAAATCCGATCAGATCGTCTAGCCGAGCCATGCTGCCATCTTCGTTCATGATCTCGCAGATCACGCCGGAGGGATTGAGCCCCGCAAGGCGCGAAATATCTACCGCTGCTTCGGTATGTCCGGCGCGCACCAGAACCCCGCCATCGCGTGCAGTCAAAGGGAACACATGGCCGGGTTTGACAATGTCGCCGGGGCCCTTGGTCGCATCAATCGCGACAGAGACTGTCCGCGCCCTGTCGGCGGCTGAAATGCCGGTGGTTACGCCTTCTTTCGCCTCGATCGAAATGGTGAAGGCGGTTTGCATACTTTCAGTGTTGTTCGCGGTCATGGGTTCAAGCCCCAAGGCTTCAACCCGGCTGCGACTCAGCGCCAGACAGATCAAACCGCGGCCGTATGTCGCCATAAAGTTGACAGCATTGGGAGTGGCCATCTGTGCAGGTATGATCAGATCGCCTTCGTTCTCCCGATCTTCGTCATCGACCAGAATGTACATCCGGCCGTTCCGGGCCTCGTCAATAATTTCCTCGATACCGACAAGGGCAGGGCGGTCGTCGTTGCCCGACAGAAAGTTTTCGAGCTTGGCTAACGTTTCAGCTGTGGGGTTCCAGCCATCTTCTGTGCATTCGCGCAGTGTGTTTGCGTGAAGGCCGGAGGCTCGAGCCAGACCGGCTTTGGTGAGTTCGCCCGAGGAAACAATCTCACGGACGCGTGTGATGATTGATGTGTCCATTCATCATTAGTATCACATCGGGATGTGATTTCAAGGCTGGTCGCCCTATCAGAATCACGCAACTTCACACCAAGATGTGTAAGTGTTCGTGAAGCCAGTATCGCAGCAATGCCGCTCTGCATTACCTTCTCGAATATCGCCTGGCAGACGCGCCAAAAGTCGCGTGCGCGCGGCTCCATTGCGCTCAAAGCTGCGCCCGATTGCGAATACTACCTTTCAAAGAACGAAAGCATCGTGAAGCTATCCAACACCAAAATGAAGGATGCTGAGCCGCCTAATTTACAGACATTCAAGCTGTTGTCTGTCGGTTTAGATGACGGCGGTTCGAGTGCGGTGCTCGAACTAACAGAGGGCACAGCAAGCGAACGAAACAAGCCACTCACTGCCAATCAGAAGCTGGCCAAAGATTCCTACATCGAGGTCGCAATCAAAAGCGGGATCTGGAATGATGAAGGCTTTGCAGGTCTTCATCTGGATGATTGGCGACCTGCCTTCTACGCCATCCACTCAGGCGACAACACCGACACAAAGAAGCGTGCCTTTAGTCGATCACGCGACAGTCTCTCAAAAGACGGGTTAGTCGCGGTTCGAGGGGATATTTATCTCTGGAATGATGAAGGCATTGTCTTTGCCATATCTATGAGGCGGGACACGGGACAACAGCGGGACATGTCCCGATGCAGAAGCCGAATAGGCGGGACGGGACACAACCCTATAGGGGTGTCCCATGTCCCCCTCGGTCTGGGGGTTGTGAATTGGTCTTGGGTGCGGACTTCCATGATTCCCGATACCTTCTCAGCCAGCCTGTTTCTCTTCTCAAAGCAAGAAGGCAACGAAGTTGTGACCAGTCTCGACAGCTAGGTCGATGTAGCGTGAATCGCCGTTATGTGTCTGTTTTTGCTTTGGAGATTTGTAAATGTCGACTGTGGTTTCCATCGTTTTCGGCCTTGCTGCCATCGCCTTGATGCTCAGCGGCATTGCCTCGTTCGTTTTCTGGGAATTGCAGTGGTTCTGGTCAAACTGGGATGGGGTTCGCCTCTCGGAGGTTTTGCTTTTACTCACATGGAGTGTCGCTGATCGGGCCAAGCGCAAACTGCAAGCCCAGCCTTGATAAGAGGCTAGAGTGAAGCCACCCGTTCGCATTCCTCCCGCCAGTAAGCAAAGTCGAACCCTTATCGCCTTGGCCATCGATCCGCTCGAAGCCGGACTTGTCGGCATTGGTCGAGAATGGGGGTGAATGGTAATCCCCAGTTAATAAGCGCTTATATAACTCTGTCTGCCTCACTGAAAATTAGTTCGGATAGCCCATGCGCATCACTTTAATTGCCATAGCAATGCTTTCTTACTCTCTTCCCGCGGCGGCTTCGTGTCATGCCGAGCCTTTGGCGAAAGACGGCGCCTGCCCGAGCGGATTTTTCACCAGTGGGGCGTATTGCGTCCCTTCGACGGGTGCGCGCCGAGCGATTAAGAGATTGAACTCTTGCCCTTCAGGATTTTTTAGCAGCGGCAACTACTGCGTCGCTTCCACTTCAAATGAAGCAATCGCGATCCCAAAGGTTGGCGGTTCTTGTCCTTCAGGTTGGTATACTTCTGGAAAGTATTGCCTTAGACAGCCTTGAAAATTGTACGACCCTTTTTGCCCTTGGTGGGTGAAGGCGGACCTAAAAATACTCCGAGCGGGCTTTTTGGGACATCCACTCGGGGCTTAGTTGGAGGAATGACGATGCCACTCCTTCGGGTCGCAATAACTGAGTGCACCAACCGAGGAGGGCTGTCATTGATCTACATCAAGGACCCGCAGGCTAGCACTGGGCGGTTGAATGGTGGGTGCAGGTTAGTCTGACTTGATCAAAGCCAGCACCACATCAGGCGCTAGGTTCCGCAGTTCAATCAACGCCATCATCTTAGCTGCGTCAATCGTAAATGTGCCATCGCCGTTGTTGCGCTCGCGCAGCTCAGAGCACGTGCGGTATGCGCCTTCGACGCGGGCGGCGAGGTCTGTGTTGCTCATCGCATTAGCACCAAGGCTGGCGGCGGCCAGTCCAAGTCCGCGCCAATCTCTCACTCACCAGCATATCGCCAATAGATTGCCCGTTGCGTGTGAGGACACGCAGCTTGCGTAGCGACTGGTACGTTATGCATCTGCTTTCGAAATGCTGCCAAAAATGATTTTGGCCATGTTGCGCATGCGTCGGCGAAGCTCGGCAGGAGCCCTAAATATATGCTATCATTAAGAGAACATGGTGGACGCACTAGGGTTCGAACCTAGGACCCGCTGATTAAGAGTCAGCTGCTCTACCAACTGAGCTATGCGTCCATTCCTGACTTTCGGAGAAGCTTGAGCAAGCCGCTTCGAATCAATAGACGGGCTCATATAGCGATGCTGTTTCGAATTGGAAGCGATTGTTAGGCGTTTGAATGCCTAGCCCGACAATCCGCGCCGCGGTGCGGTCCGATTCCATCGGTTCACTATCATCAACAGGCCAATGCAGATCATATTGGTCAGCATCGACGATCCACCATGGCTCATCCACGGCAACGGGATGCCGACAACCGGCGTCAAGCCCATCACCATCATCAGATTGATCGCAATGTAGAAGAAAATGGTGGCTGTCGCCCCTCCTGCGAGGAGCATGGAAAATCGATCGTTTGATGCAGCGGCAACACGCCAACCCCAACGCAGGATAAGCGCGAACATAGCCATGACGAAAAGACCGCCGATCAGGCCCCATTCCTCTGCCATCGTTGAAAAGACGAAGTCGGTATGCGGCTCGGGGAGGTAGTTGAGGTGGCTCTGCGATCCCTGATTGAATCCCTTTCCCGTAATACCGCCGGATCCGATCGCAATTTTTGACTGGGTAATGTGATATCCGGCGCCGAGTGGGTCACTTTCCGGATCAAGGAAAGTTGTGACGCGCCGCTGTTGGTAATCCTGCAGTCCGAAGAAGAACGCGATCGGCGCGGCTACCGCTGCGACTGCGCCACCGGCTGCGAACCATCTGATCGGAAGGCCTGCAAGCAGCATTACCACAGCGCCGCCAAATGCCAACGCAAGCGAGGTTCCAAGGTCTGGCTGCATCAAGACAAGCGCCATCGGCAATCCGATCAGCACGCCGGGGAGCGCCAGAGCCTGCCAACTGCCGACCATGCCCGGAGGAAGGGATGAGAAGAACCGCGCCAGGGCCAGAACAACTATCGGTTTCATGATTTCTGATGGTTGCAAGCGCATGAAGCCGAGATCGAGCCAGCGCTGGCTTCCCCCGCCGATAGCGCCGACAATCTCTACAGCCAGCAGCAATAGCAGGACGACGATGTATGCCGGATATGTCATGAACTTGACGAATGGTTGTGGCAATGAAGCGATGATGGCAGCCATCACCATAAACACGGCAAAACGGATAAGATGAGAGGAGGCAAATGGCTGCATTGCACCCCCAGCCGCCGAATAGAGCACGGCTGCGCCGAACATTACCAGCAGGAACAGAGGGATCAGCATGCCCCAAGGCAGCCGAGCGATGGGCGCAGGAATGAGCGATGTATTGGCGGGCTCGCCGAATCTGCTCATGGTCGCGCCTCGTTCCGGATCAATTCGATCGGACTGGGCCGGGGTTCGCCAGTCGGTGCAGCCTCTGGCCGCGGCGCAACAGCCTGATCGGCAATCGCTTCAGATTGCGCGGCGGCACTTCGTGCTTCGGCTTCGACCCTTGCAAATATGTCCTCGTCGCGCCGAGGCGGAGGGCTGACCACTTCGCCCCTTGCTTCGGCATATGCCGCGTATTTTGCGGACAGCCGGTCTTGCGCATTGCCTCCCCATTGGGTTTCCAGGGCGCGGAGTTTTTCCAACCCCTGTTGCGGGTCGAACAGGAAAGTCATTACATCGCGAGCGATCGGGTAAGCGGCGCCTGATCCACCGCCATGCTCGATCACAACCGCGCCTGCGTAGCGCGGATTATCAAACGGTGCGAAGAAAGTGAACAGACCGTGGTCGCGGTACTTCCACGGCCCGCTTTTGCCGTCAGAAACATTTAGCGAGACGACTTGTGCAGTGCCCGTCTTGCCTGCCATCAATATATCATCGAACGGCAGGCGGCCACGCCCTGCGGTTCCCGGGCCATTTACGACATCACTCATGGCTTGCCTCACATACGCCACATGCTCGGGTGGAAAGTCTACCTGATCGAAGCCCATGGGCGGCGTATCAATTGTCAGGCGCGGCATGACATGCCTGCCTGTCGCGACCCGAGCGGCGCTGACCGCCAATTGAAGTGGACTGGCCAGCATATAACCCTGACCAATGGTAGCATTAACGGTGTCGAAAGCCTGCCATTCCCGGCCGAACTTGCTGAGCTTCCATTCCGGATCAGGGACGGTGCCGAAAAACTGGCTTGTGACCGGCAAGGGAAATTCTTCGCCCAGGCCGCAACGGCGGTTCATTTCCGCAATCGGGTCCATTCCGATGCGTTGGGCCAGATGGTAGAAATAGACATCGCAGCTCTGGTAGATGCCCTTGGCCATGTTGACTTGGCCATGCCCGCTCCGGTTCCAGCAGCGGAAAACACGATTGCCAACCCGCAATCCCCCACCGCAAAACACGGTTTCCTCAGGATCGATGCCTTCCTTGAGGAAGGCCATGGAAACCATTGGCTTGACGGTGGAGCCCGGCGGATAAAGTCCCTTCAGGACCTTGTTACGAAGGGGAACCCGTTCGTCTTCGCGCAGCATCGAATACTCGATACTGCCAATGCCGGCAGAAAAGCTGTTGGGATCAAAACTGGGCATGGACGACATGCAGAGCAAATCGCCGGTCCGGCAATCCATTACGACTACGGAACCGCTTTCCAGTCCGATCCGCCGCGCGGCATAGTCTTGCAATGGCCCGTCAATAGTCAGTCGGACAGCATTGCCCTGAATATTCTCACGTGTTTCGAGATCGCGCACAATACGGCCTGATGCCGTAACCTCGACACGGCGGGCACCGGGTACCCCGCGCAACGTCTGTTCGAACTGCTTCTCCATCCCGTCTTTGCCAATCTTGTAACCAGGCGTAATGAGAAGGGGATTGCGATCCAGCTCGTATTCTTCGGCCGATGCCGGGCCGACATAGCCGATCAAGTGACCGACTGTAGGACCGGTTGGATAATACCGTGAGAAACCCCTTTGCGGAACGACCCCCGGTAAATCCGGCAGGCGGACGCTAACCGCAGCAAAGTCACGATAATCGAGACCGCTGGCAACTTCGATGGGCCGAAAACCACGCGAGCCCTCAACTTTGGATTTGATGTCGCTGATCCGGTCTGCCTCAAGACCAAGAAGATCGCCCAATTGCTCAATCGTGGCATTGGGGTTGTTCATTCGCTCCGGAATGATGTCGACCCTAAAATCCGCACGGTTCGAGGCCAATGGCGCACCATTGCGATCTAGAATCCAGCCCCGGCGCGGCGGAATAAGAGTCAGATTGACGCGGTTGCTTTCCGCTTCCGTGCGGTATTTTTCATTTTCTCCGATCGAGAGATAGGCCATCCGCGCGGCCAGCAGCACACCAATCCCGCCCATCGCCGTGCCGACTACAAAGCTCCGGCGATCGAAGGCATTCTTCAGCTTCGTTGGATTAAGTGTCGAACGCGCACCGCGTAGCGCCATCAGCGAATTTCCCTGATGCGTATGAGACGGATGCGATCAAGCGTGGCGACCATGGCGGCTATCATGGGATAGAGCGCCATCGACAGCAAGAGTTGAGGCGTAATTGCTGCAAGAATCGGCAGGCTGAGCACCGCTCCTGATACCAGCGCTGCCAAAACGACGTAAGAACCACAAGCAATTGCGCTTGCAAGCCAATCCTGAAAGAAGCCGCGCCATGGAAACCGGCTCTCAAACCACTCAAAGGCAAGCAGAGTGACAGCCCAGAGCAAGATGGCACTGCCGAAGGGCTGACCGCTAACCAGATCGTCGATCGCACCAAGTGGACAGCCGATCCAGGCGGGCAGGGTTCCCGGCCGCATCAGGCGCCAGCCGATTAGCAAGAGAAATCCCATCGGCGGAACCAACGGCATGCTGGTAGTCACCAGGAATGTTGGGACCCAAGACGCGAAAATGATGGATCCATAGAGTACCGAGGCGGCAAGTAAGGGCGAAGGCTCTCGATTGATCTGGCGCCGAGAGTACTTTGGACGCGGGCCCATCTGAAGATCGCTGTTGATCATTGTGGCGCGTTCGTGCCTTGCAGCATCTGATCAGGCGACTGTTGGGCGGCTTCGACCGCCTCCGGTTCCCAATATGCCTCGACACGGACAAAGTCAGTCCCCGCAGGATCTGCAATCATGCGAGCCAGACCTCCGTCATCGGTTACTTCATGGATCACCGCGACGGCGAGGCCTGGCTTGAAATAGCCGCCGGCGCCACTCGTCACAAAGACATCACCCTCCTCGACAGGATTGATGCCAAGATTGATCAAGCGAATTCGGACCAGGCCGTCACCTCGCCCCTCGGCAAAAGCAATCAGATCATCCTGAGCCCGCCGCACTGGGACAACACTCTCACTGTCGGATAGCAAAAGAACGCGTGCGGTTGACGATGCTGTTTCGAAAACGCGGCCCAGAATTCCTCGTTCGGAACGAACGGGCATTCCGGCCTGCACTCCATCCCTGGAACCTGCTCCGATATAGGCAAACCTGCGCGCGCTGACCACGCTGGACCCGACTATGCGGCTGATAGCGACGGGCGCTCCACTTTCCTCGGTCAAATCGAGCAGTGCCTTGAGCCGCGCATTCTCCTGTTCGGTCGCCTCCAGCTCCTTCAGTCGAATTCTCGCGAGCTGAAGTTCTTCGCGCAGGGCGGCGTTTTGTTTGCCGGCATTCCAAAATCCGGCAATGCGATCGAGCACAGTTCCGCTTCCGTCGCGTGATACGGCAACCGCCTGTCCGGCGGGTTCACCAACATCACCTGCGACGCCGCGCAGCGAGCTGAATGTCGCTGGTTGCCAAAGCGAAATGCCGAGCAGAACCAGACCGATGGCCGCCCCGACGGCGGCAATCAGATAACTCGTAAAACGTGAGTATTGCGCTTTGCGTGAGTGGCCAGAAGCCCGGGACGACGGCGGCGCCATGAGCTACGCCGTGTGCAGAACGCCGCGATAGATTGGGTCCTCCATCGCACGGCCTGTCCCGATCGCTACGCAAGTTAGCGGGTTTTCCGCAATGCTAACCGGCAGGCCGGTTTCTTCCCGAAGATGCTCGTCAAGTTTGCGAATAAGCGCACCACCGCCGGTCAACACAATGCCTTGGTCGACAATGTCGGCCGCCAGTTCAGGCGCGGTGTTTTCAAGCGCGATACGCACGCCCTCCACGATGGCCCCGACCGGCTCGGACAATGCTTCTGCAATGTGCGCCTGATTGATCGTGATTTCCTTGGGGACGCCATTGACCAAATCACGCCCTTTGAGGGTGAAGGTCTCGCCTACGCCGTCCTCTGGAATGATCGCGATGCCATAATCCTTCTTGATCCGCTCTGCCGTGGTTTCACCGACCAGGAGATTGTGATGTCTGCGAACGTAGGAGACAATGGCTTCGTCCATTTTGTCGCCACCAGTACGCACCGAAGTGGTGTAGGCCAGACCACGGAGCGAAAGCACGGCGACTTCTGTCGTGCCGCCACCGATATCGACCACCATTGAACCAACCGGTTCGGTTACCGGCATATCCGCTCCAATCGCGGCGGCCATCGGCTCAAGGATCAAATAGACCTCCGAGGCACCGGCATTCGAGGCGGCATCGCGGATCGCACGTTTCTCGACCGAAGTAGCGCCAGACGGCACACAGATCGTGATTTCGGGATAGCGGAACAGCGTACGCTTGCCGTGCACTTTTCGGATGAAGTGCTCGATCATCTTTTCTGCCACCTCGATATCAGCGATCACACCGTCGCGAAGCGGGCGGACTGCCTTGATCGTATCGGGTGTCTTGCCCATCATCATCTTTGCGTCATCACCCACGGCTTTGACGCGTTCGATCCCGTTGATAGTTTCAATCGCGACCACAGAAGGTTCATCCAGCACGATGCCTTGATCTTCGACATAGACCAGCGTGTTTGCTGTGCCCAGATCGATAGCCATATTGTGTGAACCGAATTTCAGAAATTTGGAAAAGAAGCTCATTTGACCATGCAATTCATGTGTAGTGGACCGCCTTGGCAACCCCCACGGGGCCTCCCCTGCGATCCCAATTTGACAGGATGATCTCTATCTAACGGATCGCCAGGGAAAAGGCCAAAATAATTGTTCGATCCACACAGTATTTTCCACCGCTGGCCTCGAATTTGCAGCGATTGGCCGCTACCTTGTCAAAATGCCGCAAATCCGCCGCCTTCCAGAAAGCCTGATCAACCGTATTGCGGCAGGTGAAGTGGTCGAAAGACCGGCAGCCGCGCTCAAGGAATTGGTCGAGAACGCAATTGATGCCGGCGCGAGTCGCATCGATGTGAAGTTGATTGAAGGCGGGCTCGGCAAGATCGAGGTTGTCGACGATGGTTGCGGGATGAGTGCGGAGGAAATGTCCATCGCGCTTGAACGTCATGCCACGTCCAAGCTGCCGGATGAAGCGATCGAGCTGGTGAGCACATTGGGGTTTCGCGGCGAAGCGCTGCCTTCAATTGCCAGCGTCGCGCAACTTACCATCGAGAGCCGCGTTAGAGACGCCGCTGATGGATGGCGGAAGATAGTCGATCACGGCCAGATGGTTGAAGAAGGGCCAGCTGCTTTACCGCCCGGCACACGCGTGAAGGTTGAAAAGCTCTTCGCCAAAGTGCCTGCGCGCCGCAAATTCCTGCGCACGCCGCGCAGCGAGTATGCTGCCTGCCTGGATGTGGTTCGCAGACTTGCCATGGCGCGGCCTGACATTGCGATCTCTCTGATGCATGGCGAGCGCCGGATATTCGGTCTGCAAGCGGATGAGCCGCTGATCGACCGCGTGTCGGGCATTATCGCGCGCGAGCTTAAGGACAACAGCGTTGCCATCGATCTTGAGCGACCAAGCCCCGCCGGTGTGATGCGATTGACCGGGGTTGCGGGTCTGCCGACATACAATCGCGGCGTGGCTGATCATCAATACTTGTTCGTCAATGGTCGCCCGGTGAAAGACCGGCTGCTGGTTGGTGCGGTGCGCGGGGCCTATGCCGATATGCTGGCGCGTGATCGCCATGCAGTGCTCGCGCTGGTTCTCGAACTGCCGCCCGAAGACGTCGATGTGAACGTCCATCCGGCAAAGACGGAGGTTCGTTTCCGTGATGCCAGTGGTGTGCGCGGGTTTATTGTTTCGGGCTTGCGGCAAGCGCTTGGGACGGGTGACAGGCGCAGCGCGCAGGGGCCGGATCGCGGTGCGATGGAACGTTGGCAGCAAGAGCCAGTATCTGAGCCATCGCCGGCCCTGCGTTCGATCTTCGAAGGACGTGACTGGTCGGCGCAGCAATCGCGGGTAAGCGGCGCGGGCCTGACATACCGAGCCTATGAGAGCGTTGTGATGGCGCGTGATGACTACGCGCCGCGGGGCAGGGCGACAGAGGCCGAACAGCGGGAAGCGCCAGAGGAATTCCCGCTGGGCGTTGCGCGTGGGCAGGTGGCAAACACCTATATTGTTGCTGAAGCAGCTGATGGTCTGGTGCTGGTTGATCAGCATGCAGCGCATGAACGGCTTGTACTGGAACGGTTGCGTGCGGCGGGGGCAGGGGACGCAGTGGCACGTTCGCAAGCTCTGCTGGTTCCCGATGTTGTGGAATTGGACGAGGTTGATTGCGACTGGCTTGAGGAGGCAGCCGAGGGTTTTGCGAAGTTCGGTCTGGTAATCGAGCGGTTTGGACCATCCGCCATGCTGGTGCGCGCAATGCCGCACGCGTTGCGCAAGGGCGATCCGCAAGCGCTACTAACCGATCTGGCCGATGATATCGCCAAGCACGGGCAAGCTTTGTTGCTGGAAGAGAAGCTCGAACATGTGCTCGCGACCATGGCGTGCCACGGATCGGTGCGGGCTGGGCGCGTGCTTCGTGTCGAGGAAATGAATGCCCTGCTGCGCGAGATGGAAGCCACCCCGCGTTCAGGGCAATGCAATCATGGCCGCCCGACATGGGTAAAACTCAGCATGGAAGACGTCGAAAAGCTGTTCGGGCGGCACTAGAAAGCGGACTGTCCGCTTACGACCCAATTGCTGACCTTATCGAAAAACGTATGGTGACTTATGGCATTCAGTGACGACGGACCCCCAAGGTGGGGCTATTTGGTAAGCCCCCTCCTAGTTAGTCCTCTCGCCGTTCTTTGGTTCATGGTGGGAGCTATGGGTGGTGGAGGATGCGAGTTCGTCGCTGATCCTGCGAACTGCATATTGGATTACAGTTCCACATGGATCGGGCCTGCTGTTCTAGCTATCGTGGCCTTCTGTATCGCTTTTGGTATCAACCGTTTGTTGAAATGGTATTTTGACCGTTCCCACTAACGTCCGCTTTCCACCCCAAAATCAGACAATCATCCTTCGATCGGGGCGTCAGGATCACGCACCGCGATAAGGCCGTTTGAGGTCATCTCCAGCACAATTTCATCGTTCTGATTGAAAATTTGCGCGCGGCTCTTGAACAGGCCCATTTCGCGGCGCGACTGGCTGCGACGTTTCGAGATAACTTCGCTTTCCACGCGCAAAGTATCGCCGGGATAGACCGGCTTCTTCCACTGCAGATTATCGAGCCCCGGCGAGCCGAGCCCGGCCTGCTTCACGTTCTTCATATTCTCGACCATCATCGCCATGGTCATGGCGCAGGTGTGCCAGCCGCTTGCGGAAAGCCTGCCGAAATGCGTTCTGGCAGCGGCATCATCGTCGAGATGAAAGGCTTGCGGATCGTATTGCTTCGCAAACTCGATCACTTCCTCGCGCGTGACTTCATAGCGGCCAAAGTTTTGCTTCGCACCGATTTCCAGATCTTCGTAATAGATCATGTCGTCGCTCATCAGGTGCTCCGATTTAGACGTTGAATTTGAACAGCATGATGTCGCCATCCTGGACAAGATATTCCTTGCCTTCCTGACGCATCTTGCCTGCCTCTTTTGCGCCCGCTTCGCCGTTCAGAGCTATGTAGTCGTCATAGGCGATGGTTTCTGCGCGGATGAATCCCTTCTCGAAATCGGTGTGAATCTCGCCAGCGGCCTGCGGAGCTTTCGCGCCCTTTGCGACCGTCCATGCGCGCGCTTCCTTTGGCCCCGCGGTGAAGAATGTCTGCAAATCGAGTAGCTCGTATCCGGCGCGGATAACGCGCGCGAGGCCACTTTCATGAAGGCTCAGCGCTTCAAGATATTCCGCGCGGTCTTCCAGTGGCATTGCAACCAACTCAGCCTCGATCGCAGCCGAGACGACCACTGCCTGCGCGCCTTCTGCTTCGGCCTTGGCGAATACCTGTGCGGACAGTTCATTGCCCTCTGCCGCATCTTCCTCAGCAACGTTGCAGACATAGAGAACCGGCTTCGCTGTCAGCAATTGCGCCTGCGCGAAGACCCGCGCTTCTTCTTCGTCATTGGGCTGTGTCAGCCGGGCTGGCTTGCCTTCGCGCAGCAATTCAAGCGCTTGGCCAAGCACGGACGCCATGATCTTGGCTTCCTTGTCGCCGCCGGTGGCGCGCTTCTGCGCATTGGGTACACGTTTCTCCAGGCTTTCCAGATCGGACAGCATCAGCTCGGTCTCGACCACTTCAGCGTCGGCCAGCGGATCGACCTTGTTGGCAACATGCTGAATATCGTCATCCTCGAAACAGCGCAGCACATGCACAATCGCGTCGACTTCGCGGATGTTGCCCAGGAACTGGTTGCCCAATCCTTCGCCTTTGCTTGCGCCTTTGACGAGGCCTGCAATGTCGACAAACGCCAGCTGTGTGGGGATGATCTTGGCCGAACCGGCAATCGCGGCGATCTTGTCGAGCCGTTCATCCGGAACGGCGACTTGGCCGACGTTCGGCTCAATCGTGCAGAAAGGATAGTTAGCAGCTTGCGCAGCCTGCGTCTCAGTCAATGCATTGAATAGGGTGGACTTGCCAACATTGGGCAAGCCGACGATCCCGCAACGGAAACCCATCGCAAAACTCCGGTAAAAGTGATTTCGCGCGCGCCTTAGCGGGTTAGCGGCGCGGGGGGAAGCGCGATGCTCGACAGATTGTGTGAAGCTGCTAACTCTTTGTGCAACAACAGGGGATAGACAATGCGTAAACTCATCCTTGCTGCTGCGTTAGCGAGCGCCATGCCGTTCGGACCGCTAGCTGCTCAAGACACTTTGCTGCCGGTTGCTGCCGATACCGAAACGGGCACGATCATGGTAAAAATGTCAGCCCCCGACGATGCCGGCATAGCAGGACGATATCTTTATGTTGCGCAGATAGAAACAGGCGTGGGATCAGCCGCGACTGGTGTAGATCGCGGCGCACCTTTGCGCACAGGGATCCTGCGGTTCCGCCGTCTTGGCAAGAAGGTTGTGGCAGAGCTTGAGAATACCAAGTTCATCGCGCCCAATGGTTCGAAGGCGCAACAGGACTCCATCGCGAACAGCTTCTCAAATGCGACCATGTGGGTTGGCGATATCAAGGAAACGTCCGAAGATGGCAGCTTCAGTTTTGACTTCGCGCCTTTCTTAGCCAAGGATCACTTCGGCTTCGCGCAACAACTGGGAGACGGGTACACTCTGCAAGGGGATTACTCCCTTGCGGACCCGGCAAAGGTGAAGGCCTTTCCCGAGAACGTGGAGTTTTCCGCGCTGCTCAGTTTCACCTCCAAGAAGCCTGATCCATCGCTGCGCAATGTGTCGCCAAATGGCAGCGACATCTCGCTATGGGTGCGCCATTCGCTTGTCGAACTGCCGGATGATCCGATGCCGCGGCGCACCGATCCCTATGGCTTTGCGTTCAGCACGCAAACCTATGACTTTTCTGCGCCTCTGGGCAAATCCATGCTGGTCAATCTGGCCGAACGGTACCGCTTGGAGAAAGTCGATCCGGCGGCCGAGCGCGGTCCGGTGAAAGAGCCGATTGTCTATTACGTTGATGGGGCCGCGCCAGAGCCCGTGCGCCAAGCGCTGATTGATGGTGTTGGTTGGTGGGCAGAGGCGTTTGACGAAGCGGGCTTTATCGATGCTTTCCGCGTTGAAGTTCTTCCAGCAAACGTCGATCCGCTCGACATGCGCTACAATGCCGTCAATTGGGTCAATCGAGCAACCAGGGGCTGGTCTTATGGCCCGAGCATAGTCGACCCGCGTACCGGAGAGATCCTGAAGGGCAGCGTAATGCTCGGCTCGCTGCGCGTGCGGCAGGATATCATGATCTTCCAGGCGCTGATGGGGGCGGGGCTGACGGACACTGGCGATCCCAACGATCCTGTTCCGGTTGCGTTGGCGCGCATTCGCCAATTGGGCGCGCATGAAGTCGGTCATACTCTAGGCTTGGCGCATAATTTTGCGGCCAGCACGCAGGATCGATACTCGGTCATGGATTACCCTGCGCCACGGGTGGAGCTGGTTGAAGGCAAGTTGTCCATTGCCAATGCATATGGCGTAGGCGTGGGCGAGTGGGACAAGTTCGCGATCAAATACCTCTATGCTGCCAAGACAGATGAAGAGGCCCGCGCCATGGTGCAGGAAGCGCAAGCGAGGGGGTTACGCTTTGCGTCCAATGCCGACACTGATGGAACCGGCGCGGCCAATCCATATGGCGGGTTGTGGGATGACGGGTTGGAGCCTGCGGCCGAACTGCACCGGGTGCTGGATGTGCGCGAAGCGGCGCTTGAACGCTTCAATATTGATGCGATCCCTGCGGGTCAGGATCTGGCGAGCCTACGCCGGGCGTTCGTGCCAATCTGGCTGCTTCATCGCTACCAGACAGAGGCGAGCGCAAAGCTGCTTGGCGGGGTCTATACTCCCATCGGACTGAACGGAGACGATGTCGCAGTCTCAAAGGTTCCGGCTCACCAGCAGGATGCCGCGCTGGATGCGCTCATGCGTGCCCTGTCAGTCGAAACGCTGAGCATACCCCGGCAACTATGGCATGCGCTGTCATACGGCCCGCGCACCGATTACGATTACTCGACGACAATCGAGATCTTGCCAATGGCTGGTGGATCGGTTTTCGATCCTATGCGCGCTGCCGAAATCGGTGCCGTCGCGGTTCTGGACAATTTGCTTGCGCCAGACCGGCTCAACCGGCTCGACATTCAGCAGGCAGACGGGATTGCCGCGCCCGATGTCGAACGTGTGCTTGACCGACTGATCGGGCATGCCAATGATTCCGCCAGAAAGGGAGCGCTGGGCCGCAGGATCGCGACCACGATAGCGCTGTCCATGGCCAAAGCATCGCGTGAAAGCGCGCTCTCGCAATCGATTGGGATGCAGATGGACGGGCGCATTGCGACCTGGGCGGCGGAACTCAGCCGCAGCCGTGCCAAGGGTGCTGACGGAGACTGGGCGCGCGGGCTGGGCGCGCTTCTGTCAGACCGTCAGGCGCTGGATGCGGCGATCAGCAATAAGAGCATGTTGCCTGATCTACCACCAGGCAGCCCGATCTGATCAGGTCAGACGTTGTGAACGTCCTTGATCCAAGGGCCGAAGGCGGTCTCACCCAGCCAATCGACCTGAACCTTCGCAGTTAGATCATTGATCGCAATCTGCGGTTTGCTGCCAGGATGAACCGCCTTTCGCAGCGGGCGCGTGCCGGGCGGCATGGAAATGATTTCGGCGATAGCATTTGGCACATCCATCGGGTCCGCAGTGCGGCGAGTGCCATCTTCCCGCCCCATGCGTGCAACCAATTGCGGATAGGCGGCGCGTTCGTCAAAATTGAGGCGTTCCTTAAGTTCACTTGCCAGCTTGTTGCGATTGACCCAGACCTTGGTCGGATAGCCGCCCGGCTCGATCACGCACACTTCTACGCCGTGCGGGACAAGCTCATAAGCCATTGCTTCGCTCATCGCCTCCAACGCGAACTTTGTTGGCGAGTAATGCCCCGCTGATGGAACGATTACGCGCCCTAGCTGAGAGGAGATGTTGAAGATCAAGCCGTTCTTGGCGCGGCGCATCGCGGGAAGGACAGCGCGCGACATACGGTGAGGGCCATAGACATTGGTATCGAAGATCAGCTGCGTTGCGATCATATCCTGCAACTCGATCGGGCCAGCATAACCGATCCCAGCATTGTTGATCAGAATGTCTATCGCGCCGCCTGTAATCTCTTCCGCTTTGGCAACACCAGCGGTGACTTGTTCATCGGACTGCACGTCAATCTCGATCACATGCAGATCAAGGTTTTCCGTGTTTGCCAGCGCCTCAAGCTCGCCTGCTTCCGGGCGCGGCAAATTGCGCATGGTCGCGAAAACCTTGGCACCCTTGCGCGCGAAATCTTCAGCCATCAACCGTCCGAAGCCGGAAGAACAACCGGTGATAAGGATGCTTTTGCCGCGCATGTCGTGCTTGACCGCAATCTGATCTGTCTGCGCGAAGCTGGCGGTGGCTGCAAAAGTTCCAACTGCTGCGCCACCAGCAAGAAGGTCGCGACGGGAAATACTGCTCATGATCTACTCTCCAGGTTCGACAACCAGCGATCGAGTTGCTGTGGTTTCTTGAAACGCAGGATGCGTGCTTCAGATCCCTTGAGCAAGTTTTCGGTTCTTGGTCGCGCGCGGCGGTTCCAATTCGCAATGTACCAGAAGAACTCGAAACTGAACCTTTCAGGGCAATCTTCTGCCATGTCCGGTCGAGATCGCCCGCGGTAAAACCACACTCGTTTGGCTGCTCGCCAAAGGGAAAGGGTGATTGGGTAGTCGAGGTAGACAACCGTATCAGCGCGCTTAAGGCGCGCCTCCATTGTGCTGCCATAGTTGCCATCGATTAGCCAACAATCGCTCGCGACAATCGGCGCCAGAGCTGCTCGCAATTCATCTTTCGAGCCTTCCACCCACCCGGCACTCTAATGGAGCTTGTCCAGGTGGTAGATTGGCAGGCCTAGAGCTGTCGCGATCCGATGTGACGCCGTGCTCTCGCCAGCCCCGCATGGCCCAATGACTATCACTCTTTGCATTGTATCAGCCATTTATGCGCAACGCGTAGTCGCTCATGAACCGGGCATCATCTCCCTTCGCCAGCAATTCGGCTTCGCTTCCGATCGCCCCCAGCATCTGAACCAAATCATCTTGTTCCGTTTTGCCATAGTTACCCAGCACATGGCCAGTGACGCGTTCCTTATGTCCAGGGTGACCTATACCGATGCGAACGCGGCGAAAATCCTCGCTTATGTGCTGAATTGTAGAACGTATTCCGTTGTGTCCAGCAGCCCCACCGCCGCGCTTTACCTTGATCTTGAACGGTTCGAGATCAAGCTCGTCATAAAATACGGTCAGGTCTTGCGGACTAAGCTTGTAATAACGCAGCGCTTCGCCAATGGAACGCCCGCTTTCGTTCATGAAAGTCGCAGGTTTCAGCAAAAGCACTTTTTCGGGGCCGATCCGGCCTTCCCGCACCCATCCTTGAAATTTCTTCTGCACCGGGCCGAACGGGTGCATTTCAGCCAAGACGTCACACACCATGAAACCGACATTGTGCCGGTTCATCGCGTAACACGGTCCAGGATTACCAAGGCCAGCCCAAATTTGCATGCAGATCCCCTAGCGAGCGGAGGCAAAAAACAAAACACCGGACTTCTTTCGAAGCCCGGCGCCTTGGTGATTTCTCAATGAGAAAGCGGTTGGAAGCGAGTTACTCGTCGCCGCCTTCTTCGCTGTCAGCTGCGTCATCGCCGCTTTCAGCTTCCGCTGCTTCGCCTGCATCTTCATCGCCTGCTGCCGCCTCATCTTCGCTCTTCTTAAGTGCGGACGGAGCAACCAGCGTTGCGATGGTGAAGTCACGATCGGTGATGGCGCTCTCGCTGCCCTCTGGCAACGTCAACTCACTGATGTGGATCGAATCGCCCACTTCCTTGCCAGTGACATCGATCTCGATCTCGCCCGGAATCTTGTCGTTTTCGCAGACCAGTTCCAGCTCGTGACGGACTACGTTGAGAACTCCACCCTTCTTGAGACCTGGTGATGCGTCTTCATTGATGAAGACAACAGGGACAGACACGCCGATCTTGCCACCTTTGGTCATGCGGAGGAAGTCGACATGTTCCGGACGATCTGTGACCGGATGGAGCGATACGTCCTTGGGAAGAGTGCGAATGATTTCGCTACCTAGCTTGATCTCAACGATCGAGTTCATGAAGTGACCGGTCCCGAGTTGCTTGACCAGTTCTTTTTCTTCCAGATGGATTGTCGTTGGTGCTTCTTTGCCGCCATAAATTACAGCGGGTACTCGGCCTTCGCGACGCAGTGCACGGGAGGCTCCCTTGCCAGCCCGTTCGCGCGTCTCGGCCGGAAGTGTCAGAGCGTCGCTCATGTCGCTTACCTTTCGAAATGCTTATTTGGTTACTTCGCGCGCCACACCTCCAGGGATGACCATGACGCCGAAGCGCGGGCCTTTAGAGGGGGTGCAGATGAATGGCAAGCGCTATTGCAGGCGGGTGAGGGTGTATCCGCGCTGTTCAATCAGGGTCGTCAGCCCGTCTGGGCCAACCAGGTGGGCAGCGCCCACAGCGATGAGAGGATTGGGCCCATCAGCCAGTAGGTCGTCAATTTCTTTCATCCAGGCACGGTTACGGCCGGCTAGTAGGGCCTCATAGAGTTCGGGATCAGCCATAATGCCCGATTGGGTTGCGTTGATCAGCCCTTCCTCGTCACCGCTGAGCCATGCCTTCCGTAATCGCTCCGGATTGTCGCCAAGCGAGCGGTACTCGGCTATAATTCCGTTCAGCAAATCTGTTTGATCCTGCGGTGCCAGATCATCAAAGATGCGCATTTGGGTGAGTGTGCCTTCGAGCTCGCGCACCCGATGGTCGGGGAACTCAAGCAGAAGTGCTTTGTCCGCTCCGTTACGCGGGGAGCCGGTGTTGGAAACCCGCGCGAGCATAAGGGCTGCCGCCCAGGTTTCCACATTTGCAAAATCGCGCGATGAAAAATGTCCCTTTGCCATCATTTCATCGAGTTGCTGACGGTCTTCGGCATCGACCCGGGTCCGTATGTCGGGTTGACCGGGGGTCGTGGCAAGAGTGGTGAATGTGCTGTTGATCGAGCGTGTGTCAGACAAATCGCCAACTTCAACGACAAGTAGCTGTGCCTGATCGATAACCCTTTCGAGATCAGCGGTTCGCCATTCGACCCCGTCGGGCAGCGCATGAATAGTGCCAAACAGCCAGCCCTGAGGCTCGCCTTTCGCGTCCGCGATCTCGTACAAGATCGGAGACGGCGTGAGCTGGTCGTTTTCGACCGTTTCACCGCCAGCTTCGCAGCCGGCTAGCACCAAGGCACCCGCCAGCAAGAAAGCGAACCTTGCGATCATTGAACGCGGATTGTTTCGATCTCGCGTTCTGCCAGATAGTCTTGAACGCTCTTGTCACCCGCGAGGTGGCCCGCACCCACGGCGATGAAGACAGTGCCAGGGGTGTCTAAACGCGTGTCAATCCAGTCGGCCCAATTGCGATTGCGCATGTAGAGGAGGCTCTCAGCGACCGCGGGATCGGTCAGGCCCTCGTTCATCAGGTTTGCCAGGGCATCAGCGTCACCTTCGACCCACTCTGCGACCATCTTGTCCAGCATGGGCTTGATCTCGTCGATCCCATTTGCGGCGTCGATCAGGAATCCAATCTGCGATTCTTGGGGCAGTTCATCGAACACGCTGATCTGGAATTCGATGGTCTCAAGTGCTTGCTGGTCTTTTTCGCCGGCCTTTGTGAGCAGCACTTTCTCAACGCCAGCATCCGGCGAATAGCCTTGCTGCAGCAAGGGCAACATGCTCATCATCATACCAGCATACCATGGCTCGAACTGGTCAAACGCCGCTGGCGGGACAGAAAGTTTGCCCATCGCTTCTTCGTATGAAGCCTTTTGTTCCGCTGACAGCAAGCTGCGTAACGTGGTACCTTTCGGTAGGACCCCCTTGGTCATCACAAGAGTTTGCATTTCTTGCCCGATTTCAGGGCCCATCTTGATTTCGGTCACGATGCTATCGGATTCGGCAAGCGCGTTCTCCAGCATCGGTGTCGACCATTCGACGTCGTCAGGTAGCGCGTGGACGGTTCCAAAGAGATAGATCGTGGTGTCTTCGTCTGCGACTTTCCAAAGCGCGGGGGATCCCGTTTCTGCCGCGGTTTCTTCTGTTACCTCAGGAGCAATCTCATCTTGTGCCAGGGCTGGCCCGGCCAGTAGCAAAGCAGACACGGTTAGTGCTGTGGTGATCCTGATGCGCATCTTCGGGTTAGTCCTGTCTCGCTAATGTTGAAATCGACCGTATCCGCACCTGCCCTTAACACGCAATGAAGTCTTGCTGTGTATCTTGGGAAAATCGTGCTTACGCGCGCCAACGCTGCATCGCAGCATTGACGAGGGCAGGGGGTTGAGCCATTGGCCTGCGCTATGAGTTTCGACCCGCCAAAACGCGATCCAAAGCGGTCTTTTCAGGACATGATCCTTGCGCTCCATGATTTCTGGAGCGCAAAGGGGTGTCTGGTGCTGCAACCTTACGACATGCGCATGGGCGCTGGCACGTTCCACACCGCCACCACGCTGCGCGCGCTAGGGCCGGAGCCTTGGAACGCGGCTTTCGTTCAGCCATGCCGCCGCCCGACTGACGGGCGCTATGGCGAGAACCCCAATCGCCTGCAGCATTACTATCAGTATCAGGTGATCCTGAAGCCAAGCCCGCCGGATATCCAGCAATGGTATCTCGATAGCCTTTCGGTCATCGGGATCGATCCGCTTAAGCACGATATCCGATTTGTCGAGGATGACTGGGAAAGCCCCACCTTGGGTGCATGGGGCCTGGGCTGGGAAGTGTGGTGTGACGGAATGGAAGTCACGCAATTCACTTATTTCCAGCAGATGGGCGGGTTTGACTGCAAACCCGTTGCTGGCGAGCTAACTTACGGCCTAGAGCGGCTGGCGATGTATATCCAGGGCGTCGACAATGTGTACGACCTCGACTTCAACGGTCGCGGTGTAAGCTACGGCGAGGTGTTTCTCGAAAACGAGAAACAGATGTCGAAGTGGAACTTCGAGGTTGCTGACACAGACGCGCTGTTTGACCTGTTCAACAAGGCAGAGGCGGAGTGCAAGAACGCACTTTCGGCCAATGTCCCGATCGCGGCCTATGAACAGGCAGTCGAGGCGAGCCACATCTTCAACCTGCTGCAGGCGCGCGGCGTAATCAGCGTTCAGGAACGCGCGAGCTATATGGGCCGCGTACGTGATCTGGCGCGAGGAAGCTGCGAAGCGCATATGGAAAAAGAAGCCGCGGGCTGGGCGGAGAAATATCCGGAGTGGTCGAAATGAGCGACTTCCTCCTGGAACTGCTATCCGAAGAAATCCCCGCGCGGATGCAGGCTGGTGCGCGCGCTGAACTGGAGAAACTGTTCCGTCGCGAGATGGATGCGGCGGGTGTTTCGGTCGGTGATCTGACCGTTTACTCGACCCCGCGCAGGCTGGCGCTGATCGCGCGCGATTTACCGACCGAGACCGAGGCGGTTCGCGAAGAAGCCAAGGGGCCGCCCGAAGGCGCGCCCGATCAAGCAATCGAGGGTTTCTGCCGCAAGAACGGCGTGACGCGTGATCAGCTGGAAGTGCGCGAGGTCAAAGGGCGCAATACCTATTTTGCCGTGATCGAAAAGCCGGGCAGGGCAGTGAAGGATCTGCTCGCTGAGGCTATCCCTGCGATCATCCGCGATTTCGCCTGGCCCAAGTCGATGCGCTGGGGCGATGCCTCGATCAGCACGGAAAGCCCGCGCTGGGTGCGTCCATTGTCTGGCATTGTGGCGATATTGGGCGAAGATCTGATCGAATGCGGCGTAGACAGCATCACAAGCGGCTATGCTACGGTTGGCCACCGGTTCCATCACCAAGGTGAAATCACCATCAGTTCGGCTGATGACTACGTCGAGAAGCTGCGCGCATGTCATGTGATCGTTGATCATGAAGAGCGGCAGGATGCTGTGCGCGCGGGTGCGAAAAAGGCAGCGGAAGATGCGGGCCTGAATCTAGTCGAAGATGAAGGTCTTGTGATCGAGAATGCCGGCCTGACCGAATGGCCGGTGCCGCTGCTCGGCCGTTTCGACGAGAGTTATCTCGACGTTCCGCCCGAAGTGATCCAGCTGACTGCGCGGGTGAACCAGAAGTATTTCGTGTGCGAGGATGCGAATGGCAAACTGGCCAATGCGTTCATTTGCACTGCGAATATCGAAGCCGACGATCCGGCGGTTGTGGTCGACGGAAACCGCAAAGTCCTTGCCGCAAGGCTTTCCGACGCGCGGTTCTTCTGGGAATTGGACCAGAAGACTTTCCTTGAAGATCACGCAAAAAAGCTGGAGCGGATTACCTTCCACGAGAAGCTCGGCACCGTTGCCGACAAGGTCGAGCGTGTGGCGAAGCTTTCCCGCTGGCTGTGCGAGGAAGGGATCGTCAAAGCCAATCCCGATTTGGCCGAACGGGCCGCGCGCCTGTGCAAGGCCGATCTCGTCACTGAAATGGTCGGCGAGTTCCCCGAGCTACAAGGCCTGATGGGCGGATATTACGCCGAGAAGGAAGGCTTGCGTCAGGAAGTTTCCGACGCAATCCGCGATCACTACAAGCCGGTGGGGCAGGGTGATGAAGTGCCAACCGAGCCGGTGACCGTGGCGGTGAGTTTGGCGGATAAGCTTGATACGCTCATCGCATTCTTTGATATCATGGAATTCCCGACCGGGTCGAAGGACCCATTTGCCCTTCGGCGCGCGGCACTGGGAATCCTTCGGTTGCTTCTAGAAAATGACATTAGGGTCCAAACAGACTTTGTAATCGAGAAGTGGCTCGGACAGGCTGATCCGACGCAGCATCTTTCTGAGCAGGATATTGCGCGTCGAAGCATTCTAACGGCGATACCGGTCTTCTTACTTGATCGTCTCAAGGTTCAGTTAAAAGAGCAGGGTATTAAGCACGATCGAATTGACGCTTCAGACCGCTGGAACTTCCGGGAAGACGTTCGAATGGATCGCGTTGTTCGTCGCGCCAAAGCGCTTCAAGTGTTCTTAGACACCGAAGATGGCGCAAACCTCCTAGCAGGCTACAAGCGTGCCGCGAATATCCTCAAGAAAGAGGAATTCGAGCCGACCGAGCCTTCGCATGCGCCTGAAGACGCCGAGAAGGCTCTGATCGATGCGCTTCAGGCTGCGGAACCCAAGGTAGTCGCAGCGATTGCCGAAGAAGACTTTGCTGCTGCCATGTCTGCTCTCGCCAGTCTGCGCGCGCCAATTGACCACTTCTTTGAAGACGTGATTGTCAACGCTGAAGAAAAGCATGTTCGCGCAGCGCGCCTGACGCTGCTATCGCGCTTCCACGATGCAGTGCATCAAGTAGCAGATTTCTCAAGGATTGAAGGTTGATGGTTCAAACGGTTTACACTTTCGGCGGATCGGCAGATCACTCGGATGAACGCCAAAAGGACAAGACCGTTACCGGCGGGAAGGGCGCCAATCTGGCAGAGATGGCGAGCATCGGCCTGCCGGTCCCTCCGGGCTTCACCATCACCACTGAAGAATGTGTGAAGTATCTGCAAGAAGGTGCGGAATTCGGGGAAGAATTACGCGCGCAAGTTGCAGGCGCGCTGAAGCATATCGAAGCGACCGTTGGTAAAAGCTTTGGTGATGCGAGTGACCCGCTGCTCGTTTCGGTCCGATCGGGCGCGCGCGTTTCCATGCCGGGCATGATGGACACCGTCCTGAATCTCGGCCTCAACGATGATACCGTTGCTGGCCTCGCCAGTGCATCGGGCGATGCACGCTTCGCGTGGGACAGCTATCGCCGGTTCATCCAGATGTATGCGGACGTTGTGCTCGGCCTAGATCACGGATTGTTCGAGGAAGCGCTGGAGATCGCGAAAGACGAGAAGGGCCTCTACGCCGATACCGAGATGGAGGCGCGCGACTGGAAGGAACTGGTCGCCGAATACAAAACCATCGCCGAAAAAGAGCTAGGCCATCCGTTCCCGCAAGACGTGACCGAGCAGCTGTGGGGCGCGATCCAGGCAGTGTTTGACAGCTGGGATAGCGACCGCGCCAAGGTTTACCGCCGGTTGAACGATATTCCTGCCGACTGGGGGACCGCCGTCAATGTGCAGGCCATGGTGTTCGGCAATATGGGCGCCACATCGGCCACTGGCGTTGCCTTCACGCGCGATCCGGCAACAGGCGAGCGTGCGTACTATGGCGAATATCTCATCAATGCGCAGGGTGAAGACGTGGTGGCTGGCATCCGCACGCCGCAATATCTGACGAAAGCTGCGCGCGAGAAAGCGAATGCCAAACCGCTGAGTATGGAAGAGGCGATGCCAGAGGCTTACGGCGAGCTAGCCCGCGTGTTTGACCTGCTGGAACATCACTACAAGGACATGCAGGACATCGAATTCACCGTGCAACAGGGCACGCTGTGGATGCTGCAGACACGATCGGGCAAGCGCACTGCCAAGGCTGCCCTGAAGATGGCGGTCGATATGGTTGGTGAAGGCCTGATCGACGAGAAAACCGCGATCCTGCGCGTCGATCCGATGGCGTTGGATCAGTTGCTGCACCCCACGCTTGATCCCAAGGCGCACCGCGATATTCTGGGTACCGGTTTGCCCGCCTCACCAGGCGCAGCTTCAGGCAAGATCGTGCTGGATGCAGACACCGCGGAACAGTGGTCCGGTCGCGGCGAGAAAGTGATCTTGGTCCGGTTAGAAACCTCGCCAGAGGACATCCACGGAATGCACGCCGCGCAAGGCATTCTGACAGCGCGTGGCGGCATGACGTCACATGCAGCCGTGGTTGCGCGCGGTATGGGGCGGCCCTGTGTTTCGGGCGCGTCGACCGTTTCGATCGACCGCGCGAGCAAGACTTTGCGCATCGGCAATCGTGAGCTGAAAGAGGGTGATACCATCACCATAGACGGCGCGAATGGCCAGATCATGGCCGGTGAGGTTCGCACCATCGAGCCAGAACTGGCCGGCGACTTTGGTGTTTTGATGGAATGGGCGGACAAACACCGCCGCATGCGTGTGCGAACCAATGCCGAAACGCCCGCAGACTGCAAGATGGCGCGGCAATTTGGTGCTGAAGGCATCGGGCTTTGCCGCACAGAACATATGTTTTTCGACGCGAGCCGGATCCGGGCAGTGCGTCAGATGATCCTTGCAGAAGACGAGAAAACACGGCGTGCTGCACTCGAGAAACTGCTGCCGGAACAGCGCGCAGACTTTAAGGCCATTTTCGAAGTGATGGTCGGCTTGCCATGCACCATCCGTTTGCTTGATCCGCCTCTGCACGAATTTCTGCCGCACGAGGATGCAGACTTTGCCGATCTCGCGGATGCAACCGGCCTTGGCGTGGATCACCTAAAGCGCCGCGCGGGAGAGTTGCACGAATTCAACCCGATGCTGGGCCACCGCGGTTGCCGCCTTGGGATCACCTTCCCTGAAATCTACGAGATGCAGGCGCGGGCGATCTTTGAAGCCGCGTGTGAGGTGGCAAAGACATCGGGCGAAGCCCCGATTCCGGAAGTCATGATCCCGCTGATTGCGACCAAGCGGGAGCTGGAGATTCTCAAAGCCTTGGTCGACAAAGCCGCGGCTGAGGTGTTCGCGGCGCAGGGTATTGCGGTCGACTATCTAGTAGGCACCATGATTGAGCTGCCACGCGCGGCCTTGATGGCCGGAGAGATCGCGGAAGAAGGTGCATTCTTCAGCTTCGGCACGAACGACCTTACGCAAACCACGCTTGGTGTATCGCGCGACGACAGTGCACGTTTCCTGGCGCCTTATGTTGAGAAGGGCATTTTCCCGCGTGACCCGTTTGTGAGTCTGGATATCGAAGGTGTCGGGCAACTGGTCGAACTCGCGGCAGAGCGCGGCAGGGCAACGCGCCCTGATATCAAGCTAGGCATCTGCGGCGAGCATGGCGGTGATCCTGCCAGCATCGCCTTCTACGAGAGCGTTGGCCTGGATTATGTCAGCGCATCGCCATACCGCGTGCCGATCGCGCGACTGGCGGCGGCGCAATCATCACTGAAGGCGTAGCGCCAACCGGTCAGCGTCAGGATCTGGAAGGTTTCGGAAACTTTCCCGTCGTCCTCGCGCAGCTCATCGAACTTGGCCTGCGCGCGGGCCAGACCCGACTTTCCCAAATACGGGGCCGGTGATACCAGCACTGAAGTCAGCGCCTGATCGCGAAGATCATCAATCAACGTCGTCACTGATTTATAGCGCACCGTAAGTTTGTGTGTATCGACCACTTGTTTTGAGAACCCGGCGCGTTGGAGCAGAGCAGTCCCCGCGCGATCATCAATCTGTGGGTGAATGCGCGCCGCTGGCCGATCGCCGTCCGCAGCCAACATGATCTCCCGAAGCGATGTTAAACTACCAGCCCCGATAATCTGCGCGATCATCAGCCCTCCGTGAGCCAGTGCATTGCGCGCATGGATAAGCGCGCCCGGCAGATCGTTGACGCTATCTAGCCGGGCGAGGCTGACAAGCAGATTAAGCTCGGAGAATGGCAGTGGCTCTTCTTCATCAAGAGTGCGGGCTGAACAGATATTCGATGCTGAGGCCGCAAGTGCTGTCTCAAGCAAGGAAGTTTCGTGCCCCACCAGAAGGGCACTCTTTGCCTCGTGCCGCATGAAGTCGAGCCGCTCACCGATATCTTCCTGCATAGCGTCATAGAGCCAGCTTGTGCCGATGCGGACTGACGCCCGTTGCTCTCGCTGCTCCCGGCGCGCTCTTGAGAATATAGTAGGTACCTGTGTTTGCGACATCATGCGATCACTGCCGTGCTTACATTGCCAACGCAAGAGGGCCGCATGACCAGCAGCAGATCGGGCGGAAGAGTTCTTGCGCAGGCCGCGCAAGCCTTCGCGCCGTTGATTGATCTAGTTTACCCGCCGCGCTGCCCGATCTGCGGAAATGCGACAGCCAATCAAGACGGGCTTTGCGCACCATGTTGGAGTGGGCTTGTTATTCCCGGTGATCCTGCTTGCGCGACTTGCTCCAGGCCTTTTCCAAGCGACATGACCAATCCCGATGGCGCACAATGTGCCGTTTGCCTCGAGCGTATGCCGAAGCACTCCGGGATTTACGCAGGAACGATTTACAATGACGCGTCGCGCAAGCTGATCCTCTCTTTCAAACATGGCAGAAAGATCGGATTGGCGCGGCAGCTCGCAGAAATGATCGGGTCCAAGATTCCACAAACGGATGGTGTGGTGCCACCTCCCTTGCTGGTGCCGGTGCCACTGCACAGGTGGAGGCTATGGCGGCGGGGATACAATCAATCCGCGCTTCTCGCGCTAGAACTGGAGATGTTGGGAAAAGGGAAAGCACTTGTCGACGGGCTATACCGAATCAGGAATACGCCAATGCTTGGCGGAATGCTTCCTAAACAAAGCGAGAAAACCCTTTCAGGTGCGATTCGATTGAACCCGCGTCGGGCAACAATGCTATCTGGTCAGGATATCATATTGGTCGATGATGTGCTGACCAGCGGAGCAACCAGTGATGTGTGCACGCGCGTACTTCTGAAAAGCGGAGCGCGGTCCGTCTCCATCGCGTGTTTTGCAAGGGTGATGTCGGGTGCTCTGCATGGCGATCATGCCGCGATACCCCAAGGTCTGAAAACATAACGCCCGAGGCCGAAAAGGCCCCGGGCGCCACGTGACGAAATTAAACAAACCCTCTTCATAGAAGCTTGAACAACCACCCCCTTTTTGGTTGTTCGGGTCCTATCCCTCATCGTTCTTGCCGAAAGAGCTCTTCCAAAAGGAGTGCTGCATTCCGACTGCCCCCTGAACCCGGCGCATTTTGCACCTTTGTCCGGTGGTCGAGCCTAAGCCCGACGACGCTACGTCTCACTGCAGCGTCAAAACTCAAAGTGTGAAGTCGCTTGCCAATAGATTTTGGAGCGGCAATGTGGTTATCCTGCAACAACCCATCGTAAGCCACCACCCGTTCATCGAAGGAAGATATTTTGACTGATCACAATGGCGGATCTGAATCACCCGAACTGTCATTAGAGTTCCGGCCTAAGTTCGACATGGCCGGGCTTGTTACCGCGGTTGTGATCGAGAATTCGACCAAGGATGTTCTGATGGTGGCACATATGAATGCAGATGCCATTGCTCAAACGCAGAGTAGTGGGATAGCGCATTTCTGGTCACGCTCGCGGCAAGAGCTTTGGATGAAGGGCGGGACCTCGGGCAATAACTTGAGCGTCACTGAAATGCGTACTGATTGCGACCAGGATGCGCTGCTTCTTTACGTCGATCCAGCCGGTCCTGCGTGTCATACCGGAGAGCATTCGTGCTTTTATCGGATTGTCAGTGACGGCACTCTCGTAAGGGTCAAGACTTGACGCTAACGTAAAGGTAAGCTATAGCCAGTGGTATGGCAACAGCACCAGCAAAATCGAATCAAATAGCTCAAGACGGCAAGCATGCCGGGGCCCATATCGACCGACCCGATAAACTCGCACGCCAGCAATACTCAATCTCCGATCTGACAACGGAATTTGAGTGCACCGCCCGCGCGCTGCGCTTTTATGAGGACGAAGGATTGATCTCGCCCGCAAGGGTCGGATTGACGCGCGTATATTCGAAGCGCGATCGGGCTCGTCTGGCGTGGATCATGCGGGCAAAGAATGTCGGCTTTAGCCTCGTCGAAATCCGTGAAATGATCGACCTTTACGATCTCGATGATGGCCGTGTTGAACAGCGCCGCGTTACAATCGAAAAATGCAAGGCGCATGTTGCAAAGCTGAAGCGCCAGCGCGCAGACATTGATTCCTCGATCAAAGAGCTCAGCGAATTCATCAAACAGATCGAAACGCTCAACCTCAACAAGTGAGCTTTTTCCTATAGTCGCAACCCTATTGCAGCAAGGACACACAGATGCCCACCTACAACGCCCCCACCCGTGACACCCGTTTCGTAATCAACGAAATGTTGGAGCTGGGATCCTTCGGTAATCTGCCAGGCTTTGAAATGGCAACGCCCGACATGGTCGAAGCGGTTGTGGACGAAGCCGGCAAGTTCTGCTCCGAGGTTTTGGCCCCGATCAACCAGATTGGCGACCAGCAAGGCTGCACGCGCCACGATGACGGCAGCGTGACAACACCAGATGGCTTCAAGGAAGCCTTCAAGCAATATCGTGAAGCAGGTTGGGGTACGATCTCTGCGCCTGAAGAATTCGGCGGACAGGGCATGCCGCACGTTTTGGGGTTCGTGATTGAGGAATTCGTTGCATCAGCCAATCAGGCATTCGGTATGTATCCGGGTTTGACCACTGGAGCCGTGGCGGCGCTGATCGCTTCGGGGACTGAAGAGCAGAAAGAGAAATACGTCTCGAAAATGATCTCGGGCGAATGGCTTGGCACTATGAATCTGACTGAGCCGCATTGCGGCACGGATTTGGGGATGATCCGCACCAAGGCAGAGCCACAGGCAGACGGCAGCTATTCGATTACCGGAACGAAGATCTTCATCTCGGCAGGCGAGCACGACCTGACTGAAAACATCATTCACCTGGTACTCGCCAAGACACCAGGCGCACCGGATAGCTCCAAAGGCATATCCCTGTTCGTGGTGCCAAAGGTGCTGGTCAATGATGACGGCTCGCTAGGCGACCGCAATGCGGTTTCGTGTGGTTCAATCGAGCACAAGATGGGCATCCACGGAAACGCTACCTGCCTGCTCAATTATGACGGTGCGAAAGGCTGGATGGTTGGCGAGGAGAACAAGGGGCTGGCGGCCATGTTCGTGATGATGAATGCCGCGCGTCTTGGCGTTGGCATTCAAGGCCTCGCACAGGCTGAGGCGGCATATCAGAATGCAGTTGCCTATGCGCTCGATCGCCGACAGGGCCGCGCGCTTACCGGTCCAGCGGAGCCAGAAGAAAAAGCAGATCCGATTTTCGTTCACCCTGACGTTCGCCGGATGCTGATGGACGCGAAGGTCTTCACAGAAGGCATGCGGGCATTGTGCCTTTGGGGCGCATTGCAGGTCGACCTGACTCACAAGGCGCAGACTGAGGAAGAACGCGACCAGGCGGACGCTTTGATTGGTCTCTTGACCCCGGTGATCAAGGGATATGGCACTGACAAGGGCTATGACATTGCCACCAACATGCAGCAGGTCTTCGGCGGCCATGGTTATGTAGAAGAATGGGGCATGAGCCAGTTCGTTCGCGATGCGCGCATTGCGCAAATCTACGAAGGCACCAACGGCGTGCAGGCGATGGACCTTTGCGGGCGCAAGCTCGCGAGCAAAGGTGGCGCCGCAATCCAGGCCTTCTTCAAGATCGTTGGTGAAGACATCGCTTCAGCCAAGGAAGACGAAGCGCTGAAAGACATCGCCGAAATGCTGGAGAAAGCTCTCGGGCAGCAGCAAGCGGCCACCATGTGGTTCATGAACAATGCGATGCAGAACCCGAACCACCTCGGCGCGGGCGCGCATCACTACATGCACATTATGGGCATTGTTACGCTTGGCTGGATGTGGCTGCGCATGGCAAAGGCTGCGAAGCAGGCTTTGGCCGCGGATACCGAGGACAAGGCCTATTACGAAGCAAAGCTTACCAGCGCGCGTTATTACGCTGAACGGTATTTGCCGGATGCCGGTGCGTTTCGCCGCAAGATCGAAGCAGGTAGCGAGAGCATGATGGCGCTGGGTGAAGAGGCCTTTGCCACGGCAGCCTAAACCGATCTGAATTCGGAAACAAAAAAGGCCCGAAGGAACAATCCTTCGGGCCTTTTGTATTGTGGCCTGTTCTTTCGCTTATTCGACTGGCAGGAAATCCGGCACTGAGAGATACCGCTCGCCTGTGTCGTAGTTGAAGCCGAGTACGCGCGATCCAGCAGGTAAATCGCTGAGTTTCTGCGCAATCGCTGCCAGAGTTGCGCCGGACGAGATACCGATCAGCATGCCTTCCTCGCTTGCTGCGCGGCGCGCCATTTCCTTTGCGTCTTCGGGATCAACCTGGATCGCGCCGTCGATAGCTTGTGTGTGCAAATTGCCGGGAATGAAGCCGGCGCCGATACCCTGGATCGGGTGAGGGCCTGGCTGTCCGCCGCTGATCACCGGCGAAAGCGTCGGTTCCACGGCATAGGCCTTCATGTCCGGCCAATGACGCTTCAACTCCTCTGCAGACCCTGTCAGGTGCCCGCCGGTGCCCACACCCGTGATCATCACATCAATCGGTGTTTCGGCAAAATCCGCCAGAATTTCTTTCGCGGTGGTCTTCACATGAACAGCGACATTCGCGGGATTGTCAAACTGGCTGGGCATCCACGAGTTCTCGGTGCTCTCGACCAATTCGTGCGCGCGTTCGATCGCGCCTTTCATCCCTTTTTCTTTCGGGGTCAGATCGAAGGATGCACCGTAAGCCAGCATCAAACGCCGACGTTCAAGCGACATGCTCTCCGGCATGACCAAAACCAGCCTATAGCCTTTTACAGCCGCCACCATAGCCAGGCCGATGCCCGTGTTGCCGCTTGTCGGTTCAATGATGGTGCCACCCGGCTTCAAAGCGCCCGATTGTTCGGCATCTTCCACCATCGCCAGTGCAATCCGGTCCTTGATTGATCCGCCCGGATTGGATCGCTCGCTCTTGATCCACACTTCATGGTCAGGGAACATACGCGACAGCCGGATATGTGCGGTGTTGCCAATCGTTTCGAGGATGTTTGCGGCTTTCATGTCAGGCCTCCTGAGATTAATTTCGTCGACCTGCTTGTAGCACGTCTTCTGGCGGATCGAAGGTCTTTGTCGTGCGCAATACAGGGAATATTCGGCTCCAAAGCCCAACGGTTACAAGCGCACCGACACCGCCAACCACCACTGCCGCAACCGGGCCAATAACGAAGGCGAGGGCACCTGAAAAAGCATCCCCCCCTTCATTGGAAGCACTGATGGTCAGCAGGCTGACCGATGATACGCGCCCGCGCTTGTCATCGGGTGTGTGCAGCTGGATGAGCGACTGGCGTATGTAGACGCTGAACATGTCCGCCGCGCCGACAATGAAGAGCATCGCAAGGCTCAGCGGCATGCTGGTTGATAGACCGAAGACAATTGTCGCAACGCCAAAGATCGCCACGGCCAAGAGCATCTTCGGGCCAACATTGCTTTCCAAGGGACGGAAGCTGAAAAATAGAGCGGTGAGCGCTGCACCAGTAGCAGGTGCGGCAGCAAGCATGGACAATCCTATCTCACCTACTTGCAGGATATCACGCGCATAGACCGGGAAAAGCGCAGTCGCTCCAGCCAGAAACACCGCGAAAAGATCGAGTGTTATTGCACCAAGAACCATCTTGTTGCGCACGACATAGGCCAAGCCGTCAACGATCGCACCAATTGGCCGCTGATCCTTGCGCGTGGCTGGCTGCGGAACCTTACCGATCAAAGTCAGTGCAATAGCTGAAATAGCAAAAAGAATTGCGGCACCGGCATAGGGTAGTGCGGGCGCGATCCGGTAGAGCACGCCGCCCAACGCTGGCCCGACGATCATGCCGACTTGCCAAGAGATAGAGGAAAGCGCGATTGCGGTGGGAAGTATAGCTCTGGGCACCAGGTTTGGAGACAGTGCGGAGAGCGCAGGGCCAGCAAAGCCGCGCGCAATTCCCAACAGCACAGCCACACTGAACAGGATCGGGATCGTAATCTCTTCGGTCCAACTGAACCATGCCAGAACCAACGCACATGCTAGCTGAAGCAGCACGGTGAGCCGGCCCAGTTTACGCCTGTCAAACCGGTCTGCTGCGAGCCCGCTAAACGGGGTCAGGATAAACAGGGGCAGAAACTGAAGCAGGCCGATCAGCGCCAGTTGGCCAGATGCTTCGGCGATGCCCATCCCGTCATCACGCGCGATATTGTAGGTCTGCCAACCGATGATCAGCAGCATGGCATATTGCGCCAGTGTCATACTGAGACGACTGACCCAATAGTAACGGAAGTTAGCGACACGGAACGGGTGCGAAGGCTCGCTCAAGTCATCCGGAGAGGGGGAGGCTGCGTTATTCACCCAACCGCCATGGCAGGGCCAATGCCCTGTGCCAAGATATCAAAAATTTATCTTATCGGAGTTGCGATTATTCAGCGCAGTTTGCGCAAACGCGGGTTTGGCTGAAGCTCGTCGATGATGGCGAGGAAATCGTCCAGGCGCAAAATGCGTTCGAATTGGAAGCCGGCTCGCTCGTCGCGGGTCCAGATCACATAGGCTTCGATGCGTCCGACAACTGGCAGACGGATGATAACCCGGTCTCCACGTTGAAGGCTCTCAGCGTCATCGACCATGAAACCGTGGGCTGACAGATTGGCCACGTGCAGTTCGATATCACCGAGACGGCGGTGTTCTGCAATCACCGGGAAATCAACCGGGTGACGCGCAGCGCGACGTAGATCAGTAACGCTCAGATTTGCTCCGGCACTCACAACACAACCTCCAGTTATCGTTCTGAGGATGCGGTATGCGCGCTAAAGGCTGATATTTGGTAAGGACCGGTTGGATCAAAACGACAATTGAGCCAGGCTCTTCGTGCCGGTCTGAGCAAACGACTTTATGATACAGATATTAAGTGCGGTTAACGTGTCACGATGCCGTGCTTCTTTTTTCCAAGGCTCAGCTTGCGTTGATCACCTTCACCGACCTCGACCAAGGTTGAAGGGTCGATAATGGGCAATCCATCAAGTCGCACCGCGCCTTCGGCAATCTTGCGTTTCGCTTCGCCATTCGAAGCTGTGAACCCGATCTCAGTCAATAATGCGCCTATGCGCATACCTTCGTCGCCGACTGCCACGCTGGGCAGGTCATCGCCGGTTCCGTCGCCAGCAAAAGTCTGCGTCGCGGTGGCCTCCGCCGCTCTTGCCGCATCTTCGCCGCGGACCAATTTGGTCACCTCATTGGCCAGCACGACTTTGGCATCGTTGATCTCTGCACCCTCTAGCGCTTCGAGCCGGGCAATCTCATCCAGCGGCAAATCGGTGAACAGGCGAAGGAAACGCCCGACGTCGCGGTCATCGCAATTGCGCCAGTATTGCCAGAAATCGTATCCGGGCAGCTGGGCTTCGTTCAGCCAAACAGCACCCGCTGCGGTCTTGCCCATTTTCGCGCCATCGGCAGTGGTCAGCAGCGGGGTAGTCAAACCGTAGAGCTCGCGCCCATCCTTGCGTCGTGAAAGCTCCATACCGTTGACGATGTTGCCCCACTGGTCGCTGCCGCCCATCTGCAAGCGGCAGCCATAGCGGCGTGCCAGCTCGAGAAAGTCATAGGCCTGCAGGATCATGTAGTTGAATTCCAAGAAGGTGAGCGGCTGCTCTCGCTCAAGCCGCAGCTTGACTGAATCAAAGGTCAGCATGCGGTTGATTGTGAAATGCGGGCCAACATCGCGCAGCAATTCGATATAGCCAAGCGTGCTCAGCCATTCATCGTTATTGACCATGATCGCATCGGTCGTACCATCGCCGAAGGTTAAAAGCCGCTCAAATACCGTGCGGATGCCCGCGATATTCTCATCGATCAGTTCAGCGGTCAGCAGCCTGCGGCTCTCATCCTTGCCAGACGGGTCACCGATCTTGGTCGTCCCGCCGCCCATCACGACAATCGGCTTGTGCCCCGCCTGCTGCAAGCGGCGCAGCATCATGATCTGCACCAGGCTGCCAATATGCAACGAGGGTGCAGTCGCGTCAAAGCCGATGTAGCCCGGGATCACTCTGTCACAGGCAAGCTTATCCAAACCCTCTGCATCAGTTGTTTGGTGGATATAACCGCGTTCATCGAGGACGCGCAGAAGATCGGATTTGTATGTGCTCATTGTGGAGAGGCCTCTAGCAATGCATTTTGCGGAAGGTAAGCCTCTTGCTTGCCTGTTCGCACAGACATAGGGCTGAAAGCCATGCATAAGCTAGTTCTTCATCCCGATTGCAAGCCTGGGCCGATTACATCGGTAACGGCCAGCCTCTCACCAACGGCAGGGGGTTGTACGGCCGAGTTTCGCCTTCAAGGAGACATCGGCGCAATAAAGATTCCGACGCAAGCGACACCCTTGCGCGAGGATTTCCTATGGAAGACCACCTGTTTCGAGATCTTCTGGCAGCCAAACGGTGGCCAGTGGTACCGCGAATTCAATCTTTCACCTTCATCGAAATGGGCGTGTTATGATTTTGACGATTTCCGCCTCAATTCACGTGATGGGCCAGTTGAGGCAATTGCGGTCGCTTGTACCCATTCCGCCGATGGTCTGCTGCTGCGCGCGGGCATTGCGTCCGAGCTAGGGGACCCTGCGCAAGTGGCGCTCAATGCAATTGTCGAGGACCTTGAGGGCAATATCCAGTTCTGGGCATTGGCATTCCCCGATGGAAAGCCGGAATTCCACAGCGAGGTTTGCCGCCAATTGCGGGTGGAGCGAGGAGAATGAGCGTGCAATTCGGTATCGACCGGCTGCTTGGCGATCCAGTGCTTCTCCGTGAGCTCGATGGCAAGCGCGTGGCTTTGGTCGCTCATCCCGCATCAGTGACCAGAGACCTGACGCATAGTCTGGACGCGCTGATCGCCGCCGGGGTCAACGTCGCCAGCGCATTTGGCCCGCAACATGGGCTGAAAGGCGACAAGCAAGACAATATGGTCGAAACAGCGGATGAAAACGATCCGCAATACGGCATTCCCGTATTCTCGCTTTACGGCGAAGTGCGTCGGCCAACGTGTCAGATGATGTCGAGTGCGGATGTGTTTCTGTTCGATCTGCAGGATCTCGGCTGCCGCATCTACACATTTGTCACCACTCTGCTCTACCTACTTGAAGAAGCCGCGAAATTTGGAAAGACCGTATGGGTACTAGACAGGCCAAATCCGGCAGGCCGGCCCGTGGAAGGAAGTTTGCTGATTCCGGGCAATGAAAGCTTTGTCGGGGCCGCTCCAATGCCGATGCGGCACGGGCTGACGCTGGGAGAAATGGGGCATTGGTTCATCCGCCATTTTGACCTTAACGTAGATTATCGCGTGATCGAGATGCAGGGTTGGGAGCCTGACGGTCCAGGCCATGGCTGGCCTTTGACACGCATATGGATCAATCCCTCACCCAATGCCGCCAATGTAAACATGGCGCGCGCCTATGCCGGAACGGTGATGATCGAAGGCGCGACGGTGAGCGAGGGCAGGGGCACTACTCGCCCGCTGGAGGTATTGTTCGGTGCGCCTGACATCGACACAAAGGCTGTCTTGGCCGAAATGTGGAGGCTAGCGCCTGATTGGATCGAAGGCTGCGCGATCCGTGAATGTTGGTTCGAACCTACTTTTCACAAACATGCAGGTAAGCTGTGTAACGCATTGATGATCCACGCAGAAGGGCCGTTTTATGATCATCATGCCTTCAAACCATGGAGGTTGCAGGCGCTCGCGTTCAAGGCGATCCGTAACGTGTATCCGGGCTATCAATTGTGGCGCGGGTCCGACTTCAAATACGAGTACACGGACAATGTGCTCGCGATTGATGTGATCAATGGTGGGCCGGCGCTGCGCGAATGGGTCGATGATCCTGCCGCCAGGGTTGCCGATCTGGATGCGCTAGCGAGCAATGACGAAGCGGCGTGGATCGCCGATGTGCGGGATTTGCTGATTTATTAGCAATACAGATGCCGGCGGCTGAACGATTTCAGACCTAGCAAGGGCGCCACACCCAGAATGACATGACGCCCTTGTAATCGATTCAAACTGTCCGACTGGCTTTCGCTTAGTCAGGATGAGTGTGTGTGAAGTAGCTTGCCGAGGCTTCGATCAGTTGGCCGTTTTTCTCGCGAAGGGCTGCAGCAGCTTATTCACCGCCGACCAGCTTCAGAAACTCTTCATTCCAGCGCTCCCCCTCAGGAGACCCGTGCCTGTCGAAAGACGCCATGCCGCGTGGAATCTCACGAATCACCATCAGATCCCATTCCCCATCCATCATCCAATGAACTGTGGGTACGGGTAGGCCTGCCGCTTTGGCCGCAGGGACCCAGTATTTTTCGCGCATTTCCGTCCATGTTTCCGCCTTGTCCGGCTCAAAACGCAAGAACTCGACGGTGTAGGTTGTGCGCGCCTCTTCCGGTTCATCCTGTGCAGTTACAGGTGCTGCGGTAAAGGCTAAAGATGCAGTTGCGATGCTGCTCAGTATAATGCGTTTCATTGGTCATTCCCCCTTTTAGGTTTTGTGACCCTTAAGGTTGGCTTGCGACCACATGCCCCTCTAGCTTGCACGAAAGTGACGCTAGACACCTACGCCTTAGTTGGTGACGGGAACAAGCGATAATTACGGCAAATGCCTGATATTCCGATCTGAAGGTCAATGCCCTTGCTTTCGGCTGAGTTCGCGCATGGCTTCATCCAGGCCATCCAATGTCAGCCCATACATCCGGTCATTGACCAGTTGCTTCAGCATCTTGGTGCTTTGTGAATAGCCCCATTGCTTCTCCGGCACCGGATTGAGCCACACAGTCGCTGGATAGGTGTTCGTGACACGTTGCATCCAAATCGCACCGGCTTCTTCGTTCATATGTTCTACACTGCCGCCCGGATGAGTGATTTCATAAGGGCTCATCGCGGCGTCACCGACGAACACGACCTTGTAGTCATGTCCGTATTTGTGCAGCACATCCCAGGTCTTGGTCCGTTCCTGCCAGCGACGCTTGTTGTCCTTCCACACACCTTCATAAAGGCAGTTGTGGAAGTAGAAGAACTCCAGATTTTTAAACTCGCTAGTCGCCGCACTGAACAGCTCTTCACAGAGCTTGATAAACGGATCCATCGAACCGCCTACGTCAAGGAACAAGAGTAGCTTCACCGCATTGCGGCGCTCGGCGCGCATATGGATATCGAGCCAGCCCTGCTTGGCCGTGCCATCGATTGTCGCGTCCAGATCAAGCTGGTCCTGCGCACCTTCCCTCGCAAAACGGCGCAAGCGGCGCAGCGCCATCTTGATGTTGCGCGTTCCAAGCTCCTTGGTGTTGTCCAAGTTCCTGAACTCGCGCTTTTCCCACACCTTCACTGCACGCTTGTGCTTGCTTTCGCCGCCAATACGCACGCCTTCCGGGTTGTAGCCGGAATGTCCAAACGGGGATGTGCCGCCGGTGCCGATCCATTTGTTACCGCCCTCGTGGCGCTTTTGTTGGTCTTCAAGGCGCTTCTTGAGCGTGTCCATGATCTCGTCCCAGTCGCCCAGTGACTTGATCTTTTCCATTTCCTCTTCGGACAGGAACTTCTCAGCTACGGCCTTCAGCCAGTCTTCCGGGATCTCGACCGGGTTTTGCCCGTAGTCTGACAGAATGCCTTTGAATACCTTGTTGAAGACCTGGTCGAACTGATCGATCAGGCCTTCGTCCTTCACGAATGTGGCGCGCGACAGGTAGTAAAACGCTTCTGGCGTTTGCTCGATCACATCTTTGTCGAGCGCCTCAAGCAATGTGAGGTGCTCTTTGAAACTAGCGGGTATGCCCGCAGCGCGAAGCTCATCGACGAAATTGAAGAACATGACGATTTCGATAGCGCACCTATCGTGGCCTCGCCAGCCCTGAGTGCAAACCCCTATCTAATTTAACCCAACGATAACCATACGCGGTTACCGAGGTTCTCAAGACGGAAATTCAGGGGCATGACACGGCATGAAGCCAATTGAGATCGACACGGGAAGCGCGAGTGCGCTCGACATGATTCCGGAAAGCTGCGGTGATTACGAACTGGCCTACAGCTTCGACTAAAGCTGGCCGCTGGCTTAACTCGGATTGCGGCGCGCCATAAACGCGAGCCGTTCGAACATCATCACATCCTGCTCGTTCTTCAGCAAGGCACCATGCAGTGGGGGAATGGCGCTGTTCGGATTGCTGTCTTGCAGGACATCCATCGGCATATCTTCATTCAGAAGCAGCTTGAGCCAGTCGAGCAGCTCGCTGGTTGACGGCTTCTTTTTCAGGCCGGGAACGTCGCGCAATTCGTAGAAGATATCCATCGCCTTGCTGACAAGGTTCTTCTGAATTCCGGGATAGTGAACCTCGATGATGTCGCGCATCGTGTCGCGATCTGGGAACTTGATATAGTGGAAGAAGCAGCGGCGAAGGAACGCATCGGGCAGCTCTTTCTCGTTATTCGACGTAATCACGACAATCGGGCGCTCTTTCGCAGTGATTGTCTCATGCGTTTCATACACGTCGAAGCTCATCCGATCGAGCTCTTGCAAAAGGTCGTTGGGGAATTCGATATCCGCCTTGTCAATCTCGTCGATCAGCAAGACAGGCAGTTCTTTGGAGGTGAATGCCTCCCACAATTTGCCCTTCTTGATGTAGTTCGCAATGTCATGAACGCGCTCATCACCCAACTGGCCATCGCGCAAACGGGCAACTGCGTCATACTCATACAGACCTTGCTGGGCCTTGGTAGTCGACTTCACATTCCACTCGATCAGCGGGGCACCGATTGCCTTGGCAATCTCGTGTGCCAACACGGTTTTGCCGGTGCCTGGCTCACCCTTGACCAGCAAGGGCCGTCGCAGCATGACCGCAGCATCCACCGCAACCTTCAGGTCGTCAGTAGCTATATAGTCGTTTGTACCTTCGAAACGTTGCGGCTGATCGGTCATGAATTTTCCCATGAGGTTTTCGTTTGAAACTTGCCGAGCGCGTTAAGTTACACACGCGACGAGCGCAAGGGTGACGCTGCGTAAGCTATCGAATTGGCGAGTGGGTAATGCAGTCCATGAAACCTTTGACACTGGCGCGCGAATAAAGCTCTAGAGCTATCAGGCCAAGGAGAGAACAATGCCAACTGAAACGCTAAAGATCACAACATCTGAAGGGCATGAGCTTTCTGGCGCGTTGGAATTGCCAACTGGGCTGGTGCGGGGGGCGGCGGTGTTTGCACATTGTTTTACGCGCACCAAGCAATCGAAGGACACTTGCATATTCATACGGAGGTCGCTCAATGATCATTATCACAGGCACGGTCGTTATTGATCCGACCAAGCGTGATGAGGCCATCCGGATTGGTTGTGAACACTCTGCACGATCACGCGCGGAGGAAGGTTGCATTTCGCACAATTGCTATTTCGATGCCGAGGATGCGAACCGGATACATTTCTTCGAGCAATGGCGTGATATGGATGCCGTTCAAAGACACTTTGCAGTGCCCGAATCCGGTACATTTGTTCAGCAGATTGGCGGGTTGGCGATCATACCTCCAGAGATATCGATATTCTCTGCAATGCCTATCGAAGGCGCACCTTTTTAGGCGTCAATCATGTCACGATCGACATCGCTGGCGTGGTTCTGGATAAAGTTGAACCGGTGTTCTGGATTGCGTCCCATCAAACGCTCGACTAGTTCCTTCACCGCAAAACGCTGCTCATGTTGTTCGGGCAAGGTTATACGGATCAATGAACGCGTTTCCGGATTCATGGTGGTTTCGCGCAGCTGACCAGGGTTCATTTCGCCAAGGCCCTTGAAACGGCCCACTTCGACCTTTTTGCCTTTTAAGACAGTCTCTTCCAGTTCGGCTCGATGATCATCATCGCGCGCGTAACGCGTCTCTTTGCCACTGCTGAGTTTATATAGAGGAGGCTGCGCTAGATAGAGATACCCGCCACGCACAATGGGCGCCATTTCCTGAAAGAAGAATGTCATCAGCAGCGTTGCGATATGCGCGCCGTCAACGTCAGCGTCGGTCATGATAATGATGCGGTCGTAGCGGAGCTGTTCTGGGTCACAGTCCTTGCGGGTGCCACAACCCAGCGCCAGCGAAAGATCAGCTATCTCCTGATTGGCGCGGATTTTGTCAGCGGTGGCGCTGGCAACGTTCAAGATCTTGCCGCGGATCGGCAGAATTGCCTGGCTCTTGCGGTCGCGCGCCTGTTTGGCGCTGCCACCCGCAGAATCGCCCTCGACGATAAACAGCTCGGTCTCGCGGTCACCTTCACCGCTGCAATCGGTAAGCTTGCCGGGCAGCCGCAACTTCTTTGCATTGGTCGCGGTCTTGCGCTTGATCTCGCGCTCTTGCTTGCGCTTCAGCCGCTCGTCCATGCGTTCCATCACGCTACCCAGCAGCGCTTTACCGCGCTCCATATTAGCGGTCAGGAAGTGATCGAAATGATCGCGCACAGCGTTTTCAACCAGGCGAGAGGCTTCCGATGAAGTCAGCCGGTCCTTGGTCTGTGACTGGAATTGCGGATCGCGAATGAAAACCGACAGCATGATTTCGCCGCCGGTCATCACATCGTCTGCCGTGATATCCTTTGACTTCTTCTGGCCGGTCAGTTCGCCAAACGCGCGCAATGCTTTGGTCAATGCCGCGCGCAAGCCTTGTTCATGTGTGCCGCCATCCGGGGTGGGCACAGTGTTACAATACCAGCTGGTCGAGCCGTCGGAATATAGCGGCCATGCGACGGCCCATTCCACGCGGCCTTTTTCTTCAGGGAAATCCTGGCTGCCGGTAAAGGCTTCAGCCGTCACGCATTCGCGCTCACCGATCTGTTCGGCCAGGTGATCCGCCAATCCGCCGGGGAATTTGAAGGTTGTTTCTTCGGGTACATCTTCACTTGCCAGCGAAGGTGCGCATTTCCAGCGGATTTCGACGCCAGCAAACAGATACGCCTTTGACCGGGCCAGTTTAAACAGGCGGGCCGGTTTGAACTGCCGGTCGCCGAAAATCTCCGTATCGGGCGTGAAACTGACCGTTGTGCCACGGCGATTGGGCGCAGCGCCCAGCTTTTCGATCTTGCCAAGGGTTTGGCCTCGCGAGAATTCCTGCGCGAACAATTGTTTGTCGCGTGCCACCTCGACGCGGGTGTGGCTCGACAGCGCATTGACCACACTCACGCCCACGCCGTGCAAACCGCCAGATGTGGCATAGGCCTTGCCAGAAAATTTGCCGCCTGAGTGCAGTGTAGACAGGATCACTTCGAGTGTGGACTTGCCCGGAAATTTGGGGTGCTCGTCAACCGGAATGCCGCGACCATTATCGCTGATCGACAACCTGTTGCCTTCATCTAACCGCACCTCAATGCGGTTGGCGTGGCCGGCAACCGCTTCGTCCATTGAGTTATCGAGCACTTCGGCTGCCAAGTGGTGCAACGCGCGGTCATCGGTGCCGCCGATATACATGCCAGGGCGGCGGCGGACAGGCTCAAGCCCCTCCAAGACCTCGATCGAGGAGGAATCATAGTCACCGCTGGAAGCTGGCGCGTTTTCAAACAGGTCATCGGACATAGGTCAGCCTATATGCCGCGCGCGATCACGGCGACAAGCGGGCACAAAATGTTTTGCTCAGTCACTGAAGCGGGCAGGTGCTGGATCCACAACGGAAACTTGGTTCTGCTGAACTTCGCGCACTTCCATGGCCCGTTCAATCACACCATTGCCGCCAAAGCGGAAAGCCCCGTCGAGACCTAGGAACCCGTCGTTGGTCGTCAGCTGACGCGTGGGGAAAGGGCGGCCAACCTCCCAATCGCGCGCAACCCGCAAGGTCAGCAAGACAGCGTCATAGCCCAATGTCGAAATCCGGTAGGGCGCGCTGCCGAAGCGCTCCTGATAGCTATCGCGAAAACGCTGGAACCGACGGTTAGACACCGCGGAAAAGATCGCGCCGCGCAATGCGCTGGTCCGCGTCACAGCGCTTTCACCACTCCAAAGCTCTGTGCCCAGCACCCGCGGCGGCAAGCCTGTCTCATCTTCACGCAGGGCATTGGCACCTTGCGACGCCAATTGTACCCCGTCTGCGATCAGAACGGTGTCATAGCCACCAGCTTCGCGCATCTGCGTCGCTGCGCTGATGACCGCGCTGCTGCCCCGGTCGTAACGGCGTGTCTGAGACAACAGACCTCCGTAGTCCTGCAATGCATTGTCGAGCGCGCTGGCTGCTCGATCACCATAGTCGCCACTGGGCAACAATGCGGCAAACCGTTCCGCCCCGCGCGAACGGGCGTAGGCGACAGAGCGCGCGATAGACTGTTCCGGGATGTGACCCATCACAAATGCATCTGGCCGCGCAACATTGGTGTCGTTGGAGAACGAGATCAGTGGAACGCCCGCGCGGGCAGCCTCGTTACGCACCGCGGGAACATTGTCTGCCAGCATCGGGCCAAGTATCAGTCGATTGCCATCTGCGACCGCTTGGGCCGCAGCTTCGGCCGCACCACTGGATGTATCGTAGGTCGTGATACGGATATTATCCGCGCCGGTATCGAGGATCGCCATGTTGGCCGCATTGGCAATCGATTCGCCAACCGCGCCGTTGCGACCGGACAAAGACACCAGAATTGCTATCCGGTGGCGTGTTTCGTCTGTGGGAAGCGCTGTTGCGCTTGGTTCGGGAGTTGGACCGGCTACTGGCTCAGTTGTGGCAGGACCGGTTTTGGGTATGACCTGACACCCTGCCAAAAGCAGTGCTGTGGCGCCCACAACCAGATTGCGCCGATTAAACAAATTACGCTTCATACTTGCCGACCCTGTCTTGGCTGTTCCAAAGAGCATCTTGTGAACACAATCGCCCCTGAGCAAGCCCTGTCTGAACCTCTTCATCCGGGGCTGTACATCGTCGCCACGCCGATTGGCAATCTTGGCGATATAACGCTCCGTGCGGTCGATATACTGAGCAAATGCGATGCTGTCGCCTGCGAAGATACGCGGGTGACGGGCAAGCTGCTGAAGCGTCTGCTCACTCATAAACCGTTGATTCGATATGATGATCACGCGAGCGAGGCGGCGGGTTTGGCAATTGTCGAACGCGCCCGCAGTGAAGCGATTGCACTGGTCAGCGATGCAGGCACACCTTTGATATCCGATCCGGGATATCGTCTGGTGAAGGCTGCCCGCGAAAGCGGCGTTGCGGTCACAACTTTGCCAGGCGCGTGTGCTGCAATCGCGGGGCTCACCATGTCCGGGCTGCCCAATGACCGCTTTCTGTTTGCGGGATTCCTGCCGACCAAGGAAAAAGCGCGTGCAGACGCACTTGCGGAATTGGCCAGCATCCACGCTACGCTGATATTCTACGAAAGCGGACCGCGCCTGGTGAAATCGCTGAATATGTTGGGGGAACTGTGGCCCACCCGCGAAGTGGCGGTCGCGCGCGAGCTGACCAAGTTGTACGAGGAATGCCGAAGCGGGACAGCGACGGAACTGGCCGATCATTATACTGCCAACCCGCCCAAGGGCGAGATTGTGCTGATGGTGGGTCCGCCGGTCGAGAACTCTTGCGATGTTGATCCGGACGTGCTGCTGCGAGAGGCGCTTGCTACGATGAAGACTTCTCAGGCTGCCGCCAGAGTATCGAAGGCAACCGGGCTTGACCGTAAGGCGCTATACGCTCGTGCTATGGAACTGAAGGCCGAATGAAGCGGCCCGCAGCGACCAGAAAACGTGCCGAGCGAGCTGGGCGGCAAGGCGAATTTCGCGCCGCCATTTTTTTTGCGGCTGCAAGGCTGGCAAATTTTGGCTGAGCGGGTGAAAACCCCGCTGGGCGAGATTGATCTGATCGCGCGGCGAAATAGTGTGGTCGCATTCACCGAGGTTAAATGGCGCAAACGCCGCGAAGACTTTGATCATGCGATTGATGAATACCGGCTGCGTAGGCTTGCCGCAGCGGCAGTAGCGGTTGCACATCAATATGTTCGCGACGGCGATGATATACGAGTTGACGTAATCCTGCTTGCACCCGCGAGCATCCCTCGCCACATCACCAATGCATTGATGCCCTGAGTAGGGCGAGAATTAGGAATACAGAATGAGCCTACGCGTCGCCGTTCAGATGGACCCGATCGAAACCGTCAACATAGACGGGGATTCGTCCTTTGCTCTGATGATGAGCGCGCAGGAGCGCCGATATGAGGTATTTGAATACCACGTTGAGAGCCTGACGCTGGATGCAGACGATCGGCTTTATGCCGAATGCCATCCGGTCAAACTTCAACGCGTTAAGGGCGACCATGTGACTAAGGGCGCAGCGCAGCGGCTCGACCTGGGCAAGGATATCGATGTTGTTCTGATGCGGCAGGACCCGCCATTCCACATGGGCTATATCACCGCCACGCATATGCTCGAGCGAGTTAAGGACGAGACGCTGGTGGTCAATGATCCGGTCAGCGTGCGCAATGCGCCGGAAAAGGTGATGGTGCTGAACTATCGCCGCTTTATGCCGCCCACGCTGGTGACGCGATCAGTCGACGAAGTGCGGCGTTTTATGGCTGAGCATGGCGCGTTGGTGGTGAAGCCGATACACGGCAATGGCGGTAAGGCAATTTTCCGCGTGCCCGCCGATGGCGACAATCTGTCTGCACTGTTCGAAGTGTTCAACCAGACCTGGCCCGAACCGCATATGGTGCAGCCTTTCCTTCCCGAAGTGGCCGAAGGGGACAAGCGCATCGTGCTGGTCGATGGCATGGTGGCGGGCGCGATCAACCGCCGGCCGGGCGAGGGCGAGTTTCGTTCAAATCTAGCCATGGGCGGCAGCGCCGAAGCGACCGAGTTGACCGAGCGCGAGCAGGAAATCTGCGATGCGATGGGACCGGAACTGAAACGGCTCGGGCTGACATTCGTCGGCATCGATGTGATCGGCGGCAGATACCTTACCGAGATCAACGTCACCTCACCGACCGGGATTGTTGCGATTGATAAGTTCAACGGCACCGATACCGCCGGAATGATCTGGGACGCGATTGAGGCGCGATTAGCTTAGGTCCGCTCAAGATTTAGCCGATCTTGCAGCCAAATGTCTGCAATTGGGTCGTTTGCGGAATGTCTGCTTTTGGTGGAAATTACCTCTTCTTCGCCCTCGGGTGCGCGTCGCGGTAGTTTTCCAGCATCGTGGCCGCATCAACCTTGGTGTAAATCTGCGTCGATCCCAAAGAAGCATGGCCGAGCAATTCCTGCAAGCTTCTCAAATCCGCTCCCGCCCCGAGCAAATGCGTCGCAAAACTGTGCCGCAATGCATGCGGGGTGGCGGTCTCAGGCAAGCCCAGCGCGCGGCGCGCTTGCGCGGTCGCCTTCTGAACCATGCCGGGGCTAAGCGGGCCACCTTTCTCTCCGCGGAACAGCACCTCATTGCCCGGCAGCGGCCACGGACATTTTGCGCAATAATCCGCCACCGCAGCGCGGGTGATCGGCAGCACCGGCACCATACGCTGCTTCCCGCCTTTGCCCGTCACTTGCAGCACCTCTCCCAACGGCACGTCATTGGCTTTGAGCGACAGCGCCTCGGCAATCCGCAAGCCTGAACCATACAGCAGCAGCAGCACCGCGCGATCGCGCGCGCCCAGCCATTCCGCCTTGGCATTGCCCGCGACCAGATCGGCGAGATTGCTTGCCTCATCGGGCATAACCGGGCGGGGCAAGCCCTTCTTGACGCGCGGCCCGCGTAGGCGCGGTGAGGCGGGGTCAGGATCGCCCGCTTGCTCACGTGCAAAAGCGATAAAGCTTTTGAGCGCGGACAATTCACGCGCGGCGCTGGCATTGCCGATTCCATCCGCGCGGCGCTCGGCCAGATGACGGCGTAAATCTTGGGCCTCCAACAAGGCCACACCATCCCAATCGACCAAATCACGCGCTTTCAGCAAACGATCCGCACAGCCCAGATAGGCGCGCACCGTATGCGGGCTACGCCGGCGCGAATTGGTCAGCTCATTGTTCCACGCTTCGAGGAGATCCGCCGCGCTCATGCGGTTACCAGCGCGTCCGCAACAATTTCGCCAAGAAGCGCGTCCAGCAACGGCATTCCGGAGGGCGTCACGGTGATCCGGCCACTATCGTATTCAAGCAGGCCAAGGTCACTATGAAGTGCAAGGCGATCCGCATTGATCAGATCGGTAGAAGGGATTCCAAACCGCGCCTCCAACTTGCTCAAATCAATCCCTTCAGCGAGGCGCAGGCCCATAAGCAGCGCTTCGGATGCTTGTTCACCCATCGAGAGTGCGCGCTGATCCTTGATGCCATGTCCGTGCTCGCTGACCGCCAACAGATAATTCTCCGGCTTCTTGTGGCGTTCGGTTGCCACTCCACCGCGTCGTCCGTGTGCGCCGGGGCCGATCCCGCAATAATCCTGATACCGCCAATAGGTCAGATTATGGCGACTTTCCTGCCCCGGTTTGGCGTGGTTGCTGATCTCATAGGCAGGAAGGCCCGCCGCGTTCATGATCTTTTGCGTTAGCGCATACAGATCACCTGCCGGATCGTCGTCCAGCGGGGTGAACACGCCACGTCGGACATCGGTGGCAAAGCGCGTGTTTGGCTCGATCGTGAGTTGATAGAGTGACATGTGGTCCGTGCCGAGCGCCAGAGCGCGGCTCAACTCCGCTGTCCATTGTTCAGCCAACTGCCCCGGGCGCGCATAAATCAGATCGATGCTGACGCGGTCGAAATTCTGTTGCGCAGTCTCGAACGCATCCAGCGCTTCCTGCGCCCCATGCAGGCGCCCCAAAAACTGTAAGGTATCGTCTTCAAGTGATTGAACACCCAGAGAAACCCGATTTACGCCTGTTTGCGTTAGAGCGGCAAAGTTCGCAGCCTCGACCGACGATGGATTGGCCTCGAGCGTGATTTCGATATTGGCGTCAAAACCCCACAACGCCTCCGCTTTCTGAAGCAATGCCTCGACCAGGGCAGGTGGCATCAAGGAAGGCGTTCCACCGCCAAAGAATATCGAATGCAGTGGTTCACCGCCTGCCAGTTCGGCTTCGTGGCGCATATCCGCCAACAAGGCATCGCGCCACGCCGCCACATCCACCAAGTCGCGGACGTGGCTATTGAAGTCGCAATAGGGGCATTTCTTCGAGCAGAAGGGCCAATGGATGTATAGTGCGCGCGCCATGCGCCCATACTAACTGCCAAACTGGTCCGCGACCAGCTTGGCAAACGCATCCGCGCGGTGGCTCATGCTGTGTTTCTCTTGCGGGTCAATTTCAGCAAAGGTCTGATCGCGGCCTTCAGGGACAAAAACAGGATCGTAACCGAAACCCATCTCACCGCGCGGCGGCCACGTCAGCGAACCCGAGCATGTTCCCTCGTAAACCTCATGCTCGCCACCGGGCCACACAATCGCCAGTACGCAATGGAAAGCCGCGCTGCGGTCTGTATCCGGGCCAAGCTGTTGGAGCATCCCTTCGACCTTGCCCATCGCCATATACCAATCGCGGCCCGGATCGCCTTCGAACCATTGCCGTTCGGCCCAGTCCGCGGTGTACACACCGGGGCGACCACCTAATGCGTCCACGGACAATCCGCTATCGTCGGCCAGCGCCGCGAGACCCGACGCCTCGGCGGCTGCGCGCGCCTTTATCAACGCATTGTCGACGAAGGTTTTTCCATCCTCGGGGGGCTCCGGCAGACCAAGCGAACCTGCCGAAATGCATTTCAGGCCATATGGCGCAAGCAGGGCAGAGATTTCGCGCAATTTGCCTTCATTGTGAGTGGCAATAACGAGTGACCCTCCGCCCAGCTTCCGAGTCATTTTGAGGCGTCCAGCTGTGCCTTGAAGATGCCGTCACAGCCGATTTTGGCTAAACGCAGCAAGCGTAGCAGGCCCTCCTCATCATAGGTTGCGCCTTCTGCTGTTGCTTGCACTTCGGCGATTTGGCCACCTGTGATCAGGACAAAGTTCGCATCTGCATCGGCGCTGGAATCTTCATCATAATCGAGGTCAAGCACAGGTGTGCCATTGTAGATTCCGCAGCTGATTGCAGCGACCTGGCCTGTGATCGGATCTTCTTTGAGGTCGCCAGACGCCATGAGGCCGTTCACCGCCAAACGCAGCGCCACCCAGGCACCTGAAATGGATGCCGTGCGTGTTCCGCCGTCCGCCTGAAGCACATCGCAGTCGAGAGTGATCTGACGCTCGCCAAGCTTCTTCAAGTCAACGACAGCTCGCAATGACCGGCCGATCAGGCGCTGGATTTCCTGCGTTCGGCCCGATTGCTTGCCGCGCGCTGCTTCGCGCCCACTGCGCGTATGCGTAGAACGGGGCAGCATAGAATACTCGCCTGTGACCCAACCTTCGCCTTTGCCGCGCAGCCAGGGTGGAATGCGTTCTTCGATACTCGCTGTGCACAGCACCCGCGTGTCGCCGCAACTAATCAGCACGCTGCCTTCAGCGTGCTTGGTAAAGCCGGTTTCGATACTAATAGCGCGCATTTCGTCAGGCGCGCGGCCGGAAGGTCGCATGAGAATCCCTTGTGTTTTGATTCGTTGCCGCCGCGATAGGCTGTGCGCGGTGTCACCTGCAAGGCTTGAGGCTGTGGAGCAAAGCGCTAGATAGCGTTATATGTCCACACCACCCATCGCAGAATTGACCGACCGTGCGAGAGAGATTTTCCGTCTCGTGGTCGAAGGCTATTTGGATCGCGGGCAGCCGGTCGGGTCAAAAACGCTTGCCAGCGATAGTACGGTCAATCTTTCGCCGGCCTCGATCCGCGCGGTGTTGTCGGACCTTGAGGCACACGGTTTGCTATCCGCGCCGCACACAAGTGCAGGGCGCATGCCAACCGAAAGCGGCTTGCGCCTGTTTGTTGACGGGATGATGCGCGTGTCAGAGCCCAATGCGGAGGAGCGCGCCGCGATAGAGGGGCGTCTTTCAGACAGCGGCCCGATCGAACAAGCATTGGAGCAAACCAGCGCAATCCTGTCTGACATTTCAGGCGCTGCCGGGATGGTGTTGGTCCCAACCCGCGAGGCCAAGCTTGCACAGTTCAGCCTGGTCAATCTGGGCCAGGGGAGGGTGCTAGCTGTGCTCGTCAGCGAAGATGGATCGATCGAGAACCGCGTAATCGAGTTGGGTGGTTCATTGGCACCTTCAGTGCTGGAGCAAGCGAGCAATTACATCACGGCACGTCTTGCTGGGCGGACGTTGGCCGAAGCCAATGCTGCGATCGGGGCAGAAATCAAATCGGGCAAGTCTCAGCTCGACAGCGCAAGCCGCAATCTGGTCGAGCGTGGTCTTGCGGTTCTTAGCGAAGACGCAGCACAGCGTCCGGTTTTAATCGTACGCGGACAAGCGAATCTTCTCGATGACGCAGCGATGCAGGACATTGAGCGTGTGCGCAGCCTGATCGAAGACTTGGAAAGCAAGCAATCAGTTGCCGAATTGCTGGAAAGCGCGCGCGAAGCCGAAGCTACGCGGATTTTCATCGGAAGCGAGAACCGGTTGTTTGCATTGTCCGGCTCTTCGGTTATCGCGTCGCCGTATCGTGACCGTGAGGGAAGGGTGGTCGGCGTGCTTGGCGTCATCGGCCCCACACGGTTGAATTACGCGCGCGTGATACCCATGATTGACCTGACCGCCCGTTCGCTGGGCAAGCTTATCGGATAGCTTTGGAAATGTAAGAACATGATCGACAACGACAAATCGCAAGCAGAAGATGATGCGGTAGACAAAGAACTTGAAGGCGTGCCGGAGGAGTTCCTCGACAATGGAGAGGACGAGGCATCTGAAGACGGTTTCGAGAAAGCGCTCGATGCGCTGAAGGCCGATCTGGAGACCGCAAAGCAGGATATTCTCTACGCCAAAGCAGAGGCACAGAATGTGCGCCGCCGCGCGGAAAAGGATGTGCAAGACGCGCGCGCCTACGCCGCGACCGGCTTTGCACGAGATGTTCTGAGCGTGTCAGACAACCTTGAGCGTGCGATTGCGGCAATTCCCAAAAGTCTGCGTGAAGACGACAAGATGAAGGCGCTTGTAACCGGCATTGAAGCCACTCAGCGCGAACTTGAGAAAGTATTCGGCCAGCACGGTGTGAAGCGCATTGCTTCGGTTGGCCTGCCTCTCGATCCGAATCAGCATCAGGCGATGATGGAAGTGCCAACTGAAGAGCACGAAGAAGGCACGATCGTGCAAGAAATGCAGAGCGGCTATATGATCAAGGACCGCTTGCTACGTCCGGCTATGGTTGGCGTGGCGAAGAAGCCCTGAGTCAGAGACTAGAATTTGAAAAAGGGGCGAGGCGGCGTTTGCTACCTCGCCCTTTTTGTATCACGCCACTACTTGCGCACAGTTTTCATCGTGGTGCTTCTTCACATACTTCATGAAAGGCGTGCCGCCGGTGCCGACATCGGGGTCATTGCCCGCGATACTGCCGGCCTGCTTGTTGATGTAGCTTGCCGCGTACTCCAGATGCCGCGTGCCTGCGCCTGCCAGACATTTGTCATCTCATGTATGAAGAAGCCCTGCCGGTGCAGATCCTCGCTTGAGAAATCATCGCAATAGGCGCTGCCCCTGGGATGGAAATGCAAATGCCCGCCCGGTGCCATCGTGACCTTGCGCGGCTGAAACGGAAACCACTTTCTGCGCCGGATTGTGACTGCAGCGTAGTCGATCGCCGTCCCGAAAACAGAAGCTGCCAATTTCACTTCGCCCGGAGTAAGTGCGCGCTCGCCACCCACCGGACAGGCGAGTGGAGAAACGCTTAAATCTCCTCCGGTGGAAACGTGGTTCAGCGCTCGTCCCCGGCGGCGCGAACTTCGCCTTCAAAGCTGTGTTTGTCCCCTCCCGACACAGTCAGCGTAAACTCGACCGTATCACCGGGCTCAACACTTTCATCCAGATCAAACACCATCAGGTGATAGCCGCCTGGCTCGAACGCGATTTCAGTGCCCTTCTGAATGGCAATTTCCATGGCTTCGGCCATGGTCATCTTGCCGTTCCATTCTCCATAAGCGTGGATTTCGGTCTTCTCAGCGCCGCTTACATCGGCCCGGCGGATCGCGAGGCCGCGGTCGTTTTCATACTTCAGATCGAAATAGCCTGCAGCCGGATTGCCCGGCACCGGCGCCAGAACAACGCGAGCATTTTCGACGCTCAAACCGGGCACACCTTCGGGTTCGGCTTCGACCACAGTCTCCGGCTCTGCGCCACAAGCTGCCAAGGCGAATGTAGAGAAGAGCATGCTCGCGGCGGCCAATTGATTGAACTTCATGTCAGGTTTCTCCGGTCTGAAAACATGCAAAATCTAGTGTGCCTGTTCCCTTGTGCCAAGCAAAACCGCACCTATATCCCCCGAGTATCACACCTGACGGACTGAGCCGCCGAGCTGTTTTGCCAACTTTGGAAAGCACAATGCGCGGTGTCCAATAATTGAACTGATGGGAAACGAAGAAACATGGGTAAAGTAATCGGTATCGACCTCGGCACCACCAACTCGTGCGTGTCTGTTATGGACGGGGGCAAGCCCAAGGTCGTCGAAAACTCTGAAGGTGCGCGCACTACACCTTCTATCGTCGCTTTCACCAAAGATGGTGAGCGTCTGATTGGTCAGCCGGCAAAGCGCCAGGCAGTGACCAACCCTGACAATACGGTTTATGCAGTGAAGCGCCTGATCGGTCGCCGGTTCGATGATCCGATGACCAAGAAGGACATGGAACTGGTCCCTTACAATATCGTCAAGGGCACCAATGGCGATGCATGGGTCAACGCTGGCGGTGAAGATTATTCACCGTCGCAGATCTCTGCATTCATCCTGCAAAAGATGAAAGAGACCGCTGAGGAATATCTTGGCGAGAAGGTAGAGCAGGCAGTTATCACTGTTCCGGCCTACTTTAACGATGCCCAGCGTCAGGCAACCAAGGACGCGGGCAAGATCGCAGGCCTCGAGGTTCTGCGTATTATTAACGAGCCTACTGCCGCGGCACTGGCTTATGGCCTCGACAAGGAAGACGGCAAAACCATCGCTGTCTATGACCTTGGCGGCGGTACTTTTGATATCTCCGTCCTCGAAATCGGTGATGGCGTGTTCGAAGTTAAATCGACCAATGGCGATACCTTCCTTGGTGGTGAAGATTTCGACAGCGCGATCGTTGAATGGCTGGCTGACCAGTTCAAGACGAAAGAGAACATGGACCTGCGCAAGGACAAGCTTGCACTACAGCGTCTGAAAGAAGCGGCTGAAAAGGCCAAGATCGAACTCTCTAGCTCGCAGCAGACAGAAGTGAACCTGCCGTTCATTACCGCGCGCATGGAAGATGGTTCTTCCACGCCGCTGCACCTTGTTGAAACGATCACACGTTCCAGCCTGGAAAAGATGGTTGGCGATCTGATCAAGCGCACGCTCGATCCGTGCAAGAAAGCGCTCGCTGATGCAGGTCTGGATAAAGGCGCGATTGATGAAGTGATCCTGGTTGGCGGTATGACCCGTATGCCAAAGGTTCGCGAAGTCGTGGAAGAATTCTTCGGCAAGAAGCCGCACACTGGCGTGAACCCTGATGAAGTGGTGGCCATGGGGGCCGCCATTCAGGCGGGCGTTCTGCAGGGCGACGTCAAAGACGTGCTTCTGCTCGACGTGACCCCGCTGTCGCTGGGTATTGAAACACTGGGCGGTGTCTTCACCCGCATGATCGATCGCAACACGACGATCCCGACGAAGAAGACACAGGTCTATTCGACCGCTGAAGACAATCAGAATGCCGTGACCATCCGGGTTTTCCAGGGTGAGCGCGAGATGGCCGCTGACAACAAGCTGCTTGGACAGTTTGATCTGGTGGGCATCCCGCCCGCGCCGCGCGGTGTTCCGCAAGTCGAAGTGACCTTTGACATTGACGCAAACGGTATCGTGAATGTCTCTGCCAAGGATAAGGGCACCGGCAAGGAACAGCAGATCAAGATCCAGGCGTCTGGTGGTTTGTCGGATTCGGACATTGATCAGATGGTTCAGGATGCCGAAAAGTTCGCGGAAGAAGACAAGAAGCGCCGCGAATCTGCGGAAGCTCGCAATCAGGCAGACAGCCTGGTGCACGCGACCGAGAAGCAGATCGAAGAGCATAGCGACAAGGTTGACGCTGATACGAAATCTGCCGTCGAAGCAGCCTTGGCCGAAGCCAAGACCGCGCTCGAAGGCGATGATGTCGATGCGATCAATGCAAAGGCGCAGGCGCTTACAGAAGCGGCCATGAAGATGGGTCAGCAGATCTACGAAAAAGAGCAGGCTGCCGGTCCTGACGCTGGCGCGGAAGGTTCTTCGGATAGTTCGGCTGACGAAGAAGTTGTCGATGCGGAATTCTCCGAAGTTGACGAAAATTCGAGCGAAGACAGCGACAATAAAAAGGGCTGATGTCCTAATGGGAAACTCTGCCGCCGCCAGCGCATATAGCGCCGGTGGCGGTTAGCGTTTAGGGCAGGGAAGCAGCAGCATGGCATCTACCGACATCGACTATTACGAATTGCTTCAAGTCTCGCGCGACGTTGACGGCGGTGCGCTGAAGAGCTCATACCGCAAGCTTGCGATGAAGTATCATCCGGATCGTAATCCGGGCGATGCCGAGAGTGAGGCAAAATTCAAGTCCATCAACGAGGCCTATGATTGCCTGAAGGACCCGCAGAAGCGCGCGGCCTATGATCGCTATGGCCATTCAGCATATACGCAGAGAATGTCCGGCGGTGGCGGCGGCGGTCGTGGTCCGCAAGGCGATTTTGGCGATATCGGGGACATCTTCGAGACTATTTTCGGCAGCGCTTTTGGCGGCGGTGGCGGGCGGCAACGCGCGCAGCCGCGGCGCGGAGCGGATCTCCGATATGATTTGGAAGTCAGCCTGGACGATGCCTTCCACGGAAAAACAGTCGAGCTGGAAATCGAAGTCTCGCAGAGCTGCGGCACTTGCGATGGGTCTGGCGCTACTCCGGGTACAAGCGAACGCGAATGTCGAATGTGCGATGGTCACGGCAAAGTTCGCGCCAAGCAAGGTTTCTTCGTGGTTGAACGCCCATGCCCGACCTGTCACGGCCGCGGCGCTGTGATCGAAAACCCTTGCGGTGATTGCCGCGGGGAAGGGGTCGTCGACAAGGCGCGCTCACTCGAGGTTGAAGTTCCGCCAGGCGTCGATACCGGTACGCGCATTCGTTTGTCTGGCAAGGGGGAGGCCGGGCCCAGAGGCGCTCCTGCGGGCGATCTATACATTTTCGTACATGTGAAGCCGCACGCGGTTTTCCAGCGCGAGGGTACGACGCTGCTCACGCGCGTTCCGATCAGCTTCACTACAGCTGCGCTTGGCGGCACGGTCGATATCCCTGATCTGGGCGGTGACGATAACAGCGTTGAAATCCCGGTGGGCATTCAATCCGGCAAGCAGTTGCGCGTACGCGGAGCGGGGATGCCCGTGCTGCAAGGCCGCGGACGTGGTGACCTGGTGGTCGAAATTGCGGTGGAAACACCGACCAAACTGTCCAAGGCGCAAAAGGAACTGCTGAAGCAGTTTCGCGAAACCGAAACCGGTGAAGAATGCCCCGAAAGCAAGGGCTTTTTCGACCGCGTGAAGGAAGCGTTCGGCAGTTAATTTACGGGCAATTCTCGACCCTTCTCTCGGCAAGACTTAAGCCTAGGTCAAACAGAGGGAACAGTCATGAAACGCATTTTCGCCACCGCACTAGCAACCGCATCGATCTTTATTGCATCGCCCCTGGCAGCTCAGCGAGACTTCAGCGAGGTGGATATTACTTCCGAAGAGTTGGCGCAGGGTGTGGCCGTACTTTTCGGTGCGGGCGGCAATATGGCTGTTAGCCATGGTGAGGATGGCACGATCCTGATCGATGACCAGTTCGCGCCGCTATCAGAGAAGATCGAAGGCGCGGTCGCCTATCTTGGCGCGACGCCCGTCAAATATGTCGTCAATACGCATTGGCACGGTGACCACACGGGCGGAAACGAACATTTCGGCGGCACTGGCGCAACGATCTCCGCGCATCACAATGTGCGCTTCTGGATGTCATTCCCGCCGACCCGCGGTGAGCGCGTAACGCCGCCGTCACCCAAGGCGGCTCTGCCTGTTGTCACTTATGAACGCGGTGTGACCTTGCACCTCAATGGCGACACAATTGATGTCGTGTTTGTCGGTGGTGGCCAAACCGATGGCGACAGTATCGTGCGCTGGCGCGAAAAGAATATCGTCCATATGGGCGATCTTTACTTCAAGATACCGCGCTGGCCCTTTGTCGATGTGGCGTCCGGCGGTGATATCGAAGACCTGCTCTATTCGCTGGATAGCGCGATCAACCTGATGGATGAGGATACAAAGGTGATCCCGGGCCATGGCACAATGTCGGATCGCCGCGAATTGATCGCTTATCGCAACACTGTAGGTGAGGCTGTGACCCGAATTCGCGCGCTGCGCGATTCCGGATCATCGCTGGAGGAAGCTCAAGCCTTGCGCCCGCTCGACAGTTTTGATGGGGGTGAAGGCTTCATCAACGAAGATCGGTTTATTGAGGCCGTTTGGAAAAGCCTCAACTAATTCGACAGCTTAAACGGTATCAAACTTCGCCGCGATTTCACTTTTCAGGCTTTCGATCAGGCCGGCGTCGCAGCGTCCGGCTTCGGTCTCTTCCTGCAGGATTGCTTCGAATGCGCGCCGCTTGAACCCATGGCAGACGCGGCTATCAACACCGCTGTCTACTGTTGAGCAAACAAGGTCGATCATCCGCTCTGCCCCGTGCAATCGGCCCCATAGATAGTCATTCTCGCGATAGGCACGGCTAAAGAAAGCGCCAAAGTTGTAGAACTCTATGCCGCGCAGCGTCGCTCTGGCGCCGCCATCTCGTATCGATGGGGCATCATCAGGAGAAATTCGATCCACTTTGATCGGATCGTATTCGGTAAATCCTTCGTGCCGCAACAGTGGCAGCGTCGCGACATCGTAAAACGGAAACCCGAGGTAGGCGAACAGCATACGTCGGCGAAGTTGCTTGGGCATCTGTGCCAGTGCAGCGCAAAGGCGATCTAGCGCTTCATCATCGATTTCCGGCAGCAAGCGATGCGCCCCCAAGTGGTCCAACACCGCGCCGGGATCGACAAAAACATTGGCGGCCAGGTCACCGAATTCAGGGTGCCGAACCGCATGCTTGTCCCGATCAAGGTATAGCCGCATAATGGCGTAGATTTCACCCCTCGCGAGGTCCAGTACATCGTCAGGAATTTCGGGATCACGCTCCCAATCGCGCGCCAATCGCCGCGCCAGCAAGCGCAAACGGCGAATCCGGAAGCCCAGATCATGTGTCCGGAAGAATGCGATTGCAGCCTCGCTTGCACCGCCCTTTTCCTCGGACAATTGATCCAACCCGCGCCGCATTAATTCGCCGCGCAGGGTAGAAACAATGGGATCACAGTCGGGCAGATCCAGTTGCGGTGCCGCCTGATGAACCAATTTCGCCAGGCGTTCGACAATACCTGCCAGTTTCACCTGCGCGTAGGAATGGAAAGTATAGCCTGCTTCTTGCGCTGCCGATTGCTGCGCTTTCGCGCGCCAGTTGTGCAGCCTTTTGGGCGTTGGCCGGTCGAGGAAGAATGTCAGCCCGAAAAGTTTCTCAACCGCGCGGTCGACTTCAGGCCGAAGACCGGCAAGGATTTGCTGCAACCTTTCGGCGTTGCGGGATTGCTGTTTCAACTCTTCCAGATTGTCGCGGATCGGTTGCTCTCGCGGCAGGGCGGATATCGAACCGAAAATCGCAGCGAAGAACCCGACGGGCTTTTGTTCCTCATCTTTGAGTGAAGCAATCCGATCTGGACGCGGATCGATATATACAAATCTCCGGTCTACTTCACGATGGGCAGGGCGGCCGTGCAGGGCATCAATTGCGCCCTCAAACGGTGCGTTGACCAGCACCGAGCCATCGATAAGCGCAACTTGTTCGGTCGTGCCCAGACGCACGTGAGTGGGCATGACACGTTTCAGAAAGGCACCGCGAGTTTGCCAATGGTGTTTGCTTCGCTGGGCCAAACGATCGATCTCTGCCAGTTCAAGCGGCGGGAAGGCGCCCGGGAAGCTTGCCGTCGCGCGCGCTGCAATCGTCAGCTCAAGCGGATCAGCAAGTCCTGCACCAGATTGAGCCGGGGTCAGACCACGAAATCCGATCGGCAAGCGGTGTTCGCTTTCTTCAACAACCGCCGGGCTATGAAGGCGCAGCATCTCTACATGCCCGCGAAAATCTGTGGCCGTTACCAGCAAATCCAACGGATGGCCTGGTGGCAAAAGCGGCGGCCCCGTTTCGTTGGCGTTCATCGCCTTGATTGCATCGAACAGTAGCTGCGAAAAATTGTCGCCGGAAAAGGGTGGCTGGAACCATCGCCCCCGCACAAAACGCGAGACCTTCCGGCGCACCTCGCTCCGCGTTTCAGGGGCGACGCTCTCCGACACCACATTGCCGGGTCGCTTGAACAGCCACCAGGCTATCGGTTGGGCCCAGAATTTGGCGAACTTCCACATTGGGCGGGCATCGGGGTCCAGCAATTTGTCGACATCGGCATTCTCAAGCCACAGATCGGTAAGTGGCTCAAGCGAATGTCCGGCGAATATAGCTTGTGACAGAAATACCGCGTTTATCCCGCCTGCACTTGCGCCGGTTAGAATATCAGGCAGCACGCGCAATCTTAGTCCTTGTTGCGCCTCAATCTCTCCCAGCAAGTCATGATAGACCTTGGCCACGTGCCCCTCTGGCTCTTCCTCCAGGTGGTAGGATCTGCTTGCGCGGGCCAGATGCCAGAGCTCTTTCGTAACACCGTGCATGTATATCGCCAGGCTGACGCCGCCGTAGCAAACCAATGCAATACGAAGTTCCTTCTGGTGCATGTTGATTTCCTTAGGGGTTTAACCACAGAAGGCAATTGCGTTCTATCTATGTTCCGTTTATCGATCTGCGGATGGCGAAAGCAAAGAAGCGATATGTCTGTCAGTCTTGTGGAAGCGTGACACACCGGTGGCAGGGGCAATGCCCCGATTGTGCCGAATGGAACACTATGGTTGAGGATGCGCCAGCGACCGTGTTCTCGCAAAAGCATGACCTATCGAGAGGCGGTCGTGCGGTTGCCTTTGAAGAACTGAATGCGCCAACAGAATTACCCAAACGCCGTTCGACGGGACTGGCGGAATTTGACCGCGCACTTGGCGGTGGGCTGGTGCCCGGCTCGGCGGTGCTGATGGGCGGTGATCCCGGGATCGGGAAATCCACTCTTTTGCTACAGACTTCAGCGACCATAGCGAAGAATGGTGGAAGTGTGGTTTATGTCAGCGGAGAGGAGGCCGCGGGCCAGGTGCGGATGCGCGCAGCACGGCTCGGCTTGTCCGATGCACCGCTTCAGCTGGCGTCAGAAACATCAGTGCGGAATATCCTGACGACATTGGGTCAGATGGAAGCGCCAGCTCTGTTAGTGATCGATTCGATCCAGACCATGTATTCGGACACAATCGAGGGGGCTCCGGGCACTGTTAGTCAGGTTCGCGGATGTGCCTTTGAATTGATCCGATACGCCAAGGAGAATGGTGTCGCGCTCGTGCTTGTCGGACATGTGACCAAAGACGGCAGCATCGCTGGGCCGCGCGTGCTGGAACACATGGTCGATGTCGTGATGAGCTTTGAGGGAGAGCGGAGCCATCAATACCGCATCCTGCGCGCACTCAAGAACCGCTTTGGCGCGGTCGACGAGATCGGCGTGTTCTCTATGGAGCAGGAAGGGTTGGAAGAAGTCAGCAACCCTTCGATGCTGTTTCTATCTGGACGGGATCAACCATTGGCAGGCAGCGCGGTTTTCCCCGCTCTCGAAGGAACACGGCCCGTCCTGGTCGAAATTCAAGCCTTGATTGTCCGCTTGCAATCGGGAGCAACGCCCCGGCGATCGGTGGTCGGTTGGGACAACAGCAAATTGGCGATGTTGTTGGCGGTGCTGGAATCTCGCTGCGGGCTCAATTTCAGTTCGGCCGAAGTGTATTTGAATATTGCCGGCGGGTACCGTTTATCAGATCCCGCCGCCGATATGGCGGTGGCGGCCGCGCTGGTCAGCGCGTTGGCGGATCGGCCGCTCCCTGATAAGTCGGTCTGGTTCGGTGAGGTGTCACTCTCCGGCGAAGTGCGCCCCGTTGCTCATGCCAATTTGCGCGTCAAGGAAGCGGCCAAACTTGGCTTTGCCGCTGCGTTTGGCCCGGCGAGCAGCAAGACCGGTGCATCCAAAATCGCGTTCAATGGTTTGGGACAAGTTGCGAACCTCGTTGACCGCGTGATGTCAAAGTCATAATCCGCCCCCATGAACGGGTTCGATATTATTGTTTTCATCATTATCGGGGTGGCTGCGATAGGCGGCTTTCTGCGCGGATTGGTGCAGGAGGTGTTATCGCTCGCAGCATGGGCATTGGCCGCGGCGGCAATCTACTATTTGCACGAGCCTTTTACGGAAATCCTGCTCGAGTATCTCGATGCAGAACCGACAACTTCTATCCTCGCGTTCGCACTTTTGTTACTGATCCCATATGCGGCCATGAAACTCATCGCAAACAACGTGGGTGAGGCATCGCGCGGTTCGATTATGGGACCGATCGACCGCGTGCTGGGATTTGGATTTGGCGTGGTCAAGGGCGCGCTGATTACAGTGTTTGCGTTCTCGGTCATCGCGCTCGGATTTGATAGCTTGTGGGGGTACAAAGGGCGCCCCGTCTGGATCACCACAGCACGCACATACCCAGTCATCGATTCCGCTTCGAGTGATCTGGTGAATACTATTGCCGAACGCAGGGAACGCCTGCGTATCGATGTGGAAGGCGAGTGATGCCCGCCAGCACTGCGGCGAAACTTTACACTCCCAATCTGCTATCACTGGCGACAGAATTGGCTGCCTTTCCGCTCTCGGGGGATTGGCAGGCACAGGGAAGTTCGCGCTCCACGACCTGCGGCAGCTCTTTAACGGTCGGCATCAATCTCACCGACCAAGACGCAATCGCGGAGTTAGGGCTGGGCGTGTCAGCTTGCGCAGTTGGTCAGGCCGCTGCGGCGGTATTTGCGCGTGCGGCAGCAGGGGCCAGGCTGACATCGATCAATCTCGTCCTTGCGAAAATAGAAGCCTGGATGAAAGATCCGTCCGCACCTGAACCTGATTGGCCAGACTTTCAGGCCCTGTCTGCGGCGCGCGAACTAAAGGGGCGCCATGGCGCAATCCTGTTACCGTGGAAGGCTGCCCAGCAAGCGCTTTGCAAGGTTCCAGACACACGCTAGAGCGGCGCATCGCACAATGTTGTAGGGGAGAGTGCAGCAGCCATGTCAGAAAGCGCTAGCGTCGCGGTTCGCGAACCGTCCGAGAAAGAAATCAAACTTGTAATCGGAGCGAGCTCGGCGGGCACCGTTTTCGAATGGTATGATTTCTTCATCTACGGCACGCTTGCCTACATCCTGAAGGATGCGTTCTATGATACGGACAATGAAACGCTTGGACTGCTGCTCGTCTGGTCAACATTTGCAGTCGGGTTTGCCTTTCGTCCGATTGGCGCGATCCTGTTTGGATATCTGGGCGACAAGCTGGGGCGCAAATATACGTTCCTTGTAACTGTGACCCTGATGGGCATTGCCACCGCCGGGGTGGGCATGATCCCGACCATAGACACGATCGGTATTGCTGCACCGATTATCGTGATTTTGCTGCGCGTGATCCAGGGCCTCGCCTTAGGCGGAGAGTATGGCGGCGCAGCGATTTATGTTGCCGAGCACGCTCCACCGGAAAAGCGCGGTTTCTATACTAGCTTCATCCAGGCCAGTGTTGCTGGCGGCTTCGTTCTGTCCATCGCAGTAGTGTTGGCTTGCCGGTATCTTATCCCGGCAGATGACTTTGCCGCTTGGGGCTGGCGCGTGCCATTCCTGCTCTCGATCATTCTGCTCGTGATCTCTCTGTGGATGCGCCTGATGCTGTCAGAAAGCCCGGTGTTCCAGGCGATGAAGGCGGAGGGAAAAATCGCCGGCAATCCGTTCAAGGAGAGCTTCACCTATCCCGGAAACAAGAAGCGGATATTTGTCGCGCTGTTTGGCGTAACCGGCATTCTGACCACTATCTGGTACACCGCGTTTTTCTCCGGCATGAGCTTCCTGAGGGGGCCGATGCATGTCGATGATCTGACGGTCGAGCTTATCCTTTTCTTCTCCGGCCTGATCGCGATGAGTTTTTACGTCATGATCGGCAAATGGTCGGACACGATTGGCCGCAAAAAACCGATTATGATCGGCGCTGTCTTGACGTTGCTTCTGCTGTTCCCGGCTTTCTGGGGCATGGGCAGTCTGGCCAATCCGGGTCTTGAGCGCGCCGCCCAGCAGACCCCGATTGTGGTCCAGGGTAGCCAGTGCACGACAGACCCGTTCGCCGAAATGTTCAACCGGGAGCAGACCGAATGCGGCAAGGTGCTGGAAACGCTTACGGCCGCTGGCGTCCCTTACAAGGTTGAGCCAGCCACAGATCTGAGATTGCTCGCAGGCGTTGAAGACGTGACGCTTGAGCAAGAATGGTTTGATGATGGTGCCGCGCGCAATGCCGGTATTCGCGATGCGTTGGGTGAGTACGGTTTTGACTTCAGCAAGCAACAACCGGCGGCCGCTAATATCCTTGGCATTGTCGCGATCCTGCTCGGGCTGGGCATGCTATCAGCGCTCACATACGGTTCGGTTGCAGCGCTGCTTTCTGAAATGTTTCCCCCAACCATTCGCTACAGCTCGATGTCGATCCCGTATCACATCGGCGCGGGTTACTTGGGCGGATTTCTGCCGCTGATTGCAGGTGTGATCGTGGCGAGCACGGGCAACATCTACTCCGGGCTTTGGTACACATGGGTCGTCGTTGCATTTGGTGTCGTTGTGCTGTGGTGGGGCATCCCTGATGGCCCACCGAAAGACTTCACAGACGAACATGGCTGAACTTCCGCCGCCCAGCCTGCGGCTGACAATTGACGCTGACGTTCTGGCAGATAATTGGCGCGCGCTCGATGCGATGTCCGGCGAGGCCAAGACCGGTGCAGCTGTCAAGGCCGATTGCTACGCGTTGGGCGTGGATGCATGCGTACCCGCTTTGCGCGACGCAGGCTGCACGCACTTCTTCGTTGCACACTGGAGCGAAGTCGAAGCGGTTGCCAGCCATGTACCACCGGCCAGGATATCCGTGCTGCATGGCCCAATGAATGCGGCTGACGCTGCCTATGCGCAACAGACCGGTGCCGCACCTGTGATCAATTCGGTTTCTCAAGCCAGGCTCTGGCATGAAAGCGGCGGCGGAACTTGCCAACTGATGGTGGATACCGGGATCAATCGACTGGGCGTCTCGCTGGGGGACTTGTCTGACCCTGCGATTGCCTCGCTGGATGTTGATATCTTGATGTCGCACCTCGCTTGCGCCGATGAAGACAATGTCATGAATGCACGGCAGCTCGCGGTATTTAAACAAGCAACAGAAGTCGTTCCGCACCAATCCGCCAGTTTGACTAACAGCGCAGGGATCGCGCTTGGAAGCGCCTATCACTTCGACCTGACGCGGCCTGGACTGGCGCTGTATGGCGGTGTTCCAAGGCCTGAACTTGCGAACAAGATCAGACAGGTCGCCAGGCCGGAAGCTGCAATCTTGCAAACCCGTTCGCTCAGTGCAGGTGACTCTGTTGGCTACAATGCGGAATTTACTGCCCAATGTGCCATGCCAACGGGTGTTGTATCGCTTGGTTACGCTGACGGTTTTTTTCGCAGCAGAGGCGGCGAAGGCAGCCACTTGCTGCTTGGCAAAACTAGGCTTCCGATCGTGGGCAAAGTTTCGATGGACATGCTCATTGTCGACCTCTCCAACGCACCCAGCTTGCGCGAGGGCGACTGGCTTGAAGTGCCATTCCACCTTCCCGATGTGGCGCCGAATTCGGGCCTGTCTCAGTATGAATTGCTTACCACATTGGGACAACGCTTCAAGCCGCGGTAGTCGCATGTTGCACTGCACATTGTGCAAGTGCTAAGGGCGCAGCATAGATCCTATAAGGTTGCAGCATAATGGCCAAGAAAAACGCAGGCGATGGCGATACCGTCATCGTCAAGAAATACGCAAACCGTCGTCTCTACAACACCAGCACATCGAGCTACATTACGCTGGATGATTTGGCTGGGATGGTTCGGGAAGATGTCCAGTTTCAAGTTCTTGATGCCAAGACTGGTGATGACATCACCCACTCGATCCTGACGCAAATCATAATGGATGAGGAAGCCAGTGGCGGTGAACAGATGCTGCCGGTCAACTTCCTGCGGCAGCTGATCAGCATGTATGGCAATTCGATGCAGTCGATGATGCCAAGCTATCTTGAAGCGGCCATGACCAACTTCCGCGATAACCAGGGAAAGATCCGTGAAGCGTTTGAGAAGGGCATAAGCAATACGCCTTTTGCCAAGATTCATGAAACCAATATGGCGATGATGCGCGCCGCCACGGATGTATTGATGCCGGGCGCCAGCAAGAACGGCGGCAAGGCCAAAGACAGCTCAAGCTCTGAAATAGAGGCGCTGCGCCAGCAGATGTCAGAAATGCAGAAGAAGCTGGACGAGCTCAGCAAGTAAGAACAAACGCGCGGTCGAACCAATCGCCGCAGCAGCAGGAACCAGTAAACGTGTCCAATATTCGCCACGCCCTCAACACCAAGCGCGAGGACGATTTCGCCGCCTGGTATCAAGAAGTTATTTCAGCCGCCGACATGGCCGAGGAATCGGGTGTGCGCGGGTGCATGGTGATCAAGCCATGGGGTTACGGCATCTGGGAACGTATCCAGCGCCTGATGGATGACCGCATCAAAGCTGCGGGCGTACAGAATTGCTACTTCCCGATTTTCATTCCGCTCAAGAACTTTGAACGCGAAGCCGAACACGTTGAAGGCTTTGCCAAGGAAATGGCTGTTGTCACGCATCACCGCCTGATTTCCGATGGCAAGGGCGGCTTGATCCCCGATCCCGAAGCCAAGCTGGAAGAGCCGCTTGTTGTTCGCCCGACATCGGAAACGATTATTGGCGATGCCATGGCGCGCTGGGTCCAGAGCTGGCGCGATTTGCCATTGCTTACCAATCAATGGGCCAATGTGGTGCGCTGGGAGATGCGCACTCGGATGTTCCTGCGCACCAGCGAATTCCTGTGGCAGGAAGGGCATACCGCCCATGAAAATCGGGAACAGGCGCTGGAGGAAACACACCGCGCGCTGGAAATGTATCGTGCGTGCGCAGAAGAAGACATGGCGCTGCCTGTGATCGCGGGCGAGAAGCCGGAGAACGAGCGTTTTCCCGGTGCTGTCGAGACCTGGTCAATCGAAGCGATGATGCAGGACGGCAAGGCGCTGCAAGCGGGAACTTCGCATTATCTCGGCACCAATTTTGCGCACGCTGCCGGTATCACATATCAGGATCGTGAAGGCACCGAACAGCATTGCCACACAACCAGCTGGGGTGTTTCGACGCGCATGATTGGCGGCGTTATCATGACGCATGGTGACGATGACGGCCTGCGCGTGCCGCCACGTATCGCTCCGCATCAGGTCGTGATCCTGCCGATGCTGCGCGGCAAAGATGAAGACGAGGTCGTTCTCGAGTATTGTGAGAGCTTGCGCGCAGAAATTGCGGCGCAACAGGCACTGGGCGAACCGGTACGCGTATTGCTGGACAAGAAGCCTGGACAAGCCGCGGCCAAGCGGTGGGACTGGGTGCGCAAGGGCGCCCCTGTCATCATGGAAGTTGGTCCGCGCGATATGAATGACAACAAAGTTGCCATGATCCGCCGCGACCAGCTTTGGAACATGGACAACGGCAAAGCCAACTTCGCTTTCACACCTCGCGCAGACGCCGTTGCCGGATTGAGCGCGCTGCTGGAAGATATTCAGAACTCGCTATTCAATGAGGCTGCCGAACGCCGCGACGCCAATATCACCCGCGGCGTAACTTCGCTGGATGAAGTAGCGGCGTTTTATGATGGCTCTGCAAAATATCCTGGCTGGTTGGAAGTGCAGTGGTCAAAGCCGACAGGCGACGCGTTGGAGAAGGTGGTCGAGACTTTAAAGGGACACAAGCTCAACATCCGCAACGTGCCGCGTGATGCCGAACCTGCTGACGGCCCCTGTATTTTTACCGGAGACCCTGCGGTCGAACGGATCCTGATTGCCAAGGCCTATTGATTGAAGCGCCCTCGAATCCGATATAAGGGGACATGAATAAAAATAATAAGAAAATGCGGCGCCCGATCGGGCTGCCGTCAAAAGAACAAATTCTCGAATTCATTCAATCTTCGGACACACCTGCTGGCAAGCGCGAGATCGCAAAAGCGTTCGGGCTTAAAGGGCAGGAAAAGATTACGCTGAAGCGCATTCTCAGAGACATGGCCGAAGAAGGCCTGATCGACGGCAAGAAGACGGCCTATCACCGCATGGGCGGTGTGCCCAAGGTAACCGTACTGCGTGTGGTCGAGATTGATGATGGCGAAGCGATTGCCATTCCCGACAATTGGTCTCCCGATGCGCCGGGTAAGCCGCCGCGTATCACCATGAGAGAGCTCAAGGGGTGGGGAGGAAAGCGCCTGCCTGCGCTCAGAACCGGTGACAGAGTGCTGTCGCGAACCGAGGAAACCGATAGAGGCTGGATCGCGCACCCGATGAAGAAACTGCCCGCGCGGACCGAAGGCCTGATGGGCGTGGTCGAGCTGGATGGCAGCGGCAAGGCCTGGCTTGCCCCGATTGACAAGCGGGTCCGAAACTCAACGCGGATCGCGGATGTGGGTGAGGCGGGAGAGGGCCAGTTGGTCATTGCCGAACGGATCGGCCGATCCGAACGCGCAGGTGTGAAAGTGGTGGAAGTCATCGGCGATCCGCTAGCGCCGAAAAGCTTCAGCCTGATCGCGATTGCCAAGCACGGCATTCCGCATGTTTTTGCAGAAGAAACCCTGCGTGAAGCGGAAACGGCTGCACAACTGGAATTGAGCGAAGAACACCGTGAAGATCTGCGGCATGTCCCGATTGTTGCGATAGATCCGGCGGATGCGCGCGACCACGATGACGCCATCTGGGCAGAGCCGGATGGGCAGGGCGGTTTCAACGCGATTGTCGCAATTGCAGATGTGTCATTTTACGTTCGCCCCGGAAGCGCGCTGGACAAGGAATCACGCAAACGCGGCAATTCGGTCTATTTCCCGGATCGCGTTGTTCCCATGCTGCCCGAAGTGCTTAGCGCGAACGTCTGCTCGCTGAAGGAAGGCCTGGATCGCGCGGCAATGGTTTGCCATTTGCACGTCGATAAAGATGGGGCGGTCAAAAAGACGCGCTTTACCCGCGCCATTGTTCGCATCCATCACAATATCGCTTATGAAGACGCGCAAGCTGCGATCGATGACGGTTCAGCACCGAAACATCTTGTAGACCTGTGGAATTGCTGGCGCTCGCTGGAAAAAGCGCGGCATGCGCGCGATCCGCTGGAGCTGGAATTGCCCGAGCGCAGGGTTGTGCTGGACGAGCACGGCCAGATCGCCGAAATCTCCGTGCGCGAGCGGCTGGATGCCCACCGGGTCGTGGAAGATTTCATGATCGCGGCGAACGTTGCCGCCGCCAAGGCGCTGGAGGCCAAGACCGCACCAGTCGTCTACCGCGTGCATGAGCCCCCTGCGCGTGAGAAGCTGATCGCTTTGCGCGACTACCTGGCCACCTTTGGACGCAAACTCGCCTTGGGTCAGGTCATCACGCCGTCGCTGTTCAATCGGATGCTCAAGGATGTAAGCGATGAAAGCGAAAAGGCGCAAGTGATGGAAGCGGTGCTGCGCAGCCAGATGCAAGCCTATTACGGGCCAACCAACGCTGGGCATTTCGGGCTCGCGCTGGGCAGCTACGCCCATTTTACATCACCAATCCGCCGCTATTCGGATCTTCTGGTTCACCGCGCCCTGGTTGATGCTTACAAGCTGGAACAGCCAAAAACCGATCTCGACCTGCGCGATTTCACCGGACTGTCGGACCGTGATCGCAGCAGCCTTCAACAAGTAAGCGATGCGATCAGCCAGACTGAACGGCGCGCGATGGAGGCCGAACGCGACACGATTGACCGCTATGTTGCGGCGTGGCTGTCTGCTCGGGTCGGGGAAGTATTCGACACCCGAATCACCGGCGTACAGGCGTTCGGATTCTTCGCGACAATCCTTGGAATGGGCGGTGATGGCCTGGTGCCGGTTTCAACTCTGGGCCGTGAACACTTCCGCTACGAAGAAGCCTCGCAAAGCCTGATCGGCGAGGACAGCCGCACGACCTACTCTTCCGGAGACCGGCTGAAGCTGAAACTGGCAGAAGCCAATGCTCTAACCGGTTCGTTGAAATTCGTTCCGGTTGACGCAGATGGAAACGAAATCGAACCACGCGGTGCACGACCGGCCCCTCGATTTGGCCACAAGAAGCAGGGCAAGCACATGGTCGCCAAACGCGGCCGCCCGAAAAACATTCGTCATCAGGGGCGAAAACGCTGATCGGGACGCGATTTACGCTTTGTCGGCTGTTTCATCATAATTTTCCGGGATGATGTAGAGCGGGCATGGCAAAGTCCCGGCATTAGCCGAGAAATGCGTAACCAGCGGGCCCGGGGTGCCCCCATGCGCGGCGCCAAGTACCAGAGCGGCCACTTCATCGTGCTCTTCAAGAAATTCCCGGATCACCTTCTGACCGCCCCCGACGACTACAGAAATGCTGGGCATAATTCCGCCTTCTGCCAGCAGGCTGCCGGCCGCCCCATGCGCGAGCACCTCTGCGCGGTCGCGAGCCTCCTGCTCAATGGTGTCCTGAACCCCTCCGAACGCGCTGATATTTTGCTGCGGGACCAGCGCCAGAATATGCACGCCGCCATCTACCGCGGCTGCTCGCCTGGCGGCAAACCTTAAGGCTGACCGTGCTTCGTCGGTCTCGTCTATAACGACCAGAAATACCCGCATGTGACCCGCTCCGTTCTTTGGGTTAGAGGTATTGGCTGAAAACGTATTCTTAGCAAGGTTCTTGCCCCATGCGCTCTAATTCGGCACAGGCTTCCCTCGCGTAAAGGAAAGGAAATCTCTCCAGCAATGCCAATCGAAATCAAGATGCCAGCGCTATCGCCCACGATGGAAGAGGGAACACTCGCCAAATGGCTGGTGAAGCCAGGCGATGAAATCCGGTCTGGCGATATCATGGCCGAAATCGAAACCGACAAGGCGACAATGGAATTCGAAGCAGTCGATGAAGGGACGCTGGTCTCGATCGCTGTCGAAGAGGGGACCGAGAACGTTTCAGTCGGTACGGTTATCGCTGTGCTGGCGGAAGAGGGTGAAGATGCAGATGCAGCGGCGGCGGTTCCTACGCCGGCACCAGCACCTGCTGCGCCACCGTCAAATGATGGCCCGGCTGCCACTCCGACCGCGCGCAAACTAGCTGAAGCTAGCGGGATTGATCTCAACACAATCACTGGCACTGGCCCGAACGGCAAGATTACCAAGGATGATGTTGAGGCGGCTGGCGGAACGAGTGCGCCGGCGCCTGCGCCAATTCCCGCGGCTGCTGCGGCCGCCGCTCCCGCAGCCTCTGGTGAACGTATTGTCGCATCACCGCTTGCAAAACGAATTGCCGAGCAAAAGGGTATCGACCTTTCTACCATTACCGGCAGCGGACCCAATGGCCGTATAGTCAAGGCAGACGTTGAAGACGCCGCGCCGGGTGCTGCTCCTGCAGCCGCTGCCTCTGCGCCAGCGCCTACACCGGCGCCAACTCCGTCAGTTTCACCCGCGGACGGTGGTGCGCCGTATGAAGAGGTTAAGCTCAACAACGTGCGCAAGGTTATTGCGCGCCGCCTGACCGAAGCGAAGCTGAACATTCCGCATATCTACCTGACCGTAGATGTGCGTCTGGATCCGCTGCTGAAGCTGCGCAGCCAACTGAATGCCTCGCTTGAGGCCGACGGTGTGAAGCTTTCAGTCAATGATCTGATCATCAAGGCATTGGCCCGCGCATTGCAGCGTGAGCCGCAGTGCAATGTCAGCTTCCAGGGCGATGTGATGCACCAATATTCACGGCAGGATATCTCTGTAGCTGTTGCCGCGCCTTCTGGCCTGATCACGCCGATCATCACCGATGCGGGCAACAAGGGGCTCGCGCAGATATCGACCGAAATGAAGGAACTCGCAGGCAAAGCGCGCGATGGCAAACTGCAACCGCATGAGTATCAGGGCGGAACCGCGTCACTCTCTAATCTCGGCATGTTCGGCACCAAGCAGTTCGACGCCGTGATCAACCCGCCGCAGGCTATGATCCTGGCCGTGGGTGCTGGCGAACAGCGGCCATTTGTGGTGGACGGCGCGCTACAAGTTGCAACTGTGATGAGCGTGACCGGCAGCTTCGATCACCGTGCGATTGATGGCGTGGACGGAGCCAAACTGCTCGACCAGTTCCGCAGCCTGATCGAAAACCCTATGGGTCTGGTGGTCTAAAGTTATGCCGCAAGGCGAGCTTACAATCCGCGTCACGGCCATGCCGACCGACCTTAATCCCTATAACGGGATTTTTGGCGGCTGGTTGATGAGCCAGATGGCGCTGGGTGCGGGATCGCTTGCAAGCCGGACTGGGCAGGGGCGCGCCAATGTCGTCGCCGCAACCGATTTTGCGTTTCCCGCGGCGATGGCGCTGGGCGATGAGCTGAGCATCTACTGCGAGATTGTGCGAGAGGGAAACACCTCGATCACTATCGCCGCCGAAGGTATTTCGCGCGAGCGCAACGGAGAAACCACGCAGCTCGTGTGTAAAGGCACGTTTGTGTTCGTGCTTGCCGATGAAGAGGGCAATCCACGCGCGGTGCGCGCTGTCCTACAAGGCGGTGATCATGCGAAGGGTGCGGCATGACAAATGTCCTTGTTCCATCGTTCGCAGCCGTAATTTCGGGCCGATCCGACCCGCAAGATTTTCTGGCCCATGGACAGTGTTCCATGTGTTCCATCCTGTTGGATTTGAAATGAGGTTATTGAGCAATGTCAGCTAGTTATGACGTTATCGTTCTTGGCTCTGGTCCTGGCGGCTATGTCGCCGCGATCCGTTGCGCACAGCTTGGTCTGAACACTGCCATTGTCGAGCGGGAGAATTTGGGCGGCATCTGCCTAAACTGGGGCTGTATCCCTACGAAAGCACTGCTCCGTTCCGCAGAGATACTACACTACGCGCAGCACGCCAAAGATTACGGCCTCAAGATCGCTGGCACGATCGAAGCTGACCTTGAAGCGGTTGTGAAGCGCAGCCGCGGTGTAGCCAAGCAGCTTAATCAGGGCGTCACGCACCTGATGAAGAAAAACAAGATAACCGTGCATATGGGTGAGGGCACGTTGACCGGACCTACCTCGCTCAGCGTGAAGGGCGAAAAGGGTGAGGAGAAACTCACCGCGAAACACATCATCGTCGCCACGGGTGCGCGGGCGCGCGACCTGCCTTTCGCGCCTGCCGACGGCAAACGCATCTGGACCTACCGGACGGCGATGACGCCGCCCGAAATGCCCAAGAAACTGCTGGTAATCGGCAGCGGTGCCATCGGGATCGAATTCGCCAGTTTCTACAACGATATGGGCTGTGACGTGACGGTCGTGGAGATGCTCGACCGGATCGTGCCGGTTGAAGATCACGAAGTCAGCGCATTCCTGGAGAAGTCGCTAACAAAACAAGGCATAACCATCATGACCGGGGCTGGCGTCGAAGACATCAAAGTTGACGGCAAAGGCGTCAAGGCCAAGATCAAGGGTAAGGATGGCAAGGTAAGCGAACAAGAATTCTCGCACTGCATAGTAGCCATCGGTATCGTCCCCAACACTGAAAACATTGGGGTGGAGAAGCTAGCAGACATGGATCGCGGCTTCATCCAGATCGACCCCTATGGCCGCACCAAGTCGAAGGGCCTCTGGGCCATCGGAGATTGCACCCCGGGGCCGTGGCTGGCGCACAAGGCTTCTCACGAAGGGGTGACGGCTGCCGAAGCCATCGCTCGGGAATTGGGCAATAAGGATGTGCATCCTCATCCGCTGAACCGTGATGCGATCCCGGGTTGCACCTATTGCCACCCGCAGATCGCAAGCGTTGGCCTGACCGAGGCGAAGGCGAAGGAAGCTGGCTACGAGCTAAAGGTCGGCAACTTCCCGTTCATCGGCAATGGCAAGGCGATTGCACTGGGCGAGGCAGAAGGCTTCACCAAAACGGTGTTCGATGCGAAAACCGGTGAGCTGCTCGGTGCACATATGGTAGGAGCGGAAGTGACCGAGATGATTCAAGGCTACACCATCGGCAAGACGCTTGAGACCACCGAAGCCGAGCTGATGCAGACGGTGTTCCCGCACCCCACAATCAGCGAGAGCATGCACGAAAGCGTGCTGGCGGCATACGGCAAGGCGCTGCACATTTGACCCATAAAGCGAACAGGGGGGGCAAGCAGGAGCCGCGAGGCATATGACTGAATTCCTCTTGCTTGCGTTTATCCTGTTAGTACCAGGCGTGGTCTCCGTCCCTATCGCGAGCCGTTTCGGGCTTGGGTCGGTGCTCGGTTATCTCCTCGCCGGAATGGCGATTGCCCCATTGCTAGCTTTCCTCGGCGTGGACGTTGTTCAGCTTCAACACTTTGCTGAGTTCGGCGTGGTGATGATGCTGTTCATCATCGGGCTTGAGCTTGCGCCCAAGCGGCTTTGGGCCATGCGCAAGCGACTGATCGGGTTGGGTGGCGGACAGTCAGGGATTCGAACCCTGGAAGGGCTTGCACCCTTGCCGGTTTTCAAGACCGGTGCATTCAACCACTCTGCCAACTGTCCGTTCGAAAGTCCCGCTAGCGTGTCATTTCGCCATTGTCACCCTCAAACAAGCGCTTAAAACCACTTTATGGGAAAAGGGACACATGAGTTTGCGCAGGACCCGCGCAACGACAGCATTCTGATCAATGTCAACGGTGTGATGACACCGCGCGCAGAGGCCACCGTCTCGGTTTTCGATAGCGGGTTCATGCTCGGCGATGGCGTTTGGGAAGGGCTGAGAGTTCACCGCGGCAAGATCGCTTTCCTCGAAGCGCATATGGACCGTCTCTATGAAGGGGCAAAAGCCATTGCGATGGATATAGGCCTGACGAGGGATGAACTGACCGCGCGTCTTGACGAAACCATTGATGGCAATGGCATGCGCGATGCAGAGGGGGTTCATATCCGCTTGATGGTGACGCGCGGCATCCGTTCGACGCCATATCAGGATCCGCGGGTGGTGATTTCGCCCGCAACCATCGTCATTATTCCGGAATACAAGGCGGCGCTTCCTGCAGTTATAGAAAACGGCATCCGGTTGTTCACTGTGCATGTCAGGCGCGGTGATCCAGCGGTACAGGATCAAAAGCTGAATTCACACAGCAAGCTGAATTGCATCACAGCCTGCATTCAAGCGACACAGGCAGGTGTTGATGAGGCACTCATGCTCGACTCGCATGGCTTTGTCGCGACATGCAACTCGACCCATTTCTTTATCGTGCGAAAGGGAGAGGTTTGGACCTCCAGCGGCGATTATTGCCTTGGAGGTATCACCCGCAGCAATGTGATCCAGCTGTGCCGCGAGGAAGGTATTCCCGTGTTTGAGAAGAACTTCTCTCTCACCGATGTTTATGGCGCAGACGAGGCTTTTGTAACCGGAACATTTGCAGGCGTGGTCCCTGTGACGGAAGTTGATGGGCGCGATCTGACTGATGGGCGGGGGCCGATGGTCGAACGCCTGCAACAATTGTACAAGGCGTTGATGGACCGGGATGTGGCGGCGTGACGTCGGCAGTTCGGATTGCCATGTGGTCTGGACCGCGCAATATCTCGACGGCAATGATGCGCAGTTTCGGGGCACGAGCGGATTGTGCGGTATCCGATGAACCATTCTATGGTGCGTTTCTGAAGGATAGCGGCGAACAACACCCGATGGCCGCAGAAACCATCGCGGATATGGTTTGTGATTGGGATAGTGTCACGGCCGCACAGTCCGGACCGATCCCGGGCGGCAAATCCGTATGGTACCAGAAGCATATGCCGCACCATATGGTCGGGCCTATCAACATTACGGACTTTCCGGGGCATCAGCACGCGTTTCTGATCCGAGCGCCAGAGCGCGTCGTAGCAAGCTATCGCAAGAAGAACGAATTGCGCCGGGCAGAGATGTTGGGCTTCGCGCAATTACGTGAGTACTTCGACCTGGAGCGCGATCGCACAGGGAAATCGCCGCCTGTCGTTGATTCTGACGATATCTTGCGCGATCCGGCGGGTGTACTTGCTGCGCTGTGCGATGCGCTTGGGATATCTTGGGATCCGGCCATGCTGTCTTGGAAGAAAGGACCGCATCCCGAGGACGGTGTCTGGGGTACACATTGGTATGATAAGGTGAATGCGTCGACAGGATTCGGATCCAATCACGCGCCACTTCCTGATCTGGATGGAGCCTACGCCGAAGTGGCCGAGCAATGCCGTGAGGATTATCTAGCGCTGAAACGACATGCAATTACGGCAATTTAGGCCGCCAGAAGAACAGAATCATGGACCATTTATCCAGCGCATGACAATGTGATTGCTATGACATTGAAACCATTTCTCTTTGCCGTATCGGCCATGGCTCTGTCCGTATTCGCTAGTCCAGCTATCGCTCAGGATTCGACGAACGCTGCGCAAGAACTTGGTGACATTTCCTTTGATGCCTATCTGCAACTGCTGATCGCGCGCGCCCGTGCCGAAGGTGTGAGCGAGAGCACGCTTGACCGGATGACTTCGGGGCTGACCCCCAACAGCCGAGTTATCCAGTTGGATCGCGGTCAACCGGGCAGGCCGACAAGCCGGGGTTATCCTGCGCTTCAGCCTTACATCAACACACATGTAAACAGCGTCCGTATCAGGGGAGGGCGCAATGTCTTTGCTGAAAACCGCTCAGCGTTGATGGCAACTGAAGCCGCATATGGTGTTCCCGCGGAGATAATTGTCGCAATTTTCGGCCATGAGACGAGCTATGGCCGCATTCCTGGCAGCTTCGATCTCGCGCGATCGCTAGCAACGCTCGCTTGGGAAGGGCGTAGGCGCGAGCTTTTCGCAAATGAATTCATTGCCTTGATGAAAGTTGCTGACAAAGGATATTCACGTCAGCAGCTGGTAGGCAGTTATGCCGGGGCTTTCGGCAATCCGCAGTTCCTGCCGAGCGTTTACCTTCGCTTGGCCGAAGACGGCGACGGGGATGGCCGCGCGAATATATTCACCAATCGCGCAGATACATTCGCGTCTATCGGCAACTATCTGAAGTATGCCGGATGGCGTGAGGGGCAGCCTTGGGGTGTGTTGGCGCGTGTTCCTGAAGGATTCGATGTCGATGCGCTGAAAACGAAGATCGTCTCTCCCGTTTGTTCGCGGGTTCACGAACGTCACAGCGAATGGAAGACAGTCGCTGAATGGCGTGCGTTGGGCGTCTATCCACAAAGGTCGCTGGGTGACGACGTGCTTGCCTCGCTTTTCCAACCCGATGGGCCGGGGACACGTGCTTGGCTACTGACCAGCAATTACCGCGCGATCCTCGAGTACAATTGCTCGAATTACTACGCGATGAGCGTGGGCCTTCTCGCAGACGAGATCGCTCGTTAACCGAACTAAAGTTCGAAGGGGATTGCGGCGCAGAGGCGCTCGCGTGTGCTGCTGACCATCGCTATAGACCGACGCAAGGTCATGGAGTTGGCGTTGCGCATCCTTAGCAAAACAAAGATCGGTTTGGCGGCAGCTCTGCTTGTGCTGTGCAATCCGGTTGTATCCGCGGCTAGTCCGGCTCCTCCAACCAATGTGGAAGACGTGCCGATCATCTTGCTGGTTGATTTGTCCAGTGGACAAATCCTGTTCCAACGCAATCCGGATCGCAGGTTTGTTCCGGCTTCAATCACAAAGGTGATGACCGCTTATCAGGCTTTCGAACTACTCGAAGCTGGCAAGCTTCAATTGGATCAGTCGTTTCCATTTACCCGGTCGTCCTTTGGACAGCGGGGCGGCGAAGGCTCTACCATGTTCCTCAATGCTGGCGAGGACACCCGCGTCTCTGACCTTTTGCTCGGGATTACCACAATATCCGCCAATGACGCCTCGATTGTGTTGGCAGAAGGCGCGGCGGGCTCTGTCCAGGGTTGGCTCGAGCAAATGAATGCGACTGCGCAGCGGCTTGGCATGAGCAACAGCCGTTTTGGAACGCCCAATGGATGGCCTGACGAAGGCCGAACATTCACAACGGCGCGCGATCTGATCACACTTGGCACGGCCTTGGTTACCGATCACCCGGATCAGTATCGCGCTTTCTTCGGGCATCGCTCGCTGACATATCGCGGCATCACACAGTCCAATCACGAGCCACTGACTGGCCGAGTGGCTGGCGGTGACGGGATTAAAACAGGCTTCACCAATGAAGCTGGCTTCGGAGTTCTCGGTTCTGCCGAACGAGAAGGCAGGCGACTGATGGTGGTTGTAGCGGGTGCCGATACGAACTCAGAGAGGGCACGCGCAGCGCGGGGCCTTATCGAATGGGGGTTCTCTGCATTTGAAAGCCGCCGCCTGTTTGCTGCCGGCGAGACTGTCGGAGTCATTCGGGTGCAAGGCGGCTCCAAGAGATCGGTGGCGCTCGTCAGCCCAAGAGCGATTGCAGCCGCCTTGCCGCAAGGAACAGAAAGTCCCGACATCACAGCGCGGATCATTTATGACGGACCGGTTCGCGCACCCATCGCGGCCGGAGAACAAATAGCCGAGCTTGAAATTTCGATAGACGGGGCGGAGCCATCACGCGTTCCACTCTATGCGTCCGAAGCGATTGGTCCGGCCGGCCCCCTTGCTCGAATGATCAATGGCGTTATCGGTTGGTTTACATGACACGCGGGAAATTCATTGCATTGGAAGGTGGCGAGGGGGCTGGAAAATCCACGCAAGCGCGCATGCTGGTCAGTGCGCTGGCCGAACGCGGTATCCATGCCGATTTGACGCGTGAACCCGGGGGTACACCCGGAGCGGAAGCTATCCGCAACCTGCTGCTTGATCCTCCGGGTCAGGGGTGGGGTGCCGAAGCAGAAGCGCTGCTGTTCGCCGCTGCCCGCGCAGATCATGTCGCGCGGCGGATTGTTCCAGCATTGGATCGCGGTGACTGGGTTATCTCCGACCGTTTTGTTGATTCAAGTCGCGCCTATCAAGGCGGCGCCGGCCAGCTGGGCGATGAAGCTGTGGTTGCACTTCACGCGATTGGCAGTGGCGGGCTGCGGCCTGATCTCACAATCCTGCTGGAAGCCAAAGAAGATCATGTCGCCGCACGTCTTGCACAGCGGGATGGTGACAACTCAGATGCCATCGGTGGCCGTGATATCACCTATCACCGCGCCGTGGCTGAGGCTTTTCGCCGCTACGCAAGCGAGGACCCTAAGGGTTTCGCAGTGATCGACGCAGGTGGCACTCCAGAAGAGGTGCACGCGCGCATCATGTCTGCAATTTCGTTGCTGCCGGAAAGCTGAACCGCATGGATTGGCCCAACCACACTGCCGCATGGCGTGAATGGCGCGAAGCTGCTGCAGGCGCGCGAATGCATCATGGCTGGATCCTGGCGGGCAAGGCCGGGCTGGGTAAGCATGACTTCGCGCTACAGGCAGCACGCGAGCTTGTGTCGGAGGAAGCCGTTCCTCAACCGATCGGTGAGCACCCCGATATTCATATGCTCACTTATGGTCCAAAGGACGACAAGGCTGCGCGGGCGGCAGCAGAGGGTAAGGATTACGAGCGGGCAAGGTCGATAAGGATAGGGCAGATCCGCGCCATGCAGCAGCGTTTGAACACGCGGCCAAGTGTCGGATCGCGCCGCGTGATCATCATCAATCCGGCGGATGATATGGAGCGGCCAGCCTCAAACGCGCTCCTCAAAAGCCTTGAGGAGCCGCCGCAAGGCACGTTTTTCTTGCTCGTCACCCATCGCGCCTCAGGCCTGCTACCCACGATCCGTTCGCGCTGCCGTATCCTGCGCTTTCCGGATATGGATGATGAAACCATTGCCCGGCACCTGGGCGCAGGGTCAAATGCAGCGATAGCATTGGCTGGCGGTTCACTGGGCGCGGCCCGGAAGTTCATGGAAATGAAGCTGGAGCCGATCGCAAAAGTAATGCAGCAATTAGCGGCGCAAGGGGACCCCACTTTGGCATTGCGCGCCCAACTGATCTCGGAGATTGGTGCGCGGCCAAGCCGCGAACGCATTCAGTCGATCCTTGATCTGGCCCGGACAACTCTGGCGCAGTCGATAGCAGATGCACCGGCTGACAAACGCCTTGGAATCATTGATGCGCATGCCGCCTTGGTCGATCTGGCAGCCAAGGCACCAACCTACAATTTCGACAATGGCTTGCTGGTCGGTGAAATAGCCAGCTTGCTTGCCAACGCGGGGGGCGCTAGCGAGCCGATCCATGGCTGAACCATTCTACATCACCACTGCGATCAACTATCCAAACGGCCGTCCGCATATCGGGCATGCTTACGAGGGTATCGCGACAGACGTTATGGCGCGTTTCCAACGCTTGATGGGCCGCGACGTGCGGTTTGTTACCGGAACGGACGAGCACGGCCTCAAGATGGATCAGACTGCGCGCAATTTGGGCCGCAAAACGATCGATCTGGCAGACGAGATGTCGGGCCACTTCCGCGACATGGCGGACAAGCTCAACCTCTCTTACGACGAATTCGTCCGTACGACCGAGCAGCGCCACCACGCGGCCAGCATAGAATTGTGGAAGCGGATGGAGGCCAATGGTGACCTTTATCTCGATCGCTACGAAGGCTGGTATTCGGTGCGCGACGAGGCTTTTTATGACGAGAGCGAGCTGGTCGATGGGGAGGCCGATGAAAAGCTCTCTCCGCAAGGAACGCCCGTTGAATGGACCGCAGAGGAAACCTGGTTCTTCCGCCTCTCGAACTATCAGGACAAGCTCCTCGCTCTCTATCGCGACAATCCCGATTTCATCCGCCCGGAGAGCCGCAGAAATGAAGTGATGCGGTTTGTTGAGGGCGGCCTCAAGGATCTGAGCGTGTCACGTACCAGTTTTGACTGGGGGGTGCCTGTGCCAAGCAGCGAAGGCCACGTCATGTATGTCTGGGTAGATGCCCTGACGACCTATATGACGGGCGTTGGCTTTCCCGATGCGAACGGCGAGATGTTCCAGCGCTATTGGCCTGCGAACATCCACATGATCGGCAAGGATATTGTCCGTTTCCACACGGTCTATTGGCCAGCATTCCTGATGAGCGCGAACCTGCCCTTGCCAAAGCAGGTCTTCGGGCATGGCTTCCTGCTGGCTCGCGGCGGCGAGAAAATGAGCAAGAGCGCGGGCAATGTCGTCGACCCAATGGAACTTGCCGATACATATGGCGTCGATCAATTGCGCTATTTCTTCATGCGCGAAATCGCATTCGGGCAGGATGGCAGCTATTCTGCCGAGGCAATTGTGCAGCGGGCCAATGGCGAGTTGGGGAATGCTTTCGGAAATCTTGCACAACGTACACTCGGCTTCATTGCCAAGAACCTCGATGGATATCTGCCCGCTATTCATGGTCATACCGAGTCAGATGCCGAACTTTTCGAAACTGTCGATCGAGCTATCTCGTCTGAAATACCCGACGCATTCAGCAGCCTTGCCTTTCAACAGGGCGTTGAGGCGTGGCTAAGGGCGGCGTTCGCCTGCAATGGCTACATCGACGCCGAGGCCCCCTGGGCACTGCGAAAGACAGACCCTGAACGGATGGAGACCGTTCTTGCAACGCTTTACATCTGTATCGCGCAGCTGGCGGTTGCCATAGAGCCTGTGATCCCGGGCAGCAGCGCCACATTGCTCGATACTATGGGGATTCCTACTGAAAACCGATCTTATGACGGCATTCGCGACCATTGGTATTCGGCTCTTGCCGAAAGCGGTTTCCAGATTGAAGCGCCCAAACCACTGTTCCCACGCCTTGAGCTTCGCGAGGAAGAAAGCGCCGCCTGATGCTGGTCGATAGCCATTGCCATCTTGAATACAAAGGGTTGGTCGAGGATCAGGCAGGCGTCCTCACGCGTGCCCGCGAAGCCGGGGTAGGGCAGTTCCTCAACATTTCGACCCGTCGCAGCGAATGGGATCAGGTTGTAGCCACAGCGACACGTGAACCGGACGTCTGGGCCAGCGTGGGCATTCACCCACACGAAGCTGACCAGCATGCCGATTTGGGCCGTGACGTCCTGCTCGAAGCCACCGAAAACCCACGCGTAATTGCCATTGGCGAGACCGGGCTCGATTACTATTACGACCATTCGGACCGCGAAACGCAGCGGGACCTGTTCCGAATGCATATCGGTGTATCGCGCGAAACTGGCCTTCCGCTGATCATCCACACGCGCGATGCCGAGGATGACACATTAGAAATTCTTGAAGACGAGCTGGGGAAGGGGGCATTCCCTGCCCTCATCCATTGCTTCACAGCATCGCAAGCTTTCGGGAACCGCGTGCTGGAGCTGGGCCTCACTATCTCTTTGTCAGGGATTGTGACCTTCAAGAACGCCAAGGAACTGCAGGAAATCGCGAGAGAAATTCCCCGAAATCGTTTGCTGGTGGAAACCGACAGTCCGTTTCTGGCACCGGTTCCGCATCGCGGGAAACCATGCGAGCCTGCATTCGTCGCCAATACTGCGCAATTCGTGGCTGGCCTGCGCGGTGATGATGTCAGTGAACTATCTGATTATACCACAGAAAACTTCAAAATATTGTTCAGCAAGGCTGTGTTTTGAAGTTGATAGTCCTCGGTTCGGGCACGTCGACCGGTGTACCACGGGTCGGAAATGACTGGGGAGATTGCGACCCCAACGAACCCAGAAACCGGCGCTCGAGGGTGTCGATTGCGATCGAGAGTAATGAGGGCAAGCGTATATTAGTCGATACTTCGACGGATCTTCGCCAGCAGTTGCTCGACAACAATATTGACCGGTTGGATGGCGTTTTCTGGACGCATGATCACGCGGATCATTGCCATGGGATCGACGATCTGCGCGTGCTGAGATACGGCCGTGGAGGTCCGATTCCAGGCTTTGCTTCCAAAGATACTGCTTATCGGCTCCGCCAGCGTTTCGGATACATTTTTGCTGGTCAACATGGTTATCCGACCATCGCGACGCTAGAGACGCTTGATAGGCTGAGAATGCATGCCGGATTTGGTGTGGAATGGTGTCAGATGCCGCATGGTCCCGGTGAAACGACCGGTTATCGTTTCGATGCCGATGGCAAAAGTATCGCTTATTCGACTGATTATTCGGAGATAACTGACGACATGGTCGAACTGTATGAAGGCGTGGATATTCTCGTAAGCGACTGTTTGAAGCGTGAACCACATCCGACGCATGCCAGTCTGGCGCTGGCTATGGAGTTGGCCGAGCGTGCAAACGTGGGCAAGCTGGTTTTGAGCCATTTGGACAAGACGATGGATTACGCCACATTAGAGGCCGAGACGCCTGATCATGTTATTGTTGGATATGACGGTTTGGAGATAACTGCATGAGCGAGATTCAGATTGTCCAAATCATCAGTTTGGTGGGTTTTCTCATCCTGGCCGGCAGCGCTCTGGCGTCCTTTAGGCTTAGTTGGTCGAAGGCGTTGCGTATGGCGTTGATTTGGGGTGCTATTTTTTGTGCGGTGGCGTTGTTCTTCAGCATTATCGAGTTTCGTCAGTAGGGATGCCTGTATCAGCATTAGACCATCGTATTTAACATAATATATATTATCATTCCACTATTGAAGGCAGACCAGAACCGCCGCAATGTCAAAACAAAAGGGAAATCCGGAAACAAATCAGATGGAACGTCTGCTCGGCATCATGGCGAAACTCCGTGATCCGCAAACCGGATGTGACTGGGATCTCGCGCAAACATTTTCAACCATCGCGCCATACACAATCGAAGAAGCATACGAAGTTACGGATGCAATCGAACGCAACGATCATGCGGATCTACAGGATGAACTCGGGGATCTCTTGTTCCAAGTCGTGTTTCACGCCCGCATCGCCGAAGAAGCCGGATACTTCGACTTCGGCGACGTAGCCCAATCAATCTCTGACAAGATGGAAGCACGTCATCCCCACGTCTTTGGCGATGAGACCGGGACCATTGGTGAAGCCCGCTGGGAAACGATCAAGGCAGCAGAACGCGATACCAAAGGTGCAACAAGTGCACTGGACGGCGTCGCGAAAGCGTTTCCGGCGTTAATGCGCGCCCAGAAACTACAAAAACGCGCCGCCAGAACCGGTTTTGACTGGCCAGACACCGCAGGCCCGACCGCTAAACTTCATGAAGAAATAGAGGAACTTAAAACAGCTAATTCAGATAGAGAAAAGACCGAAGAAGCAGGAGATTTCCTTTTTGCGGCGGTAAACCTGGTTCGTGCCCACGGCATTGATGCTGAGGAGGCATTGCGCGCCGCAAATACAAAATTCGAACGCCGCTTTCGGGACATGGAAACACTCGGCGAAGGGAAATTCGCGGATTTGAACCTCGATGAACAAGAAGCGCTCTGGCAAAGAGTCAAGGCGGCTGAGAAACGCTCATAACTGTTCAAATTGGCCGAGTTGCTTGGGATTCAACCTGACGCTGAGCCTGCGTAGCGGCCCTTGCTCCCCTTCCCCGGCTTCCTCGTCTGTCAAAATCTCTCCATGCGCGTGCAGCCATGCAATGCGTTTTCCGTCGCTGGCGGGCAGTTCAACACTCAGAACGCGCGCTTCTCGCGTCAGCATTACGCTGACCTTTTCGAGCAAAGCATCGACATCCTCGCCAGTAAGGGCAGAAAGAACGAGCGCATTGTCCTGAGTTTCTGCCATTATGCGTAGCTCCTCGGCGCGTTCGGGCTCTACCAGATCGACCTTGTTCCAGGCCTCCAGGATCGGGATGTTGGACACATAGCCCTCGCCTTCTACTACGCCAAGATCCGCCAAAACGGATAGTACTTGCTTCTTTTGCGCTTCGTTGGACGGGTTCGACATGTCCCGGACATGCAGGATGATGTCCGCGCCAGTTACTTCTTCCAAAGTCGCTCGAAATGCCGCCACCAATTGCGTAGGCAGATCCGAGATGAATCCGACCGTATCGGACAGAATGGCTTTCTCGACGCCTGGCAGCGCAATTGCGCGCATGGTGGGGTCCAAAGTCGCAAACAGCAGGTCTTCTGCCATCACTTCAGCACCGGTCAGGCGGTTGAACAGCGTCGATTTCCCGGCATTTGTATAACCAACCAGCGCGATAACCGGCCATGGCGCTCTACCCCGTCGCACACGGTGGAGCGCACGGGTCTTGCGAACCTGTTCAAGCTCTCTGCGCAAGCGCGCCATGCGCTGGCGGATCATTCGGCGATCGGCTTCGATCTGTGTTTCACCCGGGCCACCGAGGAAGCCAAAACCGCCGCGCTGACGCTCCAAGTGCGTCCAGCTGCGGACAAGCCGGCTTTGTTGATAATCCAGATGAGCCAGTTCGACTTGCAAGCGCCCCTCTGCAGTCGCGGCGCGCTCTCCGAATATCTCGAGGATCAAGCCGGTACGGTCAATGACCTTGCGCTTTAGCTTCTCTTCAAGATTGCGTTGCTGGATAGGTGATAGCGCACCATCTGCAATCACCAATTCGGCTTCATGCAATTCGCAATCGGTCCTGATCTGCTCTACCTGACCTGAACCGAACAGAGTGTTGGGCCGAACCGTGCGAACCGGAACAATGCGCGCATCGGCGATTACCACGCCAATGGCCAAAGCCAATCCGCATGCTTCTTCGAGCCGCTCGGCATTGTCGATGACATAAGCCTGCCCCCGGATATCCGGGCACAAAACCAGCGCTCGCGCGCCGCGCGTTACTTCATCGAGCAAATTTTCGTCGAAACTCAGTCTTCCTCGCCTTCCCAATCACCGCTCAAGTCAACATGACTCGCGGGTTGGATCGTTGACACAGCGTGTTTGTACGCAAGTTGCACAAAGCCATCGCGCTCAAGCAGAACACAGAAAAGATCGTAGGATGCAATCTGTCCCTGCAGCATTACGCCATTCACCAAGAACATCGTGACTTCAACTTCGCTCTCGCTGACGCAAGAGAGGAACACGTCCTGCAAAAGGCGCTGTTTTCCGTTGTCCAGCTGGCTTGTGAACTGCTCGGCCTCAATTGGTTGGCCGGGCATGATCGTGCTGATCGCATGCTTGTAGACCAGTTGAGATTGGCCATCGCGCCGCAGCAACAGCGAGAAATTATCGAACCAGGTGACAATACCCTGCAGTTTCACGCCCTTGACCAGAAAGATGGTCACAGGCGTCTTGTTGCGGCGCATGAGATTGAGGAAAGCGTCCTGAAGCTTCGCTTGCTTGCCGCCAGACTGCGGAGTAGCTGGAGCGGAACGCGGGCGGGTAGAGAGGGTTCGCCCATCAGACATCGTTGTGTCTCCTATGAGTATGTTGGCGGCCACCTTTATGGTCCGCGATATTGTTTTGTTCTGACCGGTATTCGTTAAATTGCCGGCATATCCATACCATGACGTGATAGCCGCCAAGCTGCAACGATGTTTTTAGAATGAATAGGAAATCAGAGCCTAATCATGCTCGTCCTTCGCTTTCTTGCCGGTCATCCCCAACAGCTTGAGTTTGCGGTGCAAAGCTGATCGTTCCATGCCGATAAAGGTCGCTGTCTTGGAGATATTGCCGGAAAAGCGCCTGATCTGGACGGACAGATACTCGCGCTCAAAGCTCTCACGTGCCTCTCGCAGCGGAACACCCATTACGCCGCCCATCGATGGAATGTCGGTGTCGGTCGAACCCGCTCCGCCTGTGATTTCGGGTGGAAGCATTTCAGGCTCCACAACCTTCAATTCCTCGCGCGGCGTCATGATGATCGTTCTTTCGACCAGATTGCGCAACTCGCGCACGTTGCCGGGCCAGTCATAGGCTTGCAAGGCAGCCATAGCCTTGTCTCCGATCTCTGGCGGGCGGAGACCTTGATCGTTGGCATAACGCGTGAAGAAATGTTCAGCCAGCGCGGGAATATCGTCGCGGCGCTCGGCCAAGGACGGTATTTCCACTGGAACAACATTTAGCCGGTAGAACAGGTCTTCCCGAAAACGTTTCTCTTCCATTTCTCCGGCCAAATCGCGCGAAGTCGAGGATACAACACGCACGTCCACACCGATCTGGCGATTGCCGCCGACCCGCACAAAACTTTGGTCAGTCAATACGCGGAGGATACGTGCCTGAGTCGAAAGAGGCATATCGGCCACTTCGTCAAGGTAGAGCGTTCCGCCATCGGCCAGCTCCAGCAGGCCGGGACGGACCAGTTTGCCGTCATTTTCCTCGCCGAATAACTCTTGTTCAAAACGTTCGGGCGTAATCCTCGCAGAGTTGACTATCACAAACGCATGCTCGGCGCGCCCGCTCCAGGTATGAAGAAGCCGGGCGGCAACCTCTTTGCCGGCGCCTGCTGGGCCTGAAATCATAACTCGACTGCCAGTGTTGGCGACGCGCTTCAGAGTCGCACGAACAGCGTTGATAGCTGAAGAGTTACCTGTGAACTCTTCACCGCGAGAGAAGCCTTCGCGCAGTTGCGTGTTCTCGCGCCGAAGCCGCTCTGTCTCTGTCGCACGTTCGACAAGAAGCAGCAGGCGCTCTGCCTCGAATGGCTTCTCGATGAAGTCCATCGCACCGCGGCTTACAGCAGAGACAGCGGTATCGATATTCCCGTGGCCAGAGAAGATGATGACCGGCAGCTCCGGTTCGCGAACCTTGATCGCATCGAGCACTTCAAGCCCATCCATCTCACTGCCATGCAGCCAAACATCCAAAAGGACCAGGCTTGGACGACGTTCATCAACCGCCGCTAGCGCGCTGGCGCTATCGCCGGCCGTGCGGCATTCATAGCCTTCGTCGCACAATACGCCCGAGACCAGATCCCGGATATCTCGTTCGTCATCGACTACTAGGATTTCAAGCGCCATTCCGGCAATTTCCCTCTTCAGATGTTATCACTGTGCTGCCCCGCCCCGCTATCCATCGGGTCGCGTGCAAAGCGCAGGACCACGCGCGTGCCACCTTGCTTTCCGCTGGAAAAATTCATCTCTCCGCCGTGCTCGTCAACGATTTTGTTGACGATCGCGAGACCCAGACCGGTCCCCTTCTCACGGGTCGTCATATAGGGTTCGGTAATCCGGTCCCGCTCTTGCGGAAGGCCTACACCATTGTCCTCTACAGCGATCGTAACATGACCGAGATCATCCGACATCTCGACTGATATCTTGCCGCGAAAATCAGGTTCTTCATTGACAGCCCTAGCGCCGACCGCCTCAACCGCATTTTTGAGCACATTGGTCATGGCCTGACCGAACTGGTGGCGGTCGCAATTGAGATTTGGCGTCTCAAGATCATCAACCGAAAGAGCAAAGTCGACTTCGGGGTGCGCAACTTCCTGTAAGAAGAGGGCCTGGCGAAGCAGATCAAGCCCGTCTTCGTGCCGGAAAGTAGGCTTGGGCAAACGCGCGAACGAACTGAATTCATCAACCATTTTGCGCAGGTCACCGACCTGCCGCACGATGGTGTTGGTTAGCTCGTCAAATAGATCGCCGTCGCTTTCAATCTGCCTGCGATACCGGCGTTTGAGGCGTTCAGTCGCGAGTTGGATCGGCGTCAGTGGATTCTTGATCTCATGCGCGATGCGGCGCGCCACATCAGACCACGCCGCCTGGCGTTGATCGAGCAGCTGCCGGGTGATGTCTTCGAAAGTGATAACGTGGCCATCATTCTCCCGCGCAACTTTTACCGCGAGCGTGAGCAGTTCGCTGCCCTTGGAATGTGTCACAACACCGCTTGAAAGGCCCGCTTTGATCAACGAGCCAATCTGCGGAAGCAGTGCCTCTAGCTTGGTTCCCACTGGCGCTGCTTTTGCTGCATCTTGAAACAGCAATGTCTGAGCAGAGCCGTTCATAAGCAGTACTTCGCCCTTGGCGTCTATCGAAACAACACCCGCAGTAACAGAATCTAGGACCGCCTCCATAAAGGCGCGGCGTTCATCAAGCTGGGTGTTCGCTTCAACCAGCGCGGTGGTTTGCTTGTCCAATTGCTGCGTCATACGGTTAAAGGCGCGGTTGAGCATACCGATTTCATCTGCACCTGTGCGACCATCGACCCGCAGTGCGAAATTGCCCGCACCTACCTTGCGCGCGGCCACAACCAGATCCGTCAGTGGCTCAACTTGTCGGTCAGCAAAGCGCAGCGCGAACCATACAGCCAGACTGACCAAGGCCAGGCTGGCAATGAACAAAGCCAGATTGAAGCGCAGCTGCAGGGTTCTGGCTTCTGCGGTCAGCGCTTCAAAACTACTGGCGACGCTTTGTGCGTTTTCCCAATAACCGAATGAAACCTCTTCCGCGCTGCGGGCATTGTAGAGATATATGCCTGCAGCTCTATCGATCGGAGCAAAGGCTTCAATGCGTTCCGGGCTGCCACCTACCCAAACCAGTTCGCCCTGTTCGATAGTGGGAAGCGCAGCGTTTATCACATCGCTGGTGTCGTTATCTTGGGACAAGTTCAGCATTGCGGCGGTGCGAATGGAACCATCGTCCACCAATTGATAAATCGCACTTTCGGTTAGCTCGCGACCGGTTATCTGCAATGTATAGAAATCGATGAACTCTTCATCAGCGACAGATCCCTGCTGCAAATAGAAACGCACATCGCCAGCCATGGTGACTGTTTCTGCGGCGACCTGCCTTTGGTTCTGATCGTAATATCCCTGCGCCAACTCATTGGCGTTTTCCATCAAATTGCGTGGCTCGTCAGAGAACCAGAAATCGACCCCGGATTGAAACAAAAAGGCCGCGAAGCCAGCAACCAAGATCGTTGGCACAGCAGCGATCAGGGAGAACAGAAACACCAGGCGGACGTGCAAACGCGCTGTGCTGCCTGCCGCTCGCCGCAAGGCAAGTCGTCGACCCATTAAAACAATCAGCGCAATGGCAGGAATCAATGAAGCCACAAGCAGGAACGACACTTGCGCCGAAGGGAGCAATTCGCCGTCAACGGGATCGCGCGTAAAGGCGAACCAGGTTCCCCACAGCGCCACAAACAGGGTTAGAGCGCAACCGATCTCTAACCAGACAATCAGGTTCGAGCGCTTGGTCGCGACAGTAAACTGCCGCCACCAGCGCGGCGACCGCCGCGATTGAAAACCTGCCTGAGCATGCATAGTTGCAACGATACAACTAGGTTGTTGCAATTATGCAAGCATTAAGTGTGGTAGTTGCGTTAAAGCGGTCTGGTAAAGCGATCAGCGTTAATCGCCAGTTCTGATAACCGCTTTCGCAGAGTGTTGCGATTAATGCCAAGCAGCTTCGACGCTCGCAGTTGATTGCCCCCGGTCTGAGCGAGCGCATATTCCATCAAGGGCTTTTCGAATGCGGCCAATGCGCTGTGATACAATGCGCCAGGAGCCGGGTGATTGTCCGCCAGCCACAATTGCAACGCACCTTCGAAATCGAGCTTGCGCTGCTCTGGTACACCCTCACCTTCCGAGCCCAATATCTCGTTTAGTCCATCAACATCGACCACGTCTTCACGCGCCAAAAGCGCCAGGCGATACACAACATTGCGCAATTCGCGCACGTTCCCCCGCCAGCGCCGCAATGCCAAGGTATCAAGCGCTTCTCTTGAAATCTGACGTCGCGGCAAACCATCTTCGGCCGCCTGACCAAAGAAATGCTGCGTCAGCACTTCGATATCTTCACGGCGTTCGCGCAAAGGTGGAAGCTCGATCGGCACGACGTTCAATCGGTAGAAGAGGTCTTCACGAAAACGGCCTTCTGCAATCATGGGGGGCAGGTCGCGATTGGTCGCAGCAATGATGCGTACATCCACGGCAATTTCTTGACGCCCCCCCACCCTGCGTATGCGGCCTGACTGCAGCGCTCGCAGAAGTCGCGTTTGGGCTTCTGCCGGCATGTCGCCAATCTCGTCCAGAAACAATGTTCCACCATTGGCCTGTTCGAACTTGCCGATGGTTTGTGCCACGGCCCCGGTGAATGCGCCCTTCTCATGCCCAAAGAGCTCGCTTTCGATCAATTCGGAAGGGATAGCGGCGGTGTTTACGGCCACGAAGGGCCCAGACTTGCGTGCACCCAATTGGTGTATCGCCTCCGCAACCAGTTCCTTACCTGTCCCGGATTCGCCAATGACCAGAACCGTCAAATCATTGCGCAGGACGCGCGTAATCATGCGGTAGACGCCTTGCATGGCCGGGCTGCGGCCCACCAAAGGCATTCCGTCGCCCTCTGAGACAGGCAGCGGCTCAGCCCCCGATCTCTGCCCGGCCGCCTGTCTGACAGCGCGAACCAGCTCGTCCAGATCGAACGGCTTGGGTAAATATTCAAAGGCGTCGTGCTCGCTGGCGCGCACAGCCGTATCCAGCGTATTCTGCGCGGATATGACAATTACCGGCATGTCAGGGCCGATCGCGCGTGCGGAGTCTAGCGAGGCAATGCCATCTCCGTCGCCAAGCTCCACATCGGTCAACATCGCATCGAAACTGTGCTCCGACAGAAGGCGATCGCGCGCCGAAATGCTCTCGCAGTGGTGTAGAACAAAGCCCTCATCTTCCAATGCCGCGGTGATCACGGTTGCGATGGAACGATCATCTTCCACCAGCAGAATCTTGCTGCTCAAGTTTTTTCTCCGTCACCAGCCAACGCCAGATGCATCCGGAAATGCGTCAAACCAAGCCGTGTATCCCGCTCGTGCGCGATGCGACCATGCATGTCGCGGACCAGCTTTCTTACTAACGCGAGGCCTAGCCCCTGCCCCGATTTCTTGGTCGTCACAAAGGGTTCAAAAACATGATCGCGCAGAGCCTCATCAATACCGGGACCGTTATCGGTAACGGTGATTTCAATCGGTAATTTGACCGCCTTGCCATCGTGGACAGCACTGAGAGCAAATCCGCTTACAAACCGTGTACGAACAATAACCGCAGGATTGGCCTGTTCGCTCGCACGCAATGCATCACAGGCATTGCTGACCAGGTTCATGACAACTTGCTCCAACGCGTCACGATTTGACAAAACCGGAGGCAAAGAAGGATCGAACTCTTCGGTGATCTCCACTCCCTCGGTTCCCGCAGCACGTACGGTGGCAAGCGCTGATCGAATAGCTTCGTGGAGATTGGTAGACGCCAGCTCTTCGCGGGTTGAGCCGCCCAATTGCTGCATCCGGTCGATGAGGCGGGCAATGCGATCGACTTCGTCCGTTATCACCTTGGCGAGACCTCGGTCCTTCGGCTCGAGTTTGCGGGACGCGAGCTGCGCTGCACCGCGAATTGCGGCCAGTGGATTGCGAATCTCATGCGCTAATATCGATGGAGCACCGGAACTTGCGATTTCTGCCTCGCGTTCGTTCGAACCATCATCACGCCCAGTGTCAGAAAGGGTCATGATCCGCCAGCCTGGATGAGATGCCAGTGGGGAAATGGTCAAATTGACCCTGCTCTCCTGATTGTTCACGCGCAGACCCACATCGCGCGCAACCAATTGCGATTCAGGCTCGTTCAGATGCGCCACAACGCGATCGTCAAGAATATCTATCTTGGACACGACAGTTTTGCCTAGCAGCCTCTTCTCACTGCGGCTCAACAAATTTTCCGCCGCATAGTTCAGTTCAGCAATCCGGCCCTCAGGATCGATCAGAACAGCGGCAAACACCAACCCCTCTATCTGAGCGGCCTTGTCCGGCTTTTCGCCAATGATGGTGCCGATTTCGTCCACGCCAGAGGCTTACGCCGCACGGCGATGCAGGAACGGCGTGTAAAAGCGTTCGATCTCGCCCAGCACCTGATCCGGATTGTCGATGAAATTCACGTGATTGCGAAACTCGGCAGAGCCATGCATCCCCTTTGTATACCAACCAAGATGCTTTCGCGCGATCTTGCTTCCGACATCGCGGCCATAATGCTCAAGCATGTCGTTATAGTGCTCGACCAGAGTCTCGTACTGCTCATCAAAGCTAGGGCTCTCCAGGCTTTCGCCGGTGTGCCACCATTGCATGACCTGCCCCAGCAGCCAAGGTTTGCCATATGCCCCACGGCCGATCATCAAACCGTCCGCACCCGACTGTTCAAGCGCCTTTGCCGCATCTGCAATCGTGCAGATGTCGCCATTGACAATCACAGGAATGTTGACGGCATCCTTGACCTTGCGGATGAATGACCAATCCGCGCTGCCTTTGTACATCTGGTTGCGCGTTCGCCCGTGAACGGTGATCATCTTGACCCCGATATCCTCTGCAATGCGAGAAAGCTCGGGCGCGTTAAGGCTGGCATGATCCCAGCCCATCCGCATTTTTACAGTGACCGGGACATCGACCGCTTTCACAGTCGCTTCCATCAGATTTATCGCAAGCGGAACCTCGCGCATCAGCGCGCTTCCGGCATAGCCATTCACAACCTTGCGCACTGGGCATCCGAAATTGATGTCGATGATCGCGGCGCCATTCCCTTCCTGAAGCTTGGCCGCTTCAGCCATGCTTTCGGGATCACAGCCAACAAGCTGCATTGAAACGGGATCTTCGCTCTTGTCCCACTCAGCCTTCTGAATCGACTGGCGCGTTTCACGGATCGCAGCCTGGCTAGCGATCATTTCTGTTACATTGAGGCCAGAGCCATAGCGACGCACCAGTTTTCGGAACGGCAAATCGGTCACGCCCGTCATTGGCGCGAGCATAACAGGAGTGTCGATCGATACCGTGCCGATCTTGATCTGCGTCACAGCCGGTGGGGAGGGGAGCGAAGTCATCGTCTAATCATGTGCCTAAAATTTGGGCAGCTCATAGTGGATTGCGCTCTGCTCGTCCAGCCCCTAAGCGCGTGCACCGAGTCTGAGAGAAGCGTGACACAAGCCACTCCCCTTCCCCCTTTTGCCGCAATCGTTGTTGCAGCTGGAAAAGGCCTGCGCGCAGGCGGCGATGTTCCGAAACAATTTGCGCAATATCGCGGCAAGCCATTGGTACGCCATTCGGTAGAGGCTTTGGGCAAAGCCGGGGCTTCACCGCTGATTGTGGTGATCGGCGATGGACAAGAAAATGCCGCAAGGGCGGCCCTTCAGGGAATCGAAGATTTAGCTTTTGCAATCGGTGGCCTTACGCGCCAGGATTCGGTGCGAAACGGGCTCGAGGCATTGGCAACATCGGCTCCGGAGCAAGTACTGATCCACGATGCCGCTCGCGCTGATCTTCCCAACGGCGTGATCGAGCGCCTGCTTGACAAACTTGTTGAGACTGCAGGTGCCATCCCGGTTCTGCCCGTCGTAGACAGTATTGCCGTGGCCGAGGGAGATGCAATGTGCGGCAAGGCAGACCGAGAGGTTTTGCGCCGCGTTCAGACACCGCAGGCGTTCATCTATAAAGATATCCTCTCCGCACATCGCACATGGAAAGGCGCAACCGATGCTGGCGATGATGCACAAGTACTCATGGCCGCAGGCGGCCAAGTCGGCTTGGTTGATGGCGATGAATGCCTCAAGAAAATCACATTTGCAGAGGATCTGATGTCAGACAAACCCCAAATAAGGGTCGGACAAGGCTTTGATGTTCACCGATTGCTCGAAGGCGAGGATCTTTGGCTGTGCGGCGTGCAAATCCCGCACAACAAGGGTCTGTCCGGTCATTCAGATGCCGATGTCGCGCTCCATTGCGTGGTCGATGCATTGCTCGGTGCGATTGGCGATGGCGATATCGGCACGCATTTTCCACCCAGCGACCCGCAATGGAAAGGCGCGCCTTCACCCTTGTTTGTGGAACATGCAGTGAAACTGGTCGATCAGTCCGGATACCGGATTTGCAATGTCGACCTCACTTTGATTTGCGAAGAACCCAAGATTGGCCTGCATCGGGACGCGATGCGCGCAAGACTTGCAGAGCTGCTAAGGATTGATGCATCGCAAGTGAGCGTTAAGGCGACTACGACCGAACGTCTGGGCTTTACAGGTCGCGGCGAAGGTATAGCGGCGCAAGCGATGGTGAGCCTCCAGAGAGAGATATGACCGAAAATACGCAAACAGACCACGGCAACTTGCTGCCCGCTGATATCGATGCGCTCGCTCGCCGCGTAATAGAAGAGAATGCTGCCGCCGGGCGCAAGATCGCTTTGGCAGAGAGCTGCACGGGCGGATTGGTTGTGGCCGCGCTTACCGAGATTCCTGGCTCGTCCGCCGTGCTTGATCGTGGCTTTGTTACCTATTCCAATGAAGCCAAGATGGAAGCGCTGGGTGTCGCACTCGACATCATCGAAACATTCGGCGCGGTCTCGATCGCGTGCGTTTGGGCGATGGCGAACGGTGCACTTCACAAGAGCAATGCAGATGTTGCCGTAGCCATAAGCGGGGTTGCCGGCCCCGGAGGCGGAACCAAGCTGAAACCAGTTGGCACTGTCGTTTTTGCACGGGCCACGCGGGACAGCGAGGCAAAGCCGGAAGGCGAGCTAAAGCATTTTGCGGATATGAACAGAGCAGAGGTACGCCATCAAGCCACGCTTTGCGCGCTTGAGCTCTTGCTCCCGTAAACCTCTACCGCGCGCGCCTCGAAGGCGGCTACCATCTTGTGAAATGCACGGTCGAAGTACTGCCCTGCAATCCGTTCAAACATACGGTTCTTGAATGTGAATTCGACCTTGAAGTCGATCTCACATCCGCCTTCGGGATGCGGTCTGAATATCCATGTATTGTCTAGATCGCGCAGCGGACCATCGACATAATGCACATCGATCTCACGCGGGCGGTCCTTCGCCACGCGTGATGTGAACTTTTCCCGCAGTGATTTGAAGCCGACAACCATATCGGCGACCATTTCAGTATCGCTGTCAGATCTTACGCGTGTCGCGATGACCCACGGGAGAAATTCGGCATAGCGCCCCACATCCGCCACCAGATCGAACATCTGTTCGGCGGAGTAAGGTAGCCTTCGGGTTTCTCGTATTCCGGGCATCAGGCCTTTGCGCGAGCTTGCGCCTTAGCCAGCTTTTCAGCCCGCGCCGCCTTCATGACTGCGAAGTCATCGCCCGCGTGATAGCTTGAACGCGTCAAAGGGCTTGATGCGACCTGCAGGAAACCCTTTGCGCGCGCAATCGAGCCGTATGCCTTGAATGCATCAGGCGTGATAAAATCCTCGACATTGGCATGCTTCGGCGTTGGCTGGAGATATTGGCCCATCGTCATGAAATCGATTTCCACGCTGCGCATATCGTCCATCACCTGATGCACTTCAAGCCGCTGCTCACCCAGTCCCAGCATGATGCCAGACTTGGTGAAAATCATCGGATCGTGGCGTTTGATTTCTTCAAGCAGACGCAAGGATGCATAGTAACGCGCGCCCGGGCGGATTGTAGGGTAAAGCCGCGGAACCGTTTCGAGGTTGTGGTTGTAAACGTCTGGCCCCGCTTCACAAATTGCCTCAATCGCGGGCCGCATTTTACCGCGGAAGTCTGGCGTCAGGATCTCGACTGTTGTGTTGGGAGTCTCACGGCGGAGCGCATTGATCACCTTCACAAACTGCCCCGCCCCGCCATCCGGCAAATCGTCGCGATCCACACTGGTAATGACAATGTGTTCGAGGCCCATCTTACCTGCCGCAATTGCAACATTGTCGGGCTCCATTGGGTCTACCTTGCGCGGCATGCCGGTCTTCACGTTGCAGAACGCGCAAGCACGCGTGCAAACATCACCTAGGATCATCACTGTTGCGTGCTTCTTTGTCCAGCACTCACCAATGTTCGGGCAGGCAGCTTCTTCGCACACCGTATTGAGGTTCAAGTCGCGCATCAGTTTGCGCGTCTCATTATAGCCCTTGCTGACAGGAGCTTTTACGCGAATCCAGTCGGGCTTGCGCTGTCGTACGGGACGCAGCGTTTTATCTTTCGACGGAACAGATGCAAGGTCGTTCATGCGCGCCATGTAGGATAAGGCTGGACACTGCGCAATGGGCACTTGCCGACATTGGTATGCATAGCTAACGCAGCGCCATGAACGCTACAACTGACGGGTTACTTTTGAACATGTGGGACGTTGAAATGATCAGAGGCGAGCGCTTCTAAACCCCTTCGGAGATGAAATGACGAATGCCTGAGTATCCTGAATATGCTGAACTGCTGCGGGGCTATAAGCGCTTTCGCGCGGACGGTTATCCGCGCCAGAAAGCTCGTTTTGAGGAACTGGTACGCGAGGGCCAGAGCCCCAAAGTCATGATAATCAGCTGTTCAGATAGCCGCGTTGATCCAGCCCAGATTTTTGACGTGGATCCGGGCGAGATTTTTGTCGTACGAAATGTTGCGGCCCTAGTACCGCCATTTGAGACCACTCCTGGCTATCACGGCGTTTCTGCTGCAATCGAATTTGCGGTTCAGATGCTGGAGGTCAGGCAAATTGTCGTGATGGGGCATGGACGCTGCGGCGGATGCCAGGCTGCGCTCACACAAAGCATGAAGGCCAAAGATCCGGGCAAAGGCGGGTTTGTGGCAAACTGGGTCAGCCTCCTCGACGATGCAAGCCAGGCAGTATCGGCCAAGCATGGCAGCACAGGTCGGAAAGCAGAACTTGCGATGGAGTTTGCTGCTATTCGACAAAGCCTCACTAATTTGCGCAGCTTTCCATGGCTCGCAGACAAAGAAAAAGTTGGCAAGATAAAGCTGCGCGGGGCCCATTTTTCGATCAAGGAAGGTGTGCTGTATTCACTTGATGAGGACACCGGCGAGTTTCTGCCAGAAGACTAAATCGAACGGATTAATCGCTTGCCCCCGGTGTGCCCTGCCCCCATGTCAGTGCATGTCAAAACCCGTAAATATCGCTCAGCTGATTGACGCAGACAACACCACTCCGGAACGAATCGATCCTGCCCTGACGGTAATGGCCGAGTTGGTCCAAGTGAACATTTGGCACGCCTACGGCGATTTCCCTAAGAACAATCTCGCAAAATGGGACAAGATCTCCAATAAATTCGGTATTTGCCCGCAGCAACAATTTAATGTTTGCAAAGGCAAAAATGCCACCGATATGGCGATGACCATTGATGCAATCGATCTGCTTTATCAGGGCAAGGTTGATGGCTTCGGCATCATGACTGCGGACAGCGATTTCGCACCGCTGGTCACGCGGCTGCGTCAGGACGGGATCCTGGCTCACGGCTTTGGAAAGGCCAAAACCCAACAGGCTTTCAAGAGCGTGTACACGCGCTTCATCGAATTCATGAAACTGATTACGAACTATAAATCTGAAGTTGCTGCCCAGGACAAAGACGGCAATTCTTTAGGTTCAGAAGGTCTCGACACCAAGTTGATGGAAATGATCACGGCTGTTTACTCCGATGCCGAAGGCGACGAAAAGGGCTACGCCAATCTCTCACATCTCGGACAGATTGCGGGCAACCGTTCGAGCTTCGATGTCCGAAATCACGGCTTCAAAAGCGTTAATGAGATGTTTGATGCATTGGACAATTTCAAAGTCGAACGCCGCGAGAACCATGTTTATTTGAAGCGACAACGCTAAAGCCGTTGCAAGCAAAAAACGGCGCAGCTTTCGCTTAGAAACTGCGCCGCTCGAAATGCACATTTCATTTGGCTTAACTGGTTTGGGCTTCCGGTTCTGCTACCGCTGGCACTTCCGGCTCGCTTACAGTTGCCACCGCTGCCGCCTTTTGAGTCGTGTAGGCCGTCCAAAGCCTTGCGATGGGCAAGCGATTGCCGCCAACCTGAGCAAACGACTCCATCGCCGCGTCGAACTTGCCTTGCTCTAGCTGACTAATACCAAGTCGGGTCAGAATTTCATTCTTGTCAGCGCCTGGCATCGTGGATGCCTTGGTGTAGAACACCTCTGCCTTTGTGTATTCGTTGTAGCTCAGGAACGCGTCACCCGCGGCAACAACTGTGCGCACGCCAGCGCCAGAAACACCAGCATCACGCTCTAGAGAAGGAAGCTCTGCTTCATCGGCCGCAATCCGGTTCTTCGCTGTGCCTAGTGCGTCAGAGAGGTAAATGTCATCTCGGCTGACAATCCCCGAAGCGTATCCCTGTTCGATGACGCGTCTAACCTCATTCGGCAGACGGCGCGCATCGGCGGCTTCCACATAGTCGATGTATTCATACTTCTCTTTCAACGCGCCGACGCGGTGGGAAAGACGCATCAGATCGAGCATTTGACCGCTGTCGTAAGTGTTTAGGTTACGGACAATGTTAATTGCGTCGCGCCAATTGGTTTCACTTGGATAGGCCGCAATCCAGATCGAAGCGAAATCATAAACCTGCGGAACGACTTCATTGTTGTAGGCCACACTCAATCCGCGACGGTACCATGCCTCATCAACGCTTTGACCGGCAGCCTTGCGGCTCTCGATGGCAGTCGCAAGATAGTTGAGCCCCTCTGCTATACGGCTCTCGGAAATAAAACTTTCTGCCATCGCGATCTGCATGTCAGAAACAGAGACAGAATCCGTGTTGAAATTGGCAACGATTGCCGCCTGAAGATAGGCTCTCGCTCCGGGATGGTCCCCTGCAGCATTCGATAATTGATACGCGATGAAGTTGAAGCGACCGATATTCTCAGTTGGAACCTTTCCACTTTGCAGCATCAAGCCCATGCCCTGCAGCTGAAGGGCCTGCTCCCTGGTTTGCACGCCAGCGTTGTAAATCAAGCCGCCCAGTGCATTCTGCTCGTCGCCAGACTGCGCGAGCGCAATAATCGCGGGAAACTGTCCAACAACCGTCGCCGCAGAGCCATCGTTGGCATTCACTGCATTCTGCAGCGGCGTGAACGCTTCGATGAATTCCTTTGAATATTCAGCTCTTGGTTCTTTGTCTTTCTTCTTGCGGTCACGCTGCGCATGCGCCGGATCTGAAATAACTCCGCTCAGCATCACAGCCCCGGTAAGCAGCGCCACTGCCAAAACGATTGACGACCCCGGCTTCTTGCGAGCGCGCGAAGGTGACACAAAAAGACGCATGAAATTTACTCCTGAAACAAATAAAATACCGCGGATTCCCCGCTTGTAAAATACAACAAGCAGAATCCAATGGCCTGGTCTGGCCTATTTTGCAATTTTTCCTATGCAAGCCGTGCTGAACGAGCTTTGAATGATGTTAAAAGCAAGCGTTTTGGAATTTGCACAAGAGCACCGCCCTATGTGTGGAAAAAGCTTTCTTTATACCGCATTTGTTGCCCCATAAACTGGCGGAAAATGGTCCGAAAGCCTACATTCGACACTCATTGACCGCTGGAGACCAGCCTAGCTAGAACGGATACGCTTTGAGCGACGAAACCGATACAATTTCCGCACCACAACCATCAGGTGAGTTTGAACGAGTCGACATCGTCGACGAAATGAAAACGAGCTATCTTGATTATGCAATGAGCGTAATCGTGAGCCGCGCCCTACCAGATGTGCGCGATGGCTTGAAACCGGTTCACCGCCGCATCCTTTTCGCCTGCAAGGAAGGTGGCTTTGTTGCCGGCCGCCCTTATCGCAAGAGTGCGAAAATCGTTGGTGACGTGATGGGTAATTATCACCCACATGGGGACTCCGCGATTTACGATGCCCTCGCCCGGATGACGCAAGATTGGTCGCTGCGCGTTCCATTGATCGATGGCCAAGGTAACTTTGGCTCCATGGATCCAGATCCCCCTGCGAGCATGCGCTATACCGAAGCGCGGCTGGCGCGGGTGGCGAACACGCTGCTAGATGATCTGGATAAGGATACAGTCAATTTCGCGGATAACTATGATGGTTCGCTGAAGGAGCCACAGGTTCTCCCTGCGCGTTTCCCTAACCTGCTGGTCAATGGCGCAGGGGGTATCGCCGTTGGTATGGCGACCAATGTGCCGCCGCACAATCTGGGTGAAGTGATCGATGGTTGCTTTGCCTTTCTCGACAATCCGGCGATCACATCAGAAGAACTGATCGAATACATTCCGGGACCCGATTTTCCAACAGCCCCGCTGATACTTGGCCAGTCAGGCGCCAGATCGGCCTATACGACCGGACGCGGCTCCATCCTGATGCGTGCACGGCACGAGATCGAGACCGGCCGGAACGACAAGCAGTCTATCGTCCTGACTTCGATGCCATACCAGGTCGGTAAATCGGGCCTGGTAGAAAAGATTGCCGAAGCGGCGAAAGAGAAGCGTATCGAGGGCATATCGGACATTCGCGATGAAAGTTCGCGCGAAGGTGTGCGCGTCGTTATTGATTTGAAGCGAGACGCATCTCCGGAAGTCGTGCTCAATCAGATCTGGCGCTTCACGCCGGCTCAATCGAGCTTCCCTGCAAACATGCTCGCCATTCGTGGCGGACGCCCTGAAACGCTTGCCCTTCGCGACATAATCCAGTCCTTCATATCCTTCCGTGAAGAGGTCATTACTCGCCGGACAAAATACGAACTCAATAAGGCGCGCGAACGTGCGCACACCTTGCTTGGTCTGGTTGTCGCGGTTTCCAATCTGGACGAGGTGGTGGCGATCATTCGCGGTGCGCCAAACCCTGCAACTGCGCGCGAACGTTTACTCGCCAAGGAATGGCCGATCGGCGACATCGCGCAATACATCCGCCTGATTGAAGCAATCGAGCCCACTGCCGATCAAGAAGGTGGCACTTACAATCTTTCAGAACGTCAAGTGAAGGCGATCCTGGACCTGCGCCTGCATCGTCTTACCGCATTGGGCCGGGATGAAATTGGTGAAGAGCTCAAGGAACTTTCGATCGCCATTGAAGAGTATCTCTCGATCCTTGCCGACCGCGTAAAGCTCTACGGGGTATTGCGCGAGGAACTGGAGGAAATCCGCAATACCTACGCCACCCCGCGCGTGTCGGAAATCGGGCCTGCCTGGGATGGTCTTGAAGATGAAGACCTGATCGAGCGCGACGAGATGGTCGTGACGGTCACGCATAGCGGATACATCAAGCGTACACCGCTCGACACGTTCCGCGCGCAAGCTCGCGGCGGCAAGGGCCGCAGCGGGATGGCCACGAAGGATGAAGATGCTGTTGTCGAGATGTTCGTCACCAGCACGCACAATCCGGTGCTGTTCTTTACAAACACCGGCCGTGTATATCGTTTGAAGGTCTGGAAACTGCCCGAAGGTGGACCACAGACCAAGGGTCGCCCAATGGTGAATCTCCTGCCGTTGGGCGATGACGAACGCGTCACCAATGTGTTGGCCTTGCCAGAGGATGAAAGCGAGTGGAACAAGCTCAACATTGTCTTCGCCACCGAGCAAGGAATGGTACGACGCAACTCGATGGATGCGTTCACCAACGTGCCCACCAATGGCAAATACGCCATGGGCTTTGTTGAAGGCAGCGGTGACAATTTGATCGGAGTCGAATTGCTGACCGAGGATCAGGAAATCTTCCTTGCGTCCGATTCCGGCAAGGCGATCCGGTTTTCCGCCACTGATGCGCGCGAGACGAAGAGCCGCACCGGCATCGGCGTGCGCGGAATGAAGCTGAAGGACGGTCAGAAAGTCGTATCAATGGCTGTGCTGGATGCGGGTGAGCGCGACACCGAAGTTCGCGATGCCTATCTGCGAGCAGCGGCGTGGAAGAAAAACGATGCCGAGCCTTCACTAGACGGGGAGAAAGTCGCGGAAATGGCCGAGAATGAAGAGTTCATTCTCACGCTGACATCGCGCGGTTACGGAAAAATCTCTTCCGCCTACGAATATCGCACCATTGGCCGGGGCGGTATGGGCCTGACCAATATTGGTGAACCTTCGGACAAGAACCGCAATGGTTCTGTCGTCGCGAGTTTCCCGGTGAAGCATGGCTCTCAACTGATGCTGGTCACCGATCAGGCAAAACTTATCCGCTTGCCGGTTGACTTCCGCCACATGATTGAAAGCGGGTTTGAGAACCACTCTGGCTACTCGGTATCTGGGCGTAGCTCATCTGGCGTACGCATATTCAATGTCTCGAAGGACGAACAGATCGTCGGAGCGGCGCTGATCGACGAGACTGAAGAGCCTGAAAATGAGGTTGAAGAAACTATCGTCGAGGAAATGGTCGAACGGCGCGGCGACGGTGATGTAACAACGCCGCCAACCACGCTGCATTCGCATAAGGATATCGCAGGCGACAGCGAAGAATGAGTTTGACAGTTAGTCCCTCAGGTCAATCATGCGGTGCGACTGTCACCGGGGTTGATTTGTCGGGAGAACTAACCGCAAAGCTCATTGCCGATATTCGGGCCGCCTGGTTGCAGCACAAAGTGCTCGCCTTTGCCGGCCAACAGATGGACGATGACGCACTAGAACGCTTTACCATTGCAATGGGCGGCTTTGGCGAAGACCCTTTCTTCGCGCCAATCAAGGGTCGGCAGAATATCGCCGCTATCCTGCGCGAAGCTGATGAAACATCGCCACTGTTTGCCGAAAACTGGCATAGTGACTGGAGTTTTCTGGCAGAGCCCCCATCGGGCACCTGCTTACTGGCCGTGGATATTCCGCCAACGGGCGGTGACACGCTATTCGCCAACCAGATCGCGGCGTTCAATGCACTTACCCCTGAGCGACAGGAGTTTCTTCGGGCTCTAACCGCCATCCATTCCGCTCAGCTCGCTTATGCGCCGGATGGTTCGTATGGCGAGAAAGACACCGGCCGAAGCATGGACATTCGGCCAGATCAAAGCGCCCGTGCAACGCAAACACACTCATTGGTGCAAAGACACCCTGAAACCGGTGAAGAGGCGCTGTATTCCACGCTCGGTTACATCATCGGTATTGAAGGAATGGATCAAGCGGATGCGATCGCTCTCCTGTCAGAGCTAGCCCAGTGGCAATCGCGCGACGAGTTCGTTTATCGCCATCGCTGGGAGCCGGACATGCTGGTCATGTGGGATAATCGGAGCGTGCTACACAAGGCGACCGGCGGCTATGAAGGCCATCGGCGTGAATTGCACCGAACGACGATTGCCGCCTAGGCAGGCTAGGCGGCCTTTTGGCGCCCCGGATGCTCTCCGCCCAGTGTCTGCACCACACCAGTTGCGATCATGAACTGTCCAGCGAAGTAAAGCGGCCAGATCAGGTAATGCGGCAGATCGCCCAGATCGAATGCGCCCAAGCGACTGAAAATGACAAAGTCCGAGATTACGAATAGCACAGCACCGATGCCAACGCGGTACCGCGGAAAGCGGCTCATCCACGCGCACGCCGCCATTCCGCCCAGCGACAGCCCATAGAGTGCCACCATCAAATCGCCGCTCAACAGCCAGCTGATCGCGGGTGTTGCGAGCAGCAATACAACCGCCAATGCTTTCTGCAAGCTAACAGGATTGTCGCGCGGATTGCGTAAATAGAGCCAGATCGCGAGCACATGGGAGACAAAGAAAAGCCCACCGCCGAGCGCGATATCGAACTCGATGCCCATGTCACCCAGTGCGCTAAACAGCATCACCACCGCGAGGATTTGCGCATCCGGGCCAAACCCGCGCCGCATCGCATAGAATGCGAGACAGGCCACCCCCATGCCTTTCAGCACGATCAGCCACACTTCCCCGATCGGATTGTCGCGCAAAAAGTAATAGGCAACCGCAGCAATCAAGCTGGCCAGCAACCAAGGGCGACGATTGATCAAAGCGCGTTTTGGCATGCAAACTCCCCTTGGCGACACTGCTAGGGCTTGATGGGGTGCAACTGCAAGTCTAACTGCGCGACACAATGACTTTCGATGTGCACATTATCGGCGGCGGCCTCGCGGGAAGCGAAGCGGCCTGGCAGCTAGCAAAGCGCGGTTTCAGGGTGCGTTTGTCCGAGATGCGCGGGTCAGGAGAAATGACACCTGCGCACCAGACTGATGGCCTGGCGGAGCTTGTCTGCTCTAACAGTTTCCGGTCCGATGATGATGAAAAAAACGCTGTTGGCCTGCTGCACCATGAAATGCGGGAACTGGATTCGATCATTATGCGTGCCGGGGAGATGGCGCGCGTCCCTGCTGGTAGCGCGATGGCCGTCGACCGGGATGCCTTCAGCAATGAAGTGACGCGCATATTGGCCGAACATCCGAGAATCGAGATCGTGCGCGAACGTGTAGACACTCTGCCCGATGCCGGCATGACCATTGTTTCGACCGGTCCGCTGACTGCGCAAGAGCTGGCTCAGAATATCGTGAAAGCCACAGGGCAAGAGCGCTTGGCGTTCTTTGATGCCATTGCACCGATTATTCATCGCGGCAGCATTGATATGTCTAAATGCTGGATACAGAGTCGTTGGAACAAGCGAACCGAAGCCAGCAATGAAAATGGCGATTACATCAACTGTCCGATGACAAAGGAACAGTACCTCGCCTTCCATCAGGGCTTAATTGATGGAGAGAAGACCGAATTTCGCGAATGGGAGAAGGACACGCCCTATTTCGAAGGCTGCATGCCAATTGAAGTCATGGCTGAGCGCGGGGTCGAAACACTTCGCTATGGTCCAATGAAGGGTGTTGGCCTCGACAATCCTTACGATACCAATGAAGAGCACCCGCAGGGGCGCTGGCCCTATGCAGTTGTGCAACTGCGTCAGGACAACAAGCTCGGCACGCTATGGAATATGGTCGGTTTCCAGACGAAGCTGAAATATGGCGCACAGATGGAGCTGTTCCGTACCATCCCTGGATTGGAAAACGCGGAGTTTGCAAGACTTGGCGGGCTGCATCGCAACACATTCCTGAATTCGCCACTCGTGCTTGATCGGCAGCTTCGGCTGAGGGAGGCACCCCATATCCGCTTTGCCGGACAGATCACCGGCTGCGAAGGATATGTCGAAAGCTCTGCTGTGGGGCTGATTGCGGGCATTATGACGGCTTGCGAACTTTCCGGGCGCGAGTGGTCCGCCCTGCCCGCGACGACTGCCATGGGAGCCCTGCTTAGCCATATTACAGGCGATGCAGAGGCAGAGACGTTCCAGCCCATGAATGTGAATTTTGGTCTATTCCCGCCGCTGCATGATGTGAAGAAGAAGCAGCGAAAAGAGGCCTATACATCACGGGCCAAGGCCAAATTAACCGATTGGATCAGGTCAAACGAAGCTGCAACTGCGTAGCGTTTAGCATCGGCAGGACGACCGCCTCAAGCGGCGTTTTGATGCGGTTGTTGCGAATTCCTTCATGGCAACTTGCCGTCCCCATCAGCATCGGCCCCTTCGAACTTCTCTGCGGTAGCCACGGCCCATTCTTCGAAGGCGAGCAAATTGTTGCCGTCCAAATCGAGCTTACGAAAGCCCTAGCTGCGGGTGGACAGCATTTCATTGCGCGAAATGCACCAATCGCGAGTGCGGTTGTAAAGAAAGAAGCGTCGCTGCTCTCTCGTAAGCTCGCTGGCCTCAGGTGTAGTTGGCCCCGTCATCTCACCCGGATTTGAGACAGGCAATTCATCGGGATTTTGGCGTGCTTCTTCCGCCTCGGCCTTTCCTTGCCACCAGTAAAGACCAATTGTCGCCATGATAAGCCCAATATCACTCGACTCCTTACTTCCTCCTCTAAATTAAAAGGAGGCTATACGAAACTACTTTCCAATTAAACCCGCACGTAATGCAGCCAAGGCCGCACCTCTGCCCACCATCAACGGATGGCCACCGCGCCTGATAGAACGCCGAGAAAGTGCGGTTAGCACTGCAAGTGCTCTGGGCATTGATCCGGTTGGAGTATTCACGCTCAACTCGGCGCGGGCCAGTTCAAGTATCAGCTCTCGTTCTGTCTGATCAGAAACATGCGCGGCTGTATTCGCAAGCGCCCATAGTGAGCCTGCTTGTTGCGCCCGCTTTGCTAAACCTTCGTGCGCGCATCCGAAGGCTTGAGCCAGGGGTCTGGCGCGACCTTGGGCAAACTGTGACAGAATATCGGCTGTGAGCTCTTCTGCAATCAGGAAGACCTCCCAGGCATCTGCCAAAGGTTGAAGCAGCTGCGCATCCCCTCCCCAGCTTGCCCCGATTGCGTCCAGCACAACGTCACCCGCCGGGCGGTCCCTCGCCGAAGCCAATAACATGTCGCGCCACCAGGCTATCCGCATCTGTCCCAGCAAAGATTCGCTAGAGTTTGCGACGATCTGTCCCAAACGGCGATCCAAAGCAAAGAATGACGCGAGCTTCGGCCGAATGTCCGGCTTGGCATAATTCAGCGCCACCCGTTCGGCATCACCAATTTCGGCTTCAAGGTCGCTTGTCATGGGCAGCCCTAGTGCCGGAGCCGCGTGACGTGTCAACCTTTGAAGATCGCAGAATCCGTAAGTTTGCGGAGAAATGAGCGCTGATTCAGTAGCCCTTCATTAACCACACAAGTGAACGAACCGCATACCTAGTGCGCGCTAAAGACTAACCAATGCAGCCAATTCAGGTTCTGCGAAAGGAATAGACGCCATGGGTGTGTTGAAGAAATTCAGCCGGAAACTGCGCCGCAGCACGAGCGGCAATGCCGCAATTCTCGTTGCGCTGGGGATGCCAGCCCTGATGGGGGGCGCAGGCCTGGCTGTAGACACCGCGCAATGGTATTTGTGGCAGCGCGAATTGCAATTCGCAGCAGACCAGGCCGCCTTGGCCGGCGCATGGGCACGCGGCAATGGCGACACCGGTACAATCTATATCACTCGCGCCAATCAGGAATTCTCCGACAATTTGTCAATCATCGCTAACAATGGCGCGACGCACGCGGCTAGCCTGGCCGATTGGGGCACTGGTACACAGAACAGCGTGATCGTACGCGCAGAGGTTGTGGCTGACCTGCCGTTTGCAAGCTTTGTTATGGGGCGATCCACTACCATTCGTGTCAACGCACAAGCAACGTTTGAGCGAACAGATGAATACACTGCCTGCCTGATGGCGCTCCACCCTACCGCTGGCAGTGCAATGTGGTTTAATGGTGGCCCAACAGTCGACGCGGCTTGCGGTGTCGCTTCACTGTCTACGTCGGACACCTCGATCCGTACCAACGGAAGCAGCCGCGCACAAAACATCAACACTGTCGCGTCTGCTGGCGGTATCGACGATGGTATGGGTGCCTTTGCTAACGCCAGCACGATCGAGAATTTCGACGGCCTGAATGATCCGTATTCAGGTCTCACCCCGCCGGACAATCCCACCCCGCGGACGTTGTCATGCGGGTCATCTGGTTTGACCTACACAGGAGATGGTTTTGATAATGGCGATCAACCATTATCGATTCCAAAAAAAGTCTATACCAAATTCCCGAGAAAAACATGCAAGGCGCTACCGGGAACTTACACCGATTTAGAGATCGGCGGCAATGCCAACCTAACTAGCGGGATCTACGTGATCGATGGTGGTCGGTTGAAACTTAATGGTGGCAATCAGCTGACCGGAACCGGCGTGATGTTCGTGCTGAAGAACGGCGCGCAGCTAGACATCAACGGTGGAGCAGACGTTTTTCTGTCACCGATGAGCGCATTGCAACTTCTGGCATTGGGCATTCCGGCGGATGATGCTGCCCGTATGGAGAACATGCTGATCTTCGAAGATCCGAACTCTCCAGGCAACTTGGGAAGCAAGCTCACCGGCGCTACCAACTTTACCAACTTTACCAACTTTACCAACTTTACCAACTTTACCAACTTTGACATCAATGGCGTGATTTACATGCCCAAAAGTGAATTGAAACTGGCTGGTAACATCCAGGCAACCGCCAATTGCATGATGGTGATGTCATCGAAGGTGCAAGTAGCAGGTACAGCTGATCTGACCACGCTTTGCCCGATTGGCGAGACACACAGCGTGGTCGTCGGCAATGGTGGCACACGCGTAAGGTTGGTGGGGTGATCATGCTAAGCAAGCTTGCCAAGACATTCGCTAATAGCGAGCGCGGAAGCGTAGCAATTGAAACCGCGTTCATCCTGCCAATCCTGGCTACGATGACCCTTGGTGGCCTGGAGGTGAGCAGCATCGTCTCGCGTCAGGCCGAGCTTCAGACATCGATGGCAGAGGCTGCGGCGGTGGTCGTTGCACGCCCGCCGGCAGAAGCGAGCGATCGCGCCACGCTTGAAGCGATTATCGAGGCTTCGGCAGGTCTTCCTGCTGATCAGGTTTTAATGCAGCTGCGCTATCGTTGTGATACGGCAACCACCTTGGAAGCCAATGCAAGCAGTTGCGGTACGACTGCGGTGGTGTCGGAATTCATTATCATCACAATGACTGACACCTACACTCCGGCATGGACAGATTTCGGAATTGGTGGCCCGGTGAACTTCAACATTACGAGGCGGGTGCAGATCTCATGAGCAGAACATCCGGAAATCTCGTCAAGGACCAGTCTGGTTCGACCATTGTCGAATTCGCTATTCTGGCACCTGCCATTATCGGCCTGCTGTTTGGTGTCTTCCAGGTTGGGATCGGCATGCAGGCGCAAAATGCGCTGCGATCAATCGCTCAGGAAACCTCTCGCTTTGCCGTTGTGGAATACCAAAAGGGTAACGAGATCACCGATGCGACGATCGAAACCTGGGCAGAGACCGCCGCAGCAACCGCGCCCTATCTGCTCAACAACACTTTCGACGCGACAGTGACAAGCGTTCCGACGCCACGAGTCGCCGGAACATTCGAGAAGACCATCACGCTGACCTACACCCCGCCTGCGGTTGTACCTCTGGTAAACTGGGTGTCGCCGCAACTTACATTCTCTCGCCCGATCATCGTGCTTGACGAGTAAGGGTGCATCAAAAAATTAGCGTCAAAGCGGGGGGCCACAGTGCCCGCCGTTTTCGTTGCGGACTAGGCCTTGTAACAAACCTTCTTGACTGCTGCGACGATGCGCGGAGCGTCAATAAACGCAAGCTTCTCCAGGTTTGCCGCATAAGGCAGCGGGACATCCTCATCGCATACACGCAAGACCGGCGCGTCTAGATGATCGAAGCCATCCTCCATGCAAACCGCCATCACTTCAGACGCGATTGAGCAAGTTGGCCAGCCCTCCTCAGCAATCACGAGGCGGTTTGTTTTGGCGAGCGAAGTCAGGATTGCTTCCCGGTCCAGCGGACGCAAAGTGCGCAGGTCGATCACTTCTGCATCGATGCCTTCTTCGGCCAGCGTATCCGCGGCTTCCAGCGCGAGCCCGACCCCGATTGAGTAGCTGACGATTGTAACGTCGCTGCCTTCGCGCATGATGCGCGCCTTGCCGATGGGCAGGACATATTCGTCAACGTCGGGCACATCGAAGCTGCGACCATAGACCAGCTCGTTTTCGAGGAAGACAACAGGGTCCTCGCTGCGGATTGCTGCTTTCATCAGGCCTTTCGCATCAGCACTGTCATATGGTGCAATCACGATCAGGCCCGGCACGCTGGCATACCACGGGCCATAGTTCTGGCTGTGTTGGGCGCCAACCCGGCTGGCTGCGCCATTCGGGCCGCGGAATACGATTGGACAGCGCATCTGGCCGCCAGACATATAGTTTGTTTTCGCGGCTGAATTGATGATATGATCAATCGCCTGCATCGCGAAGTTGAAGGTCATGAACTCGACAATTGGGCGCAATCCACCCATAGCCGCGCCGGTTCCAATGCCTGCAAAGCCATATTCTGTAATTGGCGTGTCGATCACGCGCTTCGGGCCAAATTCGTCGAGCAGTCCTTGCGTAACCTTATAGGCACCCTGGTACTCGGCGACTTCTTCACCCATCACAAAGACGCGATCGTCGCGGCGCATCTCTTCTGCCATCCCATCACGCAGCGCTTCGCGTACCGAAACTTGGGAGAAGCTCGTGCCTTCGGGGATCGAAGGATCAGCTTTTGGTGTAGTAACCCGCTTCGAAGGAGCAGCTGACGGTGCTGGCGCAGGCGCGACGACAGGAGCGGCAGCCGAAGGTGTTTCCGAAGCGCTCGCCTCGTCACCTTCGCCTTCGAGCTCGGCAATTACAGTACCGACAGCGACATTCTCGGTGCCTTCCGCGACGAGGATCTTCGTGATCACACCATCGTCAATGGCTTCAAATTCCATCGTTGCCTTATCGGTCTCGATCTCTGCAATGATGTCGCCAGCTTCGATCGTATCACCAACCTTCTTCAGCCATTTGGTGAGCGTGCCCTCCTCCATAGTCGGAGAAAGCGCGGGCATCTTGAGTTCGATCGCCATGGCTCAATACTCCTCCACCAAAACATCGGTGTAGAGTTCAGATGCATCCGGCTCTGGCGAAGTTTCGGCAAAGTCCGCGCTCTCTGCAACGCGGGCCCGGATTGCCTTGTCGATGGCTTTCAAGTCTTCCTCTGTCTTCCCTTTTTCGAGAAGGACTTTCTTGAGCCCTTCGATGGGATCGCGATTGTCGCGCATACCCTGCACCTCTTCGCGGCTACGATACTTCGCAGGGTCAGACATTGAATGGCCGCGGTAACGATAGGTATTGCACTCAATCAGCACGGGGCCGCCGCCTTCGCGCACGTGCTTGAATGCGATTTCGGCCGCGCTACGCACTTCGAGCACGTCCATACCATTCACGTCCATCCCGGGAATACGGAATGCTGTACCGCGCCGGTGAAATTCGGTTTCCGCGCTAGAGCGTGCAGTGCTGGTGCCCATGGCATACTGATTGTTCTCTACCACAAACACGATCGGCAAATTCCAAAGGGACGCCATGTTGAAGGTCTCATAGACCTGTCCTTGGTTGGCCGCGCCATCGCCAAAATACGTCAGGCACAAACCGCCATCCTCTTTGTATTTGTGCGCCAAGGCGAGCCCGCCGCCGAGCGACACCTGTGCCCCGACAATGCCATGGCCGCCATAGAATTTGTGCTCGGTGCTGAACATATGCATCGAGCCGCCCTTCCCCTTCGATATACCAGCCTGACGTCCGGTCAGCTCTGCCATAATGACGTTGGGATCGATGCCATACGCAAGCATATGCCCATGATCGCGATAGCCGGTGATCACGCTGTCGCGATCATTGTCGAGCGCGCTTTGGAGGCCAATCGCAACCGCTTCCTGCCCGATATACAAGTGACAAAACCCGCCGATCAGGCCGAGACCATATAGCTGCCCGGCCTTCTCCTCAAACCGGCGAATAAGAAGCATTTGCTCATAGAATGTGAGCAATTCCTCGTCGCTGGCATCGTATTTCAGGTTCTTCTCATGCGCTTCCTGGAGCGAATGCAGAACGAAATCGCCGTCGTCCGAAGCTGGAGATTTACCAGACGCATTCTGCGCCTTTTTCGCCGCTTTAGCCAAAGCTCTCATCCTTGTTTATTGTTCTTCCCCGGAGAGGTGGGTTGCGCGCATGATATAGGCGCAAGCCGCACGGTTACGCAACGTCAAGCGCGCATCTGCGCATACGAAATCTTTAGTTTGAATTGCGCCGCGAGTTTGAATTGCGCCGCGATTACTCTTGATCGAGCGTTATGACGATCTCATCCGGGTGAACAACATTCATGTTCTCCCGCAACAGTTCGCCGACCAGATCAGGGTCCGCTCCATCCGGGTGAAGCCGGTCGACTTTGTTCTTGAGCATGTCCCGCTTGGCTTGCGTTTCCGCAATGTGAGCCTTGCGTTGTTCCAGCAGCTCTTCACTCTCGTTCCAAGCCAACAGTCCTGTCGGACCCGCAATCGCAAAACTCGCAATGACCAGCAGTGCCGCAAGAGCCAAGCCCTGCCTCAATTGCTCTTTTGGTGGTTTGCGCATTTTGCCCCGTCCTCGTCAAAGCCACAGAATCATAGTTAACTGCCGCTTGCAAGTGGTTTGTGTCACAAATCAGTATGAACGCGGCAGTCCGAGTACATGTTCGGACAAGTATGACAGGATGAGATTGGTCGATATGGGCGCAACTGTGTAGAGCCGCGCTTCGCGAAACTTGCGCTCCACATCATATTCTTCAGCGAATCCAAACCCGCCAAGGGTCTGCACACACATTTCAGCCGCGGCCCAGCTCGCCTCCGATGCAAGCAGCTTTGCCATATTCGCCTCTTCGCCCGCATTGCCGCCCTGATCATAAACATCCGCCGCATGGTGCACCATCAATTCGGCCGCGCGCATTTGCGCGTAGCAGCGCGCGATCGGAAATTGCACGCCTTGATTCTGGCCGATCGGGCGGCCGAAAACTTCGCGCTCATTGGCGTAGCCCTTCGCTTTTTCAATGAACCATTTGGCATCGCCGATGCATTCAGCAGCGATCAAAACGCGCTCTGCGTTCATGCCGGACAGGATATAGCGGAAGCCCTTGCCTTCTTCCCCGATCAGCGCGCTTGCCGGGATACGCATATCGTCGAAGAACACCTCGCAGGATGAATGGTTCATCATCGTGCGGATGGGCTTGATCGTCATTCCCTTGCCCACAACTTCCCGCATATCGACAAGGAAGATCGACAGTCCCTCGGTTCGCTTTTCCACTTCCTCTCGCGGAGTTGTCCTAGCTAGCAAGAGCATCAGATCGGAATGCTCTGCACGGCTTGTCCAGATCTTCTGGCCGTTGATCACATATTCATCACCGTCTTTGGTCGCTCGAGTCTTGAGCGAAAGTGTATCTGTTCCACTGGTTGGCTCGGAAACGCCAAACGCCTGAAGGCGTAACTCACCATTGGCGATCTTGGGCAGGTATTCGGCCTTTTGCGCGTCACTCCCATACCGAAGCAGCGTGTTCATGATATACATTTGCGCATGGGCCGCACCGCCATTACAACCTGAAGCCTGGATCTCTTCCATAATGACCGATGCCGCATCAAGTTTTAGGCCACTGCCCCCAAATTCCTCCGGAATCAGCGCTGCCAGAAACCCAGATCTGGTGAGCGCATCGACAAACTCGGCCGGGTAATCCCGCGTTCGATCCTTGTCGCGCCAATATTCGCCGGGAAACTCTTCACATAACGCACGCACCGCGCGCCGGATTTCAGTCAGTTCTTCGCTTTCCTGCATCACTGCTGGATTTCCCTATTTGAAGTTGCTTGCGCTGATTGCCCAAGTGCGCGCGCCAAGTCCACCTGATCAAGTTGATAGACTTGCGCAATCGGAACTTTGGGAACTTTACCCTCGCGCTATCCATTGGCTTGGTAAGCAAAGAGGGAAAACTCAAATATGCTCAATCAGATCGATTATCAGGTCACGGCGATGATGGACTGATTTGCCCAGTCGATACCGGTGATCATCGTCGCCATCATTGTCCTTTTGCTGACCGGATTGCTTACTGGTTTTGCAGTCAAGATTGCGGGTCGCATTACCGGAAAAAGTTGACCTTCGCCCTTCTCTGCGCAATCTGGTGGAGACTTTGGTGAAACTGGCCATCTGGTTGTTCGGCGTAATGCTGGCAGCGATAATCTTTTCCGACCTTACACCCGGCAGTCTGTTTGCGGGACTTGGCATCGGCGCAGTTGCAATCGGTTTTGCATTTCAGGATATTTTCGAGAACTTCCTTGCAGGCGTGCTGATCATGCTGCGCGAGAAAATGCGCATTGGCGACCCGATCGAATGCGAAGGGATAATTGGCAAGGTAGAACACATCACCTTGCGCGAAACGCACATTCGCGCCCTGTCTGGAGAGCTGACGATCGTTCCAAACTCGATACTGTTCAAGAACCCGGTCGAGATACTGACCGATCAGGACCGGCGCCGCTTCGATGTCGTAGTTGGCGTTGCCTATGACTCAAACCTTGATCAAGCAGTAGAAGTGATCCGCAAATCGGTAGAGAGCGTCGATGGCATCATTCTCGACAAAGGGATCGATGTTTTCGCGTAGGAGTTCAATTCCAGCTCTGTCGATTTCAAGGTGCGTTGGTGGACTGGTTCAACCAATCGCGACGGACATGAAAGCCGTGACAAGGTCATCTGCACGATCAAGCAAGGTCTGGACAATGCGGGAATAGAAATTCCATTCTCCCACGTGACACCTACATTCAAGGGTGCGGTCCCGCTCGACAAATAGCACCCATGGTTAAGGCCTAGTGGTTTTTAGGTTTTTTTGTGCTACTCAATTTCATCAAGGAGATTGAGAGCGATGGAAATTCTGCGTTACGACCCAGTCCGCTTTGCGGATATCCCTGACTATCCATTTGCAGAGCAATGGCTCGAAATTGATCTGGGTGACGGGCACAAAGGGCAGATGCATTATCTGGACGAAGGCCCGAGTGACGCGCCGCCCATCCTGCTGTTCCATGGCGAGCCAAGCTGGAGCTTTCTCTATCGCAAAATGATCCCGATCCTGGTCGATGCCGGATTTCGTTGTTTGGCGCCAGACCTGATCGGATTTGGCAAAAGCGACAAGCCCGACGATCAAAACTTTTACACCTATGCCCGCCACGTTGATTGGCTTGAACAATGGCGCGACGCAGTTGTGCCGAAAACCGCCGGACTATTCTGTCAGGACTGGGGCGGACTGCTTGGTCTGCGAATGGTTGGCCGCGCGCCAGACCGGTTCAACTTAGTTGTGGCCAGTAACACATTCCTACCGACAGGCGGCACGCCGTCGCCTGCGTTTCTCGCTTGGCGCGAGTATGCCAAGAGCTCGCCCGATTTCAAGATCGGTGAGCTGCTCCAACGCGCCGCATATACTGAACGATCAGCGGCGGAAATTGCCGCCTATGACGCCCCCTTCCCCGATGAACCAAGCAAAGCGGGCGCACGCGCATTCCCTCAGTTGGTGCCGGTCGAAAATGGCATGGCGGGCATTGAAGAGAACACCGCAGCTTGGGAGCATCTGGCCGCTTTCGATAAACCGTTCCTGACCCTGTTTGGTGCGGATGATCCTGTTACGGGCGGGTTAGGCGAAGCTCTTGCCGGGCGGATCAAAGGTGCAAAGGGCATGCCGCACGAAATCCTGAACGGCTGCGGTCATTTCTGTCAGGAAGACCGGCCGGCAGAGCTATCCCAGGGCGTGATCGAGATGGGTAAACTGGCGGGTATTCTGGATTGAGCCAAGTGGGCTATCTCAGCCGCGCTCAGGAATACGGGCTCGCCGCGACGACCGCGGTGGTCACTGCCAATGCGTATTACATCCATCCCATTATCGGAGAGGTTGCGCGCGATTTCGGCGTAAGCGATGGCGCAATTGGCGTCGTTCCTGCGCTCAATCAGATCGCACTCGCAATTGGCATCTTCCTGCTTTTGCCGCTCGGCGATAGATATTCCAACCGCAGCCTTTGTATCCTGTTTGTCAGCCTGCAAACGCTCGCGATGTTGGGAATGGCTTTGGCAGCGCAGTTTGCGCTCTTCACATTGGCATCGACACTGTTGGGCTTTGTGACAATTGCCCCCTATCAGCTCCCGGCGTTTGCATCCAAGCGGGTTGCTCCAGAGCGGCTCGGTCAAGTGACTGCGCTACTCACAGCCGGTGTAATCTTTGGCATTCTTGTCGCACGTGTTGGCGCTGGTATCGTTACAGAGGTTTACGGTTGGCGCACAGTTTATTGGATCGCCGCCAGCCTGATGATTGCAGTTACGTTGATGCTCCCGATCACGATGCAGAGCGAGACGGCGCCAGAAAAACGCCCGACCGGTTCTTATCGAGAGCTTCTAGCGTCGGTGATCAGTTTGGCTAAGCAGCACAAAGACGTTCTCCATTCCGCGATGATTCAGGGTCTTAATTTTGGTTGTTTCACCGCAGTCTGGCTGGCACTTGCCTTGCACCTAACCAGTCCTGCGCTTGGTTATGGGGTCGATACTGTCGGTTATCTGGCGGGTATTGGCGCGATCAGTGTTCTTACAACCCCGCGCATTGGTCGATGGGCTGACCATGTCGGGCCGCGCCGCGCCAGAGCCATTGTCGCTGTGCTGCAATCTGCGGGAATTGCTTTACTCTATCCGTTCGGATTCAGCGCATGGGCTGTGTTAATTCCGCTCACGCTCATCAATCTGGTTGGCCCATCGGTCGATGTGACAAGCCGGATGATCTTTCTGGCGCTGGAGCCCGCGATCCGAACCCGGCTGACGACAATCTATATCGTGATCATGTTTATCGGCGGCGGCATTGGAAGCGTTTTGGGCACAGCGATCTATGATGGATACGGCTGGGCCGGCACATGTCTGCTCGTCGCCATTGCTTCAGCCACAATCTCGCTTTTGGCCTGGGCAAATTACCGACGGATTGGCGCGCGCTAACTGAGTGGTGACCCCGGCGTGATTCGAACACGCGGCCCCCAGATTAGGAATCTGGTGCTCTATCCGGCTGAGCTACGGGGCCAACCTAGTGTTTTAGCCTTTCCTCAAACCTGTGGGTAACCGATGGTCAACTCTATTTAGGTTATATAATTGCGAAAAGCCGTCGCTGCCTAGTCCCTCGCCCTATGTGTCGCAACACAAAGCTGCCAGCAAAGCCCCAGTTAACGCGCAGATAGCCCCTTGCCTGACCGGTGCGCCGCGCAAATCTGCGACCCAAACTCAGAAGCCCAGAATGCAAAAGTGCAATACTCGATTACCTCCTCACTGACACACAAGCTACCGCGAAAGCCTCGACAACGTCACACCGGCCGATGCCTAATTCGGCAGAGCCACAGAAATTATCCAAATAAGAGAAAAGTTGAAACGAAAGAAGTTTGAACATCGCGTGCTTCACCGCAAGCTCGCCGCTTAAAAAACATCAACCAGATGAGGCCAAACACTCGCTAAACCAAAGCCTCAGCGTGTCTCAATTTATCTGATGACGGGCAGTATTATGAAAAAGACATTGCGTCTTTTGCCCCTTGGTCACACAAGATAAAAACTGTCATACGTTAAATGCAGTAGCCTGTTAGGGGGAGGTCAACAGCAGATGGTAGAACACGTCGATTTCAATGGCTTTATGGAGGGCGTCAAGCGACGAAATCCGCATCAACCCGAATTTGTGCAAGCCGTGCAGGAAGTAGCGGAAGATATCTTCGATTTCATAGAAGACAAGGAAGACTACCACAGCGAGCAAATCTTGCGGCGTATCGCCGAGCCCGATCGGGTCGTAAGCTTTCGCGTGTGCTGGGAAGACGACAAAGGCGATATACGCGTCCAACGCGGTTGGCGCGTGCAGAACAACAATGCCATCGGCCCTTACAAAGGCGGCATTCGCTTTCACTCGAGCGTCACCGAGAGCGTGCTCAAATTCCTCGCTTTCGAGCAGACATTCAAAAATGCACTAACTGGCCTACCTATGGGAGGCGGGAAAGGCGGCTCCAACTTCAATCCCAAAGGCAAGAGCGAGCGCGAAATCATGCGGTTTTGTCAAAGCTTCATGACCGAGCTCTATCGTCACATCGGTCCTGATGTTGATGTTCCCGCAGGTGATATCGGTGTCGGCGGGCGCGAAATTGGCTACATGTTCGGCCAATACAAACGCATCACCAACCACTTCAACGGCGTGCTGACCGGCAAAGGCCTGGAGTATGGCGGCTCGCTCATTAGGCCGGAAGCGACCGGATATGGCGCGGTTTATTTCCTCGCCAATATGCTTGCGACCAAGGAGATGGATCTTGAGGGCAAGACTGCCGCAATCTCCGGCTCAGGCAATGTCGCAACCCATGCTGCAGAGAAGATCATCCAGCTCGGCGGCAAGGTGCTCACTTTGTCAGATTCAGGAGGCTTCATCCATGATCCCGACGGGATTGATTTGGAGAAACTTCATTGGGTGAAGGACCACAAGAACCGCCAGCGCGGACGGATTTCCGAATACGCGGAGAGATACAGCAATGCGACTTTCCACGAAGGCAAGACGCCATGGCATGTGACGTGCGACGTTGCGCTGCCCTGCGCGACACAAAACGAGCTGCTGGGCGATGATGCCCGCGCATTGGTTGAAAATGGTTGCATCGCGGTGTCAGAAGGCGCGAACATGCCAACCGACCTTGAAGGTGTGCATGTGTTCAAAGTTGCCAAGCTGCTGTACGCGCCAGGCAAAGCCGCTAATGCGGGCGGCGTTGCAGTATCAGGGCTTGAAATGAGCCAAAATTCGCTTCGCCGGTCATGGAGCGAAGATGAATTGCAAGAGATGCTGCGTGATATCATGCACGGTATTCACGAGCGCTGCCTCACCTATGGAACGCAAGACGGCGGCTATACTGACTATGTCAAAGGCGCAAATATTGCAGGCTTCAAGAAGGTTGCAGATGCCATGTTGGCGTTTGGCGTCGTATGAGCGAGGCTCCGCAAGGCTCAGACAAGGCCTTCTCTCCGCAAGCTATTCATCTGGTGCGCACGATCACGCAGACCAACCTCACGTTGAGCCAGATGGCTGACCAAAAGGCAAGCTTACTGATGGGTGCAGCCATCGTGGTTTTCACACTCGCCATGGGACAGGCAAGCAGCGGCGATCCGGCGCCTGCAATGGTGGCGCTAGGTGTTTCCGCCTTTGTGTCAGCTTGTTTGGCGATTGTAGCTGTCTTGCCAACAGCAGGCGCCAAGCCGGTCGCAGACGATCAGTCCAATATCCTGTTTTTCGGAGTCTTTACGCAGATGGAAGAAGAGCAGTTCGCAAAGTCCGTAGTGTCAAAGCTCAGCGATGAGGAAGCGATGTATCACTTGATGCTGCGTGACATCTACCAGAACGGCCAAGTGTTACACCGCAAGAAATATCGGCTACTGGGATGGTCATCCCGCGTTTTTCTGGCTGGCCTTGCCGCCTCGCTCGCAACCTTTGTGATGAGCGCGTTCTAACGCACACCTAGTAGCGCAGCTTCTTCGCGAATTCGCGCTTCGGAAGCGGGATTGGTGGCAAGCGCTGCCTGTAAGGCCTCGTTCGCTAGATCGGTCTGATCTAGCGTCATGCGGCTGCGAATCAACATGATCCAACCTTGAACATCGCTGGGGTTTTTTGCTAGCCGCCTTTCTAGCCGCCCGACCATGCCTTCGGCCATCGTACGCTGTTCGCTTGGAGGGATTGAGCCTGCCGCAGCGATCTGAGCCTGCGTCGGTCCGCGCGGAGTATCGCTAACCGCTGTTGAACCCCGCACCGCTTGCGCGATAACAATCCGCTCCTCGACATCGATGCCATTGATCGCACCGACTTGCTCGATTGTGCGGATGAGATCGGTTTCCCATGGAGCGCTTTGCGGTGTTTCTGCCAAGAGGGCCAACCAACCCGCGATCGCGCTATTGTGATCGCCGTCAAGATCCTTCTTTACATTGAGGAAATAGCGAGCGCGCGGATCGCTTGGATCAAGTTCGATTGCGCGATTGAATGCCTCCAATGCACTGGGAGGCAACGGTTCGCGCTGAGACGCCATGACACGTGCTTCGCCCAAGGCCGACCAAAGCACGGCTTCATCATCGTCCAGAGCGACGGAGCGTTCATATGCAGCCTCAGCCTCGAGAAATTCACCCCGCTGAAAATGTGCGAAACCCAATTGCTGCCACGGCAGTGCGTTGTCGCCCGCCGCATCTGCTGTTGCACGCAATTGTTCGATGTTGATCGGACCCGCTGAGTCTTGACCTGAGGCCTTTGCCTCACTGCCACCATCCCATGCCTTATAACCGACCACCGCTATCAACAGGAGCACTGCACCAAACAGCACTCCAAGTTGGGGGCGGCTAATGCCGTTTTCCAAAGTCTTAGGGTTTTCTGATACATGCATGTTTTCAAACTAGCATTTCCAATGATTGTGGGCAATTACCTTTGGTATTTTTGGCAGCTTGCGGTACAGTCGTTTGTAACGGCAATTTGAATATTGGAGTTCGGACTTGCCCAAAGTTTTCCGGGTTGCGATAATTGGTTCCGGCCCCGCTGGACTGAGCGCGGCCGGGCGCGCGGCCGCCCTCGGCATGAACCATGTGCTGATAGAGAAAACCGACCACCTGTCTGACACGATCTACAAATACCAGAAGGGCAAGCATGTGATGGCGACACCATCCAACCTCGTGCTGCGCTCTGATCTCGATTTCGAAGCCGGCAAGCGAGAGCGAGTCCTCAGCACTTGGGACGATCAGGCCGCAAGCCAAGACATCAATGTGATGCTCAATGCTGAAGTTGCCGCAATCGAAGGCGAGACGGGTGATTTCACCATCAAGCTAGCAGACGGGCGCGAACTGACTGCGCAAGCCGTAGTCCTCGCCATCGGCACGCAAGGCAATCCCAATCGCTTGCGGGTCCCTGGCGCTGACTTGCCGCATATCCAGTATCAGCTCGACGATCCGGGAGAATATTTCGACGAGCACATCACCGTCGTTGGATCAGGCGATGCAGGGATCGAGAATGCGCTTGGACTCGCCGCTGACGAAGCGCAGCGCAACACAGTCACCATTCTCAATCGGCGGGCAGATTTCGCCCGCGCGAAAGCCGCTAACGTCAAACAGCTTGAAGAGGCGGAGCAGGACGGTCGCCTTATCGTCCGGCGCGAGACAAGCCCATCCGAAGTCAAGCCTGGCGAATTGGTTCTTGAGACTCGCGATGGGGAAGTCGCGATTCCATGCGACCGGATCATCGCGCGGACCGGGTCGCAGCCGCCACGCACCTTCGTCGAAGCTTGCGGAATCGAGTTTACAAGCGGAGAAAGAAGCGCCTTTCCCAAGCTTTCGCCCAGCTTCGAGACAACCCAATCCGGTATCCACGTGATCGGGGCCTTGGCAGGCTATCCGTTGATCAAGCACTGTATGAACCAGGGCTATGATGTGATCGAATTCCTCAATGGAAATGCAAATCTCAAGCCCGCTGACGAGCCGATCCTGGCAGAGAAATTTGCGCCCTTGCCCGGCAATCGCAGCGTTGATGAATGGCTTGAGCTGTTTGGCCAGAATGTAGAGATCTTCAACGATCTTTCACCGCTACAATTGCGCGAGCTGATGCTCGACAGCACAGTCCATGCCTACACATCTGGCGAGCTGATCTTCGCCCGCAATGCCCCCGGATCATCAATGTTCGCCATCGCGCAAGGTTCAGTCGCAGTCGAAGTGAATCCCGACAACCCTTCACAGACTGTACCGATCTCCCAAGGCTCGATCTTTGGCGAGGTTGGCCTCATTTCCGGACGCAAGCGCGGAGCAACGATTCGCGCCGCTGAACCGATTGTAGCGATCGAATTGTCCCGCACGGCGGCGCTCAAATTGCTGGCAACGTCACCCGGTGCCAATCGCGTGGTCAACCGCATCTCCATTGAGCGACAATTGCTCCAGATGTTTGGTTCGGGTCTGACTTCTAATGACGTCGCAGAACTGGTGGAAAGCGCTGAATTGGTCGAAGTGAGGGCGGGCGAAGCTGCTGTCACGGAGGGCGCAGACGACAAGGACGTTTTCATCATACGCAGCGGCTCTATGATCGTTGAGAAAGCAATCGGTGGCAAACAGGTGTTCCTGAACTATCTCCCCGCGGGCTCCTATTTCGGCGAGATGGCGGTAATCGACGGTTCCCCGCGCATCGCCAGCGTCAAGGCTGCAATCAAATCCGAACTGATCCGACTGCCTGGCGATGCCTTTATAGCTCTGATCGAGCGCAATCCCACGCTGCGCGAGACCGCGCTGGCGGAAATGGCGAACCGGCGCGAGATCAACGCCTTTGTCGAGAGCCGCAAATCGAGCTTCAGCGGCGCCGTCGATCTCTATTCGGAAACCGCACAATTCCTGGTTGATAACGGCATCGGCGAAGCGACCGATGTGCTGCTGATCGACGAGAAACTCTGCATCGGCTGCGACAATTGCGAGAATGCCTGTGCGGACAGCCATGACGGCTTGTCGCGACTCGACAGAGAAGCCGGGCGCAGCTACGCGCATTTGCATGTCCCCACCAGTTGCCGCCACTGCGAACATCCGCATTGCATGGCCGATTGCCCCCCCAATGCAATCAAGCGTGGCCCGGATGGCGAAGTGTTCATCGATGAGACCTGCATCGGTTGCGGCAATTGCGAGCGCAACTGCCCCTATGGCGTGATCCGGATGGATGCGAAGCCGCCGGCCAAGCCATCGCTGCTGCAATGGCTACTGTTCGGCAAAGGGCCCGGCCCTGGCGAAGCGCCGTCCAAATGGCGCAAAGCAATCGCTGAAAATGAAGCAGTGCAGCAGCCCAAGCTCGCGATCAAATGCGATATGTGCAGTGGGATCGAAGGCGGGCCAGCTTGCGTGCGCGCATGTCCCACCGGCGCAGCGATCCGGGTTGCGCCTGAGAAATTCCTTTCTGTCGCGCGGATCGAGGGAGGCGAGTAATGGTGAGCCTTCCCGAGAGCAAGGTCGACTTTCATGGCACGCGGCGCGGCGCGGAACATGAGAGTTTCCTCACCCATCGCGGCATGCGCTGGGCGAAAATCGCTGGTGGGCTGAGCTTAGTGTTGTTCCTCGGCTATCTGCTGATCGACCAAGAACCCCGGCCCAATGGAGGCAGCTGGTATGGCTATACGCTGGGTACGATCGGCCTGGGGCTGATTGTGTGGCTCTCGCTGCTCGGCGTGCGCAAGCGCCGAATCAATGAAGGGCATTGGAGCCTCAAGGCTTGGACCAGCGCGCATGTCTTTCTCGGGCTGTCACTGGTGGTTATTGGCACGCTCCATACCGGCTTTCAGCTGGGCTGGAACGTCCACACGTTGGCTTGGGCCTTGATGATGCTAGTGATCGCGTCAGGCATCTATGGCGTGGTGGTCTATGCGACCTTGCCAGAACGTTTGAGCGCGAACCGCAAGCAAATGACCCGCGGGCAAATGGTCGAAGCACTTGCTGCAATCGATCGGCAGCTTGAACAAGCCGCCCAACCCTTGCCGCGCGACGAAGCCGATCTGGTTATTGCAGCGCTGGAGCAGAACGTTTTTGCGGGAGGCGGATGGGTACGGCTGACAGGACGCTATCGCCACTGCGCCACCGCACGCGCGCTCACTGCCTTCCGGGAAGATTTCCGCGCAGCTAGCGACCAACAGGCCCCGAAAGCTCGCGTCTCTGCTCTGCTGAGAACCCGTTCCGCACAATTGGCACAAATTCGCCTCCAGATGCGCTTGAAGGCGCTGCTCGAAGTCTGGCTGTTCATCCATATCCCAGCAACAATCGCTTTGCTCACCGCGCTGCTCGCGCATGTGATCAGCGTGTTCTACTATTGGGGTTAGGCAGATGGCGTTCCTGATCCGCACCATCGATCAAACCGCGTCAGGGCGTGAAATCGTGCGCGAGAGCATGGTCGATAAAGACACGCTCTCAATTGGCCGCGCGGCGGAAAACGACATCCATTTGTCCGATCTCGCAGTTGAGCAGCATCACGTGACGATCGCCGCCGCGACAGGCGAAAAGCTTGATATCAAAGCGATCAGTAGGCTGGGATTTGAGATAGATGGCCGGACGGAGAAAGCTGCCAGCATCGATCCCGCGCAAGGTGCAGAATTGGCGCTGGGCAGCTCGCGACTGGCGATCAGTCAGAACAATGGCCAGGTGATGCTGATCATCACCAAAGCGGTTAGCGGCGAGGATGCGGTCGATGCCAAACGCAGCTTTGCGCTTGCTGGTACATTGCCCGGCAAGCGAGCGATGTCCTGGGGATTGGCCGCGGCGATACTGTTCACTTTCCTCGCCGTCCCGATTGCTTCGCATCTCACTCGCGAACGGATTACAACAAACGACGTCGATCGCGCGGGCCAGGTCGATTTCGATGGAAGCTGGAGCACCGGCAAGCTCAGCCTTGCGCATCACAGCCTCGAAGACAATTGCGAAGCCTGTCACGTGGACGCTTTCGTGTCGGTCCGCGATGAAGCCTGCCTCACCTGCCACGAAGATATCGGCGATCATGCTGAAGCTCCGCGCCTTGCCGATGGACGCGCGCCGCATGAATTTGGCGAGGGCTTCCAATGGGCAGTGGCAGGCATGTTCGGCAAGGAAGGCCCGGGTGCGTGCACGACATGCCACACTGAGCACGAAGGCCCAACCCGGATGGGACCGGCAAGTCAACTGTTCTGCGCTGACTGCCACGACACGCTCGATACGCGCCTGACGGATACAACCCTCGCCAATGCGAGCGATTTCGGCAAAACCCATCCCGAGTTCAAAGCCGCTATCTTTACCGAATTCCGACAGCAAGAGCCCAGGCGCATCTCGCTGGGCGACAGGCCGCGCGAACGCAACGGGCTCAAGTTCCCGCATGACGTGCATCTCGATCCACAAGGTGGGGTTGCGCGTATGGCGATACGCCTAGGCCGTGGCGCAGGCTATGGCTCAGCGCTGGCTTGCAAAGACTGCCATGAAGCGACCAGCGACCGGGTCAGCTTCGAACCGATCGACATGGAAGCCAATTGCGAGAGCTGCCACAGCCTCGCCTATGATCAAGTGGGCGGCACGTTCCGAACGTTACACCATGGCGATGTTGACCAGATGCTGGCCGATCTGCGGGCGATGGACCGCAGCCCGCGCCGCCCGGTCGTCACGGGACGCTCGCGCCCTGAAAGATATGCACGTGGCGGGCTCTACTACTCAAATTTCGGACCGCCCGGGCGTTCGCTGGTCGGGATTGACCGCGCGCTCGCGCCCGGCGGCGTGTGCGGCGAATGCCATTTGCCAGCGACAAGCGGCAATAGGCTCGACGTGATGCCGGTGAATCTCCCTGATCGCTACTTCGCACACGGCGGCTTTGACCATCACGCGCACCGGCAAGAGGAATGCAGCACCTGCCATGAAGCGGAAAGCTCCAAGGTGTCGAGCGATGTACTGCTGCCTGATCTCGCGAGTTGTCGCGAATGCCACCAGGGCGAAACCGCGATTGAGGCCGAAGTGCCTTCAAGCTGCGCAATGTGCCATTCATATCACCGGCCAGGCACGCCTATGCCGCAAGATCACCCCGACAACCGCCGCAGCGAGATCGCTAACCTAGGCCCGGAGGCGCGCTGAGATGGCCAACAAGGAACAATCTCTGCTGATCGCACAAATGACTGATATTCATATCGGTTTCGATCGGGAAGGCGGCGATGAAGAGGCGAATCTTAAGCGCTTTCGCCAAGCCCTCGCGCATTTGTTGCACCAACCCGAGCTTCCCGACATGCTAGTGCTTTCTGGCGATTTGACTGACCGAGGAGATGCGGAGAGCTTTGCGCGGCTTGTGGAACCGCTCCTCGATTTACCTTTCCCGGTCTATCCTCTGGTGGGCAATCACGACACACGCGAGACCCTGCTCGAAACGTTCCCCAACTGCTCCAGCGACAATGGATTTGTCCATTACGCGATCGAACAGGCGGGACTGCGAAACTTGTGCCTCGATACATTTGAGCCTGGGCGACACGGTGGTGCCTTTTGCGAGGCGCGCAAAAACTGGTTGAGCACGCAGCTCGCAGATCACTCTGACACGCCGACGCTTATCTTCATGCATCACCCGCCCATTGTCAGTGGGATCGACTGGATGGACCCAAGCCCGGATGAAAGTTGGATCGCAAATTTTGCGCAAGCGATCGATGGCAATGATCAAATCCTTGCTATCCATAGCGGCCATTTGCACCGGTCACTGCAAACAAGCTTTCGTGGTGTTCCGCTAGGGGTCACGGGATCAATCGCGCCCGCTGTGACGCTCGACCTGCGCCAAATCGATGGGGCTACCCCTGATGGCCGGGCGCTGATCGCAGACGAACCACCCATTATCGCATTCCACCGATGGAACGGCATTACGCTAGTTTCGCATCAATTGCCGGTCGGGGATTGGCCGGTGCTTGCGCACTACGGGCCAGAGCTCCAGCCGCAGATAAGAGGCATTTTTAGCCAGCGTGAATAGAGTTCAGTTCGCCAAATCGAAGCGAACAGGCCCGCGCCCCGGCACCCAAGCGCTCATGTCAGGCTCATCGCTGACCTTCCATGGCACGCCATCACGCCGTAGGAACAGCCGCTCCATTTCGGGCCGGGTGAATGGCCGCGAGCCAAGCCTACCGAACACCGCCATCTGGCCGCCCGTTTCATCAACCGCGCGGTCGCGGTCGAGACCTTTGCTGAGCGCGATTGCAGGTGTCGGCGTCTTGGCCCAGGCGATGAGTTCAGGCACCGGCGCAGGGCTGAATCCGTAAAAATTGCGCTGGCTGTCTGGACTGGTGAGTTGTAGCACTTTGAGCCCATTGCGCCCATCTGCGACATAGGCAAACAAGCTCGCATTGGTCGACGCAATTATTACGTCCTCTACATCGTTTAGCGTGCCGTCGAGCGTTTCCTTCGCGTAGATGAACGGTTTGAGCGGATTGGTGACATTGATGATCGCCAAGCCTTCGTGTTTGGCCGCGACATAGGCATAGGTCCGCGCAACATATATCCGCTGCGCGTCGTCTAGCGGCACCGTCGCATCGGGCATTGCAACCGGATTGCGCAGCTGAGTGACATCAAACAACTTCACGCCCTCCGCGTCTGACACCCAAAGATAGCGGAACTGGATGGCGCTTGCTCGCGCATCGTTGAGTGGGAGCACTGCAGTGACCTTGGGCGCGAGCGGCTCAGCCAGATCGACCACAACCAGCCCGCGCCGCGTAGTGATGTAAGCCACTTCGCCAGCCAGATGGATGTGACGCGCGCCATCGAGCACACCTTCGGGATTCCACGCTCCAGTGCCATCGGTAAACTCGGCCCGGCGCAGTTTGTTGTTGCGGAACTCGCCATCGGCCAGCGAATTCACATCGACCAGCACCAGCCCTTCCTCGGCATCTGTGATGGCTGCATAATTATAGATCGGGAGGAAGGGCTGCTCCTGATTGGCTTCGCGCATTTCAGGCGTATTGCGAAGCGGATTGATGGGCTGGTTCGTCGCCAGTGCCAAGCAGGTCGCATTCTGCGTATCGACATGGGTATCGTGCCCCAGCGCAGAGAATGGCGCGGTGATGATCCGCTCCGAAATGCCTTTGTTGGCGATTGATGCCACGTCATAGGCACGGAAACCGCCCTTCCCTTCCGCGACAAACATGTACTCGCCCCGCAACTGTAGACAGCCAACCCGGTCGCGCGTCCCCTCATGCGTGTTGACAAATTGCTCGAAAGCCTTGGTTTCGCCGCTCAAATTGCCATCGAACGTGATGCCGCGGTTCCAGTTGCGCAACTCGCGTTCATTATCTTCGACATGCATCCGCCAGTAGTCTGGATAGGCATAGCGGTGGAGATAGGAGCCAAGAACTGCCTGCGGTTCGTCCCACTCCGTCACGCGGATTGCTGAGAACCCGCCTTCATTGCCGGTCCATGCGTGCAGGCCGACGAAATTGACGTAATTCGTGCCGAGCAATAGCAGCTGTGCCATGATCGCATTATTGTCATCATTTTCGGATAAGTGACAGTCGGAACATGTCTTAGTCTCGGTCCGGCGCACAGTATGCGGGAAGTGCGGCGCAAATGCCTGACTTGAAAAGCCGATTGCAGAAATCGGCGCTTGTTGCACATAGATCCGCTCGCGGTTGATATTGGTCGAGGAGAGCACGAGCGCGGAGGAAGAGCGCACTGGCGCGGTCTGGTTGCCCTTAGTCGTCTGATGTTTGCCTAGCTGGAACATCTGATCGCGCGCAACCTGTGGGTTGTAAGTCGCGAAATTGCGCGTCGTCTCACCTTCGTAACGATGCACTTTACTCTTCCAGTTGGCTTCGATGGGCAAGTGGCAGCCGCCGCAAGATGTGGTCCATGATAGATGGCAAGTGAAGCACGCCATCTCGGGATCACGGTGCGCGCGATCATCCAGCTCGATGCCCAGACCGAACTCGAAATTACCCGTCTCTCCGCCAAGCCGGCTCATCAGTTTGGCCCGCGCAGCCTTGGCATTGAAACCGGATGTATCGGGGTCGACACTGTTCTTGACCAGGCTGACTTCCCATTCGAGTGCGGGATCAACAATCGAGCGCTGGATAAGAGTGCGCTCACCATCTTCAGTTTCGGTCCATTCGAACCGTCGGCGGCCATCGGGGTTGCGCAAAAGCGTTAGGTCATTGCCCCTTGGCGGTGCAGCAGGTCCGCTGGTCCGCAGCGTGGGATAGGCATCGGCGGTGCCGTGGCAATCCTTGCAACCAATCTCGATCGCATCGGCCACTTCGCCATAGATCAATCCGTTACCGTGGCTGTCCTGCGCGTAATGACAATCGGCGCATTGCATGCCCTTTTCTGCATGGATGCTCATCAGGTGAACGGCCTTGCCCGGATTGGTGCCCGGCTCGACAAACTTGCCTTCGTCCTCGCGACGCCATTTCTCCGGATCGTCAGGATCAATGATATTGTCATTCTCATCGAGCAGATTGCCTTCGCGATCACGCTTGAAGATCGCGCGGAAATTCCACCCGTGGCCATGATAGTCGGCAAACTGCGTATCACGCAGCTTCGGGTTCAAATCATAAACATTGCGCAGGAAATCGAGATCAGCCCACTTACCCTTCGGCGCGGCACCTTCGGGATTGCGATCCAGCACCGCGCGAACCTCTTCGGCAGTGGGATATTTCTGCTCAGCCGGCCACATGAAAGGCGCGTCACTCTCATAGTCCCACATGGTATAGCCAAGGTAGGAATTAAGGAAAATATTGGGCTGGTGCATGTGACAATTCATGCACTGTGCCGTGGGGATCGCCCGCGTGAAGACGTGTTGAAGCGGATGGCCCTTCTCTTTCTTCGGTGCCTCGCCGTCATCGTGGTCGCCCCCGGGGTGCTTGAGCGAGCCATGGCCGTTTGCACTTTCAAGCTTACTCGCGATTGTCGGGTCAGACGTGATCGTCTGTCCGTCGCGGCCATATTGCGCGTAGATCAGCGAATGGCGCGGCTCGCGGTCATTGGCGTAGACAACGTGACAACTCGCGCAGCCTGAATGGCGATAATCGCCCGGCTGGTCATTCGTGCCCATGAACCAGGTGAAGGGATCATTGAGCCGGGTCTTGTGAATGTTGAGCGCGGGGATCGCGACACGAAGCCCCGTAGCCGGGCCGCGATTGGACTGCTTGAGGTCCGGCCGACCCGGCTCTTCCAGCCGCTGGATCTGACCCGTAGGATTGGGCAAGCCGATCTCAGGGAATTGTGACGCGATATTGCGCCCACCGCGCTCGAACACGCGGAAAACATCTCCGGGCGGGATCACATGCCAGGTCGGCAGCGGATAAAGTTCAGCGAGCGCGCCGCGTTTCTTCTGGGCTTCGCTCAGCTCTCCTGGTGGGTCTCCGGGTGTCACCAGCTTCGCTGGTTCCCCGTCGCGGGTATAAGCCTCTCCGATAATGTAGTTCTTGTAGGGCAAAATGCCGTTGTTATAGGATGCCCCACCCCACAACATTGCCCCCGTTGCCATGATCGAACGTTCGCCCGCTTCGATCGTCGCCATATGGCAAGCACCGCAGGCTTCGCGCGCGACCCGGTAGTCGCTGGGATTGACGAAGCGGACAAACTCGGGCGACTCTATGTTTAGCAATGCATAACTGCGTTGGGGGTTGGCGGAAGATGGCCAATGCCAGCTTTCAGGATATTTGGGCAGCACATGCGCCAGATCGCGCGCCGCGACATAATCCGGGTGGTCATGCGGCAGCTGCGGATCTCCGACCACGCTCACATCGCCCCCGTGGCAATCGGTGCAACCGAGCTGGACAGCGGGCGTTAAATGCATGGTCGGTGCGTCGGTGCTGACATGGCACGACAAGCATCCTTCGGACTTTCCCATCATCTCTTCGAAGCTTTGCCGCGCGGGAGCAGGCGGCGCGGTCACGCGGCTGTAATCGCGTTTGATGGGTTTCTCGCCTTCGGCCGCTTCGATCGGGCCGTAGGTCACTACCCCGGCAAACGCCGCGACTGCCAAGAGCAGAAAAAGATGACGCAGGGCCAGCATCAGTAAGTCAGTATCGCATTGGCAAGGATTGAATAATAGGCGCCGCCGCCGTCCAAGCTGTCGAACAGATCGCGAAAGCCATCTTCGGCAAGCAATGCTGCGGCGGATAGTCGGAACACGATGTTCTGCGTGGCTTTGGGCCGCCAGATCGCTGCGGTCGACAGGTCCCAGCCGATATTCTTGGGGATCGAGCCTTCATTGCGCAGCGCTTCAAGCGTAGCGGTGTTTTCGAACCATAGATGATTGGCATTGGCAAAAATTCGAAACTCAGGAGTGAGATCGAAATCCGCACCTGCGCCGACCAGCACCAATCCGGGATTGTTGAAATTCGATTGGCCTTGTTCTTTCGACGAACGCAGCGAATTCAACAGGCCGTTGCGGCCATTGACGGAAACCGCGCGGCCACCGCCAGCGAAAGGGATTGTCTGCCGGATCCAGTAACTCGTATCGGCCCCTGCAAAAACCGGATTCTCGAAGATCGCGTCGAAGCCGCCTTCAGTATTGTCAAAGGGATCATCATCTCCGCTGGCATAGGCACCAGATAAGCGGAAGCGCATCCAGTCTTTGTCATAGCTAAGCTCGGCAGCAGCAAAGAATGCGCGGATGTCGGCAGGCTCGCTGGTGAAGAAGCTGTTTCGATCTTCGCCGAGAGCTCCATAGGCGCTTGCGGTCACATTGATCCGCCCGATGCGGCCATCGGCGTTATAGCCCAAGTAAAACACGTCATAATTGCGCCCACGCAAGTCGCCTAGCAAAGCCGGTCGTACGGGGAAACCGTTGTCATCAATCTCGATTTGTTCGGCTTCGCGATTGCGATTGTAAACCAGCGTAATTTGGCTGGTTAGCGCGGGGATCAGGAAGTCCTGACGATAGGCATTGGCGACGAAGACGAAGTCATCGCGTGGGCGCTGAACCACTGAGTTCAGCCCGCTATTGGTGTCTTTTTCCAACCGCCAGAACGCGCCAAGATTGTATTGAAAGCGATTGTTATCGCGTGTGCCGAAGAAGCGCAGACCCAGCTGCTGATCGTTGAACAGGAAGCCGCGAAAATCCGACTGGAACGGTTGAATGCCGATGCGCGCAGAGTCGAAGTCATAGCGGTCTGAAGTGTTGCGGAAGTGATAGTCGAAGAAAGCTTCCTGCACGCCAAGGAAATGGTCGAAGCGATGGCTGGGCTTCGATGGCTCGACAAACAATACGCGGCGTTCCGGCACATCGACGTAGTTCATGTTGAACGCCAACGTCACGCGGTATTCGACATCTGGGGGTTTGTATGCCGTGCTGCCTTTGAGCAGCGCTGCACCGACGATGAAGGTTTGCGAGAAAACCGTCGAGAAATCGTCTCCGAATATATCGATACGGTCCGTGTCTTCTGTCGTTTGCACGCCGACGGGGATCGGGAAGCTGCGCGGTTCCAGCACAGTGTCGCTGATGCCGTTCAGCACGAGGAACCAGTCATTCCCGGTAATCGGCAACCAAGGAACCTTCTCCGGATTGATCGGGCGATCACCCTTGTATGTGTTCTGGTTGTAGGGGTCCCAGAAGCGTTCCTTCACAAGCCCCAGTGTTTCGATCAAACGCCAGCGGTCAGGGATCGGGACCTCATCGGTCGGGAAAGCTTGCGGTGGCGGTGCGCGGACGGCCCCGGGATTATCCTGTGTCACAGGGTCAGGCAGCGGGTCTGTGTAGTCTGGCCGCCTGCGCCCTTCAATCACTTCAGGATCAACCGGTGGTGGTTCGGCCTCCCACGGCGGATGAGGTTCGGCTGGCTGCTCTTCCGGCGTTACCGATGGCGGTTGCAACGCGAAAGCGAGAGGAACAAGCAACAGCGACACGCCTAAAGCCCCTCGCAGACATTGTTTTCATCGCTGTCCAGAAACGGCGCGAAGGGGCAATTGACATAACGCAACCGAACCTTACGACCGCCAACTGAAACCAGAATGCGATCAGCGCGAATATCGTGGCCGGCATTGCCAATCCCGCCAACACTTTGGCCAGCATTGTGAAGCCCCAAGAAACTGATCATATCGTCCTGATCAATCCCATCGCCCGACACGCCGATCCCGCCCACCAACACGCCGCCCCGATATATCGGCACTGAACCAGGAAATATCTGGATACCGTTGGCTATCCTCGTATGATCGGGCCTAACCTGCGGCAAAGACGTGCAAAATCGAGGTGTATCGTTAGGTGCTGCACCGGTAACGAAAGCCAGATGCTGCGCCAGATTGCCGACCACAAGCGCCGATTGCAGGCCTGTGGAGAAGGGATTGAATTGTTCGATCGGGCGCGACAGCGGGCCACTGATCTGCCCCACTTCGCCGTCAGGAAAATAGGGCCTCGAGAGGTTTCCACCCGAGCGGTCTGCAAACGCGAATTGTCCGGTCAAGGCGCTCGGATCATTGAGAAATGTGCGCAAGACGGTGACGAAAGCTGGCACTTCACCCGTAGCCGCTTGAAGTTCATTGGCTGCAAAAGGCGCAGATATGAAATTGGCTGTGCGTGCCTTCTGCAAACTGACGTCGATCCCGAAAATCGCCGCATCGGGTGAACGCACAATACCCAACACTTCGCCGCGTGTATCGACCAGCGAAATCGTCACTTGTGCCCTACTATTAAGCGGTTGACGGATCTGCGCACGCGCGCGGCTCATGATCGCGAAGGCTTCTTCCAGAATTACACGCGCTTCATTGGCGCTGATCGGTGAGGCAATGTCCGCGCCGTCTGTTCCCGCTCGTATGGGAAAACGATTGGTGCCGGCGCCATCGCTCAGCACAAAGGCATCCTGATTGCCGAATTCAGTCACACCAGCCGCGCGAATGCCTGAGGTTTCTGTACCATAAGCAGATCCGGCCAGTAACGCCACACCATCGTAATAGCCGGTAACCGCAAGCAACGCGCCTGGAGTGCCTGTGAAGCTTGCTCCAGACACGTCAGCCAAGGAAGAGTAGGCTGCGTCCGAATAGCGAAGCGATGTCCCGTCGACGAAAATTCGGTTTGCGTGGATACTTGTCGGCGCTTCAAACCCAATTGTGCCTGCCAGTGCGATCGCTTCGTCAGCATCTATGTCGGTATCAAGCACATTAGGATCGAAGCTGTATACGCCGTCTGAGATCACGCCGACCCCGCCCACAACCACACCGTTCTTGTAGAGCGGGAAGCCTCCGGGATCCGCTGCCAGGCCCAGCGGCGAGCGCTTTGGCCCGATTAAGCCGTCGCTTGCGCGTGCAGACAGGTCTGAACAAGGCAGCTGACTGAACTGCACTCCGAACAGTGGCCCGCTTTCCAATCCTGCCGTGCTTGGTGCAGGCGGGAAGTGTTCTTGCACGATCATGCTGGCTGTTCGGGTGGAGAAAGCATTGCCGTTGCTGGAAAGGTAGGCACCGGTGATCGCCTTGGCGATAGCCGCAGCAGCCGCTGGTACAGTAAGTCCTTGCGCATCCACATTGCTGCCATTCGGCGAATCGGGAATGTCAGAGGTAGCGCTCGCACCTGGCATAGCGAATACGCCGAGTACATTGCCGACCCGGTCGACCACCGCGATGGTTGCCGCATCTCCCTGCGCACTCGCCTGCGCCGCGGCCCGCGCAATCACAGTTCCTACTTCGGCAGCGCTGAGCGCTTCTTGTGCTGGCACAGAGTAGAGCGCGCCTGCCGATGACGGTGCCGTGGTTGGCGTGGGAGTAACACTCGAGCCGCCGCTCGAAGAACCGCCTCCATCACCGCAAGATGTCAGCACCAGCGCTAGCACTGCCAGAGATGAACTGGTTGCCTTCGCCCGCATTACCGCAGCGTGCCTATCGCGCGAGCCGCTTCGCCAAGCGCGGATCGGAAAGATTGCGGCCGGTAGCTATTGGGCACCGCCACAGCCGCGTAAGCGCGATTGATATTCGCGCGAATGCCAGCCGCCGCACCGACAGTCACCCGGCCATCGCGCACCATGGCGTTGAGCAAGGTATCGACCGCCATCACCGCCTGAACCGAGCCCGCATAGTCCGTGAAACGCGAAGACGTCGCGCGATTGGATATCGCAGCGATCACGGAGAACGCGTCCGATCCGGCGTATTCGCGCGACGCAAGCACATTGGATAGGTTGAATGCGTGGCCGCGCAGTATCACGGCCGCTTCAAGCGCTTTGCTATGATCCTCGCCCATCGCTCGATGAAAGGCCCTGCTCGCCGCAAGGAAGTGATCCGCCTCGTCTGGCGCAAGCACCCGTGCAACAGCGGACAACGTGATGATGTTCTCATCATTAAATGGTGGGTTGCCGAACGGTATCGGGCGCCCCGGATTGCTTTCAAAGGTTAGCTTTCGCTGCGGCCCATCGTGGATCGAGCGATGGCACGAATGGCAATCGTAGAAGTAGAATTCGGGAAACATCCCGCGCTGCGCCAAGGCTGGCTTCGCGAAAAGGTTGGTTGCGCGACGCACCGCCTCGGCCTGGCCGACCGCCCACATCCGCACGCTATCAGACGCCCCCTTGCGATCAACATAGTCACTATCTAAATCGTGGTGCTGCTGAAGCGCACTGAAGAGATCGAGCTCGAACGAAATACGCGGATGTCCTGCCGCCATCATCGAATGTGTTACAAATTGACCGGTCCTTTCGGATCCGTAATGGCAATCCAGACAGACGTTTGCGCGCACTTGCGGGCGTTCCAAAGGCACTAGCCCCAAAGCGACGTTGGAGGCATGCGTAGCCGAGCGAGCATAGTGGAGCGGAAGCCACTCTTGCGACGCGCCATGGCAGCTTTCGCAGCCTACACCATCTGCCAGGAGAAAGCGGTCACCGCGTTGGCTAGTCGGCGCAAAGGTCGAATGGCAACCCAAGCAATCGGGAGCAGAGGTTGCGGCTCCCAATCCCAGACTGTCCGCGATCTGCTGACCTCGCCGGCTCGCAAGCGATGCATAGGCCCGGCTATGCGCCCCGCTGGGTGATGAAGGATCTTGCCAGGTCGCAATCTCATCTTGCCGGACAACGGCGCCATTGCCTACAGCCCGGCCGTGGCAAGTCGAACCCGCACAAGTCGCAACCCCTTCATAGGTCGCACTATTCTGCGCATACGAAGCCGGAAGTGCGAAGGCGAACGTAAGGACAACGGCAAGCGGCGCCACTCGGGCCAATAAAGTTCTCAACCGACTCGTCATTCCCACCCCTGCAGTCCGGCTAACACATATGGCTGTTTAATTGCAATTCATTGATTGCAAGTCACAAAGAGCGAACCATTCTCGCCAATTGAATAGGTCATTGCCTTCGCTTGCGCCGCGCGGATTACTGGCTGATCCACTTGTCGTTTTTCTCAACATATATGACGAAGGGATATCGCCACGCTGGCGCAGAGGCTCCGATCTGCTGATGCGCAGATCATCGTTTTCGATATTCCATTTTTAGAGAACGATCGCACCTAACCTGAAGCTGCCTCTCATGATCGCTCACGCGACGAGGCCAGGCAGGATGTGTTCGATTACATCGAGGTGTTCTACAACCCGATACGCAAGCATGTAAGGAACGGGATGCTGTCACCCGTAGAGTTCGAAAGGCAGCAGATTATGAGCACCGATGGCGTCCACAAATCTAAGGGCTATTCAGTGGCTAAAAATCACGTGATCAGTCGCTACTCTCATTTTGGCGTCCAATAAGGGACTAATTTAAATTCCCAGCCACAATGGTATCGCCGATTATCCAACACCTGTCATCTGCATAAATGTTCAGATTAGACTCGTCAGAGGGGGCAATTGTATCTATCGTATCTGTCGTGGACCACTTGCTGCAGACATTTAGCAACATGTTTTTGAGCCTTATTTTACTTTTGGCTGCCGCACCTGCGGCAGCCGATCCGTTAGTCTCTGGCGCCCGACCATCTTCAGCGGAGATTAAATCAGAGGGCTCAACGCCGGAGGCAGATAGTACAGAAAGCACATCTGAACTTATCTCTATTGAGACTGACTGGAATGCTGCACGTGAAGCCAGTGAAAAACTTGATTTTTCTGCGGCCCAAGAACGCCTTGAGGCCGCATTAGCGGTTCAATCTAGGTTGTTCGGTGATTCAGATTTTACGACAGCGGCCTTGCTTTTGGATCTTGCAATGGTGCTCGCATATCAGGAAGATTTCGAAGGTGCTGACGCGATCGTCCGTCGAGCTGGACCAATTATTGATAGATCGCCTCGCCCTACTGATAGAGCCAGATTTGCCGGTTACCAAGCGACCATTGCTATGCTTCAAGGCGATTATTCGGTCGCCAACCGTTTTGCGCAAGATGCCAGTTCCAGGTGGAGAGAAATTATTGGTAGTGATGATCAGCAAGCCTTGTTGTCGCTTTTCCAAACGGAGGAAGAGGCGCGGGTTGGCGTTCAGCCTGAGCTTGCACTTTCGTTAGCTCGTGAAGCTGCCATTCTTTTGCGAATGGACGATCCTGTAACTGCTTATGCCAAGGCAGGCGAAGCTCTTTTTGAGTTCAATTCAGCAGCTCAAAAACCCCCCATATGGCGATCAGAGATACTTGCTATTTTGGGTGAAGCATCATCTGCTTTAGGACGCTTATCAGCTGCGGATACTTTTTTTAAGAAAGCGATTGATATTAGACGATCGGTCCAAGGGGACGGGCCGGGAATGATTCGTTTGCTCCTTGCTCAGGGGCGCGCATATCAGCGCGAAGCAATGAACGTTAACTCGATCATAGCCTTTCGTAGAGCTGTAGAAATTGCAAAAAATATGCCGCCCGGTTCAGTAGCACTTCGGGTAGATGATCTAGTCCCTTTTGCTTCTGCTGTTCTTGATGAAGAGCAGTTCTTGGAAAGCGAGGAAGATAGGCTTGGTTTAATGACTGAGCTTTATGATGCCTTCCAAATTGCCTTTGTTCCAGGGCGAGACGATGTGATTAATCTTGCGTCTATGCAGTTTGTCGATGACGATCCAGTCCTTGCTGACCTGATTGATAGCCTTAAGCAGAGCTTATTATTGCAAGCAGAAATTAATGGAAAATTAGGTGTAGAGCGAGCTAAAGTTACCGGAGACCGTGATGATCGCCTGATAGAGTTTTTACTCTCTCAGTTGCAGATACAGTCTGATAAGGTGTCCGGGATTCGCGATATCCTAAATCAGGAATATCCTGATTACCAACGCTTTGACGGTAGTGAGCTGCCCGACCTAAATGTTGTTCGGGGTGCATTAGCACCTGATGAAGCGCTTGCTAGCTTTCTGATAGGGCAAGATTCATCCTTCCTGCAGCTTATTACGCGAGATAGAGTGCACATTGCGCCGATAGAAGCTGGTAATGACAAGCTTGATCAAATGGTTCGCGAATTGCGTCAGGGTCTCGAAATAGAGGGTGGATCAGTAAACGAATTTAATCTTGATGAATCTCATTTCCTTTATCAGACGCTTTTTGGGGCTGTTGCTGATGAGTTTAACAAGTTGGGGCGTTTAATTGTGATACCCAATGGCCCATTGAGCGATCTACCGTTTGGCACTTTAGTAACCCGCTTACCCCTGAGCGCAGATTACACAGAGGCGAGCTGGCTAGTTAATCGAATGTCGGTTACACATGCTCCGTCGTTAGTTAGTTTTATAAATTTAAGATCCACAAGAACTGTGAGGGCTCCCCCAAGATCGTTTTTGGGTGTAGCTAATCCTAAGTTTGTATCTGACATTCAAACGCTACCCACGTCAGAGGATCCAATTTGTAATCCCGAAGGCCTTGCGATACTAAGCCGGTTTGATAGCCTCGAAGAACTGCCCGACACAATCGACGAAGTGAACTCAGTTATTGCTTCTTTAGGGATTGAAGATGCTGATGTGTTTTCTGACCGAGCAGCTAAAGAAGAAGTCTTTCGCACTGACGCTCTGAACCAGTATAATATTATCTACGTCGCAACTCACGCAGTGATGCCAGGAGAGGTGGCTTGTCAACGCGAGCCAGGCATAGCGCTAGCTCGTCCAGGAGAGATGGCACTTTCAAGAACAGAAGATGGTTTTCTTGATGCCAGTGAAATTGCCGCCCTCAGGATTTCAGCGAATTTAGTGGTGTTATCGGCTTGCAATACTGCAACCAGCAGTGACGCGGCTGTCCAAAAAGGGGAATCGCTTTCTGGTCTGGCTGAAAGTTTCTTTATAGCAGGCGCGCGCAGTATGCTTGTTACCCATTGGCAAGTTCCCTCTGTAGCCACTGCTACCTTAATGAAAAATCTTTTCGGAAATATAGGCGACGAAAGGGGTCTATCGACCGATCAGGCACTTCAGCGCGCTCAGGTTGAGGCAATTTCCAATGAAGAGACGGCACACCCCTTCTTCTGGGGAGCATTTTCTTTCGTGGGAAGTGGTGCCGAGACTGTCTTTAGCTCGGGGTCAAGATTGTGATCCGCGCGCTCATCAGTTTCATTTTGGTAATCGGGTTAACGGTTCCGACATATGCTCAGAGCCTAATTGTTGTTGAGGTCAGAGGCGTAGATATAAGTGTTGGAAGCCGGATCAGCGCAGACCGTCAAGTCTCACTACCACCAGGAGGTAAGCTAGTGGTTGTGGGGACCGACGGCGGTGTAATTAGGCTTAGGGGTCCTCATAATGGCCCGGTAAGACTTCAGGCAGCCGCCGGTCAAAATGCTAGCCGCGCCCTTTCAGCTTTAATTGCCACCCGCAATGACCGTGCAAATCGTGTTGGAGCTGTTCGGTCTGGTTCAGATGCAGATCCGATACCATCACCTTGGCTGATTGATATAACTCGACCAGGGGAACGGTGTCTCGTAGAAGGGGCCCCAATTGGTTGGTGGCGGCCATCTGATGTTTCAGAACAAAGTTTTGTTGTGTCTCCACTTGACCGATCTTGGAAGGCTGCGTTTCAATTTAAACCCGGACAAGATACTGTCGCCATCACTAAGGTAAGCGACATAGACTTGACCAAGGCCTTCCTGATTGAGGACAGGGATTTGGAATATAGTATTCGTGTGCATCTAGTTCCTCCACTGCTGGACGAACCAACGTTTCTTGCTGCTTGGATGATAGAGAAAGGGTGTATTCAACAGGTCGACGCACTGCTGGCATCCTTATCCAATGAGACGGTGGAGTAGAGGAGTAAATGAGGCTTCCCGCAAGTTGGTCTTCGATTGTATTAAATAAACCTACGCGGTCGGCTCTTTGGATTACCCTTGTTGCCCTTCTGTCAGCAATCATTGCTTTTGTTGCAGTACAAACCCTTGCACCACTGGATAATCTTGAGAAGAAACTTGCCGATATTCGGGTTGCGGCGATGGAAGTGCCGAAAGAGCCATCCGATGACATTATTGTGGTGGCACTTGATGAGGATACGTTAGCTCAATTTTCTTACCGTTCACCCATTGATAGAGCATTCATCGCCGATTTGATCGAGCGCATAGATTCCGCAGGGGCCTCGGCGATTGTAGTGGATGTCCTTATCGATCAAGCCAGCGAGGAATCTAAAGATATTCAACTTTTTGAGGTAATTCGCCGGTCTGAGACACCTTTATATTTTAGTTATACAGCAGATCCCGCGTTCGTAACTGAAGATCAGCTTAATTACATGAGGGCCTTCATTCCGGCTGACAAAAGAGTGGAAAGCAGGCTCTTATCTGATCCTTTTGACTCTCTTGTTCGTCGAATTAACACGGGTGGAATTTTTTCCGATGGAGAACTTATTTATAACGATGATTATCCGCCAAGCTTCGCCGCTAAAATTGCTAACTCGCAAGGGGTCCCTTTGCTCGAAACACCTCGTGAGATTTCATGGCGTCCAGTATCAGCAGAAGGCCAAGAGCCTTTTCCGGTAATATCAGCCAACTACGTCACCTACTTGCCCGACGAACTATTCGAAGAAAAAATAGTTCTCATAGGGGCTATTCTATCCATCACCGACCGTCATTCAACGCCACTCTCGATTATAGACGATGGAAATCGCGGGTTTATGCCCGGTGTACTTATACAAGCCCATGCTATTGACAGCTTGCTGTCAGGCATGCCTGAGCCGAAGTCCTCAATAGGGTTTACACTGCTTGTTGTTATTGCATTCACGGCTCTGGGTGTGCTGATTAGCCAACTTCGCAAAGGTCTGGTCTTCAATTTATCTTTATCAATTGCGGTACTGGCCGGCTATTGGGTGCTTTGCATTATTGGCTATGGCTACGGGATTGGCATGTGGCCTATTTTGCCTCCGTCTCTTGCTCTTCTTTTATCTGTGTGGATGATGGATATCGTAATTGGACGCGCCGAAAGAATGCAGCGCCAATACATTCAGTCAACATTTTCGCGTTATGTATCACCGGCCGTGGTTGATCGAATTGCGGAAGATCCCAGTGCAGCCGCAATAAGCGGAGAAAAACGAGATACCACTTTCTTGTTTACCGATGTTGCGGATTTCACGACGATGTCTGAACTTCTTTCGCCCGAGGATTTGTCAGATGTTCTTAATCAATATCTAGATGGGGCCTGCGAAATTATTCTACGGCATGGGGGTACAATCGATAAGTTTATTGGAGATGCCATTATGGCGATCTTCAATGCACCCATTGAGCAACCTGACCATGCTGCAGCTGCGGTTCAGGCTGCACTTGAGTTGGATTCTTACGCAGAAAAGTATCGTGAGGAGTGTAATAATAAAGGTATCCCTCTTGGCGTAACTAGGATCGGTCTTCATGCCGGCCCAGCAGTGGTTGGTAACTTCGGTTCTTCACAGAGGATGGATTTCACGGCTCTTGGCGATACCGTAAACACAGCTGCGAGAACTGAAGGGATCAACAAATACTTCGGCACTAGGATATGCTGTACTCAGTCGGTGGTCGATCAAGCAAAAGATCAAGCATTCAGAACCATCGGTCATTTTGCTCTCAAAGGAAAATCTGAATATACAACTTTATATACTCCTCTTCCATCAACGCACAACGAAGAGGCTGAAGCGGAATATCAGGCAGCATTTTCTTTATTGGAGCAACGAGATAGCTCAGCTCCTCAAAGGTTTTCTGATCTTCAGGGAAAATACCCTACGGATCCCTTGATCATTTATCATAGTAACAGGTTGCAGAGCGGGGATATTTCGGCCTGGATTAAGATGGGTAGTAAATGATTAACTTTGAGAAAATTTCTAGATCGTCTTTTTTAATGGCTGCACCCTTTAGCCTTATGATTGGCGTTCCAGCCTTTGGGCAATCGGTTGTCATCCCGCCTAGCGCAGATATTTCTAGGTTACGCTTGCCTCCCCCAGATTTACCAACTCAGGAAGACTACGACGTTACGATACGGAATCCTGAGGAGTCTGTCGTCCCAAAAGATGTTTCAAGTCTGGATTTTCTAGTCTCAAAAGTGCGGGTTAATGGTGCTACATATTTCTCTGCAGACCAAATTAATGAAATATTTTCGTCGATAGAAGGTCGACGAGTCAGATTAGAAGAGTTGAGAGAATACGCGAACCAGCTGCAGGAACTCTACGCGAACGAGGGGTTTCTCTTAACGAGAGTCATTCTGCCCCCCCAAACAATCGAGGACGGAATTGTAACGGTCGAGGTTGTTGAGGGTTTTCTAGACAATATCGCAGTTGATGATAGCGCTGCTTTGGGCGCGAATCTTGCAAAAGCGGCTCTTTCTGAAATGGTTGGTGCGAAGCCTCTCAATATTCGCGAGCTTGATGGCAAACTACTCATTTTGAATGACACGCCTGGTGTGTCGGTAAAAACACTTTTAAGGCCAGGAAGCGAGTCTGGCGCAGCCGAAATGGCCATCACAACATCAAGGCCTTCAAACCAGGGATTTTTCAGTGTCAGCAATACTGGATCTGATGCAATTGGGCCGGTCATATATTCTGTTGGGTATACGGTTAATTCGCCTTTCGGGCACCCGGCAGCACTAGATTTGTCGCTCAGTTCTGCTGGCCACACTTTAGAAGAACTCTTGGCCGTAAGTGGCCGTTATGCCTTTCCTGTCGGACCTGATGGTAACATTCTTTACCTCGGCGGGCTGGCGGCACGCGCTCGTCCAGGAGGGGAGGCTGCCGAACTTGAGGTCGCCAGTTCATCCTACTCTGTCGAGGCGCGATTGAGGTCGCCATTACTCAGAAACCGTTCAACTGCGATTTACCTAGAAACTGCAGTAACATTCGCTTCTACCCGCGTAGAGGCGCTAGATACGGTCATCACACGTGATAAAATCGTCAGCGGACAAATAGGTTTACGCGGCCAGCATCAGTCAGATTTAGGACAAACAGCCTTGCAATTCGTGGCGACCGGAGGAATTCCAGCGTTCGGAGCTCTGGATCAGTCCAATCCAACGCCATCCGTTGTTGATTTTGAGTCTAAGTTTCTGAAATTTGATTGGCAATTTGACCATCTTTTTCCTCCCTCTCGGAGCATGTCATTTTTGTTTCGCGCTTCGGGTCAATGGAGTGACGACCGTTTGTTGGCAGGAGAGCAATTAGCTTTTGGCGGACCTCAACTTGGACGGGGCTATGCGCCATCGTCTCTGACAGGCGACAGAGGCTTTGGGCTTTTAGGTGAGCTAAGGCTCGATTTTCCCGATGTATATGAGGCAGGGGTAATCGCAAATCTCCAGGCATACAGTTTTGGAGACTGGGCGAAGACTAAATTACTTGCGGGAGAAGGAGTGCAAGCTGAAAAACAGAGCCTTCTTTCCTATGGGTTTGGTTTGAGAGCTGTTGTAGCTGAGCGAGCCCTGCTCGACTTGCAATTTGCCTCAGACGGGCGGGAACTTGCTGGAATTAAGAGGCGCCCCGCTCGCCTAAATCTCAGTCTTGTGCAGGTGCTTTAATGAGTACAACAGTGTACAAGCGATCCTATATGAGTAATTGGTCATGAAACGACTACGCTTAATATTATTGGCCTCGGCGAGTATAAGTTCCGTTGCGGCTGCGGATACGCTAAACACCTCTTCCTCCCCGACGGTCGTAGCTGGAGATGCTACTTACAGCGTTAATGAAGCGGGTACGGTCCGTACCATTACTCAGACAACTGACCGAGTTTTTCTAGACTGGGTAGACCTTAGTGTGGGAGAAAACGAGACCCTACAGTTTGTTCAGCCCGATGCATTGTCGATAGCTTTAAACAGGGTCACCGGTACTACTCAAACGATTATTGATGGAACTATTGAGGCCAATGGCAGAGTTTGGATACTTAACCCTAACGGCATCTTCATATCTCCAACTGGTCAGGTAACTGCCTCTGGTTTTCTCGCGTCTACTGGCAGTATTTCATCGACGGACTTTATGGCAGGAGGAGACCAATTCAGCATTGGAGGCGTTTCGTCTGCATCGGTTGAAAACGCTGGTAGCATTGCCACTGAATTGGGTTACACAATCCTGCACGGCGCCTCCATCACAAACGAGGGGCAGATTAGCGCGACATTGGGAGCGGTCTTACTGGCCTCTGGTAATGATCTGAGTATCTCTTTTGATGAAGGTAACCTGATTTCTTATGCTGTGAGCAATGAGTCCACTCTAGCGGCATCATTTCAAGGAATTAAAAATACGGGAACCATCACGGCTGATGGAGGTCTGATAGCCCTTAGTATGGCCTCAGCGTTAGACGCCATTCATAGTGTCATAAATGCCGAGGGACTTTTGCAGGCCAACTCGGTTGAAGAGCGTAATGGCACAATTATCTTGGATGCTGGGGACCATGGTGACGTTACCATAACGGGTACTGTGACTGTCGCGGGTCTTGAAGCCGATGAAGTTGGTGGATCGATCGAAGCAAGCGGCACGTTGATCACTTTGGCTGATACGGCTGAGGTAATAGCTGACGGCGGGGCTGGCGGGGGTTCAATATCTATTTTTTCGACGGCCACTCAAGGCTCTAATTCTTCAACAACGATCGAGGGAAATAGCTTCGTATCCATCTCGGAATCTGAAGCCTTTCTTGTCGAAGAGACCCGTATTCAACTGGCTAACGGTGCACTGGCAGATATAGCGATAGTTGATGGAAGCGTAATTTCTGCAAGCGCTACCGTTTCAGGGTCCGGTGGTACAGTTACCATTGAGGCTCCGGGAGAAGAAGAATTAGCAACGTTTGTTGCTGGCGAAATCCGGGCTAATGGGGTTGGAACTGATAGCGTAGGCGGCATCATTGACCTTTCAGGGTTCTATTTGGAGATTGAGGGGTCAGAATTATCTGTTAGCGGCGCTACAGCTGGTACAGTTGTGCTTACTGCTGCGTCTATTGACTTAGTTGATCAACTTTCAGCTGCTTCATCAAATCTATCCTTTTCAGATTTTGAGTGGCAGTCTGCCGAGACAACACCGCTATATGACCCTGCATTGATGACATCCCTTAATTTGGGTGATGATCAAGTTTCCGGCAGAATTTCTCTTGGGTTTGCCTTTGAATTTTTTGGAGAAACATACGATAGTGTAGAGGTTTCATCTAACGGATTCCTGTCTTTTGGTGATTTAGGAAGTAATAGCAGATGTTGCAACGGACAGCCATTGGACGATGGTAATGCTCCGCTTCTCTCTATTTTTGGACTTTGGACAGACCTTATTCCTAACTATGAAGGTGGCGATGTCCTTTATACGACTATAACAAATCCTGACGGCACCAGAGAATTTATTCTGCAGTGGAAAGCGGTCTCAGAATATATAAACGGTCAGCTTAACACGTTTGAAATTCGACTACGAGAGAATGGGGACATCTATTTAAATTACGGTGATGTTAGCATTGTTCAACACAACGTCTCTATTGGTTTGACTGGCGCTGACGCTAGTCAAATAGCTCAGCTAACATACCGAGAAGTCGATTTTGATAATTGTTGCACGACAAACATCATATCTGATATCTCTCAAACAGCATATATTTTTAGCCAAGGCTTTGATCCAGTTTCACAAATTAGCGCAGCTACGCTTCAGAATATTTTGGGAAGCGGCGCGAACCTAACCATAAATGCAAGAAACTTCACAGAGGCAAATCGTAGCAACGACAGTATTGGAAATATTTCTGTCAGTGGGCCCCTCACATTAAGTTTTGGTGCCAATAGCTCGGCCCAAGAGATAATTTTCAGCGCAGATAATAACGTCTCGATAGACAGTTCTGCGGTTTTCTCGAACTTTCTAGGACAATTGAGGCTAATCGCCGGGGCTAGTGACAGCGGCCAAATTGGATCTGTATTCGCTCAAGGGCTAATAACTGCAGGCCTGCTTGAAGTTACTGGTAGTGTTATTCAAATTGGTGAAACTGAGGCAGAAGAGATCATCCTGAATGTGGGTGGGGAAGCCACATTAGGCAATGTCACTGCCGGGACTTTGACGAGCACAGGCCTCGTCAATTTGGGCGGCTCCAATTCAACCCTCGAGAATCTCAGGATTTTAAGTGGTAGACTAAATCTTTCGGAAATAAGTGGTCTTCCAAGCGAGACCATCTATTTCGGTAATGGGACACTCAATATTGCCAACACAAGTCTCTTAGAATTGGACCAACTAGTCACGGTTGACGAATTCGGAGAAATAATTTTTGGAGCTTCTGGTACCTTTTCAGGCTCGGTAGACGCCCTTTCGGAAAACACTGGGAATTTACGCATTGCTTCCATTAGTGATCTCACAATTAGTGGATCTATTGGCACTAATCGGACCCTTGAGATCATCGATTTTTCTTCTGAAGGAGATCTAAAACTTACTGAGACTGCAAGGCTAGTTTCTGACGAATCTATTGGTTTCTTTGCCGATGGAGATATCTTTATCGACAGCGATGAAGTGATTGGATCGCAATTCGGCGGCGAGTTAGGAATTTCAGCCGATCGAGATAGTGATGGTACTGGAGGTACCATTAACCTCGTTAGCTCTCTCAGCGCGGGTGCTCTCGAGGTTTCAGGTAATTTAGTTTTTGATGGTTCCGGCGAGATAAGTGTTCTTAACAATTCCAATATTAATGGCAGCATATCGACGATTTCGGAAGAAGAGGGCGTTGAACTTACGCTTAGGTCGGCTGGCCTATCCCTATCGGTTAACGGCTCGATTGTTTTTGATCAGCTCAATTTAGAGACGCCTGGCATTGGAGATATATTGGTCAGCGGTGATATCACAGCGACAACTTTAACTAAGCTTGGGTCTGGTTCTGCGCGCATACAAGGACCAAATTCTTCCATAAATAACCTGAGAATCATCAATGGTGTTCTGGCAATTGCTGATATCAGCAATTTACCATTGAACTCGATCTTCTTTGGCGACGGCCTTCTTGATATCGACATTCATGAACCAGAAACGGTAGATTTTTCAGATTCTCAGTCCGTTTTTGAAACTGATTTTGGCCCAATAACTCTCACGCAACAGATTACGGTAGAAGAGTCTGGTGATATCCTCTTTAGAGGATCAGGCATCGTTTCAGGACCAGTTAATTCGGTTGAGGAGGGTGTCGGTAGTTTCAACGTTAGTGCACTTGGTGATCTGACAATTACTGGGCAAATCGGACTAGAACAGTCCCTCCATGCTGCCACTTTCTATTCAGACGGAGACCTGAGTTTCGCCGACAGTGCTCGATTGCGAGCTGAAGAATTTGTTGGTCTTTTTGCCCATGGAAATATCTCACTTGGAAGCGACGATATTTTGGCCAGTGACTATACTGGACAATTAAACTTGGAGGCTGATCAAGATGGTGATGGAGTTGGTGGCACAATTAACCTTGTCGAATCTCTTAGTGCGGGCTCAATTTTTGTATCTGGCGACCTTTTATTCTCTCGGTCCGGACAAGTCACTTCTCTGAGCAACCTGATTATTAATGGAGATATTTCTTCGGAAGAGGAAGGCGAACCTACAACGCTCGTCCTTAGTTCTCCCGGTGACTTGCGAGTAAGTGGTAGCATTACTTTTAATGACGTTACTGTTGACACTTTGAATGCTGGGGATGCTTGGTTTCTTGGAGACCTGACGGCAGAGACCTTATCCAAGTTGGGCCAAGGCTTTCTCCGACTATCGGGTACGAATTCAGCTATAAATCATCTAAGAATTATAAACGGTGCTTTAGCTATTTCCGACGTTAGCAATTTACCGGTCGATTCAATTTTCTTTGGCAACGGCTTTCTTGATATCGACATTCGTCCCTTTGTGGACGGTTTTCTTGACACGGAGTTAGATGAAACGCCTGTTTCTCTTTCCCAACAGATTACTGTAGAAGATAGAGCTCAAATTCTGTTCAGGGGCCCTGGCTCGTTCTCGGCTGTGACCAGCGCTCTGGATGCTGGATCCGGCGTATTACAGGTCTTTGCATTGAATGATCTTGTGGTCGACGGTCTTGTTGGGACAGGGCAGTCACATGCAGAGTTCACAGCTGTTTCCGACGGCGGTGATCTAATCTTGAGTGAAGATGCGCGCATTCTTGCGGCGACTTTTATTGGCCTTGGTACGAGCGGGGGCGATATATTTATAAGTGGTAGTGACGTTTTTGATGCTGATTTTACTGGGGATCTCAGCATCATCACGACTTTTGGGTCCGAGGAAAATCAAGGAACGATTCATCTCGATAGTGCTTTAAGCGCTAACTTTATTGAATTGAGGGGTGACGTTTTACTGCTTAGCGAGGGCGATATTCGTGCTGTTTCGGACATCTTTATTGGCGGCCGCATTTCGTCTGACCCGACTAATGAAGAATCCATGCTCGTTCTCGCGGGAGAGAATATTTTTGTCGATGGCGACGTCGATGTCGATGAGATAACCTTAGACATACTAACGTCTGGTCAAATATTCGGTAATGTTACCACGAATATTTTGTCTTCGACTGGTCCCGGCTCGTTACGTTTGTCGGGTGAAAATTCAGCCATAAATAATCTGAGAATTATAAACGGCGCTTTAGCTATTTCTAATCTGAGCAATTTACCCTTAAACACGCTTTTCTTTGGGAATGCTGAACTTTTTATAGAAACAGAAGAGCCCGTAGAACTTGCACAAGATATAACAGTGGGTGATTACGCGCGGATATTATTTAATGGTTCTGGCACTATGACAGGCCCAATAAATGCCGAAAACGATGGTGAGGGTATTTTAGAGGTCGGAGCTCAAGGAGACCTTAATTTTAACGGCACAATAGGAGCAGACAGCCGATTGGCCGAAATTTTTGCGGATAGTGGTCGGCGATTAACACTTGGTGAGAATGCGTTCTTATCCGCTCGCCAAATTATCGATCTTATTGGCGTTTCGGGTTTTACAAACCTTTCCGAAAGGGAGGATGTTTTAGAGACTGGTGCCTGGACGGTATGGAGCGGAAATCCGGATCCATTCGGCGAAGATAACCCAGACATTGTTGGATCTCTGGTTCATGATTTTAGGTACTATGGCATAAGTTTAGCCGGTGCTAGGGGAGAAGCAGAACTTCCTGAAAGACCAGAAGGAAATGGCTTAGCCTATGGCCTTTCACCGGTGCTAAATGCAGAACTTGCTGAAGAGCTAAGTAGAATTTATGATGGAACGACGACTTTTTCTCCTGATTTAGTCAGCCTGTTGTTCTCTGGTTTAGTAAATGGGGACAGTGCCATAATTGATATCGTCTCGGCCACGGCGAACCTACCTGGAGTCGATGCAACGGAGGCTGTGATTGCAGGGATCACTGCCAACTTTACTGATACATCCGGTGCGCCAGTGTTTGGTTATCGTTTCCAAGATACTATAACTGTCCCAGCAGTTATTTTGCCCGCTACTCTGACATACAGAGCTGATGAGGCCACCAGATATGTTGGCGCTCAAAATCCAACTTTCTCGGGTACAGTGACAGGCTTTATTGCTGGCGAGAACCTAGAAAATGCGACTACAGGAACGTTAGTTTTCACGTCTCCAGCAGATGAAAATTCCGATGTTGGGCTTTACCCGATCTTTGGGGGAGGCCTTTCCGCAGCCAACTATATTTTTGTGCAGGCTGTTGAGAATGAGACCGCGCTAACAGTACAAAAAAATATTGTTAATGAGGTGTCTTCGGGCTCTGATTCGGGATCAGGCGGCAGTGGAGATGGATCAGGAGATACGGGCTCCGATGGTGGCGGTGAAGGATCTGGCGATGGCGGTTCTGATGACAGTGGCGACGGCTCTGGCGATGGTAGCGAGGGGTCAGGTGATAGCGGGTCTGACGAGGGTGGCGATGGATCAGAAGAAGGCGGCGATGACGCTGGGGAGTCGAACTCTGATGACAGCGACGACGGTACCGATGAGGGCGATCAAGGCTCAGAGGATAGCGACGAGAGTTCAGAAGAAGGTTCCGAAGAGAGCGATGAGGGGTCCGATGATGCGGGCGAAGGATCTGAAGAATCAAGTTCGGATGAGGGGAGCGATGGATCCGATTCTACTGATACGTCCGATGGTGCTGGATCTGATAGTGAAGCTGACACTGGTGCCGACGGCGGCACATCTGTTGGAGGAGATGAAGGTTCAGATGATGGGTCGAGCACATCCAGCCAACAATCTGGCGGTGAAATCGTAAAGGTGGAGGTGAAACCAGCGGATCCATTGCCGCCGTCTCCTGTTGGCGATGAGCCAACACCTACTCCTAGTGATCCCGAGGATAGCGGAGACCCTGTTTTAGCTGCTGTTTCTTTTGAGGATGAGGCCTCGATTGATACGAGTGTCGGAGTTCCGCAAGAAGTTGTCGCTCTTACCCCAACCATTTCTGTGGCCCCACAAAAAGAGGCTCCACCAGCGCCAAAATCTGATGACGAAGCGCTATCTATAAACTCGGCGTTAAACCCCTAGAGAGCGGTTGAAGCAATGGCTGCGTAGCGGAAGCGAAACAGGTCATTGCTTATCGAGTTCAGCGGCGAACGCCGCCGGTGTCACATAGCCAAGCTATGAGTGCGGTCGCCCCGATTGTAGTCATCCACTCAGGCAGTGATCTCGACTCGAGCATGGGCCGTGCTCATAAATAGGGTCTAGTTGAGCGGACCCCAATAGCACCGCAGAGCGTCCAATCAATTCAGATCTTCAGGTGGGGCCACAGGGAAAGGCAGCGGTGCAATCGCAATACCTTCATCCATCAGGCCCTGGGCTTCTTCGAGGCTGGCCTGCCCGTGGATCGGTTTCTCATCCGCTTCGCCGTAATGCATCTTGCGCGATGTTTCAGCGAACTTGTCACCCACCCATGTGCTCTGCTTCAGTGCCTTCGCCTGTGCCTCGGCAAGTTTGGTGAGAGCCTGCTGCACTTCAGGCGGCAATGGCTTGTTCGAAAGCTGGCTTACGTCCTGACCGTCCGACGCTGCACGAGGACTGTCGCTCTTTGTGTTGCCCTTTGCAGGCACAGCCGGGGCCATCGGTGCTTTCGTCACCGCTTCGCTCCCGCAGTGCGGGCAAGACAAGAGCCCTCGCTCCAACTGCTCGACATAGTCGCCAGAAGAGCCGAACCAGCCTTCGAAGCGATGGCTTTGGTCACAGATGAGGTCGTAAACGATCATAGTGCGCTCTAATTGGCGATTGGGCGACGATTAGCAAGGCTTGGCAATTGAGAGCGAACCTCTTCGACGCGCGAAAGATCGATATCGCAATATGCCAATCCAGAGGCCTCTCCGCCCATATCGAGCAGAACTTTACCCCATGGATCGACCACCAGGGAATGCCCGTAAGTCTCCCGGCCGTCTTCATGCTGGCCCACTTGCGCCGCGGCGATCACAAATGCGCTCGCTTCGATTGCGCGCGCGCGCAGCATGACATGCCAGTGATCGCGACCGGTTGGCACGGTGAAGGCAGCAGGCACTGCAATCGCATCACATTTGCGCTGCCCCAGCTGCTCGAACAACGCCGGGAAACGCATGTCATAACAGATTGTCAAACCGAGCCGCCCCAGGGGCGTATCATCAACCGTAACCACTTGCGTGCCTGGCTCGTAAGCCGCGCTTTCACGCCAACTTTCGCCGTTCGACAACTGCACATCAAACATGTGGATTTTGTCGTATGTCGTGCGCAGCCCCAGCGATCCACCGATATAGAATGATCTGTTGGCCCAGCGCCCATTCGCGCCCATTACCGGCATTGAACCGATCGCTAGATCAATCCCGGCTTCCGCCGACAATCTTGCCAACCGGTCACTGATACGCTCAGGCTCAGTCGATTCGATCCATGGTCCGGCACGGCTGCGATCCCTGTCCAGCAGCAGAGACATTTCCGGCGTGAAGAGAATCTCCGCGCCACCCTCGCCAGCTTCAATCGCAGCGGCCTCCAGCGTGGAGTAGTTCACTTCAGGGTCAATGCCTGATGTCATCTGCAAGACAGCTATAAGCGGCACGTCTGCGCCCTACCCCGCCAGCAATGCGTCGAGCTTGCCCTCACGTTCCAGCGCGGCGAGATCATCCGATCCTCCGACATGGACATCGCCGATAAAAATCTGCGGCACAGTCATGGCATTAGGCGCGCGTGCCAGCATTTCATCCCGCTTGGGGCCGCCCAAGGTAATGTCATACTCGTTAAACTCGGCGCCCTTCTCCGTCAGCAAACGCTTAGCACGAACGCAGAACCCGCAGGCGAACTTGGTGTAGATGTCGATTGTGGGCATCGTAATTATCTCGTCCCATTTGCTCCCGAATGCGGGAGACTTGAAAGCTAATTTGCGACACCTATTTGGTATAGGTTGAGGCTCGCCGCAATGGGGGCTGCGACAATCACCTTGGGCGCTGCAATTGCAGGCTCCTAACATTTTTTGAATTGCTCAGAAGAGGATTTGATATGTCACGTTTAGATTTTACCCCGTATCGCCGTTCGACCGTAGGCTTTGATCACCTGTTCGACTTGCTCGAAAACAAGGTTCGCCAGAACGCCGGCGATAACTACCCCCCATTCAATATCGAGCGCCGCGGTGACGAAGAATATCGCATCACCCTGGCTGTAGCCGGTTTCCGCCCGAACGACATCGATATCACTGCTCAACAGAACCTGCTGACGGTTCATGGCCGCAAGCGCGATGATTCACCAGAAGGTCAGATGCTGCATGTCGGTATTGCCAATCGCGGATTTGAGCGCCGGTTTGAGCTTGCGGACTATGTCCGTGTCGAGAACGCGGATCTGGCAGACGGGCTTCTCACCATCGATCTGGTGCGCGAAGTGCCCGAAGCGATGAAACCCAAAAAGATCGCGGTCAACGGCCAGACAACCAAGTTGAAGGCAGTTGGATCCGGCGACGGCGACCAGGTCGACGCAGCGTAAGCCAATCAAAACTAAAGAATGAAACAATAAGGGGGCGGACCGTTCATCCGCCCCCTGCGGTTTTCATCGCCTCGTTCGATCTGTAACGTCCGGGTCGCAAAAGGCGTTACAAACCAGCTCGAGCTCTTTGCAAACGTGCGAACACGTTAGCTAAATTCACAAATGGTGCTTTCACCCCGAACTTCCGGACCCCCTCCAGAAGAATTTGTAAGTGCTACGTTGTGATTGTTATCATGCGCAAGAATTATCTTGCTGACTTGTAAGAACACGACAGCAACCGGTGCAATCGCCGTCAAAATAGATTTCAAACGCGAAATCAGCCGCTTGAAACGCCCATCTCGATCATGCCTGAAATTGCAGAATTAGCTGATTGCCCCTCAGTTAAGGGTCAAACCAGACGTGACTGTTCCAATGCAGCCGCCACGAATCCGGCAAAAAGCGGATGCGGATCGAACGGTCTTGATTTCAGTTCAGGGTGGAATTGAACCCCAATAAACCAAGGGTGATCCGGTCGTTCGATAATCTCTGGCAACAGTCCGTCAGGCGACATGCCCGAGAAAACCAACCCGCTCTTTTCAAGCGGATCAATGTATGCACCGTTCACCTCATAGCGATGGCGATGGCGCTCTGATATCTCGACAGCACCGCCGTAGACGCGCGAAACATGACTGTTGGCAGACAGTTTCGCATCATATGCGCCAAGCCGCATGGTGCCTCCAAGGTCGCCGCCCGCTTCACGGGTTTGCAGACCTTCCTCGCTCATCCACTCTTCAATGATGCCGACAACCGGCTCCTCAGTCGGGCCAAATTCGGTCGAGGATGCAGCCTCAAAGCCGGCATTCCGTGCCGCTTCGACGCAGGCCATCTGCATACCCAGACAGATTCCAAAGAAGGGAACGTAACGCTCGCGAGCGAACTTGACGCTGGCAATCTTGCCCTCGCTGCCACGCTCGCCAAAACCGCCAGGGACCAGAATGCCATGGAGTGGCTCTAGCTTGGTGGCGAGCTCTGTATCATCGCCTTCGAAGACTTCGGCATCGATCCACTTGATGTTGACCTTGGTACGGTTGGCAATTCCCCCATGAACAAGCGCTTCATTGAGCGATTTGTACGCATCAGGCAGGCCGACATATTTGCCAACTACACCGATTGTAACTTCGCCTTCGGGATTGAAGTACCGGTCTGTCACATCGTCCCATGCTGTCAGATCGGGTTCTGGTGCATCGGTGATTCCAAAAGCGCGCAAGACTTCTGCGTCCAGGCCTTCGCTATGATATTGCAAGGGCACAGAATAAATCGACGGCGCATCAAGCGCCTGAATCACGCTTTCAGTCCGTACGTTGCAGAATAGCGCGATCTTGCGACGTTCGCCTTCGGGGATTTCATGCTCGGCCCGACAAAGCAAAACGTCCGGTTTGATGCCAAGGCTCGCCAATTCGCGCACCGAATGCTGCGTAGGCTTTGTCTTCAGTTCCCCGGCAGCGGCGATATAGGGCACCAGCGTGACATGCACCGATACAGTCTGTTGTGGCTCCAGCTCATTTCTTAGCTGACGTATGGCTTCTATGAATGGCAGCGATTCGATGTCGCCCACCGTTCCGCCAATCTCGCACAGGATAAAATCGTGATCGTCCTGGTCCGACAGGGCGAATTCCTTTATCGCGTCGGTCACATGGGGGATCACCTGGACTGTCGCGCCAAGGTAGTCACCGCGGCGCTCTTTCGCGATGATATCGCGATATACACGGCCAGACGTGATATTGTCCGCCTGGCGCGCAGAGACGCCGGTAAACCGCTCATAGTGGCCGAGATCGAGGTCGGTCTCAGCACCGTCATCCGTAACGTAGACTTCGCCATGCTGATACGGGCTCATGGTGCCCGGATCGACATTGAGATAGGGGTCGAACTTGCGAATGCGGACTTTGAATCCGCGTGCTTGCAGCAAAGCACCGAGGCTTGCTGCCATTAGACCTTTTCCGAGCGAGGAGACCACGCCGCCGGTGATAAATATGTACCGCGCCATGGGAGCTGAGCCTTAAGCCCCTAACTGGATTCGTGGCAAGCAAATTGCAGCAACGATTGTGCGCAATCCACAAGTCTGGCTGAAAGTATGGTGAGAATTTACTCGGCAACGTCGGAAAGGGGGTCGTCCGACGCTGGCGCTTCTTGCACAGGCGCAAGCGGATCTGCAGCCGGCGCCAATGGATCGGCAGACACCACAGAACGATCGATTGTTGTGGTGATTTCGTCCCCGCCAACAGTCCCTACCGCGACCGCAGCCAAAGTGATCGACAAGGCGACAAAGGCAATCGCGAGCCAGCGGGTCGAACGCGTCAGAAAGTCTGCTGCACCGCGCGCGCCCATCAAGCCGCCAGGGCTACCGCCGCCAATTCCCAAACCTCCGCCTTCGGAACGTTGCATCAGAATTACGCCCACAAGCGCAGCCGCGACAACGGCTTGAACGACAGTCAGGAAAAGAAACAGCGACATGATAATCCCAGTAAAGTTGCTGTGCGCCATTTAGGGGCGCGAACGGCAATGAACAAGTGTTTGTGGTCAGACCCGCCTGCCCATTAGGCTTCTGGCGCGTCTCCAGCGGCAAGTGCGATACCGAAGAAGCTGTCCGCTGTCAGGCTGGCTCCACCGACTAGCGCGCCGCCAACTTCCTGTGTCGAGAGAATTTCACGCGCGTTCTCGGGGTTCACTGATCCGCCATACAAAATGCGCACACCGGTGCCCTGCTCTTCACCATAGAGCTTGACCAACAGCTTGCGAATCTCCGCATGCATTTCTGCAATATCGTCTGGCGTCGCAGAGTTTCCGGTGCCGATCGCCCAAATAGGCTCGTAAGCGACAGTCAGAATGTCTCCTGCATTGTCCAGTTCTGGAAGTGAAGATTTCAGCTGCTTGGTTACGAAGGATGCCGCCTCTCCGGCTTCGCGGGTCTTGGCGTCTTCGCCGCAACACATGATCACCTGCATCCCGGCATCCAGCGCAGATTGCGCTTTTTCGCGAACCAGATCGTTGCTTTCTGCGTGGCCTTGGCGACGCTCGCTGTGACCAACGATCACAAACTTCGCGCCGGCATCAGCCAGCATTGGCGCAGAAATGTCACCGGTAAACGCACCTTCGTCACCAGGATGGCAGTCCTGCGCACCAACACCGATTTGCTCCACTTCGCGATGCACGGCATGAATCAGCGTATAAGGCGGCGCGATAGCCACCTCCACTTTCATGTGGCGCTGCGCGGCGCGATCAATGGCCCGCGCTTCGGAGAGCATGGCGCGCGTGCCATTCATTTTCCAATTGCCAACAATAAAAGGCCGACTGGCCATAGGGGTTTTCCTGTGCTTTCGAATCTTGGCCATGATATAGGGCGATCGGGGACGGTTCCGCTAGCCGACCTTGCACAATGAGTCAAAACCGTTCGCAACCTGTTGCGGCAAGAACTCAGGGCCGATAAAGCGCAGCGATCAATTTCATCCACCGGCCGCCCATTAGGTCGACAATCGCGGAATACTCGCATTCATGATTAGCATCTTTCGCAACTTTTTCAGCTCGAAGCTTGGTCTGGGCCTGACTTTAGGCTTCCTCGGTCTCATCGCCTTTGCCTTCGCCAGCAGTGATGTAGCCAATCAGGCCACATTTGGCGGTGTGTCAGGCGGAGATCGCGTCGCTGTGGTGGGTGATGAAAAGATCGGCAATGCCGACTTTAGCCGCGCTGTAGCCAATGCCGTCGATCAGGTTAGGCAAGAGAACCCGACCATAACTTTGCCTGTCTTCGCTGCCCAAGGAGGGTTCGAAGAGGTCCTCGAGCAAATGATCGACCGTTACGCGATCGGTGTCTATGCGAGGAAGTATGACCTGCGTGCCGGTGAAAATCTGGTCAATAGCGAGATTCTGAAGATCCCTGGCTTTCGAGGGCCAGATGGCAACTTCAGTCAGCAATCATTCCAAGAATCGTTGCGCAGACTAAACATGAACGAGGCAATGCTGCGCCGGGAAATTGGAGACAGCCTACTCGCTCGTCAGATCATTTTGCCTGGGCTAAGTGGCGCACAAATGCCGCAAAAATTCGCAATGCGTTACGCATCGCTTTTACGTGAAAGGCGTGAAGGCTCGGTGGCCTTCATTCCCAGCGCTTCCTTCGCTCCCGGTGGCGATCCGACCGAACAGCAGCTGAGTGCCTATTACGAGGAAAATCGTGGTGACTACATTCGGCCGGAGCGCCGTGTCATTCGTTACGCAATGTTCGGTGTTGAGAATCTTGATACAGATGTGACGCCAACCGATGAAGAGATCGCAGCTCGCTATGAACGTGACCGCGCTCTTTATGCGGTAAGCGAAGATCGCACGATCACACAACTGATTGTTCCAACACAGGATGCCGCCAATAGCATTCGTGACCGTGTGAATGGCGGCGCTTCATTAGCTAGCGTTGCCCGTGAAGCCGGATTCAGCACCACACAAATCGGCCCGATTAACAAGGAAGACTACGGCAATCAGGCGTCAGACGCCGTGGCGACGGCAGTTTTTGCGGCATCGCGCGGCCTGATCGCACAGCCAGCACGCAGCTCTTTGGGCTGGCACGTTGTGCGGGTAGACAATGTAACCAGTATCGCTGGCCGTTCATTGGCGACCGTCACTCCCGAGATCCGTGAGCAATTGCTTCAGGAAAAACGCGCCTTTGCCTTGGCGGATCTGAGCGCACGCATTGAAGAGCAGGTCGATAGCGGCGTTGCCCTCTCGCAGGTCGCGCAGGAACTTGAGGTCGAGATCAGCTCGACGGCCCCGATTACAGCGGATGGCCAGATTTATGGTGTACCTGGCGCACAGTTGCCACCGCAATTGGTTGGCGCGGTCAACACTGCGTTCCAGATGGACGAAGGCGAACCGCAATTGGCGGAAATCGCGCGTGGCACGACCTTCATGATCTTCGAAGTATCGGACATAACACAATCTGCTGCGGCACCCTTGGATGAAATCCGCGAACAGATTGTGCTTAGCTGGCGTCTCGCAGAAGGGGCCGAACTGGCCCGCGCCACCGCTGATCGTGTGATCGAACGGGTTGGTGCAAATTCCAGCCTGGCTGCGGCTATGGGTGAAGAGGAAACACCGCTTCCTCCGGTTGATGAGCTCAATATCAATCGCCAGCAATTGGTCGCGCAAGGGCAACAAATCCCGCCAGCTTTGGCGTTGATGTTCAGTATGGCCGAAGGCACGACCAAACGTCTGGAAGCGCCGAACGATCTTGGTTGGTTTGTTGTTGATCTGACCGACATCGAAACCCCTGAAATTGCAGCCAATGATCCGATCATCGCGGCTTCGCGCCAGCAATTGCGCGGTGCCATCGGTGACGAGCTTGCACAGCAGATGACCCGCGCGATGCGGCAAGAGCTGGGCGTGGAAACAAACTCAGCCGCGCTCGAAGCGGTCAAACGTCAGATGACCGGCGAGATCTAAGAAAGCAGGCATTTGTCCTCAATTGAAACCGGAACCTATTTGCCTGAGAACTCCGCGGCGGCGAGATTGGCGCTCGCCGCGGGACGACCGGCGTTGGTGTGGCGAAAGGTTATCGCCGATGCGGAAACCCCCGTTGGTGCAGCTGCGAAACTGATTGAGCCTGAGCGCGGTGATTTCCTGCTTGAATCAGTCGAAGGCGGCGAAGTGCGCGGGCGATATAGCCTGCTCGGCCTTGACCCCGATCTGGTGTTCAGAGCGCGCGGAGACAGTGCTGAGATAAACCGCAGGTGGCGCCAGGATCGCGATGGGTTTGCCTCATGCGATCAACCAAGCCTGGATGCTCTGCGATCACTCGCGGAAAGCTGCCGCATTGAAGTTCCGGAAGAATTGCCACCCGCCCTTGCCTGCCTGGTTGGCTACTTTGGCTTTGAAACAGTTGGGCTGGTAGAGGATTTGCCGCGCGCGCCAGTCAGCGAACTCGATCTGCCGGACATGTTGTTTGTCCGGCCAACCATCATCCTGGTATTCGATGGATTGAGCGATGCGCTGTTTGCAATCGCGCCGATTTGGCAGGCAGACAAGGCGGACGCGGCGATCGAGCGCGCGGGGAAACGGATCGACGAAGTGCTGCGGCAACTCACAGATGCCAAAGCTCCGCGTCAAAGAGTTGATCATCTGCCGGACATGTCGTTGGAGCCGGTCATTCCCGCAGACGACTACAAAGACATTGTGCTACGCGCGAAGGATTACATAACGGCGGGTGACATCTTTCAGGTGGTTTTGGCCCAGAGATTCACTTGCCCTTTTCCCCTGCCGCCGATTGAACTCTACCGCGCATTGCGCCGCGTAAACCCTTCACCCTTCCTTTATTTCCTCGACCTGCCTGGCTTTTCTGTTGTCGGTTCAAGCCCGGAAATTCTCGTCAGAGTGCGAGACGGTGAAGTCACAATTCGCCCGATTGCCGGAACACGGCCTCGCGGCGTAAACACAGCAGAAGACAACGCCAATGAAGCAAGCCTGCTGGCTGATCCCAAGGAACGGGCAGAGCATCTGATGCTGCTTGATCTGGGCCGCAATGACGTGGGACGGGTGGCCTCAAAGGGATCGGTGGAAGTCACCGACAGCTTCACAATCGAACGCTACAGCCACGTTATGCATATTGTCAGCAATGTTGTCGGAAAACTGGACGCTTCCTGCGATGCGATTGACGCGCTTTTCGCAGGGTTTCCGGCCGGCACAGTCAGTGGTGCGCCCAAGATCCGCGCTTGCGAGATCATCGCCGAGCTGGAACCCGAAGCGCGCGGCGCCTATGCCGGCGGCGTAGGGTATTTCGCGCCCGACGGTTCGGTTGACAGCTGCATCGTGCTGCGCACAGCGGTGGTCAAAGATGGCATCATGCATGTGCAAGCCGGCGCAGGCATTGTCGCCGATAGCGATCCAGATTACGAATTGGCCGAATGCAAAGCCAAGGCTGGGGCGTTGATCGCGGCAGCGCGTGAGGCAGCGAGCGTCGCCAGCGAACCAGAGTTTGGCCAATGAAGCGGCTGCTTTTTCTCAGCTTGTTTGCGGTCGCCCTGTCAGGTTGCGAATTACAAGGCGGCGAGCCTGTCACGCGAACCGAGATCGGATCGGGTTCCGAAACCCGCGTTGCGTTGCGGCGCGAAGTCTCGGCTTGCGAAGTCGTGATATTCGAAGATGTGCCGCTTACCCACTGTGTAGCTGACCCAGTAAAACACAATATTTCCACCGTTCTGGCTGATCCGAACGGCACACCATATCGCTCGCTCAAGACCTATGGCGAAGCATTGGGCAAGGATGCGGCTGTCGTTGCCTTCGCGATGAATGGCGGGGTGTTTGAGAACGACGGAAAAACAGTCGGTTATTACGTCGAAGAGGGCCAACGACTAGAAGAGCTCAACCTCGGCGACGGCACGGGAAATTTTTATCTGAAGCCCAATGGCGTGTTCTTCGGCACAGACGGCAGGTGGGAAATCCGCACCAGCACCAATTTTCTCTACAATGTCAGCGATCGCCCGCAGTTTGGCACGCAATCTGGGCCCATGCTCGTGATCGACGGGCAATTGCATCCCGAGATTCAGGACGATGGTCCCTCCAAGATAATCCGCAACGGCGTGGGCATCGACGCGGAGGGTAAAGCGCATTTCGTCATTTCAGATGGTGCGCTTAGCTTCGGCCAATTGGCGCGCTATTTCAGGGACGAGTTGCAAACGCCCAATGCGCTTTATCTTGATGGCGGAATTTCCGGCCTTTGGGATCCGGTAACAGAGCGGTTGGACGACACCAACGGCATCGGTCCACTGATCGTTGTGACAAAGAAAGTCAGCGAATGAATTACGAGCGCACTCTCTACCCAGAGATCGAACCTTATGAAACCGGCATGTTCGATGTCGGCGAAGGCCATACGCTGTATTATGAGCGGGTTGGCACACCCGGGACGAAACCGGCGGTTTTTCTGCACGGCGGCCCCGGCGGCGGCATCAGCGAGAAAAATCGCCGCCAATGGGATCCTGCGCTTTACGACGTGCTACTGTTCGATCAGCGCGGCTGCGGCAAATCGCTGCCCTTCGCAGAGGTCGAACAAAACGACACATGGCGGATCGTTTCCGACATCGAGAGACTGCGTGAAATGTGCGGGCACGATAGCTGGCAGGTGTTTGGCGGCAGCTGGGGTGCAACCCTTTCGCTTGCCTATGCGCAGACGCACCCCGAACGCTGCGACGAGCTGGTTCTGCGCGGCGTGTTCCTGGCGCGGCAAAAGGAAAAGAACTGGCTCTACAGCTATGGCGCAAGCGAGATCATGGCAGAACAATGGGATCAGTTCACCGGCCTTATCCCTGAGCACGAGCGCGGCGACCTGGTCAAAGCCTATTACAACCGCCTGACTAGTGACGACGAAGCGACCCGGCTTGCCGCTGCGCGAGAATGGTCATTATGGGAAGGCAGCGTTGCAACCTTGCTGCCCGATCCTGACTTACTAGCTGCCTTTGCCGATCCTGCGAAAGCGGTTCCGTTTGCGCGCATCTGCGCGAAGTTCTTTCTGGAAGACTTCTATTTCGACGAAGCGCAATTGCTGACAAATGCGCACAAATTGAAAGGCATTCCCGGTATAATCGTGCAGGGCCGTCACGACATTTGCTGCCCACCGACTTCGGCATGGGAATTGAAGAAAGCCTGGCCCGAGGTGGACCTGCGCATCTTCCATGATGGTGGGCATAGCGCCTATGAACCGGGCATCGTCGATGGCCTCGTCCGTGCGACCGATGAATTGGCGGGGAAAACCTCCGCGTAGCAAAACTTTCTTGATCGCGGGCAAGCAAACCGCGAAGGCGGCATCGCAATGATCCTTGTTATCGACAATTACGACAGCTTCACGTTCAACCTGGTCCACTATTTGATGGAACTGGGCGCAGAGGTGCGGGTTGAGCGAAATGATGCGCTTAGCGCGGCTGACGCGTTGCAAACCAATGCCGCAGGTTTTTTGATTTCGCCCGGCCCATGCACGCCCAATGAAGCTGGCATTAGCCTGGATCTAGTTGCAGCATGTGCAGATTCCCGTAGGCCTCTCTTGGGAGTGTGTCTTGGACACCAGTCCATCGGACAGCATTTTGGCGGGCGGGTTGAACGCGGCGGCCTGATGCACGGAAAGACTTCACCGGTGTCGCATGACGGTTCCGGTGTGTTCGCCGGCCTGCCCTCGCCCTTTACCGCGACACGCTATCACAGCTTGGTGGTGCAGGATCAGTCAGAGGAGCTAGTGGTCAATGCGACGTCGGATGACGGCTACACAATGGGGTTCCGCCACCGCGATTTGCCGATCCACGGCGTACAGTTTCACCCGGAAAGCATCGCGACCGAACATGGGCATGCGCTGCTGGCGAATTTCCTGCGCGAATGCGGCATCGAAACGAAAGAACTGGCAGAATGAAGACACTTCCCCTCGCAGTCCCTCATATGAGCGAAGCCGAGGCTGAAGAAGTCTTCGGCTGGATACTGGACGGCGATGCTTCCGATGAAGAAATCTCGCGTTTCCTGCTGGCGATGACCGAGCGCAGCGAAACAGCAGAAGAAATAGCCGGCGCTGCACGGGCATTGCGCGCGCGGCTGATTCCGATCGAAGCACCCGAAGGTGCGGTCGATTGCTGTGGAACCGGCGGCGACGGGCATCACACGCTCAACGTTTCGACTGCCGTCTCTCTGGTTGTGGCGGCTTGCGGCGTGCCAGTGGCAAAGCATGGCAACCGTGCGGCGTCCAGCAAGTCCGGCGCAGCAGATACGCTCGAAGCACTCGGTCTCGACATGGACGCAGCAGGACGAACAGCCGAAAAGACGCTCTCCGAAATCGGCATCTGCTTCCTTTTTGCGAAGAACCACCACCCTGCGATGGGTCGCATTCAGCCAATCCGCCAGAAATTGGGCAAGCGCACGATCTTCAACCTGATGGGGCCGCTTTCCAATCCGGCAAGCGTTACCCGCCAACTGATCGGCATTGCCCGACCCGCCTATGTGCCCATCTACGCAGATGCCAAAGCGCGTCTGGGGACAGAGCGCACATTCATTGTCTCCGGAGATGAGGGCCTCGACGAACTGAGCCTAGCCGGCGGAAACGAACTTGCTGATGTAACCGGAAGCGAGTTTGAAATGCGCCGGGTCGATGCAGGCATGGTGGGCTTGCCGCATGCTCCGGTAGAGGCCATTCGCGGCGGCGATGCGACACACAATGCTAAAGCTTTGAAAGCACTCCTCGAGGGCACACCGGGGCCCTATCGCGATGCGGTGTTGCTCAATGCTTCAGCGACGCTGATCGTAGCGGGTAGAACGGATGACTGGGGCACCGGAGCGGAGATGGCAGCCGAAGCGCTTGATAGCGGCAAGGCGGCGCAAATGCTCTCTCGCTGGATTGAGCTGGCTCAGTAAATGAACAAGCTTGAGGAAATCTGCGCCAATAAGCGGATCGAAGTGGCTCAGCGCCGCGCCGAGCGTTCTGTCACCGCGCTGGATCATCGTGCCGCTGGCCAATCGGTCCCGCGCGGGTTCGAAGCAGCACTCCGCATCAAAGCCGAAACCGGTTTTGCGCTGATCGCGGAGATCAAGAAAGCCTCCCCTTCGAAAGGATTGATACGCGCGAATTTTCAGCCGGTAGACCATGCCAAGGCCTATGAAGCAGGCGGCGCGATGTGTCTGTCAGTCCTCACCGACGCACCCTATTTTCAAGGGCATGAAGATTACCTCAAGGCTGCCCGCACGGCTTGCGACCTCCCAGTGTTGCGCAAGGATTTCATGGTTGACCCATGGCAAGTCGCCGAAGCACGCAGCATCGGCGCGGATGCGATCCTGGTCATTGTTGCAGCTCTGGAAGACTCCGTGATGGCGGAGATCGAGGCAGCTGCGATCGAGCGGAATATGGATGTCCTGGTCGAAGTGCATGACGAGGCCGAGATGGAACGCGCAGCCAAGCTCAAATCGCGGCTGATCGGTGTCAACAATCGCGATCTGAAAACCTTCATCACGGACCTTGCCACGACCGAACGGCTTGCTCCACTTGCGCCCGAAGGAACGTTGCTGGTTGGTGAAAGCGGGATCAACAGCCACGCGGATTGCCAGCGATTGGCGGAGGCAGGAATTCGGACGTTCCTGGTCGGCGAAAGCTTGATGCGTCAGGAAGACGTTGAATTGGCAACTCGAGCATTGCTGCAAGGCTGATGATCGGCCAGAAAGGCGATCTATGAGCAAACGCCTGACGCATCTCGATGAGACCGGCACCGCACGCATGGTGGATGTCGGCGCAAAACCAGCCACTCAACGAATGGCGAAAGCGGGCGGAATTATCCGCATGAGCTCAGAGGCCCTGGCCGCGATCAAGGCTGGCGATGCACCCAAGGGAGACGTCTTGGGCACAGCCCGCGTTGCGGCGATCATGGCGGCCAAGAAGACAGGCGAGCTGATCCCGCTTTGCCATCCACTCAGCCTTGACGCAGTCAATGTCGAATTCACGTTTGAAGACAACGGCGTGCGCGTTACTGCAACCGCATCGCTCACCGGCAAGACCGGCGTAGAGATGGAAGCCATGGTGGCTGCCTCCACAGCGCTGCTGACTGTCTATGATATGGCCAAAGCGCTCGATAAAGGCATGGTAATCGGCGAGGTTCGGCTGCTTGAGAAGCTGGGCGGCAAATCCGGCCACTGGACCGCAGACTTACAATGAACGCGATGCTTACATTGGAAGAAGCGCAGGAACGCGTTCTGGCGCTAGCGCCGCAAATGCGGATTGAAACTGTGCCGGTTGAGGCAGCAATCGGGCGATACCTAGCTGAGGATTTGCAAGCACTGCGCACACAACCACCCGCGGATCTCTCCGCGATGGATGGCTATGCGATTGGCGGCGATGCGCCCGGTCCTTGGGCGCTGGTTGGGGAAAGTCGCGCCGGTGCGCCGTTTGATCGCACGTTGTCTCAAGGCGAAACCGTGCGTATTTCGACCGGCGCACATTTACCGAGAGGCGCAGATCGCGTGCTGATCCAGGAGAATGCGCAAGTTACCGATCAAACTGTCGCCTGCTTTCAGGACTTCCCAAACGCATTGCGTCACGTACGCCAACGAGGGTTTGATTTTTCAAAGGGCGACCACGTGTTGCCAGCAGGTACGCGCGTAGGTCCTGCGCAATTAGCGCTGGCACTGGGCGCGGGCCACGGCACCCTCGGTGTACGCATTACTCCTAAGGTTGCGGTGCTCGACAGCGGCGATGAATTGGTGGCTGATCCTGCTGAATGTGCAGATCATCATATCCCGGCCAGCAACGGCGCGATGATCGGCGCAATGCTGGCAGAACTGGGCTGTGAAGTGGTGAGGCTCGGACCGGTCCCTGACGATCATGAAGCGCTCGCATTCGCGCTAGCTAAGGCTGGGGACGCAGACATGTTGGTTACCACCGGCGGCGCTTCAGTCGGCGATCATGATCTGATGCGCCCGGCGCTTGAGGCCTGGGGCGCGAGTCTGGACTTCTGGAAAGTCGCAATGAAGCCGGGGAAACCGATCATGGTCGCGACCAAAGGCGCGCAAGTGATCTTCGGACTGCCCGGCAACCCGGTATCGAGCTTCGTCACATGCTTTCTATTCGTGGTGCCGCTTGTACACGCGGCAATGGGAGCAAGTCAGCCCCTACCTTTCAGGACCAACCTGACCGCCGGAAGCACCCTTCCCGGAATTGGATCGCGTCGCGAATTCCTTCGCGCAATTTGGGATGGCGAAACCGTAAGGCTGGCCGACTCGCAAGACTCCTCGGCCCTCGCGGCATTGGCTCATACCAATTGCCTGATCGACCGCCCCGCCCACGCAGTCGAGATCGAAGCGGGAACACTTGTTCCGTGCCTACTGCTGAAAAATGGCGGAATTGCTTGACTTACCGATTTTCGTTGCCTAATTGTTCCGCATTCGTTCACCATAAAGTGTGAGCACAGGACAGGCGCCCATAGGAGGTTTTCGCCATGCTGACGGCAAAGCAGCACGAGTTGATCCGTTTCATCCAGCAGCGTTTGGAAGAGACCGGCATTTCTCCGAGTTTCGAAGAGATGAAAGGAGCGCTTGATCTTAAGAGCAAGTCAGGCGTGCACCGCTTGATTTCAGCATTGGAAGAGCGTGGATTTATCCGGCGCCTGGCCAATCGCGCGCGCGCGCTTGAAGTGATCAAGATGCCGGAAGATGCGACTCCTGTGGGACGTTCTTCGCCGGCAAATGATCTTGTTGCTCGTGTGACCAGCCCTCCCCCAGCAGCGCGCAAAGCTGCCAATGACATTATCGATGTCCCGCTACACGGCCGCATCGCTGCGGGTGCTCCGATTGAAGCGCTGGAGGGCCAGTCAAGCATGCCGGTTCCTGCCGCTCTGCTTGGCCCCGGTGAACATTATGCTCTTGAGGTATCCGGCGACTCGATGATCGAGGCCGGCATTTTCGATGGCGACTATGCCTTGATCAAGCGCGCCGAAAGCGCGCGTGATGGTGAGATTGTCGTGGCGTTGGTTCGCAATGAAGAGGCAACACTCAAATATCTTCGTCGTGAGAATGGCATGATCCGGTTGGATCCCGCGAATGGAGCTTACAGCCCTCAGATCTATCAACCGCACGAAGTCGCGGTGCAAGGAAAGCTTGCAGGGCTGCTTAGGCGTTACCACTAACGATTGTCCCCAGTGCGCGCCGGGACCGTTCGGCTATCTAGCGGTTCCCCGCCCTAATCGGGCTCGGCGCGCCACCACCCATGCTCCCCCTGATGGTCAGCAACCTGCACAATCGATTGTTCGCGAAGTAGGATCGCCAGTCCTCCGGACTGTTCAAGAGACGTGATATCAGCCTTGAACCATCGCGGTTGGCATGAGCGTGGCAGCCATCTGTCCGCAACCACTATGTCGGCCAGCTCGCAAGCAGCGGCAAGGGCGCGTTCTTCAACCCGCATGTTGTTTCGCGCCATCAGCAATTTCCAGTCGTGCCCATCACGCGTGAGTGCCATCTTACAAAATTCAGACGTGCAATATGCACTCGGCCAATCCGCCATGGGAATTGGATCGCCCTTCACGCTCGCTAGCTCCATCGAGTTTTCACGTGCATAATCGGAACGCGTATCACGCAAACTCGCAAGCTGAGCGCCATTCTCCGTTGGAATCGTGATCCCGACGTGCCGTCCATCTCGCGAAATCAGGATCTCAGGCACCGGTGTCGCCACCAAGATCGCAGCTTCAACTCCAGCAGGAACAAAGCCCAGCAAACGCCACAACCAACCACGGCCCACGGTCAAAACCGGAGGCGCTCAAAAAATGTTCGCACGACGAGGTGAGGCTGGACATGGAAAGCGGCATGCGCCATTGACGCTGCGCTGCAGCATCGCTTGTCTCGGCGGCGCCCCTGTGGGCACCACTGGCGTATGGTGCATGGCCATCCCGGCATAGGAAAGGAAACAACGTCTTATGGCAAGCGAAAGCGGCGCTCGCACCAGGGAAGTGGTGACGCGATTTGCGCCATCCCCCACGGGTTTCCTGCATATCGGCGGAGCGCGGACCGCGTTGTTTAACTGGCTCTATGCCCGCCATCACGGCGGCAAGGCGCTGTTGCGGATTGAAGACACAGACAAGAAGCGCTCGACGCAAGAAGCCATCGATGCGATCCTGGACGCGCTGGATTGGCTAGGGCTCGACTACGATGAAGAGCCGACGTTTCAATCGCAGAGGGCGGATCGCCATGCCGAAGTGGCTAACAAACTGCTTGAGGCAGGCCACGCCTACAAATGCTTCGCAACGCCCGAAGATCTTGAGCAAATGCGTGCAGAGCAGCGCGCTAATAAGCTGCCCATGCGCTATGACGGCCGCTGGCGTGATCGTGACCCATCGGAAGCTCCCGCGGGTACGCCATTCGTAGTTCGCTTAAAGACACCGACTGAAGGTGAGACCTCGATCGATGACGCGGTCCAGGGCCGTGTTACCGTGCGCAACGAAGAGATTGACGATTACATCATACTGCGCGCTGATGGTACGCCAACATATATGCTGGCGGCTGTGGTCGATGATCATGATATGGGGGTGACCCACGTGATACGGGGCGACGATCATTTGAACAACGCGTTTCGCCAGCTTCCGATTTATCATGCGATGCATGAAATCGAAGGTGATTGGGAGCCGCCAGTCTATGCGCATGTACCGCTGATTCACGGTTCGGATGGGGCAAAGATGTCTAAACGGCACGGCTCGCTCGGTGCGGAAGCCTATCGTGACGAGCATGGCATTCTTCCCGAAGCGCTGTCCAATTACCTGCTTAGACTTGGTTGGGGGCACGGCGACCGCGAAGAGATTTCCCGCGAAGAAGCGATCGAACTGTTCGACTTGAGCGGCGTCGGAAAAAGCCCCTCGCGCTTCGACATGAAGAAGCTCGAGAACTTGAACGGCTGCTACATCCGCGAAGCCGATGACGCGCGGCTGGCCAGTATATGTGCACCTCTGATTGGTTCAGAGGTGGATCTGGACCTGCTTACCCGTGCGATGCCAGTGCTGAAAAACCGCGCAAAGAACACCCATGAGCTCGCAGAAGGCGCAGCTTTTCTGTTCAAGCAGCGCCCTCTCGAAATGACCGAGAAGGCGGCAAGTTTGCTGGATGATGGGGCACGCGCAAACCTGAGCACACTTTCCGAGCGCCTGAAGGCGGAAAATAACTGGACAATCGACGCGCTCGAAGCCACTACAAAATCACTCGCCGAAGAACTCGAGCTGGGTCTCGGCAAGCTCGCGCAGCCCCTGCGCGCAGCGCTTACCGGAACGACGACCTCGCCCGGTATTTTCGATGTTCTGGTCCTATTGGGACGGGAAGAGGCTTTGGCCCGGATCGACGCGCAGGCTGCTGCAGCGGGCTGACGTTACGCAGGATTGAAGGAGACGTATTTTGTCGGACACAAACGCGAAACTCGAGCTTGGCGGTCAAACGCACGAGTTCCCTGTTGTTAGTGGCAGTGTTGGCCCAGATGTGGTCGATATCCGGAAGCTTTATGGTCAAACCGGCGCTTTCACTTTCGATCCCGGCTACAAATCAACCGCCAGCTGCGAAAGTGCCCTCACCTATATTGATGGCAATGAAGGCGTTCTGCTGCACCGCGGTTATCCGATCGGTCAACTGGCCGAACATTCAAGCTTCATGGAAGTCTCCTACCTCCTGTTGAACGGCGAGCTGCCGAGCCAGGCTGATCTGGATGACTTCACCTACACGATCACGCGCCACACCATGCTGCATGATCAACTTCGTCAATTCTATCAGGGTTTCCGCCGTGATGCACACCCTATGGCGATCATGTGCGGCGTGGTCGGCGCGCTTTCGGCTTTCTATCATGACAGCACGGACATCTCTGATCCTGAGCACCGCAAGATCAGCAGCCACCGACTGATTGCGAAAATGCCGACGATTGCGGCAATGGCTTATAAATATTCGATCGGTCAGCCAATGATGCAGCCGGACAATTCATTGAGCTATACCGGCAACTTCCTTCGTATGACCTTTGGTGTGCCCGCCGAAGAGTATGAAGTGCATCCGGCCATCGAGAAGGCGATGGATCGCATTTTCATCCTGCATGCGGACCATGAACAGAACGCTTCTACTTCGACGGTACGCCTTGCCGGCTCGTCTGGCGCCAACCCTTTTGCGTGTATTGCGGCAGGTATCGCGTGCCTGTGGGGCCCGGCACATGGTGGTGCGAACGAAGCCGCGCTTAATATGCTGCAGGAAATTGGGTCACCTGATCGCATTCCGCATTATATCGAGCGCGCGAAGGACAAGAACGATCCGTTTCGCCTGATGGGCTTTGGCCACCGCGTCTACAAAAACTATGACCCACGCGCGACTGTCATGCAACAGACGCTGCGTGAAGTGTTTGACGCGCTCAACGTTGACGATCCGGTCTTCGAAACCGCACTTCGCCTCGAAGAGCTCGCGCTGAACGATGACTATTTCCGAGAGAAAAAGCTGTTCCCGAACGTTGACTTCTATTCGGGCATCATTCTCAGCTCGATCGGTTTCCCAACAACGATGTTCACCGCACTCTTCGCTCTCGCACGCACCGTAGGCTGGGTTGCCCAGTGGAATGAAATGATATCCGATCCCGCGCAGGTAATCGGACGTCCGCGCCAACTCTACACAGGCCCGACAGAGCGCGACTATGTACCGGTGGGTCAGCGCTAAGCCGTGGGAACGCGCATTCTAAAATTCGTCATGATGGTATTCGGCGTCGCGCTGGTGTTGTCAGGCGGATTGTGGGCTCTCCAAGGCCTCGGTATTGTGATGTGGCCTGCGGAAAGCTTTATGCTCGCAGATCGCAGCTGGGCACTTTACGGCGGCATCACCGTGCTTGTCGGACTTGTGCTGCTATGGGGCTCAAGCCGCATCGGGCGTTGAACTGCCGCGATTCAGATTGCCTTTTTACCAGCTGGTAGCTCTAGCGTGAAAATTGCGCCTATTCCGGGCGTGCTTTTCACGTCGAGAGATCCTGACATTGCCTCCGCCAAACGCCGGGAAATGTAGAGGCCCAAGCCTGATCCACCGTCGCCGGAACGTCCCAGACGTTCAAACTTGGCGAACACACGCTCCAGCTGTCCAGGCGACAGACCGGGGCCTTCGTCTGAAACGGCTATACTGGCCTTGCTGGATCCAACCTTGGAAACCGCAACTGTCACAGTGCTGCCTTCAGGCGAATAGTTGATCGCATTGCCCATCAAATTGAGCACCACCTGCAATATGCGTTTCGCGTCGCCGCGTGCGCTTACTCTCTCGCCAATTTCCGGTCCGACCAATTCGATCGACTTCGCTTGTGCTCTGGCATGCAGCATCTTGATCGCCTGATGCGCGACATCCTCAAGATTAAGGTCTTGTGACACAACCTTGAAATTGGGAGATTCTACCGCTTCCAGATCATTGAGATCATCGAGCAAAGCTGCCAGATGACGTCCAGCGGATGCGATATCACTCGCGTATTCAGCATACTCCTGACGAATCGGTCCAGCCAGACGGCCGCGAATCTTGTCTGCGTTGGCAATGATGCGAGCGACTGGCTGCCGCAGCGCAGGCGCTAGAGCATTCCCAACCAGTTGAGAGCTGCCGCTTTGCTCTCCAGGCTTCTCAGCTTCAATCAGCGGTTGTTCGGCCACCAAAAGCAACTCGAAACCTCTTGGAATGATCTGATCACTGCCAACGGGGATCAGACGTGCAAACCAATTGCGCGGCGATCCCTCAACCTTGCACTTCGCACCGTCAAGCAAACGCCAGTGAAGCGGTTGCTTATAAGCGATATCGACCAGAGTGACATATTCTGTCCAGATTTTGCCGGACGCTTTGCGCGTCTTGCCAAACAGCTGGGCCAGGTCCGGTGCGTCCCCCTCGCCCGCAAGAAGCCGCTGCTTGCCGTCGAGACGCGCGGAAAATTCCGCTGTCGCTCGGTCAATCGCATCCTGACGCGAAGCTGCTTCCCGGTCGTCTTCACCGCCAACGGTTTCGCGGCGCCAATTTTCAATCAGTATTTCGCAGCCGCCGCCTGCTTCATCGCCAGACGGACGAATCCGGACATAGCCGGTGATGCGCCCATCACCATCTGACGCACTGAATTCGCGAGCCAAACGCAATCCCATGGCGCGGCCTTGTTGGACCAGCTCAAGCAGTTCTGGAATGGCGAGCTTGCCTGGCACCGCACCGCCACATCGCTGCTGCAATTCAGCCAAGGGCTGATCCGCTGAAAGCAAACGATCCTCGTGATCGGTGACGCCGCGAGCAGCCAGAAGAGTATCTGGGGTTTCCACGGAGGCTTACCCTACCCTGTCAGCAGGGGTGCCGGCAATCAACGACAGAGCTCTTTCCTGCGAGATGGCATCTGCGCCTCTTGGCATGGCCAAATCGCTCTGGATCAAGAGAAACTGCTTGCGCATTTCCTCTGGTTTCAAGCCGGCAGCGCGCAGCGCCAAGGCCAGTCGTGTGGCCTGGCGTTCATGACATGACAGCACAGCCAATTCGCGCGATTGCTTCGATGCGCGGGCAAGACCGCTCACGAAAAGTGCAAATCCGGCATGCTCCAGATCGATTGCGGAACGCAATCCATGCCCCAGCGAACCGATCAGTCGTGTTAGCATTCCTAAACGCGAACTGCTCTCGTCATAGCCGCCACGCAGAACCTGTAAGACGCGTTCCCTCTGTATGGATTCGGCATCTCCACGCATTGCAGACCATTGAGCGAGAGTGACATGAAAGAGCTCTGCCGGAAGTTCAGCAAGCGGCAAATTCATCCGGCGTTGAACTTGAACAAATCGCGCCTGCGCCGTCATTGCTCCCATGGCTAGCTCGGCCATGTTCTCATCCGGTGACGCGATGAGCTCTTGCAGCAAAGGTGTAAGAACCTGATCAATCCCATGGGTTTGTTCCAATTGCTCGGCCAATTGGCTTTCCATGGCAATGGCGTAGCAATGGCTGACCAGAGTGCTGCTGCCCGCCAGCTTGCCGGCCAGCTCGTCCGTGACTGACAGCTCAAGTTGGCGGGAGCCACCAGAAACTTCGGCTTCGGTGCGCAGTATCTGGATTGCCAGGTTCCCAAGCATGCCGCGCATCCGCGCAACAAGATCTTCGCTCACCAGGGCTTGACCGCTCGATGAGAGCAAATGACTGAGCACCGGCGCAACGCCTGCAACCGCAACGTCCGCTCGCGCCAACTCATGGCGCAAGTCGGCCACTGCCGCTTGGGTTTCGTCTGCGTGGGTCACAGTATTGCTCATCGCTCGCGTATAGCACGGTTTGGTTAAGCCTCCGTTATCTGAGATTCGCGTTGGAAATACAGCGACAAAGCCAGGATCACGAGGGATATACCGCCTAATCCAAGATCGACCAGGTGAAAAGCACTGATTCCCGCCATGAACAGTGCGAAGATTCCCCGGTCAGTCAGTAAGCGTGACAGCGGTGCCTTCCAGGTTCTTTCGCCCAATCGCAACATTCCGATGGCCAGAACTGGCAGGAATAACTCTGTGGCAGCCTCGGCCACAATGAACGGCCAGGAAAGGGCACCAATCAAAAAAAAATCCTTCAATAAACCAAACCACTTACGCGTGGATTTTGGCACGGCACCGCGAAGCAAGTTCTTCATTCTAAGCATCCCTTCGCGGGTTTCAGATGCAAGAATGGAAAGCGCCAAAAACAATAACGCCCACGGCATTACATTAAAAAAGGTCGCAACAGCCGCTGCTGCGAAACTGACGGCGCTTAGCGCGCCAAAGATTAATGAACCGTGATCCAGCCCGTCAGGCGCCAGGAAGCGCGCAATTCTGCGACTCATTGCCCTGGTGGGCTCCCACCAGGAAACTCGTTCCGCACTGCTTTTAAGAAGCGATTGCTCTCGTTCCGCTAGCTTGGAGCCTTCGCGGAGCAAAAGCCATTCGCCCGTTTCGAGGTGGGATGCATCGAGCGGGACCAGTTTAACCGCGGATTGCAAGGCAAGCCGCAACAATAGCGAAACGGTGTCGCTGTCTTCAGGCATGTGCGCGAGTTGTTCTACAATCTGGCCCCGCGCAACAAAAATTCCTCCCCATGCATGCGCCGCGTCAATCCGCTCAAATCCAGCCTCGATGCCTGCGGTATCTGGTAAAACCAGCACGCCACGCTGGCCCGTCAGCAAGGCAGCCACTTGAGCCCGGTCGGCAATCAATCCATCCGCAATGACCATGAGTTCCTGATCCGCAGACAGCAACGACACCAACGGCAATGGTCCCGATATTGTGTGAAATTCTCCACCAAACTGCTGAATTTGATCCTTGAGTTCTTCAAACGCCTCAAGCTTCGCATCTGTCAGGCAGATAAACCGCTCGCAGCCCAGATCGTGCGCCATGTCTATCTGCCACGACAGCAACATACGTCCGCCTAATCGGGCAAACCCGCGGCGCTTGCCATCCGGCAATGTCTCAAGACAAGAGATCAGTGCTGTGCGCAATGTAATAGGCCCCCAGTTCGGATAGCCTTTGTTAAGCGCTAAAGCATCGCTCTGCCAAGCACGCGATTAGGATTGTCGGTTAATTCCGAATGGCGCCGGGTCATGCCCGCGCAACGCGGCAATGGCAGCTTCGATCCGCCGTGTGACTACAGGATCACCCGGCGCACAGGTCAACGCTTCTTCCGCTGCATCAAACAGCGTTTCTGCGTGGAAACTGGCGGCAAGACCCTTCAAACGCATGGCTGCGACCTGCCAATTGCCGTCGCAACGTGAACGCTTGAGCAGATCCAGTTGCTTGTCTGCGCTTTCGACCAGCGCAGTGCGCAGCTCGGCCAAAAGGCCGATATCCTGCCCCGTAGCTGCTGCAAGGGTCGCATCCAGTGATCCACTTTCATAAGCCATATTTCAGCAGATATCCGAGAAAGGGTTAAAGCAGGGTTTATCCTTTCCGAAAATCGGCTAGATTCCCCAAATGACGGGAAAGTGGCAAATCAAGGCCGTAGGCCAAGAGACGGTGCAGGAAGCACCTGTGGATTCAGCAGAAAATGTGGCTGAAGAGCCGATTGTACTGGAGGAGGAATGGATTTCCGAAGGGGAAGAGTTCGAACCCGCTCCACGCACCCGCTGGATCGATCGGCTTGTCCCCATGACCGCCGTTATTGCGATGCTCACATGGACTGGCTTCTTTGCCTGGGCGTTCCGCAACGACATAATCACAGGGGGTACCTCACAGCAGTGGATCGGTTGGATCATCAATTGGGCTGTCCCGATGCTGCTGATCTCGATCTTCTGGCTGCTTTCAATGCGCAACAGTCGCCGCGAGGCGCAGCGCTTTGGCGACACGGCGCAGATGCTGCGCCAGGAATCTCAAGCGCTGGAAGATCGTTTGGGGGCTGTGAACCGCGAGCTGTCTCTTGCGCGCGAATTTCTTGGTAGCCAATCGCGCGAACTTGATTCTCTCGGCAGGATCGCAAGCGAACGGATTTCAACCCATGCGAGCGAACTCCAGTCTCTCATCAAGAGCAATGGCGCTCAGGTCGAGGCCATCGCAAGTGTCAGCGATACTGCGCTGACAAATATGTCTAAATTGCGCGATGATCTTCCGGTCATTGCCAATTCGGCACGTGATGTATCCAATCAGGTTGGGCAAGCCGGACGAACGGCGCATGAACAGTTGGAACACCTGGTTTCCGGATTTGAGCGTCTCAATGAGTTTGGCAAGGCTAGCGAACGTCAGCTAAGCGCGCTGTCAGGCAAGATCGAAACTACCTTGGCTGGCTTTGCGACACAGCTTGATAGCATTGAACATGCCGCCGAAGCACGGTTTGCCGGCCTGCAAGAGCAGTCAGATGCCTTCCGTGTTGAGCTGGAGGGTCGCGAGGTTGATGCGTTGGCAGCGATGCGCAGGCGTTCGGATGATCTGCGCCAGTCGGTCATAAGCATGGCTGAGGAACTCGCGGATCAGGAAACTGCACAAATCGGCCATTTGCAGATGCGGTTGGATACTCTGCGTGAAGGCAGCGAAGAAGTAACATCCTCTTTCGCGCGGTCTCAAGACGATGCTTTGGACAAATTGCGCGCCAGAAAATCGGAATTTCAAGAGGAAATTGCCGAGGTTGTCTCGCGGTTGGACCAATTGGATCAACAGGCAATCAATGCCTCACGAGATCGCGTCAAGGCGCTTCATATTGAAGCAAGCGAATTTGATGACCGGATTGCGGCACGAAATGCCCGCTTCGAAGAAGAGATGGCCCGGAGACAACACGGTTTTGAAACCCGTGAAACTCAGGCCAGCGAAGTGCTGGCCCAGCGCCTGACTGATCTTGATGAAATGCTGGCAGAACGCAGTGAGGCACAGAACGAGCGCCTCGAGAGACTGGTGTCATACGGGGCTGACGTAACCACCAAACTTGAAGAGCTTAACACACTGCTTGCCGCCATGGCAGAACAAGCGGAAGCCACACAGGATGTACTCGACGCGGGCACCGTTGGTTTTGGCGAGCACGTTTCAACGCTTCGCAGCGATCTGAATGCAAGCGGGAAGACAATCGGAGAACTGACCGAATCCGGTGTTCGGCTGCTGGAAATCATTCAGTCAAGTGCGCGCGAGGCCAGAGAAACTCTGCCCGCTGCAGTCGGCAAGGCTAGTGACAAACTCAATCAAATTGAACAGCAAGCAGTTGCACTTCGGCAAAGCGTTGATGCCGCGCATGATCGAAGCGCGGGACTGTCAGACTATGTGATTTCAGCGAGCGAGGGCTTGAATCGTGCCGATGAACAAATCACGTCGTTGAACGACAAGCTTGCTGATAACTCCAGTGAGAGCCTGACCCAAATTTCAAACCTTCGTCGCGCTTTGGGTGCCTTGGGCGAAGAAAGCGACCGTGTCAGCGCTCGAGCGAGCGAAAATCTGCAATCGGCCATCGCCGAGCTTGAGAAGGCCGCGCGGAGCGCGTTTGCTGCAATCGAAAGTGGATCCGGCGAGCGGCTGGAAAACTTGGCCGGAGAAATCGGCGCGAAAGCAAGTGCTGCAATCGAACGTAGCCTTCGCACGGAAGGAGATGCTGCGGTCGAGCGACTTGAGGAAGCCTCAACGCGTGCGAATGAGCATGTCCAAGCGACCACAGCCAGCCTGCGCGATCAGCTGGTCAAGGTGAATGAATTGGTTAGCAATCTGGAAGAACGCGTGGCCCGTGCACGAGAGCATGCGGGCGAGAAGGTGGATAATGATTTTGCGCGCCGGATGGCATTGATCACCGAGAGCCTCAATTCCAACGCCATCGATATCGCAAAAGGCCTGTCGCAAGACGTTAGCGACACCGCATGGGCCGCATATCTGAAGGGTGATCGTGGGGTTTTCGCCCGAAAATCTGTGCGCTTGGTAAGCAATATAGAAGCGCGGGAAGTCGTAGAGCTTTTCGAAGCCGATCATGACTTCCGCGAGCATGTAAGCCGTTACATCCATGACTTTGAAAGCATGCTGCGCAATGTGCTTTCAACTCGCGATGGTAATGCCCTGGGAGTTACCCTGCTAAGTTCGGATATCGGAAAGCTATACGTTGCCCTTGCACAGTCGATAGAGCGTTTGCGGGATTAAACCGGCCACATTTCGCTTAACGTTGGCTTGGTGGATCCGGGAAGATATTGAGAGCATCAACAGTCACCCAGCCATAGACATAATTGGCCACGTAAATTGTAGTCGATGCTGCTGCGATTACTGTTGCCTGCAACGCGTGGCGTCCCGGGCGGAAGCCAACAGGCGCGCTATCGGCCTGCCCGGGAATCTTGGGCAATCCGGCTTCATCATGAGTTTTGATGCCGAATGGCAGCATGACGAATGCCGTCATCACCCAGAACAAGGCATAAATTGCAACGACCGACGTCCATTCCATCAATCTTGTTCCTCAAGCATTAGCACACGAACCTGGGGCTTTTTACCAGACCAGCGTTGAGCCGCGCGCCGGGCTGCAAGACGCGCGGCTTCGTAAACGGCAGCGGGGTCGCGGCTCACCTGACCGCGCAGCCGCTTCAAAGCATCGCGAACGTCCGAAACAGCTTCTGCAACGAAGTCTTCCAGATCCTCTTCGAGCGGAAGTCCAACCGCTTCGATGGTCGGGTTGCGGTGCTGATCGAGTACAACAAACAGCATGCCTTCACGCGCAATGCGACGGCGCATTGTGATCGCCTCACCATCAGCAGGCGCAATGATATCGCCATCCAAAACAAGCCGCCCTGCCCGCACTTCGGCAATTTTGCCGGGATAGCCCGGGGCAAGGCGCACGATATCGCCATTCTTCTGAACGATATTGGCCAATATGCCCTTGGCGTGGCCAAGTCTCGCTTGCTCATGCATGTGCCTGATTTCGCCGTGAACCGGAACCAGAATTTCGGGTTTGAGCCAATCGTAGAGCGCTTCGAGCTCCGGTCTTCCGGGGTGACCAGAAACGTGGATTGCGCTTTGGCGATCCGTGACCATTACGATCCCGCGATCAGCCAGTTGGTTCATCACTCGCCCAATGGCGATCTCGTTTCCTGGGATTTGCCGGCTGGAGAACAGGATCACGTCACCAGGCGCCAGCTCTAGCGGGTGATTGCCTTCAGCTACCCTCGCCAGCGCCGCACGCGGTTCGCCCTGCCCACCGGTTGCGATGATCAGCACCTGGCCGCGCGGCAAGCCCATCGCCGTATCAAAATCGATTGGTTCAGGAAAATCCTGTAGATACCCGTTCTCTTGTGCGACGCTGATAATCCGATCAAGCGAGCGCCCAGCTACGCACAGCTGCCGGCCCGTTTCGCGCGCCACCTCGCCTAAAGTCTGCAATCGGGCGACATTGGACGCGAAGGTGGTCACCATCACGCGCTTACCGCTGTGCTTGGCAACTTCTTCCATCAGACTGCGGTGCACCGCACCTTCCGAGCCGCTGGCTTTGGGATTGAAGACATTGGTGCTGTCGCAAACCAGCGCGAGTACACCTTCCTCGCCGATTTCGCACAGCTCTTCCTCTGTGGTCGGCTCTCCGATGATCGGCTCTTCGTCTAGCTTCCAGTCACCTGTGTGGAAGATGCGTCCATAGGGCGTGTCAATTTTCAGCGCATTTCCCTCGGCAATCGAGTGTGCGAGAGGAATGTAAGTGATATCGAACGGGCCGAGGTTGAATTCGCCGTGATCTTCCTCAACGATGAACAGATCAACCTCCTTGGAAAGCCCCGCTTCTTCCAACTTGCGCCGCACCAGCTCTGCGGTGAATGGCGTTGCGTAGAGCGGCACGCCCAATTCAGCCGCAAAATACGGCACAGCGCCGATATGATCCTCATGTCCATGAGTCAGGACAATCCCGAGCAGGTCTTTCGCGCGCTCTTCGATGAATTCCAGATCAGCGAAAACCAGATCAACACCAGGATAGACATCGCCTGAGAATGTCATCCCCAGATCCACCATCAGCCACTTGCCGTCGCAACCGTAGAGATTGACATTCATGCCAATCTCACCCGATCCGCCAAGCGCGAGGAAGAGCAGCTCTTTTTCCGGTGTGAAGTCTTTCTTCACGAGGTGGCATGCTCCGCCAGAATTGCGAGCCCCTGAATAGTCAGATCAGCATCGACATAGTCAAAGATATCGGTTTTCTCATCAAACAGGATCGCGAGCCCACCGGTGGCTACAATCTTGGCCGGGCGGCCGATCTCTGCCTGCATGCGTGCGATCAATCCTTCCATCATGGCGACATGCGCCCAAAAGATGCCAATTAGCATCTGATCCTCTGTATTGCGCCCGATCACGCTGTCATCGTCAGGCGCGCGGATTGCGATGCGCGGCAGTTTCGCGGTCTTGCCGACCAGCGCATCAAGCGACAGGTTGATGCCCGGTGCGATGATTCCGCCCTTGTAAGTGCCATTGAAATCAATCGCTTCGAATTTGGTTGCAGTGCCAAAATCAACCACGATCAGATCGCCGTCATATTTGTCATGCGCGGCCAATATATTGAGCGCCCTATCCGCCCCAAGTGAACTGGGTTGATCAACATCAATGGCGAAGGGCCATTCAGCGGCCCCTTGCCCGGCAATCAATGGCGTTATGCCGAAATACTTCTCCGACAGTACATTAAGGTTGTGGTTCGCGCGCGGGACAACTGATGCGTAAATGATCTGCGTGATCTCTTCACGCTTTACGCCTTCGATCTCGAGCAATTGCAGCAGCCACACTGCATACTCATCTCCTGTGCGGCGAGGGTCTGTCGCAATGCGCCAGCGTGCCTTGATCTCACGCCCTTCAAAAAGCGCAAAAACGACATTCGTGTTTCCGACATCAGCTGCAAGCAGCATTGCGAACTCCTAATCCAAATTCACGTCACCGGCGTGGACAGTGTGGGTCTTGCCATCGCTGTCACGCAACAGCAAGGAACCACTAGCATCCAATCCTGCGAATTCACCCGTGACCCTGTCACCAGAGGGATCATGAACTGTTAGCAGAGTGCCCTTTGGATGGCCGGCCGCCTGCCAACGACGTATCAAAAGCTCCAGACCGTGACTGCGCCACCGCTCCAGTTCAACGGCGAATGACTTGGCGAGGCGATCCGCGAAATCCTCTAACTCCGGCGTAGCGGTGACTTCCGACAGGCTGATCGTCCTGCGATCCGGCAGGTCTGGTGCTGCGCGCAGATTCACACCTATTCCCACCACCACCGTGTTGGCTTGCGATTCAAGCAATATCCCGCACAGCTTTGCACCGCGAAGCAATAGGTCATTCGGCCATTTCAGCGTCAGTGCGGACGGATCGGGGCAAAATGGCAGCAAAGCCTCGTAGACCGCGAGGCCGCTCAACAACGCGAGAGTGTGCGCGGGCGGATCGCTTTCTGCCGGGCGCACAATGGTAGAGCCCATGAAATTGCCCGCACCGTCAAACCATTTCCGCCCTTGCCTGCCGCGGCCTGAAACCTGACGGCGCGCAGCCAGCCAGTCACCTTCGCGCAGCGCCTCACCCGCGCTCAAGCCCGCGAGCAGATCAGCATTGGTGGAGCCGGTTTCGTCTACGAAATGGATCAAGAGGCAAGGAACAGCGCGCTTGCCGCTTTATCAGCCAGATCGCCCAGCGATGGCGTTAGCAGATAACCGAGCGGCGAAATGATAAGCGAAGTGATGCCCAGCACCGCCCAATGCGTTTTTTCGTTCTTGCCCGTAACAAGGCCCGCAGAGTCATCAAACATGATGATCTTGCACACCTTAAGGTAATAGAACGCGCCGATCACGCTGGCCGCAATGCCGATTGCAGCAAGCCAGATCAGATCCGCCTCCACCGCGGCCTGGAAAACCACAAACTTGCCCCAGAAACCGAACAGCGGCGGAATGCCGGCCAGGCTCAGCATCAGGAAAAAAATGCTCCAGCTCAGCAGCGGTTGCTCACGCACCATGCCCGCCATTCCGGATATACTCTCAACCGAAGTGCCCGCAGCATCCTTCAGCATTAGGACAGCAACAAAGCTGCCCAATGACATGGCCATGTATATCCACAGATAGACCATCATTGCCGATGCACCCTGCGTCGTCGCGGCGGCCAATCCGATCAAGATAAAGCCGACATTGTTGATCGAACTGAACGCGAGCAGGCGCTTGATGCTTTCCTGTCCGATCGCACCCAGCGCACCGACCACGATCGAAGCCAAGGCAATGAAAATCACGATCTGACGCCATGCATCAACTTGAGCGCCGAATACTTCCAGCGCGACGCGTGCGGTCAAAGCAACCGCAGCAACCTTGGGTGCTGTCGCGAAGAAGGCCGTAACCGGGGTTGGAGCGCCTTCATAAACATCTGGTGTCCACATGTGGAACGGAACGGCGGATATCTTGAATGCAAGGCCCACCAGCACGAATACGATACCGAACAATGCTCCAGTCGAGAGATCGCCAGACAGTGCGGCAGACACGCCAACAAAGCTGGTGCTGCCGGTAAAGCCATAGAGCAAGCTCATGCCGTAAAGAAGGATGCCCGATGCCAGAGCGCCAAGTACGAAATACTTCAGGCCCGCTTCGGCTGATTTGTCATCATTGCGCAGGATTGATGCAAGAACGTATGCGGCAAGGCTGTTGAGTTCCAAGCCAAGGTACAGCGTCAGGAAATCACCAGCGGAAACCATGATGCTCATTCCCAGCGCCGCGAACGCGATCAGGACCGGATATTCAGCGCGCATGGCGTTGTGGCGATTGAAGTAGGCCGGAGCCACCAACAGGCACCCTATCGCGCCGAGATAGATTAGCGACTTGGCAAATGCGGAGAATGCATCTGCTCGCATCAGATCGCCAAAGGCGTGGGTGTCCGGCCCCATAAGGCCATCGTGCAAGGTCGGAACCAGCAATATGCCGGCAGCAAACAAACCGAGGCATGCCAAATAGGTATTGAGCTGCGCGCGCTTGTCACCGCCCCATGCCGCAATCAGCAGCAAGATCATGCCAGTACCGGTCAGCACAAGCTCAGGTGCGATCAACGCAAAGGAGGCTGCAAAGTCCATTAGTGGGCTCCCTCCGTTCCGTGTTCTTCGCTGTCATGCGACATTTCATTGGCGATCACGCCGGTCGGCTGGCCAATCACTAGCTGGCTATCTCCTTCTGGGGCCGCGCGCGCAAGGCGGGCTTCAAGCGCCGCAATATCCTGCCGCATAGGTGCAAGGAAGCTTTCAGGGTACACACCCATCCACAGCACGGCCGCAGCGATCGGTGCGAGCATGATCCATTCACGCTTGTCCAGATCAAGCATGGAGGCGGCATCGGCGTTTTTTTGCTCGCCGAAAGCAACACGGCGATACAGATACAGCATATAGCCTGCGCCCAGAATGATGCCCGTGGTGCACACAAAGGCGACCCAGGTCGAAATCTTGTAGATCCCTGCCAGCGCAAGGAATTCGCCGACAAAGTTGCTGGTTCCCGGCAAGCCGATGCTAGCCATCGTGAACAGCAGGAAGAAAAGCGCGTAATACGGCATGTTGATGCTGAGGCCGCCGTAACGCGAAATCTCGCGCGTATGCAGACGGTCGTAGATAACACCCACGCAGAGGAACAGCGCGCCAGAGACAAGACCGTGGCCGAGCATGATCATCATCGCGCCTTCCAGCCCTTGCACGTTGAACGCAAACAAGCTGGCTGTCACGATCGCCATGTGCGCGACTGAGGAATAGGCAATCAGCTTTTTCATATCGTGCTGAACCAGCGCAATCAGGCTGGTCACCACCACGGCAATCATCGACAGTGCGAAGATCAACCACGCCAGTTGTGCGCTTGCTTCCGGGAACATCGGCAGGCTGAACCGGATGAAGCCATATCCGCCAAGCTTCAACAAAACGCCCGCCAGAATGACTGAACCGGCAGTCGGCGCCTGAACGTGCGCATCGGGCAGCCAGGTGTGCACCGGCCACATCGGCATCTTGACTGCAAAGCTGGCGAAGAAGGCCAGAAACAGCCAGAATTGTGCCTTCGGATCGAAGTCATACTGCATCAATGTCGGAATGTCCGACGTGCCCGCAGTGTTCACCATCCAGAACATTGCGATCAGCATCAGTACCGAGCCGAGCAAAGTGTAGAGGAAGAATTTATAGCTCGCGTAAATGCGGTTGTCCCCGCCCCACACGCCGATGATCAGATACATCGGGATCAGGCCAGCTTCAAAGAAGATGTAGAACAGGAACATGTCCTGCGCGGCAAAGACGCCGATCATCAGGACTTCCATGATCAGGAACGCAGCCATGTACTCTCCAACGCGCTTCTGGATCGCCTCCCAACTGGCAAGGATACAGATCGGCATAAGTAATACGCTGAGCATGATCAGCATCAGCGCGATACCATCAATTCCAAGCGCGTATTCGAAGCCCGCGAACAACGGCGCGGTTTCGGTAAACTGCCACTGCGCGCCACCGATGTCGTAGTTGACCCACAGCACAATGCCGAGCGCCAGATTGACCAGCGTCGCGACCAACGCAGTCATGCGCGCCGCCTGCGCCTCAAGAAAGAAACACGCGATACCCGCAATCAACGGGACCAGCAGCATTGCGGAAAGGATTGGAAAGCCTTCCATCAGAACAGGACCCATGTAATTGCCGCGACCAGGCCGAGCAGCATGATCAGCGCGTAGCTATTGAGATAACCGGACTGCACCTTCTTCGCGACGAGAGCGCCACGCTGAACCAGCCATGCGGCACCGTTCGGACCGAAGCGGTCGATCGTGCCTTCATCGCCCTTCTTCCAGAAGATGCGGCCAAGCCAGAAAGCCGGTTTCACGAAGACGAGATGATAGAGCTCGTCAAAGTACCACTTGTTGTAAACGAAGCGGTGAATGACGCGGAATTGCTCCACGAACTTGCCCGGGATTGATGTGTCTTTGATGTAAGCGAACCATGCTGTGACAAAGCCCACTATCATCACGAATGTCGCGGTCAGCTTCACCCATGTCGGTACGGCGTGCAGCGCATGGATAAGGTTCTCGTTGAAATAGATCGAGCCCCCCCAGAACGCGCCGTTCACAGCTTCAGCAGACCCATCGATGAACGGATATTTGAAGACGTAGCCAGCGAAGATTGCGCCCACGGTCAACACACCCAGCGGGATCAGCATCGAAATCGGGCTTTCATGCGGGTGATAGCCGCCTGTCGTGTCCTCACCTGCCTCTTCCGGTGTCTTGTGCACTGAGTGCTGAATATGCTCGCTCTCGATCCAGCGCGGCTTGCCGTAGAAGGTCAGGAACACCAGGCGCCAGCTGTAGAAGCTGGTCAACAGTGCTGCCACAGCGCCAGCCCAGAAAGCGAACATTGCCATATCGGTGCCGCGCGCAAATGCCGCCTCGAGAATCGCATCTTTCGAATAGAAACCTGCGAAACCAAAGACGCCCAATACACCCACGCCGGTGATCGCGAGCGTGCCGGCCATCATTGCATAGAATGTGAGCGGGATCTTCTTACGAAGGCCACCGTAATAGCGCATGTCCTGCTCGTGATGCATCGCGTGGATCACGGAGCCTGCACCGAGGAACAGCAGTGCCTTGAAGAACGCGTGCGTGAACAGGTGGAACATAGCCGCGCCATAGGCGCCCACACCCGCTGCAAAGAACATGTAGCCCAACTGAGAGCAGGTCGAGTACGCGATCACCCGCTTGATGTCCCACTGCGTGGTGCCGATAGTGGCCGCGAAGAAACATGTCGCGGCGCCGACGAAGATCACCATGCTGAGCGCCACTGGGGCTGCTTCGAACATCGGCGAAAGGCGGCACACCATGAATACGCCCGCGGTTACCATGGTCGCGGCGTGGATCAACGCAGAAACCGGCGTCGGACCTTCCATTGCGTCCGGCAACCAAGTGTGCAGACCCAGCTGCGCGGATTTACCCATCGCACCGATGAACAATAGCACGCACAGAATATCCATCGTGTGCATCCGGTAGCCCAAGAACCCGATGGTCGAACCGGTCATTCCGGGGGCTACCGCGAGGATTTCCGGGATCGACGTGGTCTGAAACACCAACCACGTTCCGAAAATGCCGAGCATAAAGCCAAGGTCGCCCACGCGGTTGACGACAAAGGCCTTGATCGCGGCGGCATTGGCGCTGGGTTTCTTGAACCAGAAACCGATCAGCAGATAGGATGCGAGGCCAACCCCTTCCCAACCGAAGAACATCTGAACGAGGTTGTCCGCCGTTACCAGCATCAACATCGCGAAGGTGAACAGCGAAAGGTACGCGAAGAAGCGCGGCTGATCCGGGTCTTCCTCCATATAGCCCCAGCTATACAGGTGAACGAGTGCAGATACCGTGGTGATCACCACCAGCATGACCGCAGTCAACGCATCAACACGCAGAGCCCAGTCAAACGATAGCGTGCCGCTCTCCACCCATTTCAGGACTGGAACGACGCTCGCCTCCATGCTGCCAGTAAGAAAGCCGACGAAGATCGGCCAGCTTAGGATACAGCTGATGAAAAGCGCGCCTGTGGTCAGCGACTTGGCAATTGTATTGCCAAGCATGCGATTACCCAGCCCCGCGACGATAGCCGCGAGCAAGGGCAGGAATACGATGAGAAGGATCGGATGCACTTGGTCTTATCCCTTCATCTGCGTCGCATCGTCGACCGCGATAGTGCCGCGGTTACGGAAATAGATGACCAAAATCGCCAGTCCGATAGCCGCTTCTGCAGCAGCGACGGTCAGCACGAACATCGCGAAGATCTGACCCACCAGATCATTCATGAAAGCGCTGAAACCAACCAAGTTGATATTCACTGCAAGCAGGATCAGCTCGACCGACATCAGGATGACGATCACATTCTTGCGATTGATAAAAATGCCCATCACGCCCAGCACAAACAGGATCGCGCTGACGGTGATATAATGCTCGATGCCGATCACAGCTCGACCCCCTTGCCCGTTTCAGGGTTCTTCATGACTGTCGCATCTTCGGGACGACGGCGGATTTGCTTGCCGATATCTTGTCGCGCGCGGGCGTTGTCCGGACGCTTACGATGGGTCAGCACAATAGCGCCGATCATTGCCACGAGCAGGATGATGCCCGCCACTTCGAACAGGAAAATATAACGGCCATATAGCAGCGCGCCGATCGCCTCGATATTGCTCATGCCCAGCGGCTGTGCAGCAGTGCCATTGGGCGTTCCCAGCTCCAGCCCGCCTGCATTGTAAGCCACGATCCCGATGAACAGCTCTGCAAAAAGGATCAGCGCGACGAGCAGGCCAAGCGGGAAGTTGTTGATGAAACCCGCCCTCATAGCGGCGAAATCGATGTTGAGCATCATCACCACGAACAGGAAAAGCACCGCCACTGCGCCAACGTAAACAATCACCAGCAGCATCGCGATAAATTCAGCACCCACCAGCACCATCAAGCCCGCACCATTGAAGAATGCGAGGATGAGCCAGAGCACGGAGTGCACCGGATTGCGTGCGGTGATCACCAGCAGCGCGCTGCCGATCATCAAACCTGCGAACAGGTAAAAGGCTAAGGTTTGTATCATGACCCCTGTTTCTCTTCGCGGCGGCGGTTAGCGATACGGCGCATCGGCTTCAAGGTTCGCGGCAATTGCACGTTCCCACTTGTCCCCGTTGGCCAGCAGCTTCGCCTTGTCGTAGAGCAGCTCCTCACGTGTTTCGGTGGCGTATTCGAAGTTCGGACCTTCAACGATCGCATCCACCGGGCAGGCTTCCTGACAGAAGCCGCAGTAGATGCATTTCGTCATGTCGATGTCATAGCGCGTGGTGCGGCGGCTGCCATCGTCACGCGGCTCGCTCTCGATGGTGATCGCTTGCGCCGGGCATACCGCTTCGCACAGCTTGCACGCGATGCAGCGTTCCTCGCCATTGGGATAACGGCGTAGCGCATGCTCCCCGCGGAAACGCGGAGAAAGCGCGTTCTTCTCGAACGGATAGTTGATCGTGAACTTAGGCTTGAAGAAATACTTCAGCGTCAGCGCATGCGCCTTCAGGAATTCCCAAAGGGTAAAACTTTTGATGAGATGTGTGACGGTGCTCATTTTACAAAATGCCCCGTAGCCATGAGGTAGCCGGAAATGACCGCAACAAAGATCAGGCTCATCGGCAGGAAGACTTTCCAGCCCAGACGCATCAATTGGTCATAGCGGAAGCGCGGAACGGTAGCCCAAATCCAGCTGAACAGGAAGAAGAAGAGCAGGGTCTTGCCCAGCAGCCAGATGATGCCTGGCACCGCATAGAGCGGCGCCCACTCAACCGGCGGCAGCCAGCCACCCATGAACAGGATCGCGCAGAGCATGCACATCAACAGGATGTTGGCATATTCGCCAAGCCAGAACAGCGCGAAGCTCATAGAGCTGTATTCGGTCTGGAAACCGGCGACGAGCTCTGACTCGGCCTCGGTCAGGTCAAACGGTGCGCGTGCGGTTTCCGCCAGACAGCTGATGAAGAACACCACGAACATCGGGAACAGCAGCGGGTTAAAGAAGAACCCGTTGACGAAGCCGAGGCCGTGTCCGCGCTGTGCCTCGATAATACCGTTCAAGTTGAATGTGCCCGCCCACAGAACCACGCAGACCAGGATGAAGCCGATCGAAACTTCGTAGCTGATCATCTGTGCAGCGGCGCGCATTGCGGAGAAGAACGGATATTTCGAGTTCGATGCCCAGCCCGCCATCACCACGCCGTAAACACCCAGCGAACTGATCGCGAGAATGTAGAGTAGGCCGACATTGATGTCTGCCAGCACCATATGTGCGTCGAACGGAATCACCGCCCATGCGGCGAGCGCGACGGTAAAGGTCACGATCGGCGCGAGCAGGAAAATGCCCTTGTTCGCGGCGCTGGGGATGATGGTTTCCTGCAGGAATACCTTCAGGCCATCTGCAAAACTCTGCAGCAGGCCGAACGGGCCGACCACATTGGGCCCGCGCCGCATCATGACTGCGCCCAGCACCTTACGGTCCATATAGATGATCATCGCCACCGCGAGCATCACCGGGAATGCGATCAGCAGAATACCGCTGACCGTGGCAACGAACCACGCCCATTCGTAGCTCATGCCGAGGGATTGGAAGAATTCGGTCACTCTGCCGCTTCCTTCAGTTCATCACCGTGAAGCAGTTCTGCCGAGCATCGCTGCATCACCGCGCTCGCGCGGGCGATCGGGTTGGTCAGGTAGAAATCCTTGATCGGATAGGCCTCGATCACGCCTTCGACCTTCGCGCCGGATGGCGCAGCAGGTAGCGTGCCGTAATCGGCCAAGCCTTCTTCGCCCAGCGCAGGCACTTCGGCGATCATTACGCTTTGCAATTCGCCAACGCTGTCAAAGCCGACATTAACGCCTAGCGCATCGGCCAATGCGCGCAGAATTGTCCAGTCTTCGCGCGCATCACCCGGCGCGAACACGGCTTTCTCTGCGAACTGCACCCGGCCCTCTGTGTTAACGTAGGTGCCATCTTTCTCTACGTAGCTCGCCGCGGGCAGGATGATGTCGGCCGCATGCGCGCCCTTGTCACCGTGGTGCCCGATATAGACCTTCAGGCTGTCCGCATAAGGCTCGAAATTCATCTCGTCCGCGCCGAGCGACAGGATCACCTTGGGCGAAGCCGCTGCAATGTCCTTCATGCCGCCCTTTTGCGCAAAGCCGAGCATCAGCCCGCCCATGCGTGCAGCAGAGAAGTGCAGCACGTTGAAACCGTTCCAGCCCTCGCGAACGACCTTCAACTGCTCAGCAGCCGCGAGGCCCGCATGGAGCGCACCCCTCGCCAGCGCCGCGCCGCCCATGATGATTGCGGGACGTTCTGCCTCGTGGAAATGCTCGACCAGATCGCTCGGCAGGTTCGACAGCACAGAGAGGTCCGCGCCCAGGAAGGTGGCGTGGAACGTCGTCTCCCACTCTGGGCCGATCACATAGACCTTCGCGCCGTTCTTCACCGCCTTGCGCAAGCGAACATTCACCGATGGCGCTTCCCAGCGCACGTGGCTGCCCACGATCAGGATTGCGTCGGCCGTTTCGATACCGGCCAGCGTTGAATTGAAATTGACTGCCGCAAGGTTCGACACGTCATAGTCCATGCCAGTCTGGCGACCTTCGACCAGGGTCGAACCGCAAGCTTTCAGCAGCGATTTCGCCGCAAACATCGTCTCACAATCGACCATGTCGCCTGCGACAGCCGCGATGGACGACTTCGCGCCTTTGAGCTGCTTGGCGATCGCTTTGAAGGCCTCTTCCCACGTCGCAGGCTTCAAACCGCCACGTTTGCGCATGAAGACCTTGTCCAAGCGCCGCTTGGTCAGGCCATCGACCTGATAGCGTGCCTTGTCCGAAATCCATTCTTCATTGACGTCGTCATTGATACGCGGAAGTGCGCGCATCACTTCGCGGCCACGGCTGTCGATCCGGATATTCGCGCCAACGGCGTCAGAAACGTCGATGCTGAGCGTCTTCTTCAGCTCCCACGGGCGCGCTTCAAACGCATAGGGACGCGATGTGAGCGCACCCACCGGGCACAGGTCGATCACATTGGCGCTCATTTCATGCGCCGCCGCCTGCTCCAGATAGGTGGTGATCTGCATATCCTCGCCGCGATAGAGGGCGCCGATCTCGTCCACGCCCGCGATTTCCTCGCTGAAACGCACACAGCGGGTGCAGTGAATGCAGCGGGTCATGATCGTCTTGATCAATGGCCCCATATACTTCTCGGTGACGGCGCGCTTGTTTTCTTCGTAGCGCGAACCACCCCTGCCATAGGCCACCGCCTGATCTTGCAAATCGCATTCGCCGCCCTGATCGCAAATCGGGCAATCGAGCGGGTGATTGATAAGCAGGAACTCCATCACGCCTTCGCGCGCGGTCTTCACCATCGGTGTATCCGTGCGGATTTCCTGACCTTCGCCGGTCGGCAGCGCGCAAGAGGCCTGCGGCTTGGGCGGCCCGGGCTTCACTTCCACCAAGCACATCCGGCAGTTACCGGCGATACTTAAACGTTCGTGGTAACAGAAGCGCGGTATTTCCTTGCCCGCCATCTCGCACGCCTGCAGCACAGTCGTGCCCGCGGGAACCTCGATTTCCTGTCCGTCTACGGTGACCTTAGGCATTACTCAGCGGCCTCCTGGAACTTCGCATTATGCTCGTGGATCCGGCGCTCCAGCTCTGGGCGGAAATGGCGGATCAGACCCTGGATCGGCCATGCCGCTGCATCGCCCAGCGCGCAGATGGTGTGGCCTTCAACCTGTTTGGTGACCTGCTGCAGCATATCGATTTCCTCGATCGCTGCATCGCCGGTGCGCAGGCGCTCCATCATCCGCCACATCCAGCCTGTGCCCTCGCGACACGGGGTGCACTGGCCGCAGCTTTCGTGCTTGTAGAAATAGCTCAAGCGGCTGATCGCACCGACGATATCGGTCGATTTGTCCATGACGATAACGGCGGCCGTACCCAAGCCGGAGCCAAGTTCACGCAAACCGTCAAAGTCCATCGGTGCGTCCATAATTTCCTTCGCAGGAACCAATGGGACCGAGGAACCACCCGGAATCACCGCCAGCAAATTGTCCCAACCGCCAGTGATGCCGCCGCAATGCTTCTCAATCAGCTCCTTGAACGGAATGCTCATCGCTTCTTCGACCACGCAGGGCCTTTCGACATGCCCGCTGATCTGGAACAGCTTGGTGCCTTTGTTGTTCTCGCGCCCGAAGCTGTTGAACCAGCTTGCGCCGCGACGCAGGATCGTGGGCACTACAGCAATGCTTTCGACATTGTTGACCGTGGTCGGGCAGCCATAGAGGCCTGCGCCTGCCGGGAATGGCGGCTTCAGGCGCGGTTGACCCTTCTTGCCCTCAAGGCTTTCGATCATCGCGGTTTCTTCACCGCAGATATAGGCGCCCGCACCGCGATGCATGAATACATCGAAGTCATAGCCAGAGCCGCTGGCGTTTTTGCCGATAAGGCCCGCGTCATAGGCTTCGTCAACCGCCGCCTGCAGCGTTTCGGCTTCGCGGATATACTCGCCGCGAATGTAAATGTACGCCGCACGCGCGCGCATGGCGAAACCGGCAACCAGCGCGCCTTCGATCAGCTTGTGCGGATCGTGGCGGATGATCTCGCGGTCTTTGCACGAACCCGGCTCGGATTCGTCAGCATTGATGACGAGGAAGCTCGGACGACCGTCCTTGCTTTCCTTCGGCATGAAGGACCATTTGAGGCCGGTAGGGAAACCCGCCCCGCCCCGACCGCGCAGGCCGGAGTCCTTGATTTCCTCGATGATTGCTTCTTGCCCGCGCTCGAGCAGTTTCTTCGTATTGTCCCAATCGCCGCGCTTTTGCGCAGCAGGCAGGTTCCACGGCTGGAACCCGTAGACATTGGTAAAGATGCGATCCTTATCAGCCAGCATCGTCAGTCTTCTTCTGTTTAGTGATCAGTGCGGCCCCAATCGCGAGAAACGCCGCGCCCAAAGCGACCTGAGATGTCCCCATGAATACAGCGCCAAGGATAACCATAGCCGGTCCGCCTGCCTTCTCCATGCGCTTAGACTTACCGATCATCATGGGCACCCTTCTTGGCCGCGCGCAGCTGGCGCAGCGTCAGCACTTGAAACAACAGTCCGCCGCCCATCAGGATGATACCTACTTCGCGGCTGCCAGTCGCGGCGAGATACGCGCCCGCACCAAAGCCGACGAGACCAGCGATCATCAATGTCAGAACAGCCCCGTTCATGCCCGAGATGCCCTTATGTACCCGATCACAAAGAACGCGACGATAGCGACAACAACGCCAGTAACCTTGGCCCAAAGCGATTCAATACCCGCTTCCTGCAGGCCAAAACTGGCCAACATGCCGACAATCACTGCCAACACGGGTGTAATGTACTTACTGATCACCAATCCCCCCTGTAATCGTGGTTCTCGGTGACCATCTCTTTCAGATTACTTAGGGCGTTCGCAGGCTCTGACGTGTGGCGGCCGGGTTCTTGCGTGCCAGTTTTGGGCTGCTCACCCTTGGCCAGCGCATCGAGCACCGCATCGAGACGCTCTGGCGTCAAATCTTCGTAATTGTCATCATTGATCTGGACCATTGGCGCGGTCGCGCAATTGCCCATGCATTCAACCTCGGTTAGCGTCCAAAGGCCATCTTTGGACACTTGGCCCTTCTTCATGCCGCGTTTCTTGCAGGTCTCGAACAGGCCATCCGAGCCACGCAGCATGCACGGCGTCGTGCCGCAAACCTGCACGTGATATTTGCCGACCGGCTTCATATTGTACATGAAGTAAAAGGTCGCGACTTCGAGCACGCGGATCACCGGCATGTCGAGATAGTCGGCGACATATTCGATCACCGGCAGCGGCAGCCAGCCCTGCGTATCGGTTTCTTCGCCAACCTGACGCTGAGCCAGATCGAGCAGCGGCATCACCGCCGATTTCTGGCGACCTTCCGGATACTTCGCGATGTGCCAATCAGCTTTCTTGCGGTTTGCGTCGGTGAAAGAGAAATTGCCCCAGCGCTCACGCAGTTCGGGGTTGTCGGGTGCGGGAGTACGGTCAGCCATTAGCGGTCACACTCCCCGAATACGACATCGATTGCGCCGAGAATGGCGGTCGCGTCAGGCAGCATGTGGCCCTTGCTCATGAAGTCCATTGCCTGCAGGTGCGAGAATGCCGTCGGGCGGATCTTGCAGCGGTATGGCCGATTAGTGCCATCGCTGACGAGATAAACGCCGAACTCGCCCTTCGGGCTTTCGGTCGCGACATAAACTTCGCCTTCGGGCACATGGAAGCCCTCTGTATAGAGCTTGAAGTGGTGGATAAGCGCTTCCATCGATTGCTTCATCTCGCCGCGCTTCGGCGGTGAAACCTTGCCGTCATCGCTCGCAATCGGCCCCTCGGGCATATCTGCGAGACATTGCTTGATGATCTTGGCGCTTTCGTAAATCTCCTTCACGCGCACCATGAAGCGGTCATAGCAATCCGAATTGGTGCCGACGGGAATGTCGAATTCCATCCGGTCATAGACATCATACGGCTGCGACTTGCGTAGATCCCACGGCACACCCGCCGCGCGGATCATCGGGCCGCTAAAGCCCCAGGCAATAGCGTCTTCGCGGCTGAC